>NZ_JBEULY010000001.1:0-799514 GCF_040578655.1 Phytobacter sp. RSE-02 | reverse complement strand
ACCATCCGCAGACGCAGGGCAAGCTGGAACGTTTTCACCGCAGCCTGAAGGCCGAAGTGCTGCAGGGCCGGTGGTTCACGGACGGCAGCCAGTTACAGCAGGTGTTCGATGACTGGCGCGCGGTCTATAACCTGGAGCGTCCGCACGAAGCGCTGGACATGGCGGTTCCGGCATCACGCTATCAGCCGTCATCAAGGCAGTACAACGGGGCGGTGCAGGCCCCGGAATACGATGAAGGGGTGCAGGTGAGGAAGGTGGATGTGAGCGGGAAGCTGAGCATAAAAGGGGTGAGCCTGAGCGCGGGGAAAGCATTCAGGGGCGAGTATGTGGGCCTGCGGGAAACGGCAGAGGACGGGTGTTATGAGGTGTGGTGGTACAGCACGAAAGTGGGGATGATCGACCTGAAAAAGAGGTCGATCATCATGGGTAAAGGGTGTTAAAAAGTGTTCACCATGTCTCCGAACACCTGTCTGCCATGTCTCCGGACCGTACATCATTTCAGATGAGAGCCTGTACGAAAGTACGGGCTTTTTTCTTTTATAATCTCCCATACCAGGGGGGATGAGAACACCCGACCGGGGGGCGACAACCGGCGCCAGCCGGGTGGACAGATGACGAGCCTGCGAGGAAGCTGCCCGCAGGGCGAGCGAAGCGAGTCAATCCCCCCCTCACCGCCATCATTTCAGATGAGAGCCTGTACGAAAGTACGGGCTTTTTTCTTTTATAGTCTCCCATACCAGGGGGGATGAGAACTCCATGAAAGTATAAATACCAGCAATCTGCCTTTATTTCCCCTCACACCTGTGATCGGTTCCGTGCGCACTGTTAGCCGGTAGCCCGAATAAGCGCCAGCGCATCCGGGGGAAATTAGACAATCGGGCCTGATACCACAAGGCGAATCTGCGCATTGCCAGCCATCATCTCCCTGCCGTTGCTCACACCTTAAGCGAACAATCATCAATACCGAAAATATGCTTGACCGTTTTAGCGCAACTCCCTATAGTAGCGCCCCGTTGCCCCCCAGTGGTGTGGCAGCAAAACAATGTGGTGAGGTGTCCGAGTGGCTGAAGGAGCACGCCTGGAAAGTGTGTATACGGCAACGTATCGGGGGTTCGAATCCCCCCCTCACCGCCATCATTTCAGATGAGAGCCTGTACGAAAGTACGGGCTTTTTTCTTTTATAACCTCCCATACCAGGGGGGATGAGAACCACCGACCGGGGGTCGACAACCGGCGCCAGCCGGGTGGACAGATGACGAGCCTGCGAGGAAGCTGCCCGCAGGGCGAGCGAAGCGAGTCAATCCCCCCCCCTCACCGCCATCATTTCAGATGAGAGCCTGTACGAAAGTACGGGCTTTTTTCTTTTATAACCTCCCATACCAGGGGGGATGAGAACCACCGACCGGGGGTCGACAACCGGCGCCAGCCGGGTGGACAGATGACGAGCCTGCGAGGAAGCTGCCCGCAGGGCGAGCGAAGCGAGTCAATCCCCCCCTCACCGCCATCATTTCAGATAAGAGCCTGTACGAAAGTACGGGCTTTTTTCTTTTATAATCTCCCATACCAGGGGGGATGAGAACCCCCGACCGGGGGTCGACAACCGGCGTCAGCCGGGTGGACAGATGACGAGCCTGCGAGGAAGCTGCCCGCAGGGCGAGCGAAGCGAGTCAATCCCCCCCTCACCGCCATCATTTCAGATAAGAGCCTGTACGAAAGTACGGGCTTTTTTCTTTTATAGTCTCCCATACCAGGGGAGATGAGAACTCCCGACCGGGGTCGACAACCGGCGCCAGCCGGGTGGACAGATGACGAGCCTGCGAGGAAGCCGCCCTTTCCAGCGCTTAACTCTCCGGAAATTGATGGCAATGCGAATGCTGAATCCACAGAACTCCAGCGGCTCCTCTGAATCTTCGCAAGCAACTAAAACTCAGCAGCATATCGTTGCCCATTTTTAGTGAGTTGATGTCGTCAGCTATGGACGCTTTCCTCTGGCCGCCAAACTGCGGCCAGAGGACACACCTCAGGCAACAATAGACGACAGAAAAGTGAAAACTGTTACTGTTATCGGGGATCAGAAAACGTGAATGGCTACGCGGTCAGGGGAAAACCACCTTAGGTCGCATCTTCGGAATGGAGAGTATAAAAACAAAAAAACCACCCGGAGGTGGTTTCACGACACTGCTTATTGCTTTGATTATTCTTATCTTTCCCATGGTACCCGGGGCGGGACTTGAACCCGCACAGCGCGAACGCCGAGGGATTTTAAATCCCTTGTGTCTACCGATTCCACCACCCGGGCTCGGGAAGAAATTGGAGGCGCGTTCCGGAGTCGAACCGGACTAGACGGATTTGCAATCCGCTACATAACCGCTTTGCTAACGCGCCAGATTCTTCAGGCCTTTCGACCAGCACCCGCAATATGCCGATGCTTGTAAACTGGAGCGGGAAACGAGACTCGAACTCGCGACCCCGACCTTGGCAAGGTCGTGCTCTACCAACTGAGCTATTCCCGCAATATCAAGTTTTGTTCTAATCACTTGATTTTGTTATCTTCTGGCGAGCTACGCTGCCGTCTGATGCGATGCATTCTACTTACCTGACGCACTGAGTCAACGATATTTTTCAAAACCCGGATCGTTTGCTGAAAATTAACGCGAAACGATCACTGTTCAAGCAAATCTCCGCGTGCCGCGTTCAGATATTGCAACATCGACCACAATGTCAGTACCGCAGCGACCAGGAACAGACCAATCCCCGCCCACTCTACCCACTCGTTTGGACGCCACAGCATCCAGACCAGTGCGGTCATCTGCGCGGTCGTTTTCACTTTACCGATCCAGGAGACGGCAACACTGTTGCGTTTCCCTAGTTCTGCCATCCATTCACGCAGGGCCGAAATAATGATCTCGCGGGCAATCATGGTAGCCGCCGGCAACGTCACCCACCAGGTATGGTAATGCTCTGCTACCAGCACCATTGCGATTGCGACCATCACTTTGTCCGCCACCGGGTCCAGGAATGCGCCAAAGCGCGTGCTCTGGTTCCAGCGACGCGCAAGGAAGCCGTCAAACCAGTCGGTTACGGCGGCAACCAGAAAAATCAGCGCGCATGCGAACGAAGCCCATTGAAAAGGCAGGTAAAATGCCAAAACAAAAAACGGGATAAGAATGACGCGAAACAGGGTAAGCAACGTAGGGATATTAAATCGCATAATGACGGTAACTATCTGTTGTCAGTAAATTTTGACCCTATGTTGCTACAGAGCCCTTAATGTTTCAACGAGTAGTAGATCTTTTCTGCCAGACCTTGCGAGATGCCCGGCACTTTTGCAATTTCTTCAATGCTCGCATTCAGCAAACCCTGCAGACCACCCATGTATTTTAACAGCATCTGGCGACGTTTTGGACCAACGCCTTCGATGGTTTCCAGCGTACTGGTATTCTTCACCTTTGCCCGCTTTTTACGGTGGCCGCTGATGGCATGATCGTGTGACTCGTCGCGAATATGCTGAATCACATGTAACGCAGGGGAATCTGGCGGTAGGTTAAACCCTTCGCCTTCCGGTTCAAAGAACAAGGTCTCAAGCCCTGCCTTACGGTCTGTTCCTTTCGCTACGCCCAACAGCAACGGATGATGTTTATCCCACGGGACGTCGAGTTCGGCAAACACCGTTTTGGCCTGCCCTAACTGCCCTTTCCCGCCATCAATCAGAATAACATCCGGAATTTTGTTCTCTTCAATCGCTTTGCCGTAACGACGACGCAGCACCTGATTCATGGCGGCGTAATCATCACCAGGCGTGATACCCGTAATGTTATATCGACGGTATTCCGCACGTAGCGGCCCGTTGGCATCAAACACCACACAGGACGCAACCGTCTGCTCGCCCATCGTATGGCTAATATCGAAACACTCCATACGCTTCACTTCTGGCAATTTGAGCAAGGTCGCCAGCGCGGTCAGGCGTTGGTGGACGGTCGACTGCTGCGACAATTTCGTACTGAGCGCCGTCGCGGCGTTCGTACGTGCCAGCTTCAGGTAACGCGCCCGATCGCCGCGCGGTTTGGTCTGCACGTTAACTTTGCGTCCGGCAAGCTCGGACAACGAATCCGCCAGCAGCGTTTTGTCATTGAGGTTGAAATCAAGCAGGATCTCACCTGGCAGCGTGCGCATCTGGCTTCCCTGCAGGTAGAACTGCCCGACAAAGGTTTCCACCACCTCGCCAAGTTCAGTGCCATTCGGCACTTTCGGGAAATAACTCCGGCTACCCAGCACCTTGCCCTGACGAATAAAGAGCACATGCACGCAGGCCATGCCAGCATCGAACGCCACGCCGATCACATCCAGATCGTCCCCGGTATTGGAGACAAACTGTTTTTCGGTGACCCGGCGTACGGCCTGAATTTGATCGCGAATACGCGCCGCCTCTTCAAATTCCAGCGCCTGGCTGGCTTTTTCCATCCGGGCAATCAGTTTCGTGAGCACCTGATCATCTTTACCGGCAAGGAACAGCCGCACATAGTCCACCTGCTGTGCGTACTCCTCTTCGCTCACCAGCCCCGCCACGCAGGGGCCAAGACAGCGGCCAATCTGGTATTGCAGACACGGACGCGAGCGGTTGCGATAGACGCTATTTTCGCACTGGCGGACCGGGAATATTTTCTGCAAGAGCGCCAGGGTTTCCCGCACAGCGTAACCATTAGGAAACGGGCCAAAGTACTCCCCTTTAGCGTGCTTCGCACCACGATGCATCGCCAGGCGCGGGTGGGTATCGCCGCTCAGGAAAATAAAAGGATAGGATTTATCATCGCGCAACAGCACGTTGTAGCGCGGCTGATAAAGCTTGATGTAGTTGTGTTCCAGCAATAACGCTTCCGTCTCGGTATGGGTTACCGTGACGTCAATCTGCTGGATCTGTGCAACCAGCGCTTCTGTCTTTCGCGAGGCGAGATTGCTGCGAAAATAACTGGAGAGGCGCTTTTTAAGATCTTTTGCTTTGCCTACATAGATAACTGTGCCGCCGGTGTCATACATTCGGTAGACACCCGGCTTGCTGGTCACTGTCTTGAGAAAGGCTTTTGAATCGAAAACTTCATTCACTGACTTGCTAACGTCTCCGCATTGCACAGACCATGGCGAATCGCCAGGTGAGTCAGCTCCACGTCACCATGAATGTTCAATTTACTGAACATGCGGTAACGATAGCTGTTCACCGTTTTGGGGCTGAGATTCAGTTGCTCAGAGATCTCATTGACCTTCTGACCTTTAGTAATCATCAGCATAATCTGCAATTCGCGTTCAGACAAACTCTCGAACGGTGAGTCGGTTTTTTCCGGTTCAATCTGGCTGAGAGCCATCTGCTGAGCAATGTCGGACGCAATGTATCGCTGCCCGGAATGAACGGAGCGAATCGCATTGACGACTTCCTGCGGGGCAGCGCCTTTGCTGAGATAACCTGACGCGCCAGCTTGCATTACTTTCGCCGGAAGCGGGTTTTCTGTGTGAATGGTAAGCATGATGACTTTGGTGTCGATATTAGCGCGCGCAATCTTGCGTGTGGCTTCAAGGCCACCGATGCCCGGCATGTTCATGTCCATCAACACAACGTCGACGGAATGCGCCCGGCACCATTTTACGGCATCCTCGCCGCAACAAACTTCGCCAGAAATTTTTATGCCTTTAATATCTTCGAGAATGCGTCGTATCCCTGCGCGCACCAGTTCGTGGTCATCAACAAGAAGTACGTTGATCAATGGAATATCTCCAGAAAAGGGATGACGCTGCTGCAAGCTAATTCTTCACATACTAACGGTTTTTGCTGCGTTAATGAAAGTTAAAAAATGCCACTCATTCGATTTCGGTCTCGTTTTTGGAAATTAACCTGTACATTTTGTGGAAACTTTCACACCCCGCGCCATATCAGGTTTGCATGTTTAAAAGTACTTTTCGGAAAGCTGCCTGAACGCACAGTTTTATTCTGATGGGGAATTTAAAGCGGCACTTTGTAACAATAATTAACCGTCATTCTACCTCTATTAAACATATATTTTGCCTACACTATTCAAAATTAAATATATGGCTAATGTTTAATTTAATAAACCAGACAGCGGGTACGTGCAAAAAACAACCACTGCTATTTTTCCCCTGGCTTGTGGTATACTCCGCCGCTTTGACATTCACCGTCACGCTAAGCACGGTAACTTAACGAGGTAAATAAATGAGCACACCTGATTTTTCCACTGCTGATAATAACCAGGAACTGGCTCAGGAAGTCTCATGCCTGAAAATGATGATCACGCTGATGTTGCAGGCTATGGGACAGGCCGATGCAGGTCGCGTCATCCTTAAAATGGAAAAACAGATCGCAGCGCTGGAAGATGAAACCCAGGCGGCGGTGTTCACCAACACGGTGAAGCAGATCAAACAGGCTTATCGCCAGTAAGTGAATCCGGCTGGCAGCCTACAAAAGCTGGCAGCCGGTATACGTCTGGCACGCAGAACGAAGGTTCAGGTCAGATAATTCCCGTCGCAGCCGCATAACAGGCAATCTGCGTTTTATTCGGTGCGTTGAATTTTTTCTGCATGTTCTTCTGGTGAAAATTCACCGTATTCTCAGATATGGACAAAATCATAGCGATTTCGGCCGATGTCTTCCCTTCCGCTGTCCATTTCAGAATTTCTTTCTCGCGCTTACTGAATTTCATTTCTGGCGCAATGACCATATTGTCACCCAGCCGGGAAAGCGTGATCAGGCTTTGCTGAATCAGCGTTTGCAGGCGCAACTCAATCTCTTCATCATGCTGTGGATGATGGAGAATACTTGTGCGGGACACGGACAAGAATCCCATTGCGTGGTTTGGCAGCATCAAACACTGCGTAATCCCTTTGCGTAATCCAAAATCCCGCGCACCATTCCATAATTCCGGCGTCTCGTGAAATAATTTGTCATTCCACGGCAAATGCCCGTGCAGGAAATTCTCTGGTTTGAGTACCGGGTCGACAGCGAAATAATTTTCGGACTGATAATGCGCCATCCAGGCATCCGGATACGTGGTGTGTACATTGATTTTCGGGCGCGTAAACGGCACCGGATGTCGGACACACAGTGCAAAAAAATCAAATTCAAGCAGCTGCGTTTGCTGCTCTAATGTTGAATATACATCTTCCTTGTCCGTTATCTCCTGAAAACGTAGCAGCATCTCCCTGCGCCACGAGAAAAAGTCATTATCCTGCATACTGACCGATATCACCCCTGACAATAATAATCATTATTATGGATACATTAAATTAACACATAAATCTTTTTTATAAGTGTGAAATATCGGTATCAGCGAAAATCAGTAAAAATTTTCGCAGGCTATGGCGAGCAGATAAGGCAGAAGACACTGTTTTTTGTGGGAAAACGCGACGGCAAAGTGTGGTCAAATATCTTTATTGGCAATGCATATGATTAAAAGCACATAAATAAATTTAGCTTAAGTTAGCATTAATCACCGATTCGGAAAGCGAGTTGCTGCCGAATCGGTGAATCCTTACTGCATCAGGAATTTTTCCAGAAACTGCTGTGTGCGTGGCTGCTGCGGATTGGCGAATAGCGACTTTGCAGCGCCCTGTTCGACAATGCGTCCCTGGTCCATAAAGATGGCCCGGTCCGCCACATCGCGCGCAAAGCTCATTTCATGGGTGACAATCACCATCGTCCTTTTTTCCTGCGCCAGTTGCCTGATGGTATTGAGCACCTCCCCTACCAGTTCAGGATCCAACGCCGAGGTCGGTTCATCGAACAGAATGACATCCGGGCGCATTGCCAGCGCGCGCGCAATCGCCACACGCTGCTGTTGTCCGCCGGATAAACGCCGCGGATAGCTGGTCTCTTTACCACTTAACCCGACTTTAGCCAGCAACTCTCGTGCCCGTGCTGTCGCTTCCTCTTTCGGTTCGCCTTTCACAATGACCGGGCCTTCAATAATGTTTTCCAGCACCGTACGATGCGGGAAGAGATTGAAGTTCTGGAACACAAAGCCTACATGCTGGCGCAACTGGCGAATCAAATTTTTCTGTTGTCCTATCGGTTTTGCCGTATCGATGGTTATGTCACCCACCCGAATCGTACCGCTTTCAGGCTGCTCCAGGAGATTGATACTGCGCAATAGCGTGGTTTTACCGGATCCGCTGGGCCCAATGATAGCCACCACTTCCCCTTGCGCCACGTCCAGATCGATGCCGTGCAGCACCGTCTGACCGTGGAATTGTTTCACCAGGTTTTTCACTTCGATGGCACTCATTTCGGATCGCGCTCCTGCCGGTTCAACTGGTTTTCAAAATAGTTCTGCAACGCAGAGAGTACCGTCGCCATAACCCAGTAAATGAGCGAAGCGGCCAGATACATTGTGAACACTTCCAGCGTACGTGAGGTGATCAGTTGCGCCTGACGGAACAGTTCCGGCACCTGAATCGTCGCCGCCAGCGAGGTATCTTTCACCAGGCTGATAAAGCTGTTAGAGAGCGGCGGCAATGCCACACGCGCAGCCTGTGGCAATATTGCGCGCCGTAACGTTTGCCAGGGTGTCATCCCGATACTGGCGGCGGCTTCCCACTGCCCTTTATCGATAGACGAGATAGCCGCACGCAAGGTTTCCGAGGCGTAAGCGGCGGTATTGAGCGACAGACCGATCATCGCCGCCGGGATCGGGTCCAGCTCTATGCCAAATTGCGGCAGCCCGTAGTAGATCATAAAAAGCTGGGCGATGAGCGGCGTACCGCGAAAAATCGAGATATAGATGCGCGCCAGCCAGCGCACAGGGAGCAGCGGGGAGAGGCGCATTAACGCCAGCACAAACCCCAGCAGCAAGCCAAAGAACATGCCGCCGATGCTCAGTTGCAGCGTAAATACCGCCCCTTTAAGCAGGTACGGCGCAGAGTCGATCACCAGTTGTAGACTTTCTTGCATTATGGTTGTTCTGCCCGGCAATTAAACATGTGGGTGATAGGCAAACAGCGCCGGAGCGCCACCGGTGTGGACAAACAAAATCGGGCCGTCATCTTTAAAACGCTTTTGCTCAATCCCATCAAGCAGCCCTGCCATCGCCTTGCCGGTATAGACAGGATCGAGAAGAATACCTTCCAGGCGCGCAAGCAGTTTAACCGCCTCCATGCCTTCGTCATTCGGCTGACCGTATCCCGGCGCAAAATAGTCATCCCAGAGGGTAATCTCTGCGCTGGCCTTCACCTCCAGCAGTTGCGCGATTTCCTGTTGCAGGGTCACTACTTTGGGTTTTTGCTCGGCCACACTGCGCGATACCGTCACGCCGATTAACTCGACATCCGGGAGCAGTTGTTCCAGACCAATCGCCAGCCCGGCATGCGTTCCGGCGCTGCCCGACGCCACCACGACCGAAGAGAGCCCCACGGCGCCTTCACACTGTTGGGCAATTTCTAACGCACTTTCGACATAACCCAGCGCCCCTAATGCGTTTGAGCCACCAACCGGAATCACGTAAGGGCGAAAACCCTGCGCTTCAATACGTGTTGCCAGCTCATCCAGTTGGCGTTTGGGATCGGTCAGCGCGTCGCACATTTCGATTTGCGTATTAAACAGGTCCAGCAACAGGCGGTTACCGTTGGTCAGATAGTTTTCCGCGGTCGTGCCAATAGGATTTTCCAGCAGCGCCACGCAGTGCAGCCCCAGCTTTGCCGCCACCGCCGCCGTCTGGCGCACGTGGTTAGACTGAATAGCCCCTGCGGTAATCAGTGTGTCAGCCCCTTCGCGCAGCGCGTCAGCGGCGAGGAACTCCAGCTTACGCAGCTTGTTACCTCCCATCGCCATCGGGGTAACATCATCGCGCTTAATAAAGATGTCACGACCGACGAAATCAGAAAAGCGCGGCAGGTATTCAAGCGGCGTCGGTGCGCCGATAAATTCCAGGCGGGGAAAACGGGTGAGATTTTGCAAGGACATCGATCCTCCGGTAGCGAGATAGGAATGGCTTTTATTATGCACGTATACCGCGCGTAAATAAAAAAGGCGCTGAAGGTAGCGCCTTTTTTATTATGGAGAGATTACTTCGTTACATCAGCGCCGAACCATTTTTCCGATAGCGCTTTCAGCGTGCCGTCTTTCTGCATGTCGGCAATCGCGGCATCAATGGCTTTCAGCAAGTCTTCGTTACCTTTGCGCAATGCGATACCGGATTCCTGACGAGAGAAAGCATCACCCGCAACGGCCAGCGTATTGTTGGTTTTTTTCACCAAATCGAGGGCGGCCAGGCGGTCCACCAGAATGGCGTCAATGCGGCCTACGCGCAGATCCTGGTATTTGGTCGGGTCATCATCGTAGGTGCGGATATCCACGCCCTGCACGTTGGCACGCAGCCACTCTTCATAGTTAGTACCCAGACCCACACCCACTTTTTTGCCTTTCAGATCGGCAGCGGATTTGATGCTTCCTTCATTGCCTTTTTTCACCAGCGCCTGAATTCCGGAGACGGTGTAGGGGGTGGAGAAATCATATTTTTTCTTACGTTCGTCAGAGATGGTGACCTGGTTAATCACCACATCAATACGTTTTGAATCCAGCGACGCCAGCATGCCATCCCACTTGGTGGGTTTCAGGTCCGCTTTCACGCCCAAATGTTTCGCCAGCGCATCGGCAAACTCCACTTCAAACCCGGTGAGCTTGCCATCATCCCCCTGGAAACTGAACGGCGGATAAGTGCCTTCCAGTCCAACCAGCAAGGTGCCACGCTCTTTAACTTTATTCAGTAGATTTTCAGCGGCGAACGTTTTGACGCTCATCCCCGCAACCAGCGCGACAGCCATAACTCCCATCAGCGCCTGACGACCCAAAAGTGCAAGTTTCATAGTGACTCCGACCAGAAAATGAAGAGCGTAACGCACGGTACCTGAATCATTTTCAGGCACCTGTGCGTCACATTTTATTCATTTTTAATATATATCAGATCGAGCACCGACAGCGATCTTTTGCACAACGTTAAAGCGTGCTTGTGCTTTAAATTGTGCGTACTTACGCAACGCGATACGGTAATTATTGGTACTGGTGGTAGGTAACCAGGGCTCCAGATTCTCATCAGGATACCCTTCGTCAAGCAGGTCACGGGAGATATTAAGCTCACTCAAATGATTTCCGAGGCGGCGAAGACGAACAACGTATTCACGCACCGTGCCATGGCTCATTTCAGTGTGATCGAACAGGAATTGTTTAAATCCAATGATATCGAAGAAATCACTTTGCTCTTTGCAATGCAGGTCCCCGCAGAATCGGCAGAGTGCCACCCATTCTTTTTGTTCCTGCTGCCAGGCTGCCTCATCCAGAAGCATATCCAGGCGTGATATTGCAATTTTGTTCACAATTTCGCCTCGACGCACCAGGGTGATGCGGTCGAGTAATTTGTGACAATGTGCGCAATGCGTTTGGCTGTGTTTAAAGTCTTTTAAATAGCGGCTTAGTGGCCGTCTTTTAGGTTGCTGCACCGTCATGATAACTCCTGGTTGTCAATGCGTTGTGCGGCATTTTTCAGGGGCGATCCAGTACAGATAGTCTCACCAACCTATAACTTACCCAGCTTTGTACGTAAGCGCTTAATAGCCTGACTATGCAATTGGCTAACCCGAGACTCTCCGACGTCAAGAACAGCGCCAATCTCTTTGAGATTAAGCTCTTCCTGATAATAAAGCGTCAGAACCAGTTGTTCGCGCTCCGGTAAGGATTCAATGGCTTCCATTACACGGTGACGCAAATTACTTTCCATTAACTGGAATAACGGGTTTTCCTGTTGATGATCGTCAGTCACCACTTCGATACTGTCACCATGCTCTTCTCGCCATTCGTCATAGGAAAAAAGCTGGCTATTATTGGTATCAAGCAGCATCTGACGGTATTCTTCAACCGGAACACCGAGGCGTTGTGCAACTTCTGTTTCGGTCGCATTACGTCCCAGCTCTTGCTCAAGTTGCCCCATAGCCTGTGCTACTTCGCGAGCGTTACGCCGGACACTGCGCGGTACCCAATCACGGCTGCGCAATTCATCCAGCATAGCCCCACGAATGCGCTGCACTGCGTAAGTGGTAAATGCCGTTCCTTGCAGAGCGTCGTATCGGTCCACTGCATTCAGTAACCCGATCCCGCCCGCCTGTAGCAGATCGTCCAGTTCCACACTCGCCGGCAAACGCACCTGCAGGCGCAATGCTTCGTGACGCACCAGAGGTACATAACGCTGCCACAGCGAGTGTTTATCCATTACACCTTCAGCGGTATAGAGTGAATTCACGATAAACAGCCCTGCGTTAGTTTGAGTTATCGGCATGATTATCCGATTCTGTAGCACTTTTAATCGGATGAATAGTGGGTGAAATGGGGGGTTATTTGCAGGGTTGTGTATCAGAGTTCATCTCATACTGTAAATGTACACTCCCATCCGCCCGGGCGCCGCATGATCAATGTTTTAATTTCACCTGCTGGAACAGAAATCGATCGTGAGATTTTGCTATCGCTCCGTTATCAAAAAGCGGTAAAGCTATTTCTTGCAGGCTCCAGTTGTGACAACCATGCCCAGGATAATAATGGGGGGCCTATATTGTCAGACGCCGTGAAAGCGCTCTGGCGACAGGCCTACCGGGCGTTAAATCTATTATACGACATCCCGTTTTTCTTTCCTGCGCATAGCGTAAATCAAGTCGCCGTCGCGTGGTATCTGGCTGAAAAATCAACAAAAAAAGCACTCCATCATAGCCACCGTGACTCACATTTGTATTATAAATTCCGCCACCGGGTTAATACCCCGGATAACCTTTTCTCGCCTGCTAATGATAACGTCGTGGAAGTGACTGAATATTGGCAGCTATTTATTAAGCCAAACGGTAAAAAGTATAAGTGTCGTGCGCTGACAATTAATGACAAGCGGACTCCAGAAATACAATTAAGCGCCAGGAAGGGTTTGCCGGTTCGAACCAACCGCTGCGGTTATGAATATCGGGTTGGTGATTTTGCTCATGAAAAATATGGTGATATTTTTTGTCAGCCTCCTTTTCAAAAAGGTATTCACGGCGGATTATCGCTTTATCCGCCTTTTATCTATGAACATCACAAAATGCCTGTTACCGTTATGCGCACTCCGACCGCTAAAGGTCAGCGCGTAAAACGGCAACGCAGAGATTTTTTTGGCAGAGCCAACCATTTAAGCCGCAATGATAAGATATTGCGGTGCATCGACCATACAAACGTCATCCAAAAGAGTGGCATTTATGAACGATCCGGAAGGCTTTCAACAACAGGTATTTATACCTTGATGTCATTATGACAGACCTTATTCTCAAGGAATAATCATGAAAAAAAATGTCGTTTTCATTCACCTCGAAAGCCTTAACCAGGCGATATATAGCCGTCGCCAGTGGTTTCCATGCCTGAACAGCCTGACGCCACATACATTACGCTTTAATAACTTTATCTCATCCGCAACCTCGTCGTTTATGGCCGTCAGCGACTTATTGCATGGTGATGACGACATCCTTGAGCATAATGTGAATTTTGAGATCGGACTGGTACCGCACCGTAAGTCGCCGTCCATGTTTGATGATCTGCATAACGCTGGCTATCGTACCGCCGGTCTGGGTTTCCCACAAAACGTGGTCAGTTTCGATATGATCTGGAGCGAACGCGATCGCTTCAAATGGTTCGACACGTCCAGCGAGATGTTGCATAACGCCGAGTCAATTATTGCTGACCATTCTCAGCCCTTCGCGCTCTATATCTGGAATCTGTGTAGTCACCTGTGCTACCAGGACGGCTATAAAGGCGCCAGTGAAAATAGTTTCATCCGCTGGCAACGCGGTTATGAAAGTATGGACAATACCGTTGGCGATATCCTGCGTCTGCTGATGAACCATAAACAGATGGAAAACACCACGCTGGTGATCTTCGGCGATCATGGCGACGATTTCTGGAACCATGGCCTTAACGGGGGGTTTGCCCACGCTATCGAACCTTATACTTCGTTGGTTCATACACCGGCATTTATCTATGACAGCAACTATAAAGCACGTGATATCAATCATCTGGTTAGCATGATTGATTTGAAAAAAACGGTCTTTGATATGTTGAACATTCCGGTGACGGGTGAAGATAACCCTGCCAGTTTCTCAGCGCTTTCGGGAGACAGGAAATACAGTTATAGCCGTAACCTGTTTGCCGCGCAGACCGGTGAAACGCGCCATACCCCGCTTCGTAAAGGCTACTCCATCACCTCTGAACTTTTCCATCTGCTGTATGTGAATGGCGAGTACAAGATGTATGCGTGGCAAGCGGATAGTGCGAACCAGTTCAACTTACTGGATTACCTGAAAACCGAAAATGGCAAGGCTTCCATCGATTATGAACGCCTTGGAGCAGGCAGAGCCGCAGGTGCGCATCCGCATGTTCAGTACTTCTTATACCCAGGTTGTGAAACGGTAATCGTGGAGGCGTTTGAAGAGATGTCATCACTATTACAACAGTGGATTGCTGACAAAAACAGTCTGGTTGGTTAAGCACAGAGATAAAAAAACCCATCGTAAAGATGGGTTTTTTACTCTTAGCGCAGACGGGCAATCTCGATAATTTCAGTCGTCGAGATCGACGGGGTTCGCGGCAGGTAAACAACCTCACACCATGGCTTAACCCAGTCAAAACGCCCTTCCCAGTCATCACCCATCACCAGCAAATCAGCGTTTTTCATCTCGATATATCGGGCTTTATCTTCCAGCGATTCTTCAATGAATACTTCATCCACGCAGCGCATTGAACTGATAATTTTAACGCGGTCATCCTGGCTATATAGCGGGTAGCGCTGCTTCTTTTTATAGCTCAGCGCGTCAGAGGAAACACCCACAATAAGATAATCACCAAGCTGAGCTGCTCGCTCAAGGATATTCACATGTCCAATATGAAAAACGTCAAAAGTACCGAAGGTGATCACTCTTTTCATATCATATCCCCGGCAATACTAATTTAAGGTCACAGTGGTCAGGAGAGATCGAGTGTCCCAAACTTTTCTCGCGAATAAGATCGGTAATCATATCGACTTCATCAAGCGTCAGCGTTGGATAAATCGGCAAACAAAGTACCGAAGCAGATACTTTTTCAGCCACAGGCATCAGGCCAGGCTGCGCACTGGGTAATCCACGGTACATCGGGAATTCAGAAATCAGCGGGTAGAAGTAACGTCGGGTAAAAATATTATGCGGCTTGAGACTTTCATAAAGTTCATCGCGGGAGCATGCAAAATCTTGATCAATAAAGATCGGTGTATAAGCATAATTCCACTCGATATTTTGCGGTTTATCGAGGATCCGTAACCCTTTAATTCCCGCAAGTTTTTCGACGTAGCGCTTATAGATGACTTCACGGTTAAGTAAAGCCTGATCGATATGTTGCAACTGGAGCATACCAAAAGCGGCCTGAACTTCGTTCATTTTGCCGTTTATCCCCGTTGCCACAACCGTAGTCTCATTTGCGAAGCCAAAATTTTTCAGATCATCGATGCGCTTTTTCATCTTCGCATCCTGACAAATAATGGCGCCACCCTCGACAGTATTAAAAACTTTCGTCGCGTGGAAACTGAGGATGGATAGATCCCCATGCGTCAGAATGCTACTGCCATTTTCTTTTACGCCAAAGGCATGGGCAGCATCATAGATAACACGCAGGTCATACATATCAGCGATGCGCTGAATCTCATCCACATTACACGGAATACCGTAACAGTGGACTGGCAGAATGGCCGTCGTTTCCGGGGTAATCGCCGCTTCAATTTTGCGCGGATCCATATTGCAGGTTTTGGGATCGATATCCACGAACACCGGTTTCAACGAGTTCCAGAGGATGGTATGCGCCGTTGCCACGAAGGAATAGGGGGTGGTAATCACCTCCCCTTTTACTCTCAATGCCTGCAGGGCCGTTAACAGTGCCAGCGTACCGTTTGAAAACAGCGACAGGTACTCAACGCCCAAATATTCAGCCAGTGCCGCTTCAAATTGCTGATGAAACGGACCTGAGTTAGTCAGGTGTTTGCTTTGCCAGATCTGCTCAAGATAAGGAATAAACTCCTCAAGTGGCGGCAGTAACGGGCTGGTTACATAAATGTTTTCGCGCATGGATTTACTCCTGGCTCGTCTCGATATCACTGATATCGAGGACAAAACTTTGCGGCTTCTTACCATCGCAATAATTCTGCCAGATGGTACGGAGCAATTTTTCAAAGGTTCGCGAAGGATCGACAACCTCGTTTTTCCGCTGCACAAAACGTTCACGCATGTTTAGACGGATGGCATTCAACTCTTCTTTTTTGTCTATCCATGCAAGAGCATGCTCAATATAGGCTTCCTCGTCTTTCACAAGGAATTGTTCGAGCTGATAGGCTTTAATGATCTCATTACCCTGACGACCGGCCATGGTTCTTCCGCTCAGGGTGAGCATCGGTACCCCCATCCAGACGGCGTTATTACTGGTCGTGCCGCCGTCGTACGGGAAAGTATCAAGCATAAGATCGATCTCAAGGTGCATGCGCATATATTCTGCAAAATGCGTTTTAGCACGGAAAATAAGCTGTTCGGGTTTGACACCCAGCGCCTCAAATTTCTCACGCAGACGTGCGGAAACCTCTTCTGAGGGCATGTAACCAATTAACATTCTGGCATTCGGCGCAGCCGTCAGTATTTTGGCCCATGTGTTTACCACACCGTCGCTGATTTTTTTCGGGCGGTTAAGGCTACCGAAGGTAAATACGCCATTGGAAAGGGCTGGCAATGGATTCACATCCGGCACGTTTTTTGGCGGCTCATACTGAACCGGCATTGGCATAAAGATCAGTTTTTCAGTGAACTGATCGTCAAGCTCTCCGGGCTTCGCCATCCCCGTACCGCAAATATGATAATCCATGGCGTTGAGGCCGGACGTGCAGGGATACCCAATCCAGCCAAGCGCCACCGGTGCCGGTTTCAGCGCAAAGGTCGCAAGGCGGTTGTAGCCGGTATGGCCGGAGAGGTCGATAAGAATATCCACCGCATCTTCATGAACGATGCGGGCAAGCTCCAGAGCACTCTTCGTGAAGACATTGCGCCATTTCGTTGACGTTTTCTCGAAATACTCACTCACATCGTCATAAATTGGCGAGGTGTTGTAGACGTACAATTCATACTGTTCACGGTTGAAATTCGCCCAATAGGGTTTAAGGAACCAGGTGACCGGGTGATGGCAAAGATCACCGGACACGAACCCAATCCGCAGTGGACGTTTCGGATCTTTACTGCCTGTCCACTTAAAGTGAGTTTTCTGTTCTTTAGCCCATTTCTCTGTCAGCCGACCATATACGCGGTGCTCCTCGAACAGCGCGGCTGGCTCTATATTCGCGCTATGCGACAGTGCGAAATTCAAACGGCTGTGATTGCCCTGGTCGGAAGGCATGAGTTTAATGGCCTGGCGAAGTAAGCTAATAGACTCTTCTACCCGCAGGTTTTCTGCCACTAACACGGCGAGGTTAGAGACCATGCCCGCATTATTTGGCGTAATGGATAACGCTTTTTTATAGCAATATTCAGCACTGCCCACGGCTTCATAATCAGAATACAGGCGCCCCAGCGCATCCCAGGCAAGTGCATTACGCGGGTCTGCACGCAGGATGGCGCGCACCACGCGACCGGTCAGCCAGTCTTGCTGCAAATGCCACAGCGCCACTGCCAGCTCGAAATAGATGTCCCAGCTTACAGCGGTAATACTCAGCGTACGGTTAATGGCGCCAATCGCTTTACCGTATTCAGAAGTGCGGCTGTATACGCGTGAAAGTTCCAGCCATGCATTCGGATTCGCTTCCATCTTACTGACCACGTCCAGCGCCAGTTCTCTCGCTTTATCAAACTCACTGTTGAGAATAAGCGAATCGAGGCGATCGACAGTTTTATGGTCCACTGGCTGCATGTTCTTTTTATCAAGCGGGATAATATCCGCACGCAGACTTGCACCTTCGAAGCCCCCATTCTGCGGCGCGCTGGAGAAAAGAATGAGCGGCAGGATCGTACCCGCCATTTCTGGCAGCGTAGCAACTTTGATTAACGACTGGTAATGCGCAATCCAACTGGCAACGCTACCCGTCAAAACCCCTTTGCGACGCAAACCGTCTACCAGCTTAACGTCAGCGAAGGTCAGATTATCTTTTTCCAACACCGACACTTCCTGCGCGGTCAGCTCGATGGCTTCGTTCCAGAAGTTAAAGCCCGATTTTAATTGCTGGAAAGCCTGGCCAAAGATGGTGGTCAAACGCGGTGTTTTTTGTTGATTGTAAACAGAAGGGACGCGCTGGAAATATAATCCTGCTGCGCCCTGCATGAACAATGCGCCCAAAGATAACAGGAGCTTCTCTTCATGCTCTGCTTTATCGGCTTCCGGGGAACGTGTATGGAAGGCCAGTTGCTCAAAGCTCATGCTAAGCGGCCAGGCTTCCCCCAACACATCCAGCACGGACAACGTGACTACATCATCGGTCGCAATAAAGGCGCCGGATTCAGAACGCAGGCGATTATAAATCTTGCCGTTGCCATCGATTTCGCGACGGAAACTCGCCGCCCAGTGGAAATCCTGCAAACGGGCAAGATCGGGCTGGGCGGAAATAACCTGTGATGGCTCAGCGGCTGTGAGCAAGCTAAAGCGCGAACGGCGGTTCACAGAGAAATCGAGATATTGCTGAACCAGCAATTTATCGTGGTGAGGACAGACAGCCTCTGAAAGCTCCGCCACTTTGTCGCCGTAATGCGCCGGACACTCCTTCCAGGGAAAGAGATCGCCAACATAGCGCAGCCCGGAACGTGTAACGCTGTCATGGAAATCAACAAAATAGCTGGCATTGTTCATGCCGTGTAAATAACGCAAAGCGAAGGTTTCATCATCCATCGCTTCGGCTTCACGGATTAACTCTTGCAGCGCTTCGCGAGCCGGGTGTTGGCTCATCCCCAACGAAAGCCAGGTTAATGCAGCACGGGCGCTGCTTAAACGCAGTTCGTCACTGTTGGCGTCGCGCGTATGCAGGGCAATTGCGTCCTGAATAATCTGGCTGACACCCGCACCAGGCTGGGTAAGCCACTCGGTCGCGACCACACCCTGAGCCGTAAGATGCTGTTGGCAAAAAGCGAACAGCGCTTCACGTGTCTGGCTATCCAGCAGCGAGAAAATATTGTGGATAATGATGTAATCAAACTGAACGCCAAGACCTGCCAGCAAATTTTCAAGGTCAGCACAAAACAGTTGTGTGTTCTTAATGCCCGCTAATTTGAACTGCAACTGCCCGGCATCAATTTTCTCCGGTGACAGGTCGATACCGATAATTTCGGCCTGTGGATAGGCGAGAGCAAAGGGCATAAGATGCGAAGCATCGCCGCAACCAATATCAAGGATACGTGCGCGGTCTGGCGCAGCGCCGTCAATACCATATAACCAGGCGCTAGCCTGAATACGCGTTGCGCTGAGATAAGGAGCAACAGTGTTCGACTTAGGTATAGCGGAACTGACTGACGCTAAATTGAAATTTTGCGGTAAATCTAAAGAGAACACAGCGCTATCCTTTACAGTTTGGAAACCATTTTCCTCATCCTACCAGCGCGCTGTGGTGTCCATTGGCAGAGTAAACGTCAATAATAGGGGTAATTCTATCTATCAAAAAGCGAGGCAAAGGGACGCAACCAATACGCTGCGCCACTCAAGATTCAGAAGAAAAATTATGATATAAAATCAATGAGATAAGGCATTTTCTGAAAATATAATTCCATTACTCCAGATAAAAGTCGACGGCATCGACATCCAATACCAGCACATCATCAAGTTGTGCAACATCCAGCCGCTCTGGAAAATAGTTATCAATGAAAATAGCGGGCCCTTTTATATGGGTTGATTTTTTGGCTGTGTCTTGCAAATGAATGATTTCATCAAATAACAGCGGTGAAATCGCCGCCTGATTTAATGTCTCAAGCGGTTTTTTCTCGTGGCGGGTGATTAAATGCAATGATTTACCACGGGCGCGGCTTTGATATAAAAAAGCCAGGACAACAGGGTTAGGTTGCTGACGAATAATTAGCGTATCGTCCAGATCGACATAGACGCGTTGGTATGACAACGTCGTTGCCGCGCGAGTGCGGATCGATCGTTCAATGAGCGTCACGTGCGGCGTCACCAGCGGAACCACATCCCTCCCCATAAAATCATGTAACGCCATAAGCGGCAAGTTAACGCCCCGAGCGCGTTGAGCAACCATGGTCCCGGCGACGCGACATGACACTTCAAGTAATTTCCAGCATTGGTTACGGTCTTGTTTTAGCTGGAAAAACCAGGGCCCTCGTAAGGTCAACCCGGCATTGATTTCGCTGGCGATAGCGGCAATCTCATCATTCAGGGGGACACTTTGCGAGCGCATCGTGATACCTGCCCTCACCCGTTCACGTGTACGCGGCCCCGTCCAGACAAGTTCGCCGCGCCGGTTGGTAAAACAATCCACCGTCAGTTCCCGGCCAGGCAGATATTCAACCACCACGGGCATATCACTGCGGGCAAGAGTTTGCGTGAGTTGCTCCTCATTCTCCACAAGTGCAATGCCATTCCCCCCCTGCCCACAGTCGGGTTTTACGATAACCGGCCAGCTTATTGGCGTTTCGCCCATAGCGTAGACATGCGGAACCCAGTTTGCGCCAGCAAAACGTTGGTATGTCAGGCTCTTACGGCGAGCAATTCGCGTGGTTTCCCGATCGCCATTAACGAGATAACACCCGGATAAATCGCCCATCTCAGACAATTTTTCGCATACCGTATCGTGGGTAGCAAAAATCACGTCAATGTCGTGGGTCACCAGCATGTCTCTGAAATAAGCATCGAATTCCGCTGCATTGATATAGGGAACATCACCAATATAATCCGCGAAATGAAAACGCCCGTGATCCTCGCAGCTTGATGCGCCAATCAGCCGGTTGATATGGAGCGAATAACGAAGTGATTGCGCGATCTCTCCTGCGTTTTCCGATCCACAGGGAAAAACGAGCACATTGAGTTTTTTCATTATTTTTACTCCTCAGCCTCATCCGTAACCACAGACCTGACAATCTCGCTAAGTTGCTGGATGTCGTCTTCGCTATAGCGTTGGTCGCACGGCAAGGGGATCATGTAATTGACAAAATTCGCCTCGACGCTATCTGGCTCAACACGTTCAAGGACTTCACGCCAGTAGGTGGCAACAAACACACCACGGGCAATGAGCGGCTGATGTAATGGGCGCGCCGGGTAGAAAAATGGATAACAAAAGGGTCCAGGGACAGGAACCTTTGAAAAGCGAAATGCATTGAGCGAGCCAAGGGATTCACTCAGCAGAGTATAATTCCGCTCACGGACCGCCTTGATACGTTCGTAATCGACCGAGCGCAAGATCCGTTCCGTCAACGCTGACATTTTCATGGCAGTGATGGAATTCAGCGCCGACTCCGCCTGCTGAAAATCAGCATAACCGGCAGAGGTGCCATGCTCATGTTGCACTAAAAGATGAGCAGAATGATGGAGCGATTCCCGATCCTGAGTCTCAGGGAACGGTAAATCAATCTGCGTCTGCAAAAATCCGCCATCGGCGACGCCAAAAAATTTGCGTGGTGAATAGAGATTGGCCAGTGCCGGATAGTGTTGCTGATAAAATGCCTGAGAGTGATCGAAGATGATCCGTTGCGCGGGGATCATTCGCGAAAGTTTTTCTTTCTGTTCCCCGCCCTGCCCCAAATAATCGACATACAGAAGGCAATCTGCTTTTTCAAACGGCAAAGATAACAATGGCAGATAATCGTCTGTAAGTCTGTACCAGACAATTTCTACCTTTGCGGCAACGACGGCATCAATAACACTTTGGCATATCAGTCTGGGTAACCAGAGGCGTTGCGGCCGCACGCAGGTTAAAAAATGATAAAGGGCACTGCGCGCAGAACGGTATGTTCTGGCGTGTGGATAATAATGTGCACCGGCAGGCGGTAATTCTAACGGGAAGTAACCACCGAATGTTTTATTTGCCATTCTGAATTCAGTCAACGTAGCTAAAATTCTTTAACGCCTGCCTCACCTGCTCAGGCTCACAGTGCATCAAAACATCAATCATCGACAGATAAGGCACGAAATCGTGCGCGCCTTGTGAATACGCGGTATTTTTTGCCTGCAAAAATTGCAGCCTGATACCGTTTTCAGCAAATGTTTTTGCATTATACAGATGCCGTCCCCCGGTGCTGTTTACATACCTGTCGCCATCCAGCGCTTTGCAAATACCGATCACTTTGTTCTCAGCATTTTCATTACGATCATAAGTCAGGCTGGAGGATCGGACTATATTTTGCTCCAGTCCAAGGTAACGCGATATGCCGTTAATCGCGACGTGGCAACACGCGGTAATATCGCGATCCTCATTCCATAATGCGCTTTCCACCAGCGGCATGACGTCAGGAAAAAAAGGCGCTTTGCGATAACTCTGCTCAAGGGTCCGCGCGATTTTCTCAACCTGCAAAGAGAACGTCAGTTCACCAATTCGCTTAAATGATGAAGCTGCGGGTACAGGTAACGTAAATCTCTGCGCCTGTCCATCAACAAGAATGCTGTTGCGATTGATATATCCCTGCTTAATAAAGTTGGCATCGTCGTAGAGCACGAAGACATCTGACTGATAGATAAGTTGGAAGTACCCTATCCATGGAAAAAAATAGGGCTGCATTATGGCAACATTCATCTTCCTTCTCCCTTTATCCTCAGTATGACCACCAGCGCGCGAAAGAAAAATTATCGTAACATTGTGGTGTTTTCACCATAGAGCAAAAAGGCGGAGGATCGACATTCTGTTTATGAAATTAGCCGGTGTGAGTGCAAAAAAAAACCAACCCCGAAGGGTTGGTTTTCAATGTCACGTTGAAGCGTATTATTAACGCAGCAGGGACAGTACAGACTGCGGAACCTGGTTCGCCTGAGCCAGTACAGAAGTACCAGCCTGTTGCAGAATCTGTGCACGGCTCATGTTGGACACTTCGGTCGCGTAGTCAGCATCCTGAATACGGGACTGTGCTGCGGACAGGTTAGTCACGGTGTTGTTCAGGTTGGAGATAGTAGAGTCGAAACGGTTCTGAATCGCACCCAGAGAAGAACGCTGAGTATCAACAGCTTTCAGTGCATCGTCGATAGAAGACAGTACGTTGGTTGCCAGAACGTCGAAGCCTTTAGTCTGAACGCTACGAGTTTCACCAGTAGCCAGACCAGTGGTAACACCGGTGGTGCCAGTTGCGCTGTATTTGTTCCAGCCGCTGTTGCCAGAGATGGTGATGTCGATTTTCTCGCCATCTTTAGAGCCAACCTGGATAGAGATAGTGGTTGCAGAGTTAGAACCAGCCAGGATTTTGATACCGTTGAACTGGCTCTGGCTTGCAACACGGTTGATCTCGTCCAGACGCTGGTTAACTTCAGACTGGATGGAGTCGATGTCGGAACCGGAGTTGGTACCGTTCTGAGCCTGAACTGCCAGCTCACGGATACGCTGCAAGTTGTTGTTGATTTCGTTCAGAGAACCTTCGGCAGTCTGAGCGATAGAAATACCGTCGTTCGCGTTACGAGAAGCCTGAGTCAGGCCTTTGATGTTTGCAGTGAAACGGTTGGAGATTGCCTGACCAGCGGCATCATCTTTAGCGCTGTTGATACGCAGACCGGAGGACAGACGCTCAATAGCAGTGCCCAGCGCAGACTGAGATTTGTTCAGGTTGTTCTGAGTAGTCAGTGACAACAGGTTAGTATTGATAACTGCCATAATTACTTTCCTTCAAAAATTGATTTAGGGTCGGTGCCTAACACTTACGGCGTCTCTCACCGTCAACAAGGGTATCGGCGCATCTTCGAAGGACTTTAGAAATAATCGATAAAAACTTTTATCCATTTGTTTTTAAAAGATTTAAATTTCTTAAAGCATCTTTTTTGCTTAAAAAACCACCTGTTCATAGCGATTTTTGTCTTCTACAATCCTCTTATTTACCACCAACTGCTCCCGCTTTTCTGTCGATTATTTTTTCATACGATGTGTAAACTTTTTTCTCGGGTTGCCGATAGAGAGTCAAGTTACACACAAGACGCAAAGGAAAACAGACATGGCTTCTATTAGTAACCTTGGTGTAGGTTCCGGTCTGGATCTAACCACGTTGTACAACAACCTGGAAGCAGCTGAAAACACCAAGCTGACAACGATTACCAACCAGAAGACCACATATACCGCTCAATTAAGTGCGTATGGTAAGTTGCAAAGTGCCTTAACCAGCCTTCAAACCGCGACAGCGGCGCTGGGTAAAGCAGCTACATGGAACTCAACAACCGTTAATAGTACGAACACCTCATTCTCTGCGGCCACGACCAGTGATGCAACCGTCGGGAATTATACTGTTAACGTAACTCAGGTTGCGAAAGCGCAAGTACTGATGTCATCCAGTATTGCCAGCAACACTACGCAGCTTGGCGGAACGACAACTGACAACACGCGTACCATTACCATTACCCAGGCGGGGACAAAAACGCCGCTGACGGTAAAACTGGCAGATTCTGATACGTCATTAACCGGTATCGCTAATGCGATCAACAAAGCGGGCGGCAACGTCAGCGCGACCGTAATGAAGGCAACGGACGGCGACTACCGCCTGATGCTGACCTCAAAATCGACCGGTACCGATTATGACATGACGGTCACTGTAACGGGCGATGATACCCTGCAGCAGAAGATTGGTCATGACAGCACAAGTAGTGCACTTGCCGTGCAGACAGCCTCACAGAATGCGAAGGTGTCCATCAATAATGTTGCGATCGAACGTTCAAGCAACACCATTACTGATGCATTGCCAGGCGTGACGCTGACGCTCAAGTCAAAAAGTACGGCAGATGAAACGTTAAGTATTGGCCGTGCAACAGATGCCAACACCACGGCGATTAATAACTGGGTTACCGCCTATAACTCGCTGCAATCCACTATCGCCAGCGTGACGAAATATGTTGCTGTGGATGCAGGTGCTGATAGCCAGTCCTCCAGTAACGGTGCGCTATTGGGCGACTCGAACGTTCGTTCGATTCAGTCTCAACTGCGTTCGCTGCTGACAGATGTACAAAGCCAGGGCGGGAATTACAAAATTCTGGCTCAGCTTGGGATTACCCAAAACCCGGTAACCGGTTCCGATGGTTCAACCGGCACATTAACCGTGGACTCGACGAAGTTATCAAAAGCGTTAACGGATAACCCGGAAGCAGTTCAGGCCTATTTTATTGGTGACGGTACTAAGACCGGTTTAGCGACCAAAATGAACAATACCCTGACGACGATGCTGAGCACCGCGACAGGTAAAACGGGCGTTATCCAGAACGCGCAAGACGGTATTAACAAGACCATTAAGACTCTGGATCAGCGTTATACCGATATGGAAGCAACGATTGAAGCAACCATGGCGCGTTACAAGTCTCAGTTCACTGCGCTCGACACGCTGGTGAGTAAGTTAAACAGTACCGCAACTTACTTAACGCAGCAGTTTAGTTCTTCCCGCAGTTAAGGATTTGATATGTATAGCCAAAGTGGTGCTAATTCTTACCAAAAAGTTGGGCTGGAAAGCGCGGTAATGAGCGCAAGCCCACATCAACTTATTGTCATGCTTTTTGACGGGGCACACAGTGCCCTTGTCAGGGCACGACTGTTCCTCGAACAAGGGGATTTGGTGTCTAAAGGCCAGGCGCTTTCACATGCTATCAGCATTATAGATAATGGTCTCAAGGCAGGGCTGGACATGGATGTTGAGGGAGATCTCCCTCAAAATATGGCATCGCTTTACGACTATATGGTGCGCCGTTTGTTACAGTCAAACCTGCATAACGACGTAGAAGGCATCATCGAGGTAGAGGGACTGCTGAACAATATCGCCGATGCGTGGAAACAAATTAGCACATCGGCTTCTACTCATCAGGACATGCGTTGATGACTAACTTCATCCCATCTCTTACCGACTGGCATGCGTTGCATGCTCTAAGCATCACCATGCTAAATCTCGCCCATTCAGGTAAATGGGATGAATTGATTGAACAGGAAGTCAACTACGTACAGCTTGTAGAGAGTATTGCTCGCAACCCGATTTCACCCGGCAATAAAGTACAAACTCAGCAGGCTAAAGAGCTGCTGGGTATGGTGCTGTCAAACGAAGCTGAACTCAAGGTGCTGTTGCATAACCGCATGGAAGAGCTTCGCCACCTGATTGATAAAACGGGTAAGCAACAGTCCCTGACCTCAGCCTATGGCAATTTGTCCGGTAAAATCTTGTTCCCAAATAATTTAAATCAGTAACCACCAATCCTATGGTTTTCTTCCATACTCCAGAAGTCCAATGACGCGACTTCTGGAGCAAGGAAGATGAAAAACCCCACTTTATTGCAGACCTTTCACTGGTATTACCCCGATGGCGGAAAACTGTGGCCCGAAATTGCGGCCCGTGCTGCCAGCTTCAATGATCTTGGCATCAACATGGTCTGGTTACCGCCTGCCTATAAAGGCGCTTCCGGCGGTTATTCTGTGGGATATGACACCTATGATCTCTTTGATTTAGGTGAATTTGATCAAAAAGGATCCGTGGCCACAAAATATGGCGACAAGGCTCAGCTTCATGCCGCTATCGACGCGCTGCATAGCCACGGCATTGCTGTTCTTCTGGATGTGGTGGTGAACCATAAAATGGGCGCCGATGAAAAAGAGGCCATTCGCGTCAATCGTGTGAACGAGCAAGATCGGACACAAATCGATGACACCGTGCTGGAGTGCGAAGCCTGGACGCGCTACACCTTCCCTGCCCGCCAGGGCAAATACTCGAAATTTATCTGGGATTTCAAATGTTTTAGCGGCATCGACCATATCGAAAATCCGGCAGAAGACGGCGTATTTAAAATCATCAATGATTACACCGGCGAAGGCTGGAACGATCAGGTGGATGACGAGATGGGTAACTTCGATTATCTGATGGGGGCGAATATCGATTTTCGTAACCATGCGGTGACCGAAGAGATCAAATACTGGGCGCGCTGGGTGATGGACCAGACTCACTGTGACGGTTTCCGCCTTGATGCCGTGAAACATATTCCCGCCTGGTTCTACAAAGAATGGATAGAACATGTCCAGGATGTGGCGCCTGAGCCGTTATTTATCGTCGCCGAATACTGGTCACACGACGTCGATAAACTGCGGCAGTATATCGACCAGGTCGATGGCAAAACCCTGTTATTTGACGCACCGCTGCAGATGAATTTCCATGAGGCCTCAAAACAGGGGCGCGACTACGATATGAGCCAGATTTTTAACGGTACCCTGGTCGAAGCTGACCCGTTTCATGCTGTGACGCTGGTCGCCAATCATGACACCCAGCCACTTCAGGCGCTGGAGGCGCCGGTAGAAGCCTGGTTTAAGCCCCTGGCCTATGCCCTTATCCTGCTACGGGAAAACGGCGTGCCGTCCGTGTTTTACCCGGATCTGTTCGGCGCAAGTTACGAAGATACCGGCGGCGATGGTGAAAAACACCCTGTCGATATGCCGGTTATCGAAAAGCTGGACCAGCTCATCCTCGCTCGCCAGCGCTTTGCCCATGGCATGCAGACGCTCTGGTTCGATCACCCTAACTGTATCGCCTTTAGCCGTAGCGGGACGCAAGACAATCCCGGCTGTGTGGTCGTTATCTCAAACGGTGACGACGGCGAGAAAACGCTGAATCTCGGTGCGAATTACGGCAATAAAGTGTGGCGTGATTATCTGGGATACCGCCAGGAAAGCGTCACCACCGATGAAAACGGTGAAGGCACATTTTGCTGTGATGGCGGGAGTGTCAGCGTCTGGGTACTGGAAGAGGTGCTGTGATGAGTGCGCTGAGCGAAAGGACTCCCTCAGCGCCTTCGTTCAGGGTTTAACGCCAATAACCGTTTTCTTTGCCAACGCCTGCGTGCACTCGACGGTCGGCTTATCAACCCGACGCAAGGTCATGCCGTCATACTCCAGTTGACTACCGTCACGCTCAAGGCGATAGATATCGCGCTGTTGCGTCACGTTATACCAGTCATCTCCTCTGGGCATCAGCTTGCCCGGTACCGCAATCACACGTTGCCACTGACGGCAATCCAGCGTATCCCCTTCTGGCGTAATGATCAGCGAGGCAATGGCCTCAGGACTGACCAGACTGCTTTGCGGTCCCACCGTCTGCCAGTTACCCGCCAGCCCTTCCGGGGCCGGGTGCTTGACCACAGAGGTAAAATCATCCACCTGAACGCAACCGCTCAGTGCCAGCATTGCGCCAATAATCAGTTGTTTTTTCATCATCTTTCCTGCTTTTCGCGACAGAATGAGTGTGGCACTAAACGTCCTCGGCCACCAGGGTTTCATCATACCAGACCCGATTTTTGACTGAGTACAGGTTTCCATTCATTAAACACAGGTAATATGCGCGTCCCGGGCACCGTCCGGTTCCTGTTTTGTTGGCTCCTTCTGAGTTCAGAGGCTAATACCATGTCATGGCAACACATTAAAACGACCTTCCTGATTAAATTCTGGTCGCCCGTTCCGGCGGTTATCGCAGCCGGGATCCTGTCCACCTACTATTTCGGCATTACCGGGACCTTCTGGGCCGTTACGGGAGAATTTACCCGCTGGGGCGGGCAGCTCCTGCAACTGGCGGGCGTGCATACGGAGGAGTGGGGTTATTTCAAACTCATTCATCTTGATGGCACGCCGCTGACCCGAATAGACGGCATGATGATTATCGGCATGTTTGGCGGTTGCTTCGCAGCAGCCTTATGGGCAAACAACGTAAAGCTACGCCTGCCGCAACATCGTATCCGCATTGCCCAGGCTATCGTCGGCGGGATTATCGCCGGGTTTGGCGCGCGTCTGGCAATGGGCTGTAATCTGGCAGCTTTCTTTACCGGCATTCCACAGTTCTCGCTACACGCCTGGTTTTTTGCCGTCGCCACAGCCATCGGTTCGTGGATGGGCGCCCGCTTTACGCTCCTTCCCCTGTTCCGCATTCCGGTAAAAATGCAGAAAGTCTCAGCGGCATCGCCACTCACCCAAAACGTGGATCAGGCACGGCGTCGCTTCCGTCTGGGTATGCTGATATTCGCCGGGATGATTGGCTGGTCTCTGCTGACCGCCATGAACCAACCGAAGCTGGGGCTGGCCATGCTGTTCGGCGTTGGCTTTGGTTTGCTCATTGAACGGGCGCAAATTTGCTTCACTTCTGCCTTCCGCGATATGTGGATAACGGGTCGTACGCTGATGGCGAAAGCCATTATTTTCGGCATGGCGGCCAGCGCGATCGGTATTTACAGTTACATACAACTGGGTGTGGAAGCCAAAATCATGTGGGCAGGCCCGAACGCCGTGCTCGGTGGCTTGCTGTTTGGTTTTGGCATTGTGCTGGCGGGTGGCTGTGAAACTGGCTGGATGTACCGTGCCGTTGAAGGCCAGGTACACTACTGGTGGGTCGGTCTGGGTAATGTTATAGGTTCAACCCTGCTGGCTTACTTCTGGGATGACATCTCCCCTGCACTCGCCACAAGCTGGGATAAAGTGAACCTGCTGAAAACTTTTGGTCCGCTCGGAGGCCTGCTGGTGACGTACGCGCTGCTGCTTCTCGCCCTGCTCTTTGTTATTGGCTGGGAAAAACAGTTTTTCCGCCGCGTATCGCGGGCGACAATTAAGGAGACCGCATGAATATCGTACCCGATTACCGTCTGGATATGACCGGTGAACCCTGCCCTTACCCGGCGGTAGCAACGCTGGAAGCACTGCCTCAGCTAAAAAAAGGCGAGATTCTGGAGGTCGTCAGTGACTGCCCGCAGTCAATCAATAACATTCCCGTCGATGCGCGAAACCATGGCTATACGGTGCTGGATATCCAGCAGGATGGGCCAACGATTCGCTATATGATTCAAAAATAGGGGAAATGCGGCCAGGAAATGGCTCAGCGGAAGAGGTGTGATAAAAAAGTGACTGCCCCGCACGGGGCAGTCATCAAACACACTAAACCTGCATATTCATGATGTCCTGATAGGCCGTCACAAGTTTGTTACGCACCTGGACACCCATCTGCAGGGAAATGGATGATTTCTGTAGGTCGGTCATTACGTCATTCAACGCCACGCCCGGTTCACCAAGGGTGAATTTTTCAGCCTGTGTACGCGCTGCAGTCTGCGTATCGCTGATTCGGTCCAGCGCGGCATGTAATTGCCCGGCAAAACTCACCGTCTGAACGCTGTCAGCGTTATTAACGCTTTGATTTTTCGCCAGACTAGCCGTTGCCTGCAGTTGGCTGACAACGCTTTCTATACCCTGAATTGCCATGGATTATCCCCGGATGGTTTGATACGCGGATAAGGTTACCAGTTCGTCAATAAGATAATGGCGGTAAATAACGATAAAAAACCAGGTTATTTGAGGCATAGAAAATTCTGAATCATCAAATAATGACATAGCCATGTTAATGGACAAATGTCGAGTTTGCCGATCCGGGAGTCTGTTTTGTTTCACTACTCAAATAACAACATCCACCCTGAGTTACGAGGTGCGCAATGAGTGCGACTGCAACTTCTGCACCACAGAATAAATCTCTGGAGTGGCTCAACCGCTTACGCGCGAACCCCAAGATCCCATTAATGGTGGCGGCGGCTGCAGCCGTTGCTATCGTTGTCGCCATGGTACTGTGGGCAAAAAGCCCGGACTACCGCACGCTTTACAGCAACCTCTCCGATCAGGACGGCGGGGCTATCGTTACTCAGTTAACCCAAATGAACATCCCCTACCGTTTCTCTGAGAACGGTGGGGCTATTGAAGTTCCGGCAGATAAAGTCCATGAACTGCGTCTGCGCCTCGCGCAACAGGGTCTGCCGAAAGGCGGCGCTGTCGGTTTCGAATTACTGGACCAGGAAAAATTCGGCATCAGCCAGTTCAGCGAGCAGGTTAACTACCAGCGTGCGCTGGAAGGTGAACTGGCTCGTACCATTGAAACACTCGGTCCGGTGAAAACCGCACGCGTCCATCTCGCGATGCCAAAACCGTCTTTGTTCGTGCGTGAACAAAAATCACCGTCCGCCTCGATCACGGTCAACCTTGCACCGGGTCGCGCCATGGACGATGGTCAAATCACGGCGATTGTTCACCTGGTTTCCAGCGCCGTCGCCGGCCTGCCGCCGGGTAACGTGACCGTGGTTGATCAGAGCGGTCGTCTGTTAACCCAGTCTAATACCGCCGGTCGTGACCTGAACGATGCACAGTTGAAATACGCCGCAGACGTTGAGGGCCGGGTACAGCGTCGTATTGAGTCCATCCTCGCGCCAATCGTGGGTAACGGTAACGTCCATGCTCAGGTAACCGCGCAGATTGATTTTGCGAATAAAGAACAGACCGAAGAGCAATACCAGCCAAACGGCGACGCCTCTCAGGCGGTACTGCGTTCTCGCCAGACCAACGAAAGCGAGCAGATTGGTGGAAACTATCCGGGCGGCGTACCGGGTGCGCTGTCTAATCAGCCTGCCCCGGCTAATGCTGCACCGATCACCACACCGCCTGCGAACCAACAAAATGGCCAGCAGAACGGACAGCAAAATCAAACGGGTCAGCAGACGGCCTCTTCTGCCACCAGCAACGCGGTGCCGCGCAACACCACCCGTAACGAAACGGCAAACTACGAAGTCGATCGCACCATTCGTCATACCAAGATGAATGTTGGCGATATTGAGCGTCTCTCTGTTGCCGTCGTGGTGAACTATCGCACCCTGGCGGATGGCAAGACCGAAGCGCTGAGCGCAGACCAGCTTAAACAAATCGAAGACCTGACCCGCGAAGCCATGGGCTACACCGAAAAACGTGGCGATACCCTGAACGTGGTGAACTCACCGTTCAACGCAACCGACGATGTAGGTGGTCAGCTTCCGTTCTGGCAACAGCAGAGCTTCATCGATCAGATGTTGAATGCAGGTCGCTGGCTGCTGGTGCTTATTGTCGCCTGGCTGCTGTGGCGTAAAGCGGTTCGCCCGCAACTGGTTCGCCGTCAGGAAGAGGCGAAAGCGGTACAGGAAGCGCAGCGTGCCCGTGCTGAAATTGAAGAATCCGTGGAAGTTCGTCTGAGTAAAGACGAGCAACTCCAGCAGCGTCGTAATAACCAGCGCCTGAGTGCCGAGGTGATGAGCCAACGCATTCGTGAAATGTCAGACAACGATCCGCGCGTTGTGGCGCTGGTCATTCGCCAGTGGATGAGTACTGAAAATGAGCAATAATGCAACCGGCCTTAACGGTACCGATAAAAGCGTCATTCTGCTGATGACCATTGGAGAAGACCGCGCAGCGGAAGTGTTCAAGCACCTGTCCCAGCGAGAAGTGCAGCACCTTAGTACTGCGATGGCCAGCATGCGTCAGTTTTCAAATAAGCAACTGGTGGAAGTGCTGCAGGAATTTGAGACCGAAGCAGAGCAATTTGCGGCGCTGAACATCAACGCCAACGACTACCTGCGTACGGTACTGGTGAAAGCGCTTGGCGAAGAGCGTGCTGCCAGCCTGCTGGAGGATATTCTCGAAACCCGCGATACCACCAGCGGTATCGAAACGCTCAACTTTATGGAGCCGCAGAGTGCCGCCGACCTTATTCGCGACGAGCACCCGCAGATTATCGCCACCATCCTCGTCCACCTCAAACGTGGCCAGGCTGCCGATATTCTTGCCCTGTTTGATGAGCGTCTGCGCCATGACGTGATGCTGCGTATCGCCACGTTCGGCGGCGTACAGCCAGCCGCACTGGCGGAACTGACCGAGGTACTCAACAACCTGCTCGACGGCCAGAACCTCAAACGCAGCAAAATGGGCGGCGTGAGAACGGCGGCGGAGATCATCAACCTGATGAAAACGCAGCAGGAAGAAGCGGTTATTACTGCGGTTCGCGAATTCGACGGCGAGCTGGCACAGAAAATTATCGACGAGATGTTCCTGTTCGAAAACCTCGTGGATGTGGACGACCGCAGTATCCAGCGCCTGCTGCAGGAAGTGGATTCCGAATCCCTGCTTATCGCGCTCAAAGGCTCCGAAGCACCGTTGCGCGACAAGTTCCTGCGCAACATGTCTCAGCGTGCGGCAGATATCCTGCGCGACGACCTTGCCAACCGTGGCCCGGTCCGTCTCTCTCAGGTGGAAAACGAGCAGAAAGCCATCCTGCTTATTGTTCGTCGTCTGGCCGAAACCGGCGAGATGGTAATTGGCAGCGGCGAGGATACCTATGTCTAATGAATTGCCGTGGAAGATCTGGACTCCAGAAGATCTTGCTCTACCGGTACCTGAGTTTATCGCGGCACTGTCTACAAACGATGAACCGCGCGTAGAGGTCGAAGACGAGCAATCTGCTGAGCAAAAGCGTCAACAGCAGTTGGCGCAGATACAAATGCAGGCGCATGAAGCAGGCTATAATGCAGGTCTGGCGGAAGGCAGACAAAAAGGCCACGAGCAAGGCTACCAGGAAGGCCTCTCTCAGGGCTACGAAAATGGCATGAACCAGGCACGCCAGCAGCAGGCACCTATCCATGCCCGTATGCAACAACTGGTTAGCGAATTTCAGTACACCCTGGATGCGCTGGACAGCGTGATTGCCTCCCGTCTGATGCAGATGGCGCTTGAAGCCGCGCGTCAGGTGATTGGCCAGGCCGCGTGCGTGGACAATGGCGCGCTGATTAAACAGATTCAGATGCTGCTGCAACAGGAACCCCTGTTCAGCGGTAAACCGCAACTGCGCGTGCATCCTGATGATTTGCAGCGCGTAGAAGAGATGCTTGGCGCAACGCTCAGCCTGCACGGCTGGCGGCTGCGCGGTGACCCGACCCTGCACCCCGGTGGCTGTAAAGTCTCTGCGGATGAGGGCGATCTCGACGCCAGCGTGGCAACGCGCTGGCAGGAACTGTGCCGTCTTGCGGCACCGGGAGTCGTCTGATGACTGCACGTCTGACCCGATGGCTGACTTCGCTCGACAATTTCGAAGCCCGAATGGCACAACTGCCCTCCGTGCGTCGTTATGGTCGTTTGACGCGCGCTACCGGTCTGGTGCTGGAAGCGACGGGTCTGCAACTGCCGCTGGGTGCGACCTGCGTTATTGAACGCCAGGAGAACGGCGAAACCCGTGAAGTCGAAAGCGAAGTTGTCGGCTTTAACGGGCAGCGCCTGTTCCTGATGCCGCTCGAAGAAGTGGAAGGCATCCTGCCTGGCGCACGCGTGTATGCGAAAAGTATTCTTGGCGATGGTTTGCAAAGCAGCAAACAGTTGCCACTGGGCCCTGCCCTCCTCGGCCGTGTGCTGGACGGCGGCGGCAAACCACTTGATGGCATGCCCGCACCGGATACCGGTGAAACCGGCGCGCTGATCACCCAACCGTTTAACCCGCTGCAACGTACCGCTATCGAGCATGTGCTGGATACCGGCGTGCGTGCCATCAACGCCCTGCTAACGGTTGGCCGCGGCCAGCGTATGGGGCTGTTTGCCGGTTCCGGCGTGGGTAAAAGCGTCTTGTTAGGCATGATGGCCCGCTATACCCAAGCTGACGTTATCGTGGTCGGGCTTATCGGTGAGCGTGGTCGTGAAGTTAAAGATTTTATCGAGAATATCCTCGGCGCCGATGGCCGCGCACGTTCGGTTGTGATCGCCGCGCCTGCGGATGTCTCGCCGTTATTACGTATGCAGGGTGCCGCCTACGCCACCCGCATTGCGGAAGATTTCCGCGATCGCGGTCAGCACGTGTTGCTGATTATGGATTCCCTGACGCGTTATGCGATGGCCCAGCGTGAAATCGCGCTGGCTATCGGCGAACCGCCAGCCACCAAAGGTTATCCGCCTTCCGTCTTTGCCAAATTACCGGCACTGGTGGAACGCGCAGGCAACGGTATTAGTGGCGGTGGTTCTATTACCGCATTTTATACCGTCCTGACCGAAGGGGATGACCAGCAGGATCCTATTGCCGACTCAGCGCGCGCCATCCTGGATGGACACATCGTATTGTCTCGCCGACTGGCAGAGGCGGGGCACTACCCTGCCATCGACATCGAAGCATCTATCAGTCGCGCGATGACGGCCCTGATTACGGAAAAGCATTACGCAAGAGTAAGAAATTTCAAACAGTTGTTGTCGAGCTTCCAGCGTAACCGTGATTTGGTGAGCGTTGGCGCCTATGCGCGAGGCAGCGACCCGATGCTGGATAAAGCTATCGCATTGTGGCCGCAGCTTGAGGCTTTTTTACAACAAGGCATTTTCGAACGTGCCGGGTGGGAAGATTCAATACAAGCCCTTGAACTCATTTTCCCGAACGCATAACGCAGTGGGAGAGCGACGAATATGACGCAAAATAGCGCATTAACGACGCTAAAGGATTTGGCAGAGAAAGAAGTTGACGACGCAGCCCTGAGATTGGGTGAAATGCGCCGCGGTTGCCAGCAAGCGGAAGAGCAGCTAAAGATGCTGATGGATTATCAGCACGAATACCGCAACAACCTGAATAACGATATGAGCCAGGGCATCGGAGCCCAGCGCTGGCAAAACTATCAGCAGTTTATTCAAACGCTGGAAAAAGCCATCGAGCAGCATCGACAGCAACTGATGCAGTGGAATGAAAAGGTTGATACCGCACTGAATTGCTGGCGAGAGAAAAAACAACGACTGCAGGCATGGCAAACTTTGCAGGAAAGACAAAACGCTGCCGCACTACAGGCGGAAAACCGCCTCGATCAAAAGAAAATGGATGAATTTGCACAACGCGCATCCCAGAGGAAACATGAATGATCAACTTGCAGAAATTGCTTTCGATAGACGTGGATGCAACCTCCGGTGTGCAAACGGGTGTCGGTAAAACCAGCGGCGATACGGCGCAAGATTTTCTGGCCCTGCTGGCAGGCGTCCTTGGCGGAAAAACGCTAACCGGTACTGACACTGAGGGTAAGACAACCTTAACCCTTGCTGACCTGCAAGCCGCCAGCGGTAAATCGCTGAAAAATCTGCGCGCATTGTCTTCTGACGATGCGCAGAGCCCTGCCCAGAAACTGGCAGATTTACTGGCCCGTCAGACAGCTCAAACCGATACCGATACACTGACCACCGACAGTAAAACCCAGGTACAAACGCTGTTATCTGGCCTGACGCCGGAAACCAAAAGCAGTGTTCTTGCTGCGCTCGGAAAAACGAATACCGCCACTGACACCGCCATTAAATCAGGCACTGACGATGACAGCAGTGATTTAAACGAAGAAGAGCTGGCGGGGCTTAGCGCTCTGATGGCTATGCTACCGCATCAGCAAACCGCACAACTGGCGCCGACGAAATCCACCGCCGATGTTTCTACCGCAGCCAACAGCGCACTGGGTGCGACAAAACGTAGCGGTGTTGATCTGGCGAGCCTCGCAGCCAGTGCACAAAAAGGCGATAACGCCAATACCGCGCTGCATGTGACCACCCCTTCTGCCGGTGATGATACCGCGCAGCAGCAGGCAGGCATTTTTGGCAGCGCACTGGCGCCCGCCGCGAAGCAAGATGCCGATAACGCCACCATGACCATCAACACAACCGCCAGTATCGCACCGGTTATCAGTAATGCGTCATCAGCACAAGCCAGCGCGCCGATCTCTTCTGCGGTTCTGAGCGCACCGCTAGGCAGCAGCGAATGGCAACAGACGCTCAGCCAGCATGTCACCATGTTTACCCGCCAGGGTCAGCAAAGCGCTGAGTTGCATCTGCACCCGGAAGATCTTGGCCAGGTACAGATCTCCCTGAAACTCGATGACAATCTGGCACAAATTCAGATGGTGTCACCGCACAGCCACGTCCGTCAGGCGCTGGAAGCGGCACTGCCTACGCTCAGGACATCGCTGGCTGAAAACGGCATCCAGTTGGGGCAAAGCAGCATCAGTAGCGAAAGTTTTGCCGGGCAGCAACAGTCTTTTTCTCAGCAGCAACAGTCTTCACGTACCGGTGGCGGCAGCAATCTGGCGGCTGAAGAGGATGAGCCGCTGATCGTGCCTGCAAGCCTGCAATCGGCGGCGCGTGGTAATGGTGCGGTCGATATCTTTGCCTAAACGCCAGAGGTAGCATGATTATCTCCGTCTTTTCCGCGCTTTGACGCGGACAGGACACGGGATAATCAGACTATGAGCAGTACCTAACAGGAAGCACGTATCAGATGACTGACACCGCTATCAACAAAAAAAAACGTAAGCGTAAAATCTGGATCCCGCTATTGGTGTTAATCACCCTCGCTGCATGCGCGACTGCTGGCTATAGTTACTGGCGTATGCAACAGCATCCGTCTACGGAAGCGAAAGCGGAGGCAGAAGCCCCGCCACCGCCGCCGGCGCCTGTATTTTTCGCACTCGATACCTTTACGGTAAACCTGGGCGATGCGGATCGTGTGCTGTACATCGGCATCACACTGCGTCTGAAAGATGACGCCACGCGTGCCAGACTGAGCGAATATTTACCAGAAGTGCGTAGCCGTTTGCTGTTGCTGTTTTCACGTCAGGATGCCACAAAGCTCGCCACTGACGACGGTAAGCAACAACTGGCTACAGCGATTAAAGAAGCAATCGCAACACCGTTAGTGGCAGGGCAACCGAAACAAGAAGTCACTGACGTTCTTTATACAGCTTTCATTCTGCGGTAAAGACATGGGCGATAGCATTCTTTCTCAGGCCGAAATCGACGCGCTGCTCAACGGAGACAGCGATACGAGCGATGCTCCGAAGCCAGGTGCAAGTGGCGATAGCGATATTCGTCCCTATGACCCGAATACCCAGCGCCGCGTTGTACGTGAACGTCTACAGGCGCTGGAGATTATTAATGAACGTTTCGCGCGCCAGTTCCGTATGGGGTTATTTAACCTGTTGCGTCGTAGCCCGGACATTACCGTCGGTGCGATCCGCATTCAGCCCTATCACGAGTTTGCGCGTAACTTACCGGTTCCGACTAACCTTAACCTTATCCACCTTAAGCCACTGCGCGGCACGGGATTATTTGTCTTCTCCCCAAGCCTGGTGTTTATTGCCGTAGATAACTTATTTGGTGGTGATGGACGGTTCCCAACGAAGGTAGAAGGCCGCGAATTTACGCACACTGAACAGCGTGTCATTAACCGCATGTTGAAGCTGGCGCTTGAGGGCTACAGCGATGCATGGAAAGCGATCCATCCGTTGGACGTTGAGTATGTCCGTTCGGAGATGCAGGTTAAGTTCACCAATATTACGACCTCACCTAACGATATCGTGGTGAATACGCCATTCCATGTGGAAATTGGCAACCTGACGGGTGAGTTTAATATTTGTTTGCCGTTCAGCATGATAGAGCCGCTGCGTGAAGTGCTGGTCAACCCGCCGCTGGAAAACTCCCGCTCGGAAGATCAGAACTGGCGAGATAACCTGGTGCGCCAGGTTCAGCACTCCGAGCTGGAACTGATTGCTAACTTTGCTGATATTTCGCTGCGGCTGTCGCAGATACTTAAACTTAAGCCCGGCGATGTTCTGCCGATCGATAAACCCGATCGCATCATTGCGCATGTGGACGGAGTGCCTGTACTCACCAGCCAGTATGGCACGCTAAATGGTCAGTACGCCCTGCGTGTCGAGCATCTGATTAACCCGATTTTGAATTCGCTGAATGAGGAACAGCCCAAATGAGTGATATGAACAATCCGTCCGATGAAAACAGTAGCGCAATGGACGATCTGTGGGCTGACGCGTTGAACGAACAAAAAACCACGACCAACAAAAGTGCAGCTGACGCTGTCTTCCAACAGTTGGGCGGCGGTGACGTCAGTGGCAGCCTGCAGGATATCGATCTGATTATGGATATCCCGGTCAAACTGACCGTAGAGCTGGGCCGTACGCGTATGACCATTAAAGAACTGCTGCGTCTGACGCAGGGTTCTGTGGTTGCCCTTGATGGCCTGGCCGGTGAGCCGCTGGATATCCTGATCAACGGTTACCTTATTGCGCAAGGCGAAGTTGTGGTCGTTGCGGATAAATACGGCGTCCGTATTACCGATATCATTACCCCATCTGAGCGCATGCGTCGCCTGAGCCGCTGAGGCCAATGAATGAAAACCCAGGCCACGGTTAGCCAGCCGTCAAATGTACCGGGTTCGCCACTGCTGCAAGTCAGTGGCGCACTGGTGTTGATTCTGGCGATAATTTTTATTGTCGCCTGGCTGGCGAAGCGTCTGGGATTCGCCGGGAAATCTGCGGGTAGCCGCGGTCTAAAAGTCAGCGCCAGCACCTCTGTTGGGCCACGCGAGCGCGTGGTCATTGTGGACGTGGAAGATGCACGTCTGGTGCTGGGCGTTACCCCTTCGCAGATTAATTTACTGCACACGCTTCCTCCGGCGCCCGCCGACAACGAAGACATGAAAGAGAAGACCCCGGACTTTCAGTCCGTGATGAAGAATTTGCTTAAGCGTTCCGGGAGAACCTGATGCGCCGTTTGTTACCTTTCGCGCTGGCCGGATTATGGCTGGCTGCCCCTGCCGCATTTGCTCAACTCCCGGGTCTGGTGAGTCAACCGCTGGCCAACGGCGGACAAAGCTGGTCTCTGCCGGTGCAGACGCTGGTCTTTATCACGTCGCTGACCTTCCTGCCTGCCGTACTGCTGATGATGACCAGCTTCACCCGTATCATCATCGTGTTTGGTCTGCTGCGTAATGCCCTGGGTACGCCTTCCGCGCCGCCGAACCAGGTTATGCTTGGGCTGGCGTTGTTTTTAACCTTTTTTATTATGTCGCCGGTCATCGATAAGATTTACGCCGACGCCTATCAGCCTTTTAGCGAAAACAAAATTTCCGTCGATGTGGCGCTGGAGCGCGGTGCACAACCGCTGCGTGAGTTTATGCTGCGCCAGACGCGCGAAGCCGACCTCGCCCTCTTCGCCCGCTTAGCCAATAGCCCACCAATTCAGGGGCCGGAAGCCGTCTCCATGCGCATCCTGCTGCCGGCTTATGTGACCAGCGAACTCAAAACCGCCTTCCAGATTGGTTTTACGATATTCATTCCGTTTTTGATTATCGATCTGGTGATCGCCAGCGTCCTGATGGCGCTGGGGATGATGATGGTGCCACCTGCCACTATTGCCCTGCCGTTCAAGCTAATGCTGTTCGTGCTGGTGGATGGCTGGCAGTTACTGGTCGGTTCGCTGGCACAGAGTTTCTACAGTTAGGAGTGAAAGATGACACCTGAATCGGTCATGATGATTGGCACCGAGGCGATGAAAGTTGCCCTCGCGCTTGCCGCTCCGTTGCTCCTGGTAGCCCTGGTAACGGGTCTGATTATCAGCATTCTGCAGGCCGCCACGCAGATTAACGAAATGACGCTCTCGTTCATTCCCAAAATCATTGCGGTATTTGTGACTATCATCATTGCCGGGCCGTGGATGCTCAATCTGCTGCTGGATTATATGCGCACGTTATACAGTAACCTGCCTTATATGATTGGATAAGCCCCGCATGTTTCATGTCACCAGCGATCAATGGCTTCAATGGCTCAGCATGTATTTCTGGCCCTTGTTGCGCATTATGGCGCTGATCATGACGGCCCCTATCCTGAGTGAGCGCTCTATCCCCCGGCGCGTAAAAATGGGGCTGGGTCTGGTGATTACCTTTATCGTCGCCCCAACTCTACCGCCAGTCGACGCGTCGATGTTTTCCTCTAATGGCTTATGGCTGGCGATACAACAGCTTCTGATAGGCATCGCGCTTGGTTTTACGATGCAGTTTGCCTTCGCGACGATTCGTTATGCCGGAGAACTGATTGGCTTACAGATGGGCCTGTCGTTCGCGACCTTTGTCGATCCTACAAGCCACCTCAACATGCCTGTCCTTGCCCGATTTATGGACATGCTGGCGATGCTGCTGTTTTTAGTTCTCAATGGCCATCTGTGGCTAATTTCAATGCTGGTAGACACCTTTCATACGCTGCCAATAGGCGGAGACCCGGTGAACAGCGACGCGTTTATGGCCATTACCCGCTCCGCGAGCATGATTTTCGTCAATGGCGTTATGCTGGCATTACCCATCATTACCCTGCTGCTGACCATCAACCTGGCGATGGGGTTATTGAACCGTATGTCTCCACAATTCTCCCTTTTTGTTATTGGTTTCCCGATAACATTGACGGTGGGTATTTTGCTGATGGTCGCCATGATGCCGTTAATCGCACCCTATACCGAACGAGTATTTGGTGAAGTTTTCAATCTATTAGCCGATATAGTCGGTGAACTGCCGAAGAAATAACAACCCACACTTTTTATATAGCCTTCCTAAGGAAATTCCTAAAATCAATTCAGGAAATCACCCCCTACGATATACCTGGCGCGGGTTAATTGTTTTTAAGGTTCTCACAGAACACAACATTTACTTTACTTTGAGATGATTCCTGGCAAATTATACGTAACTTTACGGGATAGTGGTTTCGCCTGAGGTCGTCCTGCTCATTGTTTATTACTTTTTTGCCTGGTGGTTCGGGGACCTCTGGCGAGGGTGAATTATCGTTACGCATTGAGTGAGGGTATGCCATGTCAACGATTATTATGGATTTATGCAGTTATACCCGGTTGGGACTAACGGGGTATCTGGCAAGCCGGGGGGTAAAGAAACGAGAAATCAACGACGTAACAACTGTTGATGAACTCGAATCGGCATGTGTGGCATTACAACCCACGGTGGTGTTTATTAATGAGGACTGCTTTATTCACGATCCTGTCAGCAGTCAGCATATAAAAGAAATCATTACTCAACACCCCCGAACGTTATTTATTGTATTTATGGCAATAGCTAATATTCACTTCGATGAATATTTGTTAGTTCGCAAGAATTTATTGATCAGTTCCAAGTCAATAAAGCCTGAGTCCCTGGACGATATTTTGGCCGACTATCTTAGTAAAGAGAAAAAAAGTATTGGGCACATTAATTTACCCACGCTATCACTGAGCCGGACGGAATCCAGCATGCTTAAAATGTGGATGTCGGGGCAGGATACCATCCAAATATCCGATCAGATGAATATTAAAGCGAAAACGGTATCATCACATAAAGGTAATATAAAAAGGAAAATCAAAACGCATAATAAGCAAGTGATCTATCACGTCGTGCGTCTGACCGACAATGTGACCAGCGGTATCTTTGTGAATATGCGATAAAAATTGAGGGATCACCCTCCTGAACGGAGGGCGAAAAAACTAATCAAGCAATTCAACAAAAACCCCGTCCGGATGACCTTTTTCATTAAAGAACCAGATACCGAGCGGGTAATCATCAAGTGAAACCAGGTACATCGTACCTTCATTGAATTCTTCAATAGCCAGCACAACACCCGGACGGCGCGGACCACCGTCCGTCTTGACCGTAACCCGATCGTTTACCTTCATATTCATCCTCCTGTTTCATTTGTGCCAGTGTAGAACAATTCTCAATAACTAACAGCGCCCGGACGTTTGGCTGGCTATTTTTTCTACCGACTATACTTACCCGTGGGCCTGACAATGAGGTGAAACGGATGAGTACAGTTAAAGAGTACAGCGACACCGCAAAGCGGGACGTCAGTGTCGACGTTGATGCCCTGCTGGCTGCAATAAACGAGATTTGTGAGAGTGAAATCCATCGTGTTGATGACGGCGAGGGTCAGCGCGTTAGCGTCGATGGGCGGGATTACCATACCTGGCGTGAACTGGCGGAGGCGTTCGAGCTTGATGTTCACGACTTTAGCGTGACAGAAGTGAATCGCTAGAAAGAAAAAATCCCGGTCATGGGGTGGCCGGGATAAAGCTTGCTCTCGCAAGAAGCACTTGAAAATTCGTTACACCAGGGAATCTGATGTAACTGGCACCATATCCGCAAACTTATTGCATGACAAGGTAATATTTCTTTGCTGAATAATTTAGTTGCGTAATATTTTCATCGCGGACGCATCCATAAACCCCGCGCCATGCCGCTTACCTGCTTTGGTTGCAGACTTTTCGCTAAGTGGCCTTACTAAAAAATGAGATTTGTCTTACCTGACTGCAAGGAGCAGACCATGCCAACACTTGACGACCCACTGCTGGTGTTTTCCGATGTTGACGGCACACTCCAGGATAGCCACACCGGCGACTGGCAGCCCGCGGCTGAGTGGCTTGCCCGTCTGCGTGAACATCGTATCCCCTTGATCCTTTGCAGCAGTAAAACTGCCGCCGAAATGCTTGCCGTGCAACGCATGGTGGGTCTGGAAGGCCTGCCCTTTATCGCCGAAAACGGTGCTGTCATTCAGCTCGATGAACGCTGGCAGGATCACGAAAACTATCCGCGTATCATTACCGGCTCCTCCCACGACGAGATTGCTAAAGTGCTCATCGAATTACGTAGCCGTGATGGCTATAAGTTCACGACCTTTAACGAAATGGATGAACATGTCCTGGCCGATGTCACCGGTCTTACCCCGGCACAAGCCTCGCTGGCTCGCTTACAGGAAGCCTCTGAGACCTTAATCTGGCGGGATAGCGATGAACACATGCAGGCGTTAGACGCCGAACTGGCTCAACTCGGCTTACGTTTTGTGCAGGGGGCCCGGTTCTGGCATGTCCTTGATGAACGCAGCGGGAAAGATCAAGCCGTAAACTGGCTGCTGCGCCAGTATCGCCATTACGATGGAGGCAGCCACGTCACTATAGGATTGGGCGATGGTCCTAATGATGCCCCTCTGTTGGACACCGTCAACTTCGCGATTGTGGTAAAAGGGCTGAACCGCCAGGGGGTCCGCTTACAACACGATACGCCTGAGCGGGTATATCACTGCGCCCTTGAAGGCGCAGCGGGGTGGCGTGAAGGTATGGATTATGTGTTGGGTAACGGCGTCACGCCGTCTTCGGCGCAAACCTGATTACGACCATTATTTTTTGCGTGATACAACCGACTGTCGGCAACAGACTGGAGATACTCGAAATCATAGTTGCCGCTTTCCTGTGCGCTACTCACCCCAAGTGAGGCGGTAACACGAATGGTTTTGCTCTTTTGGACAAAAATTTCTTTGCTACTGATACGCTGGCGGATTTTTTCAGCAACGGCGGTTGCATCCACAAGCGTCGCCCCCGGGAGCAAGACGCAAAACTCTTCTCCCCCGACGCGTCCGGCCACATCCTGCTCGCGAATCGATTTGCCAATTAAGCCCGCGGCATACGACAAGACCAAATCTCCCGCCTGATGGCCGAATCGATCGTTAACCCGTTTGAAATGGTCGAGGTCGATTTGAATCACCGAGAGCGGGAGATTTTGCGCCGCACACTCAGTTGTCAGCGCCTGGGCGCGTTCAAACAACGCGCCGCGATTATTCAGTCGCGTCAATGGGTCATACCAGGCCTGCCATTGCAAGGTATGCTGGAGCTGAAACATGTTGCTGACCATCCGGCGGATCACCCCCCAGGAGAGCAGCAGGATGGTGGTAAACAGCAGCCACAATAAAGCCAGGGCGATGCTGATACTGCCAAAATCACTGCGCAACCCCTCATGCAAGGTCTGGATACGCAACACACTACCTTCGAAATGTTTCATTCTTTCCCAGCTTACAAACCGCGTTCCCAAACGCAAGCCGCCCGCTGTATCTCTGGCCATCTCCCGTCGCAGTTGCGCATGTTCATCAGAGGAAAATTGCTGGCCCGTCGTTCCGTCGTCTGCGGTAGTGGTTAGCAACGTAAACTGCGCATCATATAGCTGGTATTCTCCTTTATCCTGACTCTGTCGCGCTTCGGTCAGCAATGCCTTCATTGACGACACAGGAAAACTCATGGATAGCACGCCATACCAGTAGTTTTGAAAATCCAAGGGTACACTGGCGGTCACCAGCGAATCGGCAATATTCGGTGTGTGTGCTTCGTCGCTAAACCAACGTACCCCACGCAGTTTGTTTTCGCGCTCACTTTGCCCACTAAACCAGGGGCTGGTCAGATGCTGGTAGTACTGCTGTACGATTTCATTGTTGTTCCCGACAGGCAGAGTAGAGATAAAAAAACCCGCCCGGGAGACATAAAGCGCACGGCGCGGAAACATCGTGGCACTGGAGGAAAAACGGAACAGATACCCGAGCTCCATCGCTGCGGTCAGCTCATTGTGCAACAACGGATTGTCACGGCTTAGCGAGGCACTTTGGTCAACAAAATAGTCCGACACGCCATATAACGGCAGCGTCCGACGGTTATCCAGCCCTATTTGCCAGTAAGGAAGTATCCGCTCTTTTTCGAACTCCACCTGGATGTTACGCAAAACATCGAAAGCCAGCGGAGTTTGAACCGCAGACTGCATACCATTGCGGAAAAAAAGCAGACGATCGATACCTACCTGCATCTGCCTGTCCAGCACGTTGGCAACGTTATCCAGCGTGTTTCGCTGACTAACGACATAGGCGCCTCTCATCACAATGACTTCACGCCACGTCAGTACCGTAGAACAGACCAGCACAATAACAAAACAGAGATTCACGACCCGGCTGGGAACAAACCAGGTTTTGACAAACGCAAGTCGCGGAGGACTTTTTACGACTTTTTCCTGCCCCACAAAGACTCCCTGAATAAACGCAACGCTGATGCGTTATGCGATTGCCAATGGCAAAAAAACTGTAAGAAGAAAAACGCCCGGACATGCCGGGCGTTTTAGATGGCTATGCCTCTTCGCAAAGCTTTTGTCCTTCACCGGGAACCAATTCATCTTCCCGAAAGGCTTCACGTTTCACGACGTGACCGTCATACCAGCGGCACTCCACCATTCCACTGGAATAACCGGTGACAATCATGCGCGGCCCACCATTTTTTGCTTTTACTTCATCACTGACCAAAAAGACCATCTTTGCCTCCTGTATCAGGGTGAAACGATTTCACCTTAGACGAAGTTTCAACCTTTTGCGTAGTGGCAAAATTGAGAATTCAGGCATGCGTACCACGCAACCGTGCAATAAGTTTCACCGCCGACAGAACTATCGCACCGATGATAAAACCCAATACCAGATTAGCCAGCACAGGGAGCAACGCCGCAACGACGGTATTACTGCCTTGCGCCATATGTTCAATGGCGTGGTGTAACGGCGCGATACCATGAACCACAATGCCACCGCCGACCAGGAACATGGCCAGCGTCCCGACGACTGACAATATTTTCATCAGCCATGGCGCAATAAATAACAAGCTTTTACCCAGCGCCTGCGCCAGAGCTGCCCGTTTTTCTGCCAGCCAGTAACCCATATCATCCAGCTTGACGATAATGCCCACCAGGCCATACACCCCAATCGTGACCAGTACCGCAATTCCGGACAGAATCAGCACCTGATTTAACAGCGGCGCTTCGGCCACAATGCCCAGAGTGATGGCGACAATTTCCGCCGACAGAATAAAATCGGTGCGGATTGCGCCTTTCACTTTATCACGTTCAAATTCGCGCGGATCTTGTGCGGCTATCGCGTTCAACCGCTGCTCGCGCGCTTGCGCCGTTTCTTTATGCTTACGGGCCTCCAGGCTGTGCAAGACTTTCTCGACACCTTCAAAGCACAGAAACGCCCCGCCAATCATTAATAACGGCGTAACAGCCCAGGGTATAAAGGCGCTTATCAATAGCGCCAGCGGCACCAGAATTACTTTATTGAGCAGTGACCCTTTCGCCACGCTCCAGACGACAGGTAATTCGCGGTTTGCGCGTACGCCCGTAACCTGCTGGGCATTGAGGGAGAGATCGTCCCCCAGTACGCCTGCGGTCTTTTTCGCCGCCAGTTTACCCATCACCGAAATATCATCCAGCAATGTGGCTATGTCATCGAGTAAAGTTAATAAGCTACTGCCTGCCAAAATGGTCTTCCTTATTGATTGTCTGTGATTTTTTACCGATTGATTCTCTTAGTATGATGTAAAAAGGCGGCAGCGAAAATCCTCCAGAGCAATACAACAAAAATTTAACAGATAAAATACAATTAACCGCTCGCCAGGGCGATAGTTTTGGCGTTTACTATATGCTTCCTTTTTATTTCGCTGTGAGGGAGTATGCGTTTCAGGCAGCTTTTACCGCTTATTAGTGCACTTTTCGCACTGTATATTATTTGGGGTTCCACGTACTTTGTAATTCGCATCGGGGTTGAAAGTTGGCCACCGTTTATGATGGCTGGCGTACGCTTCCTTTCTGCCGGCATTTTGCTAATGGCATTCCTGCTCATTACCGGTCATAAACTTCCCGCTTTACGTCCCCTGCTTAATGCGGCACTGATTGGCGTGTTACTGCTGGCCGTTGGTAACGGTTTTGTTACCGTTGCAGAACATCAGAACGTCCCTTCCGGCATCGCTGCCGTCGTTGTAGCGACCGTTCCGCTCTTTACACTCTGCTTTAGCCACTTTTATGGTATCCAGACCCGCAAATTGGAATGGATGGGTATTGCTATTGGTCTGGCAGGTATCATCCTGCTGAATAGCGGCGGCAATCTGAGCGGTAACCCATGGGGCGCCCTGATGATCCTCATCGGCTCGTTAAGCTGGGCATTTGGCTCCGTATACGGTTCACGCATTGAATTACCCACCGGTATGATGGCTGGTGCAATCGAAATGCTGGCGGCAGGCATCGTACTGTTAGTCACCTCGGCGCTCAGCGGCGAGCGGATGACCACATTGCCAACGGTGCAGGGCTTTATGGCTGTCGGTTATCTGGCGATTTTCGGTTCAGTGATTGCCATCAATGCCTATATGTATCTGATACGCAATGTCAGCCCGGCTATCGCCACCAGCTATGCCTACGTTAACCCGGTTGTGGCCGTTTTGCTGGGTACCGGTTTTGGCGGCGAGCATCTCTCCAGCATCGAGTGGCTCGCGCTCGGGATTATTATTATGGCTGTCGTGCTGGTGACGCTGGGGAAATACCTCTTCCCTGCCCGCCCTGTCGTGACCCCTTGTGAAGCGGAAAAGTAGCGTTCATTGATGAATGCCACGTGTGTCGATCTGCGCGGTGTCGCCGCCCCCGCAGATCCACTCTTCAAGCCGCTCGCCCAGCGCATCGTCCGTTAATTTAAGCCGCCCGCGTAACGCACACTCCCAGACAATTAAGACCCGCCACCCCTGTTCATGCAATAGTGCGCTATCGCGCTTATCACGCACGACATTTTTGCCGATTTTTTCCAGCCAGAATTCAGTTCGCGTCGCGGGGACTTTAAATAAATGGCAGTCGTGGTGATGCCAGAAACAGCCATGGGTAAAAATGACGGCGCGATACTCATCCAGCACAAAATCAGGGCGCCCCGGTAACGCGGCATCCTGGACACGATACGTCAGGCCCAGTGTTTCCAGCAGCGAAGCAAGCCTTTTTTCAATTGCTGTGTCACGGGTGGCAATGGCACGCATGTTTTTGCTGCGCGTCGCCTTATCGTGGACATCTGCCATTCGCTCCCCCTCACGCAATCAGTCTGGTTGGTGATGACCAAAACGATGTAAGACATCGTTTTCCAGCCCGTGATAATCACCCTGCAATTCGGCGCTGATTTTCGCCATAAACTGCACCAGATAATCGGCATTATGCTGCGCCAACGCCCTCCCCTTTTCCGTCTGCATGGTGGCAGGCAACGTCAGCAGCTTGGTCTGAAAATGGTCAAGCGCATAACGTTTATCATTGAGCTCGCGCCCGTCGGCAAAGGGATCGTTGCTATCAAATAGCGCCACTCCCAACGAACCGGCCACCGCAAAAACGCGCGCCAGCCCAATCGCACCCAGGGCTTCAAGCCTGTCGGCATCCTGGACAATTTTCGCTTCAGGCGTTTGTGGCACGATCCCGGCGCTATAGCTGTGCGCCTCAATAGCGTGGCGTACCGCAGGGTAGCGCTCTTCCGGGAAGAGTGGAAAATCTGCGCGCAGGATCGCTGTCGTTTTTTCCGCCGCCATGCGTGAGGCTAGTGACCGCTGCGGATCATTTTTCGCCAGGCTCACAATATCGTGAAAGTAGCAGGCCGTCAGAATCACCAGCCCATCCACCTCCTGGCCTGCCATAAGGTGCTGTGCGGTACGCCAGACCCGGCGAAAATGGGCGACATCATGAGCGGCGTCCGCCTGGGTATAATGTTGCGCGACCCACGTGTCAAAGCGTTGTTGCCATTCAGTTAAGGTCATTGTCACTCCTTCCAGGGAAAGCCGTAACCATAGCACTATTTTATTTCATTGCTTAGGCGTCCTTCCTTTTTGGGCGGGGCAGCCCCAGAAATACCCCAATATGAGCCCCGTTGCACGATCATCACCACTGCAACAACGCATATCATTTCACCAAAAATGCGAAATCATCGTATTACACTGGCTGAACAACCGTTTCAAAAGACTTTATGCCGTATCAAATACCAATCACAGCCTATATTTATATTGAAAAATTGCTTTTTTTGCAGTTTTTTTGTTCACTTTGATTCATTTTAAAAATAATTAATCACACTCTTATGTAACGTACACAATAAAATCCATCTAAAGGTCAGTATATTAATCTCACTTCTATGATAGTATTTGACGGCTATCAGCATTGAGTTGCTCTATTTTATCTATCATCCTTGTTTTCAGAGATGTGCCCGGGGGAATACCCCGGGCTTTTTTTTGCCCTTTATATTCATCGATAAAATACAATTCACTTAAACACAAAAAAGCAAAATGAAATACACTTCAATTATATTTTCACTTAATCCATAAAAATAGCAAATGCAATAAAATCAATGAAATGAATACATCAAACCACTTTTAATTCACAGAAAAAATACCACCACCCAAAGAAACATTTTGCAATATTTTAAATAATTTGCTTACATATTTGACGTAAAAATTAATGAACTTAATAGAATAGTATTCAGTTTGTAATTTCGGATGAAATTGCAAATATTCATATAAATTATGATCTCAAGGGAATAGATTATGAAAAGAAAAGTACTGGCGATTTTAGTGCCTGCGTTATTATTTGCAGGCGCAGCAAATGCGGCGGAAATTTATAACAAGAACGGTAATAAAGTCGATTTCTATGGAAAAATGGTCGGCGAACGCATTTGGTCTGACACCGATAAACACAACAGCGAAAATGAAGATACCTCTTACGCCCGTATCGGCATTAAGGGTGAAACCCAGATCAACAGCGAACTCACCGGCTTTGGTCAGTGGGAATACAATATGGATGCCAGCCACCCTGAAGGCGGCCAGGATGAGAGTACACGTCTCGCCTTCGCTGGTCTGAAATTTGGCAACTTTGGTTCTTTCGATTATGGCCGAAATTATGGTGTCGCTTATGATGTCGCGGCATACACCGATATGCTGGTTGAATGGGGTGGTGATTCCTGGGCTTCCGCCGACAACTTTATGAATGGCCGTACCAATGGCGTTGCTACTTACCGTGTCACTGATTTCTTCGGTGAAGTTGAAGGCCTGAATCTGGCGCTGCAATATCAAGGCAAAAACGACAACCGTATCGTAAGAAAACAAAACGGCGACGGCTACAGCATGTCTGCTTCTTATCAGTTCGATGGATTTGGATTTGCCGCAACCTACGGTAAAGCGGACCGTACTGACGAGCAAGCTGCCGACCGTAAAGGCGATAACGCAGAAATCTGGTCCATCGCGGCAAAATACGATGCAAATAATGTTTACGCTGCGATGATGTACGGCGAAACCCGTAACATGACCGTTGAGAAAGACAGCCAGTTCGCTAATAAAACGCAGAACTTCGAAGCCGTTATCCAGTACCAGTTTGATTTCGGTTTGCGCCCTTCTCTCGGTTATGTCTACTCTAAAGGCGATGACCTGAGCCGTCGCGGTAGCTTTAAAGGCGGCGACGCTGCGCGCGTAAACTACATCGAACTCGGTACCTGGTACTACTTCAACAAAAACATGAACGTTTACGCGGCGTACCAGTTCAACTTGCTGGATGACACGCGCTACGTTCGTGAAACAGGCACCAATAAAAACGACCAGTTCGCACTGGGTATTGTTTACCAGTTCTAAGCATACGTTTCTTTCAAAGCCCGCCGCGAGCGGGCTTTTTTGTGGCAAAAGCACAGGCCGACCGCATGATATCGCATGCAGTGATAAAATTTACGGGAGTAATGAGAAAAACATCTGTGACAAGAGTCGTTGAAAGCAAAGCGCGTAACTGTTTGAATAGTGGCGGAGAGAGGGGGATTTGAACCCCCGGTAGAGTTGCCCCTACTCCGGTTTTCGAGACCGGTCCGTTCAGCCGCTCCGGCATCTCTCCGTTTCAATGGTTGCCATGATGCCAGGTAATTTGGCATTTTAACAGACCCTGTCCCGTTAATTTGGTTCAAGTGGCGAGTTTGCGAGCAAAGCGATGATTAAGTGGCCCTGGAAAACAAAGGAAGCTTCTCACGGTGCGGAATTCCCATGGGAAGAAGCATTAAGTATCCCCGTGTTAGCGAGCCTTTCTTTAGATGAACAAGAGAAACTGGTTCACCTTGCAGACCGTTTTTTGCAACAAAAGCGGCTGGTTGCCTTGCAAGGTTTCGAACTGGATGCGCTAAAGAGCGCGCGTATCAGTCTGCTCTTTTGCCTGCCGGTACTGGAACTCGGTCTTGAATGGCTGGATGGTTTCCATGAAGTACTCATCTACCCTGCTCCGTTTGTCGTTGACGATGAATGGGAAGACGGTATTGGCCTTGTGCATAGCCAGCGTCTCGTCCAGTCGGGGCAAAGCTGGCAGCAGGGCCCCATTGTCCTGAACTGGCTCGACATCCAGGATTCGTTCGATGCATCAGGATTCAACTTGATCATCCACGAAGTCGCACACAAACTGGACGCCCGCAATGGCGACAGGGCAAGCGGTATTCCACTTATCCCTATGCGCGAAGTGGCTGGCTGGGAGCACGATCTGCACGCTGCGATGGATAATATTCAGGATGAAATCGACCTGGTAGGGGAAAGCGCGGCCAGTATCGATGCCTATGCGGCAACCGATCCTGCTGAGTGTTTTGCCGTGCTGTCGGAGTATTTTTTCAGCGCACCTGAACTGTTCGCCCCACGTTTCCCGGCGTTATGGCAACGTTTCTGTCATTTCTATGGTCAGGATCCGTTATCGCGTCTGCGCGATCGGCCTTATTCAGCAAATGATCCCGTAAGCCGTGTGCACTAAAAAGGCAATTTGCACTTTAATTCACCAATTGAATCAGCAAGTTAAATTAGGTATTGACACATATGAACGTGGCAAGTAGTATGCGCCCCGTTCACACGATTCCTCTGTAGTTCAGTCGGTAGAACGGCGGACTGTTAATCCGTATGTCACTGGTTCGAGTCCAGTCAGAGGAGCCAAATTCCGATTCATACGCTTCCTTATGAGTACTTATTTGATTATTATTCAATAAGTTAGCGTAAAAATCTTTCCCGATGCGTATTCAGTTTTCCCTCCGCATTCGGTTACTTTGGTGGTCAGATTTGGGGTCAGGTTGGTTCGATTCTGGAGTGCCCCCAAATGTCTTTAAATCATTCAAAAATCCGCAACTTAAAGTCCCCTTCCAAACCCGTAAAATTTTCTGATTCGCACGGCCTGTATCTTCTGGTCAATCCCGGCGGTTCACGTATCTGGTATCTCAAATATCGCTTCAATGGCAAAGAGTCCCGCGTCAGTCTGGGCGCATATCCGCTGGTTTCTCTCGCTGAAGCCCGCCAGCAGCGCTGGCGGTATCCGTAAACTGCTGGCGCAGAATATCAATCCCGCGCAACAGCGTGTCGCTGAAAAAGCCGCCGCGTCACCGGAAAAATGCTTTGAGGCCGTTGCGGTGGCATGGCACAAAACCAACAAGAAATGGTCGGCTGACTATGCAGAGCGCATCCTCGCCAGTATGAAAAATCATATCTTTCCGGCAATTGGTCATATACCTGTCACTCTGCTGAAAACGCAGCATTTCACGGCATTGCTTAAGGTCATCGAGGATAAGGGCTTTCTGGAAGTCGCGTCCCGTACCGGCAGCAACTCTGCAACTTTATGCGTTACGCCGTTCAGCAGGGACTGACCGAAAACAACCCGGCGCTGCATCTGGAAGGCGTCACCGCGCCGCCAGTTAAAAATCACTATCCGGCCCAGCGCTGGAGCGGTTACCCGAGCTGCTGGCACGTATCGGTGACTATCAACAGGGACGACAGTTAACAAGACTGGCGGTAGCGCTGGCTCTGCATCTGTTTATCCGTTCCAGCGAACTGCGCTTTGCCCGCTGGAGCGAGATTGATTTCAGACACAAAATCTGGACCATCCCCGCCACTCGCGAAACCATAGAAAAGGTCCGTTTCTCTGGTCGCGGCGCGAAAATGCGTACTCCGCACATTGTGCCGCTTTCCCGGCAGTCAATTGCCATTCTGAAGCAGATACACGAAATTTCCGGCCATATGGAACTGGTGTTCCCTGGCGACCATAATCCGTATAAGCCGATGAGTGAAAACACCATCAACCGGGCGCTGCGTCTGATGGGTTACGATACCAAAACCGACGTCTGCGGGCATGGTTTCCGGGCTATGGCCTGTAGCGCACTGGTGGAATCTGAACTCTGGTCGCGGGATGCCGTGGAGCGGCAGATGAGCCATCAGGAACGCAACAGCGTTCGGGCGGCGTATATCCATCGCGCTGAACACCTCGACGCCCGCAAAGCCATGATGCAGTGGTGGTCAGATTCTCTGGACGTGAGCCGCGAAGGGTACGTTGCCGTACATTTATGCGCAGCGGCATAAGGCGGCCTGAGCCAGCGAAAATATAATTTATTGATAATGAAAAGAGAACCAGAACCTAAAAGTGCTACGAGTGACTTTAAATGGGTACTATATAATGTAGCCGAAGAGATCCCCCATTATCTGACTCATCTATAGCATTCCGTAATATGCTAACTCGACTAATCGTTGACAATATCAGGCCTGACACTAAAAGGTATTATCAAAAAAGTCGTTTTAGTTATTTATGCCGTGCTCTGGTGAAGATTTGCCCAAAACAAATTATGAACCATGTGCAGCCAGATGAGAAAGATATGATCCTTTCATGCCTGGTTAGTTGTTTATTTATGAAAGGAGACGCTTATCTTTGCCAAAATGATATAACAACAATTCTTTCAACACTAAATAGCATACCAACTCTATGTGAGTATATCTTTAAAACAGAATACGGTTTAATAAAAAAGTCAGTAAAGAGGATATTGATACAGGAAGTATTTCAGCAAATACATTACTTTCATCGTTCACCGAAGAAGATTTTACATGGATGCATCGCTTACTTCATCAGGAGAGCAAAGAATCATCTAAAATGGCTTTACTGAAATTTATATTGCGCTTCGTTTTATCCGGAAATATCATTGCTAAATATAAAGAGCAACTGATTTCTTCTGTCGAGGAAAATGATAACCTTCTGTCTGTCATTGAGCGATGGTTCAGCCCAGAAGCTGTTTCCTCTTCACAAATTAAAAAAGAGCATTCATGGGAAAGAAGAGACAGAGAACGTATCAGGAAAAATGAACGAAAAAAAATGCGAAGGTAAATTTAGTGTTTCAAAGATAAAGTTATCAGCACCATTCACTATACTAGCCTCCGATTATAAAAAATCCATTATATCACATAAAGATAATGAGAGATATCATACTAATAACATATTACTACTCATGCAATGAATATACAAATTACATCTGTTGATTTTGAATACAAAAACCATGAAAAGAACTATTCCCTCTTACTATTTCGGCACATTGTTCATCCTGCCTTTCTTCAAAGTTTCTTACATACGCTACTCTCACTTCCCATCACGTCAATTTATTACTCATTCGGGACATATGCACAAAAACTATTAAAGCCAGCCTCTCTGCCGAAATTATTGGCAATGCCGAATAACACTCCTACCTTAGAGTAAATACATAAATTAGATCTTTATCACAATCCCTATAAGAAAAATGGCTTCCAATTAATAACAGTACTTTTATTATATGAAATCCTTATGCAGCATTCTCTGGCATCAGGCGATATTAACAAATACAGTTATAGATATAGATATAGATATAGATATAGATATAGATATAGATATAGATATAGATATAGATAATATTGCCTCTACCTGAGTGAATAGTCTGAGGGGAAATGGATAAATTATTTCAGGGAACCTGTCGCAATGAATTCTGTACCCATACTGAATTTCGACCACTCGCACCACAAGCTAAAAATTCGCGGCCTGAGCAGCGCAAAGGACGTGCTGTCCTTTGAAGGCAGCGAACAGCTGGGCACGCCGTTCCGCTACGACATTCAGTTTACCAGCAGTGATAAGGCGATAGTGCCGGAGTCGGTGCTGATGCAGGACGGGTCATTCAGCCTGACGGCGCCGCCGATGCAGGGAATGCCGGTACAGACGCCGCTGCGCACCCTGTACGGGGTGATCACCGGCTTTAAGCTGCTTTCGTCGTCACGCGATGAGGCCCGGTATGAAGTGCGGCTGGAACCGCATCTGGCGCTGCTGTCCCGCAGCCGACAGAATGCGATTTACCAGAACCAGACGGTGCCGCAGATTGTGGAGAAGATACTGCGCGAGCGGCACGGGATGCGCGGTCAGGACTTCGTGTTCACCCTCAAAAGCGAATACCCGTCGCGCGAGCAGGTGATGCAGTACGGCGAGGACGACCTGACGTTTATCTCGCGGCTGCTGTCGGAAGTGGGTATCTGGTTCCGGTTCAGCACCGATGCTCGGCTGAAAATCGAGGTTATCGAGTTTTACGACGACCAGAGCGGCTATGAGCGCGGGCTGACGCTGCCGTTGCGTAATCCTTCGGGGATGAGTGACAGCGGAACGGAAGCGGTGTGGGGGCTGAACACGGCATACAGCGTGGTGGAGAAAAGCGTCACCACGCGGGACTACAACTACCGCGACGCGACGGCAGAGATGACCACCGGCCAGCTTGACGTCACGGGCGGGGACAGTACCACCTACGGGGAAGCCTACCATTACGCTGACAACTTCCTAAAAATGGGTGATAAAGACACACCGGAAAGCGGCGCGTTCTATGCGCGTATCCGCCATGAGCGTTACCTGAACGGGCGGGCCATCCTGAAAGGAGAGAGCACCAGCTCGCTGCTGATGCCGGGTCTGGAGATAAAGGTACAGGGCGACGATGCGCCGGAAGTGTTTCGCGAGGGCGTGTAACTGTCTATGATGTGGAGAAATGGAATATTGTTTATAACTATCTTATTTCTCACAGAACGCCGGGAATGGATGGGACATACGTAGGTAAATTGGTTGTAGTGAGGTAATACTCATGAGATATTATATTTTATTACTTTTACTATTTTTCTCTATCGATGTGTCAGGAGAAGAAGTCTGTGAAAAAGAACCAAAATATTTGGAATATTACCACCTCAAGCAAGAATTAGAAAATAGTCACACATCAAATGAAAAGATTTATCATATACTAGAGCAACAAATTAAAATTCTTGAGACATGTTATGAAAAACCCAGAGAGGACCTTTATGATTTCAGAAATAAAATGTATTCATATAAAATCAAAGGCAATAAAATTAAAGCAAGTAATATTTACGATTGTGATAGTATTTCCAGTAATAACCTATGTCTGAAAAAAGGCCGTGTTGACTGGGATTGGACTGATAGGATATATCCCAGATCCAGTTCAATATTAAGAAGACCGATACCAGATAAAAATAATATAGAATTCCCATTTAGAGTTGATGGATATGAATTAGCCACAATAACCCTCACATACATTGATAACTTGGGAAATAAAATTAATCGTCCAATAAAATATAAGAAAAATAACAATTTTGTTTACACCTCAGTTAATGTAAGTGAAGTTTATGATAAAAAAATTGTTATTGACAATCAATTCTCAAATTCTTGGTTGATTGTTATTTATAAAAATACAAACGGAAAATATCTTAAGGCCGTATGGTATTATGCTGAATGAGACCTCATGCAAACTGATTTATAAAGACATGATGAAATATATAAACATGGGTTACGAAAAGGTGGTCATTCTGGTGGTTTTGACAACCCCATTTTTAGGTTTAGCTTACCAATCAGCCAGTTAATGGCTAAGGCGATCCCAGTCAGAGGAGCCAAATTTGAAAACCCGCTTAAGGCAACTTAAGCGGGTTTTTGCTTTTATGGCCTCACATCCCCTTCTCTGCCAGCGCCTGCAATTGGCCTTTCAGCCAGTCTGTTGCCGCACGCTTACCACTGCGCTTATGCGAATAAATTTTTACCTCAAACGGCGGCACGGCAAAGGGGAGTTCAAAAAGCGCTAATTGCGCCGCCAGCTTCATCTTCCCGGCGGCAAAACGCGGAATAGCGAGCAGCAGGTCGCTCTGCTCAATAATGAACGGCGCGCTGAGCATCGAGGGGGTTTTTATCGTCACCTGCCGCGTATGCCCCATCCGTTCCAGTTGCAGATCCAAAATACCCTGCTTCTCGTTCCAGGGGGTGACCACCAGATGCCTGGCCGCAAGATAATCTTCGAGCGTGAGCCGCGTGCGCTGGCTGTTACTGATGACGACATACTCATCTTCAAACCAGACAATCTCATCCAGTTCTGGATGCGCCACATCATCCGGCGCACTGAACCCCAGCGCCAGATCAATCTCGCCGGCAAGCAATTCCGTCAACGCCGGGCTATGCGGTAAATAACGCAACTCAAAACGCAGTCCTGGCGCAGTCTCCTGTAACCGATTCATTAAGGCCGGAAAGATACAAAATGCGGTGAAATCCGTAATAGCAATCTGAAAACAATCGGTACTGCTGACCGCCTCAAACGCAGGTTGTGGTGTCAGTTCCTGATTAAGGGACTTCAACGCCGGAGCGATAGCGGGTGCGAGCTGGGTCGCATACACGCTGGGACACATCCGGTGACCTTCGCGAAAGAACAGTGGATCGTTCAATGTGACGCGCAGCCGTGACAGCGCATGACTGAGGGCAGACGTACTCATCGCCAGCTCCTCGGCGGCCGCTCTGACGGAACGATGCCGATAGATAGCGTCAAAAACGGGCAAAAGGTTTAGATCAAGACGTCGTAAAGCATGATGCATAATATTCATCAACCAGTGATTTCATTGCACTTAATTCTTTTAACAATACCCCTTATGCTTAACGCCAGCAATTTGAACCCACGCATAACAGACAGGAAGAGAAATGAGCATCACGATTCGCCAGGCACGCCCAACGGACGCAAATGCAATTTATGACATGATTTATGAACTGGCGGTGTACGAAAAAGCCCCGGAAGAAGTGGTGACCACCCCGGACGAAATTAAGGCCACTCTGTTTGGTGCCGACAGTAAAACCGAAGCGTTAATCTGCGAGATCGACGGTAACGTGGCGGGTTATGCGGTCTTCTTCACCAGCTACTCTACCTGGCTCGGACGCAACGGTATCTATATGGAAGATTTGTACATTTCCCCGGACTATCGCGGCGCAGGGGCAGGCAAAGCCTTACTGAAATACATTGCGCAGTGCGCGGTACAGCGTAAATGTGGTCGTCTGGAATGGAGCGTGCTCGACTGGAACAAACCCGCAATTGATTTCTACCTGAGCATCGGCGCACTGCCGCAAAGCGAGTGGGTACGCTATCGTCTTGATGGCGATGCGCTGCTGAAATTTGCGGAGTAAACTGCAACGCGCGTATCCCCCGACTGCATCCGTATGCGGGGGACGCTGTTTTCAAATCTGGTAATCAATCACCTCTTCGTCCGGCTCCATCACCTGACGTTTGATATCCTCAACCGACAGCCCTGCATTACAGAGCTCAATAAAGCGCCAGACATAATTGCGCTGCAGTTGACCGCGTTTAAGCCCAAGCCAGACGGTATTGGCATCGAACAGATGACGCGTATCCAGCCGCACCAGCTTGCCCTCTTCGTTTTCCCCGCTCGACTGCTCGGCCACCAGCCCAACCCCCAGCCCCAATTCAACGTAGGTTTTGATGACATCCGAATCCTGCGCGCTGAGCACAATATCCGGCAGCAGCCCCTTGCGACCAAACGCTTCATCAATACGCGAACGTCCGGTGATCCCCTGTCGATAGGTGATAAGCGGCCAACGGCTGATCTCCTCAAGCGTAAGAGGAGAGGTTTGCAATAAGGGATGATCTTTAGGAACCAGCAGGCTGTGATGCCAGCGGAACCAGGGGAAAGCAGCGAGAGTGCTGTCGTTGCTGAGTCGCTCACTGGCGATGCCAATATCCGCGCCACCATTGTGCAACAGCGTCTCAATCTCCTGCGGCGTCCCCTGAATCAGCTCAAGACGAACTTCGGGGAACAACGCGCGAAACGATTTAATCACCGTAGGCAGGCTGTAGCGGGCCTGTGTATGCGTTGTCGCAATCGTCAGCACGCCGGATGTGTCATTCGTGAAAAGGTCAGCGAGGCGGCGCACATTGCTCGCCTCATTGAGAATACGTTCGGCTATTACCAACAGCGCTTTACCCGGCTCGGTCATCCCCAGCAGCCGTTTGCCCCGACGGATGAAAATCTCAATCCCCAGCTCTTCTTCAAGCTCGCGGATATGACGACTCACCCCGGATTGCGATGTATAGAGCATGTTGGCGACTTCGGTCAGATTATAATCCCGGCGCGCCGCTTCCCGGATAATTTTCAGTTGCTGGAAATTCACCCTTCCCTCCAGGGCCATCAGACATGACGCTATTGTTAAAGTCTGAGGCCTGGCAGAACAAATAATAAAAACCAGCATGTTATTCCATAATGGAATAACGCTTAACTTACCAACTGCAACTCCTGGCTGTCCATCGCCGGGCGGCTTACCAGAGACATAAGAATATCTTTTACCGCCTGTGCCTGCGGCGAGAGCGTACCGCGGGCAGAAACGTTCAGAGAGAGCGGTAAATTCATCGACGGCGTGGTAATACGCGCCATCCAGCCGTTCGCCGCACTGCTCAACGAACGGGCGGCGGATTCCGGCAGCACCGTTACGCCCATACCACTGGCAATCGCCGCCGTGAGAGTGGCGATCGATTCGATTTCGCCGATGATTTTTGCCGTCAGGCGACGCAATGAGAACGCTTCGTCAACCCGCAAACGCACCGCGCTGTAGTCACGTGGCAGGAACAGGTTCATCTCTGCAACGGCTGTCAAATCAACGCTTTGTCCTGGGCAATCGCGCGTGCCGACCAGATACAGATCTTCTTTCAGCAGCGGTAAGCTGTTGATGCCGGAACCGGGTGCGCGCTCATACAGCACAGCCATATCGAGTTGACCACTCAGGAGCTTGTCGTTCAGTACCGTACCGCTATTTTCATGCAAATACACGGTCACTTCCGGTAACTCTGAGCGCACCGCCTGCAACAGCGGCATCGTTACAGAGGAGGCTGCCGTGCCCGGTGCAAGACCGATGGAGACCTGTCCACGCAGGCATTGCCCCACGTTGTTCACCGCCAGTTGTGCCTGTTCGCACTGACGCAGGATAGTCCGCGCATGGGCATAGAGGATCTTGCCCGCTTCGGTCGGCGTCACGCCGCGCTTAGTGCGAATCAGCAACTGCTGATCCAGTTCGCCTTCCAGCGTAGCAACCTGCTGGCTCAGCGCGGGCTGCGCGATATGCAGTACTTCAGCGGCCTGAGTCAGGCTGCCGATATCGACGATTTTTACGAAGTATTTCAGGCGTCTTAAGTTCATTTTGCCTCCTGTTCGGAATACCAGTGCCAACGCCGGCAGTCATGTTGTCGGAGGAGTTGCAATATGCTTGCCAGTTTTAGATAAGTCATCTGACCATCGCTAACAGGCTGGATAATAAGAGATTCTGATAACCAGGGGGGATATGATTACTGAAACAGTGGTTTGCCCGATGCCCCATAAGAGACTCCTCTGCCTCATGATGGTGCAAACAGGCGGCAGACTGACTATCTTGCAGGCGCATTGTCGAAATAGTCGACAAACAGAACGTGAAAGGTATTGCAGCCTTTGACAAGGCGATCAGGCATCGTTAATATGCGCCCCGTTCACACGATTCCTCTGTAGTTCAGTCGGTAGAACGGCGGACTGTTAATCCGTATGTCACTGGTTCGAGTCCAGTCAGAGGAGCCAAATTTAGAAAACCCGCTTAAGGCAACTTAAGCGGGTTTTTGCTTTTCAGCGCAGCGCACGCTGTTCATTCGACAAATCCGCAGTGGGCACTTATTCTTTTCTAAGGTTTTACCGGAAGATGCCGATGATACTGTGAGGCTTTGTCCTCGCACTGTTAGATTTTTTGTTTGTTAACAATAGGATGATCGAAATGGATACATTGCAAATCGCATCATTATCGACCAGTCTCAGTGCTTATAACCTCCAGAACCAGGTCAGCACCATTGTCCTGAGAAAAGCGCTGGATAACCAGGAGGCAACGGCAACCGGTATCATTAATCAGATACCTCAGGTGCCGGCAAATCCGTCAATTGGTCGTCACGTGAATACCACCGCATAAGCAAGTTTGCCCAATTACGCTTGCGTTTATTGGGCATTCCTGAGTACCTATGCTGCCAGGCCCGCCCAGATGCGGGCTTTTTTATCTGTGGCTTACAACCGTTCGTTACTCAAACCAGCGCTGTGCGCGGACTCGCTGATGTTCACCGGCATCCCGGAGCGGCGTTCAAGCACCTCAGCCGCCCTCAACGCATCCACGCCCTCGCCTTTAATGACAGCATGTAGCGCCGGCGTCAGAGGCAACGGGACTTTATTCGTGGATTCAAACTCGGCGCGATTGCGCGATAGCGGTTCGTGGACTTCAACCCAGCGGCTGCCATCTGGCTCTATGGTCGCTTTCACCGGCTGGTCAATCAACTGCACACGGGTGCCCACCGGCACATTATCGAAGAGGTATTTGATGTCGTCATTACGCAAGCGAATGCAGCCCTGACTGACGCGCAGCCCGATACCGAAATTGGCGTTGGTCCCGTGGATGGCATACAGCTTGCCGATATAAATAGCATACAGCCCCATCGGATTATCCGGCCCGGCAGGCACCATAGCAGGCAGGGTTTTCCCCTCTTTGGCATATTCGCGGCGGGTGTTCGGCGTGGGAGACCAGGTGGGACCTTCCTGCTTACGTTCAACAGCAGTAACCCAGTTACGTGGCGTTTCGCGTCCGGCCTGACCAATGCCAATAGGCAGGATCTCAACGGTATTGCTGTCTTTGGGATAGTAGTAAAGGCGCATTTCAGCGACATTCACTACGATGCCCTGACGCACCGTGTCGGGCAGAATGATCTGCTGCGGCACAATCAGTTCGGAACCCGCTTTCGGTAAGAAAGGATCAACACCGGGATTAGCCTCCAGCATATTGCTCAACCCCTGGCCGTACTGCGCGGCGAAGGCCTCCAGCGGCAGCGTATTACCCTGCGGCACGGTGACGATCTGCACGCTGCCGACCAGGCGGCTTCCCTCCGGCGGCAACGGGTAACTCACCGCCAGCACGCTCTGACCGGCGAGCAAAATAAAAAGGCCATAAAACAGTTTAATACGACGCATGATTTCCTTTCCTCAGACGCGACAGGCGTAGCCTAATCATAGTCTTTTTTGTCCCTGTCTCGCTAATGCTCACGGGTTATACAACGAACGCGTAATGCGACCCATCAGGCAGTTCGATATCAAGACGAAGCTTACCGCCAGTGGCTTCAACGTAGTGCTTAAGCGTCGACAGTTTTAAATCGCGACCCGGTTTTTCCATTCCCGCCACCGTAGGCTGCCGTATCCCCAGTGCATGCGCCATTTCCACCTGCGTTTTTTGCACTTTCTCACGCAGTTCGGCCAGGTGAATGTTCAGGAGAGTCTCAGTCGCCATCGACTCAGCCTGCGCCACAACCTCTGGTTTTTCTTCCGCAAGCAGTTGTTCCAGCGTTTTGCCCATATTTACTCCTCTTTCTCTGGTTTTTTCAGATAGTTTGCATATTCCTGCTCAGCTCGCGAAATCATCTCGGCGTAGAAATGTTTTTCATTTCCAGCTTTACTTCCTGCGCACAGCACAATAGCCGCAAAGTGATAATCTGCAATGTGAAAGAAAATCAGGAGAAGCGCACTTAATCGCAGCCAAAACCGGAAGCAAGGTTCCAGACTTCCTTCATGCACCATATCGCCCTTCCCCTCGCTTCGCTTGCTAAGCATTCCGATTGCGCGTAGGCTGGCGACAATTAAAACCAACCGGTCTAAATTATGAGTAACGAAACGGTCGTTGCGCAAAAACCCCGGCGTGGCAGGCCTCCAAAGGTCGAACGCGCGTTTACTGATACCCGCCAGGAATTGATTCGTTCAGGTCTGGCGGTGCTGACGGAGACGGGATATTTGTCGGCGGGTATCGATGCGGTCATTAAAAATATCGCCGTACCGAAGGGATCGTTTTACCACTGCTTTAAGAGCAAACAGGAATTTGGCATGGCGGTGCTTGCAGCCTACGGTTCCTTTTTTGCCCATAAATTAGACAAATTCCTGCTTGATGGCACCCTGCAGCCGCTTGAGCGGATGGCCGCTTTTGTGCTTCATGCGGGCCAAGGGATGGCGAAATATCAGTTCCGCCGCGGTTGTCTTGTTGGCAACCTGCTACAGGAGTCCCCCCTCTTACCCGAAGCGTTCCCCCAACGATTAAAAGCGATCCTCGAAGAGTGGGAAACGCGCGTCGCCCGTTGCTTTACCGAGGCGCAAGCGCAAGGCGTTATCCCGCAGGATGCTTCGCCGGAAAAACTGGCGCGGGTGTTCTGGTCCGGCTGGGAAGGCGCGGTGATGCGCGCCAAACTGTTCCAGTCTGCCGACCCGCTGAATCAGTACTGGGAATTCTTTTTGTACAGCATTACCCAAAAATAACACCTGCACAGGACGGCCCTGCGCCGAAAACCACAGTCAGACGAGGAAAACTCAGTCATGAAAGCTTTAGTTCTGGAACAGATTGAAAACAAAACCCTGGCAGCCGTGAAAGATATCGCTCTGCCCGCCCTCGCCGATGGCGATGTGCTGGTCGACATCGACTGGTCCAGCCTTAATTACAAAGACGCGCTGGCGATCACCGGTAAAGGGAAGATCATTCGTCAGTTCCCGATGGTACCGGGTATCGATTTCTCCGGTCGCGTCAGCGAAAGCCGCGATCCGCGCTTTGCTCCCGGCCAGTCGGTGATCCTCACCGGCTGGGGCGTGGGCGAAAACCACTGGGGCGGTCTGGCCGCACAGGCGTGTGTAAAAGGCGACTGGCTGGTTTCTCTGCCAGACGCGCTCAGCGCCCGCAACGCAATGATTATCGGTACCGCAGGTTTTACCGCCATGCTCTGCGTGGATGCGCTGGTTGAAGCTGGCGTGAAACCGGAAAGCGGTAAAGTGCTGGTCACCGGGGCCAGCGGCGGCGTTGGCAGTACCGCCGTTGTGCTATTGAAAGCGCTGGGTTACACCGTTGTCGCGGTCTCTGGCCGTGAATCCACCCACAACTTCCTGCGCCAGTTAGGTGCCGATGAAATTCTGCCGCGCAGCGATTTCGAAGAGACCCGTCCGCTGGAAAAACAGCTATGGGCCGGTGCCGTCGATACCGTCGGCAGTAAAGTACTGGCAAAAGTACTGGCACAGACAAACTACCGTGGCTGCGTTGCCGCCTGCGGCCTGGCGGGTGGCTTCGATCTTCCCACCACCGTGATGCCGTTTATTCTGCGTAACGTCCGCCTGCAGGGTGTGGACTCCGTGATGGTGCCGACCGCTGAACGCGCTGCGGTCTGGGCGCGTCTGGCCAGTCTGTTGCCGGAGAGCTACTACCAGCAGGCATCCACTGAAATCGGCCTGGAGCAGGCTCCGGCGTTTGCCGCCGATTTCCTGAGTAACAAGATTCAGGGCCGTACGCTGGTGAAAATCAACGGCTAACGTTTACCCCGGCGCGCCCTGTCGCGCCGTCTTCGCACCATACGTCCCGTTAGCACCCCATTATCATTAGATTTGCGCACTCAATGCGCGGCAATGGCATTGAAGGCAGGCATCCTCCGAAACCCATCATCCGGAGTTATTGTTTCATAAAGCTGTGACATACTATCGTCTACAGCCGTACACCTGTGAAACAAGGAGTTAATGATGAATAAAAAGGGTGCACATCTGACCCCGGAACAGGCACTGGATCAACTGGAAGCCCTGTATGAGCAGTCAGTGTCGAACCTGCGTGCAGCCATCAGCCGTTATATCGAAGATGGCACGCTACCCACGCATGAAGCACGCGCCAACGGCCTTTTCGTCTACCCTGAGCTGTCGGTAAGTTGGGATGGCAGCGCCACCAACCCACCGAAAACCCGCGCTTACGCCCGTTTCACCCACTCTGGCTGTTACACTACCACCGTCACCCGCCCCACCCTGTTTCGCAGCTATTTACACGAACAACTCACGCTGCTGTGCCAGGACTATGGCGCACATATTGAAGTAGGGCTATCAGCACATGAAATCCCGTATCCCTATGTTATTGACGGCTCGGAACTGACGCTGGACCGTTCAATGAGCGCCGGGTTGACCCGCCATTTCCCCACCACCGAACTGGCGCAAATTGGCGATGAAACCGCCGACGGTCTGTTCCATCCTACCGAGCTCTATCCGCTGTCGCATTTCGATGCCCGCCGCGTGGATTTCTCACTGGCCCGTCTGCGCCACTACACCGGCACCCCAGTGGAACACTTCCAGCCGTTCGTGCTGTTCACCAACTATACCCGCTACGTAGATGAGTTTGTCCGTTGGGGATGCAGCCAGATTCTGGACCCGGAAAGCCCCTATGTTGCCCTCTCCTGTGCGGGCGGCCACTGGGTCACTGCTGATACCGATGCCCCGGAAGAGGCCATCTCCGATCTGGCCTGGAAAAAACACCAGATGCCGGCCTGGCATTTAATCACCGCCGACGGCCAGGGCATAACCTTGATTAACATTGGCGTCGGCCCGTCAAACGCGAAAACCATTTGTGACCATCTGGCGGTGTTGCGCCCGGATGTATGGATGATGATTGGCCACTGCGGCGGCCTGCGTGAAAGCCAGTCGATTGGTGACTATGTGCTGGCGCATGCTTATCTGCGAGATGATCACGTGCTGGATGCCGTACTGCCCCCGGATATCCCCATTCCCAGTATCGCCGAGGTGCAGCGCGCGCTGTACGATGCCACCAAAGAGGTGAGCGGCATGCCCGGCGAAGAAGTCAAACAGCGCCTGCGTACCGGCACCGTGGTCACTACCGATGACCGTAACTGGGAGCTGCGTTATTCCGCGTCGGCGCTGCGTTTTAACCTGAGTCGCGCGGTGGCTATCGACATGGAAAGCGCCACCATTGCCGCCCAGGGTTACCGCTTTCGCGTGCCGTACGGCACATTACTGTGTGTCTCTGATAAACCGCTGCACGGCGAAATCAAACTGCCGGGTCAGGCCAACCGTTTTTATGAAGGGGCGATTTCCGAGCATTTGCAGATTGGTATTCGCGCCATTGACCTGCTGCGGGCAGAAGGTGATCGGTTACATTCACGTAAACTGCGCACCTTTAACGAACCCCCGTTCCGCTAACAATAAGGAAGGATTCTTATGCAAACCCCAACACCGCTGGCAGCACTGCGTACACAGCTGGCGGCCATGGATGTCGACGGCATGATTGTGCCACGCGCTGATGCCTACCAGAGCGAAGACTGCGCGCCGCACGATAACAAACTGGCCTGGCTGACCGGCTTTAGCGGCTCGGCGGGCCTGGCGCTGATCCTGCGTGACCGGGCGTTGATATTTGTCGACGGACGCTACCAGGTGCAGGTTCGCCAGGAGGTCGATCTCAACGCATTTGAGATCCACCATCTGCACAATGAGCCGCTGGCGCAGTGGCTTAACGACTCGCTGCCCGCTGGCAGTCGTATCGCCTTTGAGCCGTTGCTGATGGTCAACAGCCAGTTTACCGCACTGGAGGCGACCCACTGTGAACTGGTGGCGCTGAATAACGATCCGTTTGATGCCATCTGGCACGACCGCCCGCCGGCCCCCTGTGGAGCAATCCGCGAAATGCCGCCGGAAATCAGCGGTGAAACCAGCGAGGCGAAACGTACACGCGTTGCACAGCTTCTGGCAAAAGAAGGTGTCGATCTGCTGGCCATCACCCAACCGGATAATATCGCCTGGCTGTTGAATATTCGGGGGTCGGATGTGGCGATGAACCCGGTCGCTCACTCATTCGCCCTGCTCAGCCGTGACGGAGAGATGGAGTGGTTTATCGATGCGGCGAAAACGCATGCCTTATCGGATGACCTGAAATCTTCCCTGCGGATCTCCGCATGGACCGATTTTCTGCCCCACTGTCAGCAAGCGGCCGCTGGCAAGAAAGTGATGCTGGACGCCGATTACGCCCCGGTCGCCCTGCGTTTTGCTATCGAGCACAATGGCGGCGACGTGGTCTGGCACGCGGACCCCATTACGCTTATCAAAGCGCATAAAAACCCCGTTGAGCTGGAAGGTTATCGCGACAGCCACCGTCAGGATGGCGCGGCGTGGGTTAACTTCCTGGCATGGCTGTCGCGTGAAGTTCCGGCACGCGAAGCCGCAGGCAACCCGCTGACCGAACTGGAAGCGCAGGCAAAACAGCTTACTTTCCGCCAGCAACAGGCCGGTTTCATTGAGCAGAGCTTTAGTACCATTTCCGCTTCTGCCAGCAACGCTGCCATGTGCCACTATCACGCCAGCGAAGCCACCAACGCCGCCATTACCCGCAGCAATTTCTACCTGAATGACTCAGGCGGCCAGTATCACAATGGCACAACCGATACCACGCGCACATTGTCGTTTGGCCCCCTGTCTGATGAACAGCGTTTGCACTATACCGCCGTACTGAAAGGCTTTTTGTCGATGCTGACGCTGCAGTTCCCGAGCGGCACGCAGGGGCACCAGATCGATGCCTTTGCCCGCCGCGCCCTCTGGGAATTAGGCCTCGATTTCGACCACGGTACCGGGCATGGTGTGGGACATCAGTTGTTGATTCACGAACAGCCACATCGCATAGCCAAAAAGGTCAACCCATGGCCGCTGGTCGCCGGGAATATCATGACCATCGAACCGGGCTATTACCTGGCCGAGCGCTACGGCATTCGCATTGAAAACCAGGTGGAGGTCGTAGAAAGCCAGCCCGGATTCTGCCGCTTCTCATCGCTGACGCTGGTGCCAGTGGATCTTAGCCAGGTGGAGTGGTCGCGGCTCTCGGAGCAGGAAAAACAGTGGCTTGATACCTACCACCAGCAGGTTCGCGCCACGCTTTCGCCGCTGGTCGACAGTGATGCCAGAGCATGGCTGGATGCAGCGACGGCCCCGGTGTGCACTTATATGGGTTAAACAATATAAAGCCTGCACAGATTTAATGTGCAGGCTTTAATGTGATGGCGAGGTTTTACCGTTTTAAGCATTATTCCCCTTTTTATTCAAAGGTTATTTGCCCCCCCCTTTACCACTACCATTGAATATTGCGGATAAAATACATCAATGACATACCTTTCTTGACATAGCCTTACTAATAGCATGGTATTGTGTTTCTGCATTAACACCCAGTCGCTATCGTAATATCCATTAGGATTTTTCCTAAGTCAAATTGATTAATTCTTATTTTCTTTAAGACAATGAGAGAGTTATTGATTTTGCTTTACGCAGCTATATAGAATAAACCAGCCAATACCAGGATGCCCAGGGGTTTCAAGGGAATGAAATTTTTAATAAATATTGATAATGATACATTGTTCTCTACTGGCATCGTCGGTTTAATTCGTGACGCTATTAAAGAATGCAATGTCTCTTCGCCTTCTCTTTCCTCAGATTTTAGCGTTGAGAATATTCACAAAGCCGATTTCATTTTCATGACCGTCTGTGCCGGTGAATATTATTTATGTTTTAAAGACTTAATTAACAGAAAAAAGTCAGTTAAGATTTTTGTTTTTGTCGCCAGCGACAATATTCCCCCCAAGCATAGCCTGCCTGACTGCATTAAAGACGCGCAGTTTTTTGCCTGTAAAGAGCGTTCTTCCGTGGTTTACGATGCCATTGTCAGCGCTATTCACAGCTATCCGGCAGCAAAAGAACGCGCCAAAAGCGCGGGAAAATGCGCTTACTCCTGTATTAATTGTAACTACCGTGCCCTCTCCTTTACCCAGGAGAAGATTGCCTATGGTTTAAATGCCTGCATGGGCATGAACGATATCGCCGATCGTATCGGTATCACCTACAAGACGGCCATTAGTCATAAAAAGAATATTATGAATAAATTCGACCTGAACAGTAAACGCGAACTGTATGAATTTATTGCTTGTTATCACAAAAAGAAGCATTAGTGCTTATCATGGAGCTAACGATGCTTTGCCGATTAAAGCATGCCTTACTTGCCAATAATATCAACCTTTACTACCAACCTATTTACTCTGCCTGCACAAAAAAGATTGTCGGGTTTGAAGCGTTATTGCGATGGCGTGATTCGCGATTCGGACGAGTCTGCCCGGAAACATTGATCGGGCTCGCCGTTGAAAATGGCCTGATGAGTACCGTTTCGCTCTATGTTATTAAAAAAGCCATTGCCGAAATGGCGACATTATTGGCCCGGCACGGACTCTTATTAAACCTGAACATCACACCTGGCGATCTGAATTCCATCTCATTTAAGAAAACGCTGCTTAATGAACTTGCGCGCCATCAGCTCAATGCCTCGTCCATTGTACTGGAGATAACCGAGGTCAGTTGCAACGATACCCAGGCGCTCATGACTAACGCGACACAGTTCAGACAACACGGTTTCCACCTGGCGCTGGATGATTTTGGTAAAGGTTGTTCAAATCACGAAAGGCTGCTCAGCCTTCCCGTAACCGATGTCAAAATAGATAAATCCCTGACTCAGGCACTGTGCGCAAATACTCTACACGGAGAAAAAATCCTGAGCATGTGCAGGGTGCTGTATGAACGACCTTACCGGTTAATCTTTGAAGGGATTGAGTTCGCAGAACAACTGGCCTGCATTGCACAATGGTTTCCCCGCGCCCGCGCGCAGGGCTGGTATTTCGCTAAAGCGCTGCCCATAGAGGGCGTGCGGGCGTTACTGAACGAAGCCTCACCCGACGCCGTCATACAACGCCTGGCCTGACGGTCAGGGGGCAATCATCACCTGCACATTCGCCAGTTCAAGGGCCGTCGCCAGCACCGCAGGCGGTGCGCTATCTGTTATCAGCAGATCGATATCCTGCCACTGCGCCACCTGCACCAGCGACATATGCTGGAATTTTGCAGAGTCGCAGAGCAGCACTTTAAAGCCGGAACGACGAATCAATACCCGTTTCATTTCCGTCTCATCCAGTGCGCTATCGTAAATGCCCTGGCTGGTAATGCCCGATGCGCCAATAAACGCAATATCAAACCAGAACTGCTGGAACTGCTCAATAGCAGACGGCCCGACAATCGCCATCTCGTCATCACGCATCATTCCCCCAGCCAGATAGACTTCCGGTGCCTGCGCATAGCGGCCCAGCGCATGGGCAATGCGCACACTGTTGGTGAAGATTTTCAGACGCTCATGCTTCACCAGTTCGTCGACCATAAACAGGGTTGTGGTGCCGATATCAAGCGCCACGCTCTGGTAGCGCCCGGCCACCTCAGCAGCCATGCGGGCAATGCGCATTTTGCTCTCCCGATGAAGGGAAAGACGTGCGTCAAAATGCGCCGGAAGCGGGTCCATAATCGGCTGGCTGACCGTTTCGGTCAGTACCGCACCGCCATGTACCCGGCTGAGTTTCCCCTCGGTTTCCAGTTCGGCGAGATCGCGGCGTACTGTCATCTCCGAGACCGCCAGCTCCGCTGAGATATCCACCACTGTCACGCGCCCCTGCTCGACCAGCATGTTAAGGATCCGCTTTTTGCGTTCCTGAGGAAGATAACGGGCCTGAATCTCGGGTTTCGCTGACATAACGATAGGTACTCTGTTTCGGGTTAAGGAGGGGCTTAAACGATATAGCTCACAATATTAAGGGGAAGTGGTGTGATTTAAAACCCAATTTGTTCGAATGTGTTCATTTCTTTGCGCGGAACATCCCTTTTCCGCGCGAAACTGTGCGAATCAAAACCAGTCGAGGATCCGCGTCAGTGAGGTGATTTCTGTTACCCCCAGCTCAGAGGTGGGTGACGCGCCATAAAACGCGACGTGCATTCCCGCGGCCTGCGCCGAGCGCATCCCGGTCGCGCTGTCTTCAACCGCCAGTACTGCCGCCGCAGGCAGTCCAAAGGCCCCGAGCGCATGTTGATAAGGTTCGGGCGCCGGTTTGCCATGGTGTACATCATCCAGCGTCACCACCACATCAATAAACTCACGCACACCCAGCGCCTCAAGATTCGCTTCGACTATCCGTCGGCACGAATTCGACACACAGGCCTGTTTGATCCCTTTCGCCGCCAGCTTGCGGATGGTTTCGCGGCTGCCGGGAATAGCAACCAGTTCGTGGCGGTGGTCATGGTAGTAGTCTTCAATCGCCGCCAGCCACACGGCCTGGTCCAAATCGGCGGGCAACTCTGCGCGCAGGGCCAGCCAGACATCGTTAATGTGCACACCGTAAAAGCGCGTCTCGGGAATATGGCTCAGATCCAGCCCGAAGCGCTGGCAGACAGCCAGCAGTGCCCGGTGATGAAGTGGTTCGCTATCGACCAGCGTGCCGTCAACGTCCCAGGCAATGGCAGTAAATTTCATGGTGTCTCCTGGCGGGTCAGTGGACGACAGGCTTCATAGAGCTGGCGGAAACGCGGATATCCCTCATGGTAAACATCAGCATGTTCAGGCCGTGGGGTAATCACATCTTTGAGGTTGACCCAGGCGCTGGCCCCCTTCCAGTCTGTCGACACCCCGACACCCATCGCCGCCGTCCAGGCTGCCCCCAGGCAAGAACCGGGGTGGCCGTCCAGGCGAGTCAGCGGCTCGCCCAGCACATCGGCGACAATCTGCATCCACAGTTTGCTTGCCGAACCGCCATCAGAGACGATGTAGCGTTTTACCGGATATCCGATATCCACCAGCGTGTCGATATGGTGTTTGATGGCATAGGCGTAGGCTTCGAGCAGCGCGCGCCAGATATGCCCCGCGTCGTGGCTGAGCGTCAGGCCAAAGAGGATGCCCCGGGCATTTGGATCATGTAACGGGGTTTTCTCCCCCAGAAAATAGGGCAGGAAAATCAGGCCGTCACTGCCCGCCGGGCGGTTTTCCGCCATCGCGTCCAGGTACTGATGGATACTCATGCCCTTTTCACGTGCCGCCGCTTCATGCTGTGCCGCGAAGTTCTGCACAAACCAGTTCAGCCCCGAACCGCCGGTCGACATACAGCCGTTGGGCATATAGCAACCCGGCACAAGGTGATAATCCAGATACAGACGCGGGTCAGGGGTAGCGGTTTGCGTTACGGTCAGAATATCCACCGAGCCACCGAATTTGAGCAGCACTTCGCCAGGCGAGGTCACCCCCGCGCCGAGCGCGGAGGCAATCAAATCCGCCGCCCCGCCAATCACCGGCGTGCCTTCACTGAGCCCGGTCCAGGCCGCCGCCTGCGCGGTAACCGCGCCGATAATGTCATGAGAACGGACCAGACGGGGGACCGCATAACGGGGAAGATGGGCAAAGGCAATCAGTTCGTCATCCAGGGTATTGCTGCTGATATCAACAAAACCCGCCTCCAGCGCCCAGTTCTGCTCAATGATTTTCTCACCCGTGAGCTTCCAGTTAATAAAATCATAGGAACCGAACACCGTCGCAATCCGTTCAAACACTTCCGGTTCATGGTGTTCAATCCAGCGGATTTTCGCTCCCACCAGTTGCTGGTTAATACCGTTTCCGGCGCGCTCTAAAAACTGCTGACTGTCCATTTCGCAGCGCATCTGCTGCACTTGTGCGCCGCTGCGACCATCGCTCTGTTGAATGCTCGGACGCAGCAGGCGGTCTTCGCCATCCAGCAAAACCACGGCAGGCAACATCCCGGTCACGCCAATGCCAGAGATTTCACTCGCCGCAATACCGCTTTGTGTGAGCAGTTGCTGGCAAATTTCGCCGACATTCGCCCACCACTGCTCCGGCGACTCCTCCGTCCAGCCGTTGTGCGGGGCGGAAAGCGTAACCGGTCGGGAGGCCGTACCGAGTACCTTATCGGGCAGGCCGATAAGGATGCCAATCGTTGAGGTCGTACCAATATCAATACCTAACAGATACTGCATCTTATCCTCCCGTTCCAGGGGTTGTGCTTAGCGCAGCTTTTCGACCACATCCATAAAGCGTTTTACCCGATCCCCGTCGACCTGATTCCAGGTGTGCCCGTCGACCTTAAAATGTGTGCCGATGACCACACCGCTGGCAATGCTCAGAATGTCGGTGACGTTATCGATGTTGGTGCCAGTGTTGGCAAAAACCGGAACGCCCTCTACCGCTTCGCAGACTTTGCGCAGATTAGAATGTTCAGCCGGTTCACCGGTGATCGGCCCGGACACCAGAATGGCATCCGCCAGTGACGAGAAAATGGCGCTGCGCGCGCGCAGTTCGATGGGGCGCGCATCCAGAGAATGGGCGAATTCGGCGTTGATGTTAAAGAGCAATTTCATATCTTCACGGCCCAGGTTGCGGCGCAGGCGAGACGCGCTGGCACAATCCGGCTCCCAGATCCCCATATCAGAAGCAAACACGCCGGTGAAAATTTCACGCACGAAGCTCGCCCCGGTGGCAGCACCAATGGCGACACTGGCGTTAGGATCCCACAGGTAATTCACGCCGAACGGCACTTTCAGTACCGATTTCGCCGCCTGCACCACAGCCGACATGGCCGAGACGCCTTCCAGCGACGCTTTAAACACATAAGGACGGTCATTTTCGTTGCCGAACATAATCGCATCCACACCACCTGCCTGTAGTTTCTCTACATCACTGAGAACATCGTCGATGAGCTTATTGAGTCCACCTTTAGCGTCGTACAGCGGCGCGCCTGGCAGCGCGCCAATATGGGCCATTGCGATAACCGCTTTTTTCTTATTACCCAAAAATTCAAAGATCATAACTTTCTCCGGTGTTGGCTGATATGTCATGGTAAAAAGCGATCACGCGTCTTTCGGCAACGCAGGCGCGATGATCACATCAATATTTGCCGCCTCAAGCATCGCCGACAGGGCTGGCGGTGGCGCCTGTTCGGTGATCAGGATGTCGAATTGCCTCAGCGTGGCGAGGTGTACCAGCGACATTCGTTGAAACTTGCTGGCGTCACACAGCACCACTTTCAGGCTGGAACGGTTGAGATAAAGACGTTTGAGTTCCGCATCCTCAAAGGCGTAGTCATAAATTCCCTCGGCGGTCAGACCAGAGACGCCAATAAAGGTGATGTCGAACCACAGGCTGGAAAACTGCTGTAGCGCCGCAGAGCCGCCGGTCGACATTTCATCCGGGCGCATCCGCCCGCCCGCGAGGTAGATTTCCGCCTTCGCAGGGGCAATGTCATGCGCCACGCGAAGGCTGTTCGTGAAAATTTTCAAATGTGAACACTGGCTGAGGTAACGTGCGGCAAGATACGTCGTGCTGCCGACATCCAGAGCCAGCGTGCGAAATTTCTTGCCGAGCTCTGCCGCCGCCGCCGCGATGCGCAACTTAGCCTCATGGTTTTGCAACAGCCGGGACTCGAAACTCGGTTCCACCTTGTCAATCACCACTGCGCTTGCGCTCTGCGGTAAAACCGCCCCACCATGCGTACGGCAGACACTGCCCTTCTGCTCCATCTCCATCAGATCACGACGGATAGTCATTTCGGAAACGGCAAACTTCGCGGCCAGATCCGGTACAGACACCGCACCTTGCTGAACCAGCAGTTGCATCACTTCACTCTGACGCGACGCAGCCGAACGGCGTAAACGCGCACCGGATCCGGGAGCGTCAGGCTGAAAAGGCAGAGCGTCGTTGTGCATCATCGGCTGACTCCGAACATTGAAGTTAACAAAAACAAACATACAAAACAAAATTTGTGATCGCAATTGTTTTTATCATAAGAAATATGTTTTGTTGTGTTCGTTATATTGGTGTAAAAAATAATCATCAACACAGGGGAAAAGAACATGCACACATCACATTTGACGTCCGGACACTATCCGGACCTGCAAGGTAAAGTGGCGATTGTTACCGGCGGCGCTACGGGTATTGGCTATGCCATCGCCCGTAATCTGATTCGCCAGGGCATGCGGGTCGCTATTGGAGATATCAACGAAGAAGCCGCCTGGGCAGCCGCCACCGAACTCGGCGCGAACACGGTGGCGTTTCATCTGGATGTTCGTTTACGTGCGTCCGTTGAAGAAGGCTTTGGCTGGGTAGACAAAACGCTGGGGGACTATGATCTGCTGATCGCCAACGCGGGCGTATCAACGATGCAAAAAGCCCTGGCGATAACAGATGATGAGTGGGATTTTAATTTTGACGTCAACACCAGGGGTATTTTTCTTACTAATCAGATTGCCGCACGAAAATTTGTGGCGCGTAAATCCGGTACTATCGTGAACACAGCGTCGCTTGCCGCCAAGGTTGGCGCGCCGCTGCTGGCCCACTACTCCGCCAGCAAGTTTGCCGTCCTCGGCTGGACTCAGGCGCTGGCACGGGAACTGGCCGCTGACGGGATCCGCGTGAATGCCGTCTGTCCGGGTTTCGTTAAAACCGGCATGCAGAGCCGCGAAGTACAGTGGGAAGCACAACTGCGCGGCATGACGCCTGAACAGGTCATTGATGATTACATTCGCCAGACGCCGCTTGGCCGCCTGGAAACGCCCGAAGATGTCGCCGAAGTAGTGGCCTTTTTGAGTTCCGACGCCGCCCGTTTTATGACAGGTCAGGGCGTGAACGTGACCGGCGGGGTGTATACGGGCTGATAACACGCCGTTGTGAACAAAGCTGCTTCATTTCGAACAAAACCGAACATGGATGTCACCAGTCCCAGGACGGGCAACACGTAACAGAGGTAACCCAATATGGCCTCCATTGAATTACGGAACGTGTCGAAATCCTACAACGGCAATCAGCACAGCGTCCGTAATGTGAATTTGCACATCCGGGATGGTGAATTTGTTATCTTCCTTGGCCCTTCCGGCTGCGGAAAGTCCACCACACTCCGCATGATTGCCGGACTTGAAAGCATTACCGATGGCACATTGTTAATCGACGGGCGCGACGTGAGTCATGTGGCGCCGCGCGATCGCAATATCGCCGTGGTATTCCAGAGCTATGCGCTCTACCCGCACATGACCGTCGCCGAAAACATGGCCTTCGGCCTGAAAATGCGTGGCGTGCCGGGCAACGTCATCAACAGTAAAGTGGCCGAGAGCGCTGCAATGCTGGGGCTGGATAAACTATTACACCGTAAACCGGCCGCGCTTTCCGGCGGGCAGCGCCAGCGCGTCGCTCTGGGCCGCGCTATCGTGCGTGAACCGCAGGCCTTTTTGTTAGATGAACCCCTTTCAAACCTTGATGCTCAGTTGCGCGGCGAAATGCGTAGTGAGCTGATCAAGCTTCATCGTCGGCTGGGCAAAACCATGGTCTACGTCACCCATGACCAGGTAGAGGCCATGACGATGGCGGATCGCATTTGCATCATGCGTGATGGCCATTTGATCCAGTGCGGGACTCCGCTGGAAGTCTATAACTACCCGGTAAATACGTTTGTTGCCCGTTTTCTCTCCTCTCCGTCCATCAACCTTCTTCCCTGTCTTGTGCAACGGACGGGCATGGATGTCAGCCTGCAACTGTCCGACGGCCCACAGCTCCCGGTGCCGGGCTGGATGGCCGCCGATTATCAAAGCCTGGCGGGAAAACAGATGACCCTCGGCGTGCGACCGGAAGATTTTCACGCCCACCCACGCAGACCAGACTGGATCCCGCTGGAAATTGCCGTCAGCGGGGTGGAAGCGCTGGGCGCGGAAAACATTGTCAGCGGCACGCTCGGTAAAGTGCCGGTGGTGATCCGCCTTGATCATCATACGCACCCGAAGGTGGGCCAGACGCTCAGCATCTGGCTGGATCCCAACTCACTGCATCTGTTTCATCCCGGCAGCGGAGATGTGGTTGAGCGCCGTAAAACACCGGACAACGCTGACACCCCAGGCGCGTGAGGAGCGAACATGCTACGAAAAATTGGATTGCATACCGGGCTGGTGCTGGCCTGTCTTTCAATTTTACTGCCGGTGCTGTGGATTGTGAGAACCAGCCTGGTGCCGGAATCGATGGCCTACAGCAGCGATATTTTCCCGCAGTTTTCCGGGGAAAATTTCCGCTCGCTGATTGAGAACAACGATTTTTTACGTCATTACGCCAATAGCCTGATTGTCGCCACCGGGTCGGTTGTCCTCGCCCTGCCGTTTGCCGCCGCCACCGGCTATGCCTTTGCCCGCTTTAAAACGGGCGGTAAAGCGGCGCGCTTTATTATGCTGGCGACCCAGATGCTGCCAGCGGTAGCGCTTGTGTTACCCGCCTTTGCCATGCTGCGAACCGTTGGGCTGACCAACTCGCTGTTCGGACTGACGCTGGTCTATGCCGCGTTAAACCTGCCGTTTCTGACCTGGATCCTGATGGGCTTTTTCGAAGGGATCCCGGTGGATCTGGAGTGGGCCGCGATGACCGACGGCGCCACCGCCTGGGGCGCGTTCTGGCATGTGGTGCTGCCCGTCTCACTGCCGGGTCTTGCGGCCTCCGCCGTGCTGGGCTTCATCCTGTCGTGGAATGAGTTTCTTTTTGCCCTGGTGCTTAGCGGGCCAGAGACCGCCACGGTCCCGGTGTCGCTTGCCGCGCTACAGACCTCGAACGGTGTGCAGATTGGCAAGGTTTCGGCAGGCATTGTGCTGGCCGTTCTGCCATTGATGGTCGCCTCACATTTTATTCAGCGTTACATCGTCAAAGGACTCACCTTCGGCGGTGTTAAGTAAAGTCATGCCATCCAGACAGAAAATTGTCGCCGTTAACACTCCGGCACCTTCTCCAGGAGTTAATTATGTTGAATCGTAAGAAAGTCACATTGTTATCGGGTCTGATAGTCCTTAGCCTTTCGGCGTCCGTTCGGGCGGAAGATGTTGTGCTGCGTGCGTTGATGGAAGATGTTCCGGAAACGAAAATCATTGAAAAAATGCTGCCTGATTTTGAGAAGCAGTACCACATTAAAGTGCAGTTCGAAAAAATCGGTTACGGCGATATGCATGACAAGCTGGTATCGCAACTGATTCAGTCGCAGAGCTATTACAACCTGCTGGAAGTGGATTTTCTGTGGGCGGGGGAATTCAGTAAAGCCGGCTGGCTGACTGATCTCACGCCGGATGTGAAAAAATCTAACTTTGATATGTCGGCCTTTATTCCGGCCACCGTGTCGCTCATTAATGTGACGCCCAATAAAACCACGCTGATCCCGATGTACAACTATTCCATGGGTCTGATTTACCGCACGGATGTGTTGCAGGATGAGAAAATAAAGAGCGCCTATCAGGCCGAGTTTAAAAAACCGCTTGAGCAGCCAAAAACCCTGGAAGAGTACGTTACGCTTGCCAAATTTATAAAGAAAAACAGTGATATGGCAGGGGCGGCTATGCAGGGGCAGCGCGGTGACCCGAACAGCATGGAGTTCTCGAATTACCTGTTCTCCAGCGGCGGCGCTTACGTAGACGACAAAGGCAAATCCGCACTGAACAGCCCGGCGGGGAACAAAGCGATGACGCTGTATGCGGATGCCATCAAGAATGCCGCGCAAACCGGTGCGCTTTCTGCCACGCTCGACGATACCGTGCGTCTGATGTGCAGCGGCAAAGCGTTCAGTATGTTGACCTACTGGTGGATGCTGCCGCAACTGGATAACGCCACCGCCTGCCCTGCCGTAGCCGGTAAACTCGCGCTGACAACCGTTCCTGGTGGTCACGGGGAGAGCGGCGGCTGGGGTTGGGGTATTCCGAAAAACGTCTCAGATAAAGAGAAACAGGCCGCCTGGACCTTTATTCAGTGGGTGCAGAGTAAAGAGGTCACTACCGCACGCGCATTGCAGGGGCACGCGCCTGTTCGTTCCGATGTCTATGAAAACGCCGAGGTACTGAAAAAGTATCCTTACTATAAAGACGCTCTGAATATTGTGGCGTCCGGTAAGTCCTTCCCGGTCTTCTCCTATTCCGCTCAGTATGAAGATGTTCTGGGAACACAATTGTCCCTGCTGGCGAGTGGCGAAAATACCGTCGACAAGTCGCTGAAAAATGCATCTGACCAACTGGATAAGTTGCTAGTGAAATAAGACAAAGGGGGCCGGCAGATGGCTTTAGCTGAGGAATTTAGCGTGAAACCGAAGTACCGTTTAACAATAGACAGATTCCGGGTAACAGGCTGGGCATTCGCCCTGCCTGGGTTGCTGGCTCTGGCGATTGTGCTCGGCTTCCCTGTTATCTATTCCGTTGTACTGGCTTTTTCGTCCTATACGCTGATGCATGCGGAGATCTTCCCTTTTGCAGGGCTGGACAATTTTATCAGCGTGCTGAGCAGCGATACCTTCTGGCACTCTGCCTGGCTGACTATCCGTTACTCATTATTGACGGTAACCGGTGAGTTTATTGTCGGGCTGGGTATCGCCCTGATGCTCAACCGGGTGGTGAAAACCCGCCCGGTCTATTTCGCGTTACTGACCATTCCGATGGCAATGTCGCCGGTGAGCGTGGCGTTGATCTGGCGTATGTTGCTGCAACCGAACCTTGGCATTATCAACCATATGCTGCAAAGCGTTGGCCTGCCGGGCGTCGACTGGCTGGGTAACCCTACGCTGGCGTTCTGGAGCATGGTGTTTATTGATGTCTGGCAGCAGATGTCATTCGTAGTGCTGATCCTCGCTGCGGGGCTGGCGTCGCTGCCTAAAGACCCGTACGAGGCCGCCGAAATTGACGGCGCAAATAGCTTGCAGCAGTTCTGGTATATCACCCTGCCGATGCTACGCCCGGTTTCGGCAATTGCGATTGTGATTCAGTTAATTAACGAACTTCGCACCTATGACCTGCCCTATATCCTGACCCGTGGCGGGCCGGGGAATGCCACCGAAGTGCTGAGCTTCTTTGCCTATCGCCGGGCGTTTCTGGGACTGTCGCTCAATGAAGGGGCCGCCGCCGCGCTGATTTTGCTGTTAATTGTGCTGGCGATGACCATCGTCTATTTCGTGCTGCTGGAACGGCGCAGATAAACGCGAAGTGGAGGAAGCAGGAAAAGCAAAAACCCGCTTAAGTTGCCTTAAGCGGGTTTTCAAATTTGGTGTATTTGGCTAAGGCATCCAGTAAAAAAATCAAATCAGTTTTATACTTTTTATTTCTTACCAGGAAATCACAAAACTACCATTACGCCGTTGTTTAACTGCCGCGTGACGACCATGCTTGTTATGTCTGGATATTATTTTCTCGGCCTTGTCTCTGTCATCAGGATGCAGGCGTTCTATATTTACAGATGGTTCTTTATTCAGTTTTGCTCTCTGCAATGCATTAAGGCGAATATCGAATTGCACTCTTTCAAACTGTAGGTCGTCAAGGTGTACTTGAATCGCATTATTTACTAACTTCATTCCCAGCATGATCGTGTCAGGAGAAAATCCGGCTTGACCATGTTTTCGACTCAGTCTGGCAGAAATGTGATTCGCTCGCTTTAATGTAGAATTTTCATTAGAATCCCTCTTCCAAAAAACATAAATTTCCTTGCCAGACTCTGTATATTGAATGAAATGCTCCTGCACCATAATCAATCCCAGCAGATAATTTTTAGCGTTGAATAATGTTTTCAAACCGGGGAGCAGAGCCTTATGCAAGTCTTGTAGTTCAATTATTCCCGGGGCATCAAGTTTTGGGACGTTAAATGCCCGAGTGAGTTCGTATCTGTTTGTTGCCGTGAATTTCCAGAAATTTTCATTCCCAGACTGCGCGTATGCAATTGCTGCCCTGAGTGTTGCCATTGCTTTATCGAGATCTAAATTCGTTAAAGGTTCGGAGGTGTTGATACGAAACCTGACCTCCGATGTGAACTTTATCAACTCGACTGGAAACATACTTTTTAGCATCAGAAGCTCATGCAGATTTTCTTCATAAGGATCGGTGATATTAAATTTTTTTATATTATCAACGCGATTCAACAAGGCGTCATCAGGAATAGATAAATTTTCAGTAATAGGTTTTATTTGATGCACGACTCTTCTCGTCGAAGGGGCTCGTGTGTAGGTGGGGGGAGATGTTATCGTTGTTGTCCTGTCTTTCTGACTTGGTAAAAATGTCATTCCATGATAATAATCTAATATATTTTCGTAATTGTATCGATACGCTAATACATGAGGCGGATATTGATGTTCTATTTCACCTTCAAAGCCGGAATAATCGGTAAAAAAATCACAAACGGTTTTATAGAGAGATGCTTTGAAATTTATTTCATACTCATCGTAACTATCTGAGTCTTGAACAAGATCATCATGTTCGGCCATTAATGGCAACCTGATTTTGATCAGGTTTAATTCTGCGATATGCCGGTGTGTTTGTTCGAGGAACTCACTTTCATCTACACCGTAGATTATTAAGTCCAGAACCAGTGATGCCAGATCTTCAACTAACGCATCAAAGCCTTTCTCATAGTAGGATCGGAGTGTTTCTTGCACTGCACGATCCACATTAAGAATGCCTGAACACTCTTGCGGATACTGCCTGAACAGCGCCAGCTTGTAGATTTCCTGAGCAATAAAATTAGTTACCTCACTAAGCGCATTTTTCCGCATATCTGCTATCAGCTTTGCATTCACCTCATCCTCCAGCGCAACAAGATACTTACGATGCCCACACTATACCCTTACATTGTGCAATAAATGGGTATTTTTAATGATAAAAAAGTACCACTTTATTGCGCTAAATAGTGAACTAGACTTGCAACCATCCTGTCGATTTCGCGGACATGTGGACGAAACTGGATACACTGGCCAAAATCTGGTCGATCAAAAAAATGCACAATTTGAGGACGAATGATGAGTAATAATACAGAAATTCATGTGTTTACGGATGAAAGCTTGCGGCAACACGATCGCGAAATTGCGATTAAAGTAAATCAAGCAACCGTCACTCATGTTGTACGTAAATTAAATGCCATGAATGCGGGGCAGCAAGTACGTGCCTACTCAAAAGTGGGCCGTGAAGAACTGATGTTTGATGACGCAACACTGGATGAGATCCTCAGCCATGTGAAAAAGTAAAGCATGGTGTGGGTCGATAGGGGTACAGGTAACGCCAGGAAGGTTAGTGCAGAAAAGCAAAAACCCGCTTAAGTTGCCTTAAGCGGGTTTTCAAATTTGGCTCCTCTGACTGGACTCGAACCAGTGACATACGGATTAACAGTCCGCCGTTCTACCGACTGAACTACAGAGGAATCGTGTGAACGAGGCGCATATTAACGAGGCCTCCTGCCCTTGTCAAAGGCTGTTTTCACAAAAATGTCCGTTTGCCGATTTATTCTCCACTCTGCGGGAAAATGAAGCGGTTACGTGTGATCTCGCGGTACTTTTGGGTATTTCCACAGCCAACGGCCACTCACCATTCGCCAGTAGAAGAGCGCTCCTCGCACCGCCCAGTCGAGCACCATCCCGAGCCACACGCCGACGACGCCCATACCGAGCATAATCCCGAGCGTATAGCCCGCCACCACGCGACAACCCCACATACCGAGCATCGACACCCACATGGCGAAACGGGCATCGCGCGCCCCTTTCTGCCCCGCAGGCAGCACCCAGGAAGCGGCCCAGATCGGCATAAACGCGGCGTTCAGCCAGAGAAGAATCTTGACCACCTCTTTTACATCTTCTTCATGGGTATAGAACGACGCCAGCAGCCCGGCGAACGGCGCCGTGCCCCATGCGATAAGCGTCAGTATTATTGTCGACAGCCAGAACACGTGGCGTAGCTGTCGTTCGGCCTGGCTGCGCTGCCCCTTGCCCAGTCGCTTACCGGTAATAATGGTCGACGCCGAGCCCAGGGCGTTACCGGGCAGGTTAATCAGCGCGGCGACGGAGAAGGCAATAAAGTTACCGGCGATAACGTTGGTCCCCATCCCGGCGACAAACATTTGTGTCAGCAATTTCCCGCCGTTAAACAGCACCGACTCGATACTCGCCGGAATACCAATCCCCATCACTTCCCAGATAATGGCGAAGTTCAGCGGCTTGAAATAGCTTTTCAGTGGGATGCGCAGCGCCGGATTAAAGCCAATCATCAGCACCCAAATAATGGCAATCGCGCCGATATAACGGGCAATAGTGAGCCCCAGCCCGGCACCGGCAAAACCCAGCCCCGGCCAGGAGAACGCGCCGTAAATCAGGATGCTACTGATAATGATGTTGAGGATGTTCATCCCACCGTTTATCAACAGCGGAATCTTGGTATTCCCGGCCCCACGCAGCGCGCCGCTACCGATGAGCGCAATAGCCGCCGCCGGATAACTCAGCACGGTGAGTTCCAGATAGGTCAGCGCCAGCGCTTTGACCTCTGGCGTGGCCGCCCCGGCGATAAAGTCGATGATTTGCGCGCCGAAGTAGTGAATAACCGCCGCCAGAATAATGGAGAACAGGGTCATGATCACCAGCGACTGCCGCGCTGCCGCCCTCGCCCGCTTTTTATCGAGCTTGCCGAGGCTGAATGCCACGACAACGGTAGTCCCGAGGTCAATCGCGGCGAAAAATGACATGATGACCATGTTAAAGCTGTCGGCCAGACCCACTCCTGCCATGGCTTCTTTACCGAGCCAACTGACAAGGAAGGTACTGAGCACCCCCATTAACAGGACGCAGGTGTTTTCGAGAAAGATGGGAATGGCGAGCGGCGTGATTTCGCGCCAGAACAGGACCTTGTAGCTCTTGCGTTTGGCGTACCATGGCGTGCGCATGATAGCCTGGCGTATCGGGGCGACGACGTTCAAAATTGACCTTAGTGAGAAAGATGAAACTTCATTTCAAATGATGGGGTAGAATTCGTGATCCTGCAAAGCATTTCCAAAAAATTGTTGTTAATTACAGCAAACTGCCGTGATTTGCGGCAGTTGCACAAAACCGCCTGAAATCAGGTTTGACAAAAGTTTTTTCGCCGCTAAGATACGACTCCACACCGATTCCTCTGTAGTTCAGTCGGTAGAACGGCGGACTGTTAATCCGTATGTCACTGGTTCGAGTCCAGTCAGAGGAGCCAAATTTAAGAAGCCTGCTTTCGAGCAGGCTTTTTGTTTTTCTGTCCCTGATATTTCTTCTGCACCCGATATGCAGTCGGGCTTTGGGCATTTCGCTTCGATGATGTAACACTCACCAAACTTCCCTGCCTTTGCGCAAAATCTCAACTCAGAATGGCTTCCAGTCGGGCCAGCACTTCATTCACGACAGCATCGGGTATACGTTCCAGACGCTTGCCGTTTCGGGCGTCCATATCAATGGTTCTGGGCTGATCGCAGCGAATCACACCTGTGGTTTTCGTTCCCGCACCGTCCAGTGAGACGGCAAAACCCGCCGCTCGGGCAAAGTTTCCGCCGCTGGTGACCGGAACAACAACGGGCAAACGGGTGAAAGTATTGAATGATGCCTTCGATACGATAAGCACCGGACGTTTTCCGCTTTGTTCATGCCCGGAGGTCGGATCCAGTGAAACGAGCCAGATTTCTCCTCTGTCCATTTACAGGATCTCCTTACCCACCGCAGGTGCATCAATCCATTGCCGATCCTCTTCGCTTATTTCGGCGTGCGGATCACACTGCGCCAGCAATTCCTCAAGCGAGTAATGTGGCCGTCTCTGGGGTTCAATAATCAGGCAGCCATTCTCAATGGTCATACCCACTTCGCTATCCGTCGACAGCCCCAGGGTTTTCAATACGGCGGGAGGAACCGCCAGCATGACGGATCCTCCAACCTTTTTAAGGCGAGCGATATACATAGGGCACCTCCGAATATTATATTTTAATATAACACCAGAGGCTGTATGTGTGCAATTTTTAGTCAAATCCATGGTGACTGGTGTCCTTACCCTTGCGAAGCCCGATAATCCATAGGGTGCTCGTTGCGGCTGTTTTCAAAGACAGCAGCGTTGCCGATAAGAAAAGGCAATCTCGCCGTTTCTCTCGCGTCATCGAGCATGTCGTTCACGCAGTATTGCGGCGCGCGTTAAACATGTCCGATAGTAGAAAACGGGTTATACGGTTCAAAGGATTTTGACGAATCAGATAATCAAATTGCGGCGCAGTTTCCATATCCGGGCTGCGCCGGAGAGATATCAGCGATAGCGTGAAGGCCAGATTTTTTCGGGCGCATATCACTAACGCAACGGCGTACAAAAAACGAGCAGCAGGTCATAGACTTCTACTCATTTTCCAGCCAGTCAATGAAGAACTGAGTGAAGGCGGTAACCGGCAGCGGCTGCAGCCGTCGCTGCGGATAGACAAATTGCAGGCCGACATTTTTTTTATCAAAGCGGCTAAAGCCAATAAAACTTTCCGCAAACAGCAGTTGCAGCCTGCCCTGCTCCACATCACGCTTTACATCCCACCATGATTTGCTGGCAATACCCGCATCAGCCAATACCCACTGGCGGAGTAGCGCACCATCGTCGCACACCATGGCTGGGGTAAAACGCAATGCGCTCTGTTTACCATCGTGCTCAAAACGCCATTCATTCATGATCATGCCACGCAGCTCCAGAGCAAGGCATCGGTGGCGGTGTAAGTCCTCAATGATATTGGGTGTGCCTGCCGCCCGGAGATAATTGGCTGAGGCGACCAGTACCCTATGATTCGGGCGGATATTTCTGACGACCAGGCTACTGTCTGGCAGGTTTCCGAAGCGAATGCTCATATCCAGACGGTTGGCGACCAGATCTTCGACATTTTCGCCCAGGTACACCGAGCATTTCACTGCTGGATGCTGGCGGGAAAAATCGAGCAGCGCCGGGCTGAGGTACTGTCGGCCAAAATCAGAGGGGGCCGAAATGCGGATATTACCGCTGAGCACCCCTTCTTTTTGGGTAAGCAGCGACTCCGCGTGGTTCATTTCCTCCAGCACACGTAGTGCAGCGTGATAGAACTCCTCACCGGCACGCGTCATCGTAATGGCGCGGGTGGAACGGTGGAATAGCCGGGTCTGATAACGCTCTTCAATCGCCTTTAGTCTGGCGGTCATGGTGGCCGCTGAGAGCCCCATACGGCGACCAGCGGCTGAAAGCCCGCCAGCCTCCACCACTGCAACCAGCAGTGCCATATCTTCGAGCTTTCCCATTATTCAGAAATCCTGAAAAGATAATCATATTTTAATGCCATTATCAAAATATCTCTCGCCACGTAAAGTATTTTCACAGATTCATTACGGGGGACGGAAAATGCAAAATCGGACACTTTTTGACAGCTACCACTTAAAGGCTCTGAGCCTGAAGAACCGGATCGTAATGGCACCAATGACGCGGGCGCGGGCGTTACAGCCAGGAAATGTTCCTTCCGCATTAATGGCGGCGTATTACCAGCAGCGCGCCAGCGCGGGTTTGATCATTACAGAAGCCACGCAGATTTCACCTCAGGGCCAGGGATACTCCTGGACACCAGGTCTGCACTCCGCTGAACAAGTTGAAGGATGGCGATTGAGCACAGAAGCCGTTCACCGTGCCGGAGGGATTATCTTTTCCCAGCTCTGGCACGTTGGGCGCATGTCATATGCGGGTTTCCATGAGTATGGCAAACCTGTCGCGCCGTCTGCGCTCGCGCCCGATGCTCAGGTATGGGTTGTTGATGCGCAGGGGAAAGGACATATGGTTGACTGCCCGCAACCGCGGGCACTTGAGCATACCGATATTCAGCAAATTATTGCTGATTATCGGCAGGCCGCATTAAACGCCATTAACGCCGGATTTGATGGTGTTGAGGTACATGGCGGTAATGGTTACCTGATCGATCAGTTTCTTCGCCGGACATCGAACAAACGTACCGATGAGTACGGCGGCAGCCTGGCTAATCGGATCCGTTTTGCGCAGGAGGTGCTGGATGCCATCAGCGACGCCATCGGCAATACGCGCACGGGCATACGCCTTTCCCCATTCATCACCCAGCGCGGAATGAACGACCCGCAGGTGACTGAAGCGATCCTCGCGCTGGCTGCATGGTGTGAAAAGAAAGGTATCGCCTATATCCACCTCGCAGAGGCTGACTGGGACGATGCCCCACAAGTACCTGCTGATTTTCGTGAAACTTTACGCGCCACCTTTAGCGGTACCCTTATTGTCGCTGGAAATTATACCCAGAACAAAGTGGACAAACTCCTTAAGGCGGGTCTGGCCGACCTGTTTGCCTTTGGCCGTCCGTTCATTGCCAACCCTGACCTGCCGTATCGGCTCAGGAATAACCTTCCATTAGCGACCGTAAGCGATCCCGCCACGCTTTTTGGTGGAAACAGCGCAGGCTATACCGATTACCCATTTTATAAAACTGACGAGACGTAACAGGATGGTGAAAAAACAGTAATCATCGGCGGAGCTTCTGGCATTGGCTTTGCCGTGGCTGGCGCTCTCGCTGAACAGGGAGAGCGCCTAATCCTTGCAGGACGGGACAGCGGAAAGCGGATGCAGGCCAGGGACATCGCAAAAGGCTACCTGTTTGTTATGGACAATCCGTTTGTCACCGGAACCCTACCGGATACCGAAGGCGGCGCACTGATTAACTCATCCTGACGTTACACCCACAGGCGGCTGAAATGCGCCCGAGTCACCTGTTTCTCTGAGGCAACAAAAAGGACCTTTTTATGAAAAAGTTGACGCTTTATCCTCCACGACTGACGGCACTTATGCTTCTTCCCGTGGCCAGCGCTGTGTTTTCTGCACCGCTTGAACTGGTAAAACCCCATGAAGTAATTGCGGAAAACCAGTTATCTTCCGCACATGTGGCGATGCTTGAAACTGTCGCGAGACGTTATGCAACATTCTGGAATACGGGCGATGAAGCCCTGGCCCGTGAGGCATTGGCCGATAATTTTGTCGATAAGACACCGCCCGAGGGGCGCAAACAGGGACCAGAAGGCGCGCTTCTGGCCTCACGTGCCTTCCGTACCGCCGTCCCGGATCTGAGTTGCGAGGTTGAGCAGATGATCATTACAGGCGATCGCGTGGTATCGCACCTTCATTTTCGCGGGCATTTCACGGGAACCTTCGGCAAATTGAAAGGTAAAGGCCAGCAGGTTGATTTTATCGCGACGGATATCTATCAGGTCAGGAACAATAAAATTATTGCGAACTGGCATCTTGAAGATAACCTGACCCTGATGAAACAACTGGGCGTGTTATAAAATGGCTGCCCGGAGCGGTGATATTGTCAGGCAGTTTGGCAAGGGTTGAAATATTTCAATATCCGTCCCTGGCATCTGCACGCCGACACCGCGCAAGGTGGCGATAAATAAGGGGCAGAGGTGCACGCTCTGCTCAATTCTTCGCTCCCAGCTAACATCCAGACATTTTGCGCATACAACCTATTATTCGACCTCGCCAATGATCATTCCTCTCTTCTCGCCTATTATTGCCAACGTCAAGCAAAGGAACCCACCACATGGACACCCGCCAGTTCAAACAAGCCTACGCACACCTCGTTGCCGGTAAATATTATAAGGTGGCGAAAACCTTCGTCGATTACGACGGAGTCACCCGTTTTGAAGGTGAAGTCTGGAAGTTTGTTGGTTCCAGTTTTTTGGCGTATGAAAGTGGGCTGTCGCTGTTTTTCAAAATCAAAGGAAAGGTCGTGCAGGTGAGATTACAGGCTATCCCGGAAGAACAAAGCCATATCACTGAACATCTCGAACAGTATTTTGTTGAATATAACCCGTGGTGGCAGTTCTGGTGATACGTCGCGCCGCACAGTAATAATAAAACGCGATGAAGAACGGGTTGCGACGCACGTGATAACCTCTTATTTTGAAGACATTTCTTCCCCCATTGAGGGGCAATATTGCGTCAGCTAACGAGGGAAAATGGAACGCTTGTTTGTCTACGGGACACTACGTCCGGGTCACTCTAATGCTTATATTCTGGAAAACATTGGTGGTGAATGGCTGCCGGGTTATGTGACGGGCACGTTTTATGAACGCGGCTGGGGTGCAGCAGCGGATTTTCCGGGGATTGTGTTACACAAAAACGGGCCGCAGGTTCAGGGTTACCTGTTTACCTCGGATAATCTTGAGGCGCACTGGCCAATGCTGGATGAATTTGAAGATGGCTACGATCGCGTTGAGGTTGACGTCACCACAACAAATGGCGAGCAGCTCAGCGCATGGATTTATCAGCTACAACCGCAAACGCAGCCGTAAGCGATGTGAATGTAACGCCTCGCCTGTTTGAACAGTGCGAGGCGTTATTGCTTTTTAATCGCGCCAGCCCATCGCCGGAGCAACATGTTTCAGAATGGACTCAATCACATGCACGTTGTATTCCACGCCCAGTTGATTCGGCACCGTCAGCAATAAGGTGTCCGCTTCGGCAATCGCCTCATCCTGTTTCAACTGCTCAACAAGCTTGTCCGGCTCGGCGGCAAAGCTGCGCCCGAAAATCGCGCGGGTTTTCTCGTCGAGGAAACCGACTTTATCGCTGTCATCACGGCCTGAGCCGAAATACATCCGGTCCTGATCGTTCATCAGAGCAAAAATACTGCGGCTGACCGAAACGCGTGGCGTACGGGTGTGCCCCGCTTCCGCCCAGGCTTCTCGATAGGCGCGGATCTGTTTTGCCTGCTGAATGTGGAATGGTTCGCCGGTTTCATCATCTTTCAACGTCGAGCTTTGCAGGTTCATCCCCAGCTTCGCCGCCCATACTGCGGTGGCGTTAGAGCCTGCGCCCCACCAGATACGCTCGCGCAGCCCGTCGGAAAAAGGCTCAGGACGCAGCAGGCCCGGCGGGTTCGGGAACATCGGCTGCGGATTGGGTTTCGCGAAACCTTCACCGCGCAGCACATCCAGCAGCACTTCAGTGTGGCGACGCGCCATATCTGACTCGTTTTCCCCCTCAGACGGGACGTAGCCAAAGTAGCGCCAGCCATCAATAACCTGCTCCGGGGAGCCACGGCTGATGCCCAGTTGCAAACGCCCACCGGAGATCAAATCGGCCGCACCCGCGTCTTCTGCCATATAGAGCGGGTTCTCGTAGCGCATGTCGATAACGCCCGTACCAATTTCAATGTTGCTGGTTTTCGCCCCAATCGCCGCCAGCAGCGGGAACGGCGAGCTTAACTGACGCGCAAAATGGTGCACCCTGAAATAAGCGCCATCGGCTCCGAGTTCTTCGGCGGCAACCGCCAGATCGATGGATTGCAGCAGCGCGTCAGCGGCCGAACGGGTTCCCGACTGCGGCGACGGTGTCCAGTGACCAAATGACAAAAATCCAATCTTCTTCATGACGTGGGTCCTTATTCTCAGGGATATGTCGGCAGCAAATAACCTCACTACCTTTGATGCTCACTACTCTACGCATTACCCGATGAGAATAAATATCGTTTGTTTAACATAATGCATCAAATTAATTGACTAACCTGCGGGAAAAAACGCTTATTTCACATTCAACAACGCCGCTTCCATCAGTTCCCCCAGCTTCGCTCGCGCACCGGTATCTGCCACATTCCCGTGCCCGTGCGCCAGCATAATCCCCAGATTGCCCGGCGATGGCAGCGTACTTCCCGCTACGCGAAGATGAGCTGGCATCCCGACACGCGTGCGTAGCGTGACGCCGAGCCCCGCCTGCACCGCCGCCCAGATACCGCTCAGACTGTGGCTGACAAACACCACGCGCCAGGGAATACCCGCCCGATCCAGGCAGGCGATGGCGCGGGAGCGCATCAGGCACGGGTTTTCAAACATCACCAGCGGCAACGGCTCGCCCTGTGCCAGCAACGCGCTAATATCCGTTTCCGGATGCTGTATCCACTCAAGCTGACACTGGCCGAGAAGTTTCCCCTCGCGCGGGCTGTTTTCCGATTGCCACAGAAGTGCCATATCCAGTGCGTTGTCATCCAGCGCCGAGAGCAGCGCCTGATTGCGATCCACCCGGGCGATGATCCGCAGCCCCGGATGGTGGCGCCTGAACTCGCCCAGAATGCCGGGCATCAGCGATTCGCCAAAATCTTCCTGCATACCAATACGGATCTCCCCCTGAAGCAGCTCGCCTTTCAATGCTCGCTGCGCCTCGTCATTGAGCGCCAGCAGACGACGGGCGTAGCCCATCAGGATCTCGCCGTTGCGGGTTAATGCCAGGTGGCGGCCCTGCTTCACCACCAGTTCGGCATCGCACTGCTGTTCCAGCTTTTTTAGCTGTGCGCTTACCGCCGAGGTCGAGCGGCACAGGCGGCTTGCCGCCAGCGCAAAGCTGCCGCACTCAATGCCGGTTACAAAACTGCGCAACGCGTCGAGGTCGAGCGTTAAGGGAAGTTTGTCCATTATCGTCCTGAAATACGGGATGGTAGATTGCAGATAATTTGATTTTCAGGATGAAACTATGGCGCCAGAATCGCTTTACTGTCAATACAGAGAGAAAATCATGGCTAAGTCCCTCGATCGTGAAACCCTGGCCCGCGTTGCGCCGAAGCTGGCCGAACTGAGTCAGGACGTGCTGTTCAACGATATCTGGCAACGGGAGGCGCTTTCTCCACGCGAGCGCAGCCTGGTCACACTGGGTGCGCTGACGGCGCTGGGCCGCGTGCAGCAGCTTCCCTGGCATATCAATTTCGCACAGCAAAATGGCCTGAGCCGCGAAGAGTTAGCCGAAGCCTTTACCCATCTGGCGTTCTACGCGGGCTGGCCTGCGGCAGTATCTGCCCTCGGCTGTCTGGAAGAGGAGTAAGCGTATGCCCTTCACCCGCATCACTTTGCGCCAGGGGTATAGCGACGCGCAGATAACGCAGATTTCCGACATCCTGCAACAGACGCTGGAGGACGAATTTTCCGTTCCGTCCGGTGACCGTTTTCAGGTTTTTGAAGCGCTACCGGTCAACCAGCGCGTGTTTGACCGCCACTATAAAAGCGGCGGGCGCAGCGATAATTTCATTCAGTTTCATATTCTCGCGGGGAAACCCCGCACGCCTGAGCAGAAGCAAAATCTCTGCCGCGTACTCTGCCAACGGCTACAAAATGCGCTAAATATTCACCCGAATGATGTGATGGTGATGATCCAGTTTAATACCGCCGATGAGTGGAGTTTCAGCCAGGGTCGTTTGTTGTCGGAGGAGGCGTAATGATTGTGATGCAATACCGCTTTACTCTGCCTGCCGACTACGACATGGCGGTGATTGAGACACGCATCCGGGAAAACGGCGCGAAGCTGGACGGCTTCCCTGGCCTGCTGGTTAAGGCGTATCTCTTTTCCCGGCGCGAGGACGCGCATTGCGCTGAGAATCGCTATGCGCCGCTGTATGTCTGGAGAAATCCCGAAGCGATGGCGCGTTTTTTACAGAGCTCCGGCTTTAAGAAGCTGACAGAGGATTTTGGCTGGCCGCAGATTGATACCTGGCTGGCGCTGCGTCTGCCCGATATTGATGAGGTGCGCAACACCGCCTGGCTGTCGATAAGAAAGCGGCCCATTGCTGCACACAGTGACCTGGCGGCCCTGGCGCTGGAGGGGCGACTTTGCGCGTGGGATGTGAGCCGCTGGCAATGGTTGCAGGCGGATCCTGGTGCTGCACCGCAGGCGGATTGCGAGAATTACCGGGTTGGGTATGTGGCAAGTGGGGTGTAGTTCGGGGAGGTTGTGAATCGCAGATATCCCGGATGGCTTCGCTATTCGGGGATACCTCCGGGGTCAGAGTGAGGAGGACAACGCCCGTAAAAAACCCCGCCGGAGCGGGGTTTTGAGTTACAGCCAACAGGTTACGCTTTGGCGCGACTGGCAATGATATCGTCCGCCACGTTGCGCGGGGCTTCCGCGTAATGGTGGAACTCCATGCTGTAGGTCGCCCGGCCCTGGGACATTGAACGCAGCGTGGTGGAGTAACCAAACATCTCCGCCAGCGGCACGTCGGCGCGGATAATCTGGCTACCGAAACGCTCTTCCATGCCCTGCACCATCCCGCGACGGGAAGAGAGATCGCCCATGATATTCCCGGCGTACTCTTCCGGCGTTTCCACTTCCACATGCATAATCGGCTCAAGGATCGCCGGGTCCGCTTTGCGCGCGCCATCTTTAAAACCGAAGATCGCCGCCATACGGAAGGCCATTTCCGAGGAGTCGACGTCGTGATACGAACCAAACGTCAGGGTCGCTTTTACGTCCACCACCGGATAACCCGCCAGCACGCCGTTGTTCATGGCTTCGCGCAGCCCTTTTTCCACAGACGGAATGTACTCGCGCGGCACCACGCCGCCTTTGGTAGCATCTTCAAACACGAAGCCACTGCCCGGCTCCAGCGGTTCAAGGCTCAGCACAACATGTCCGTACTGCCCTTTACCGCCGGACTGGCGCACAAATTTCCCTTCAATCTCTTTCACCGCTTTACGCAGGGTCTCGCGGTAAGTCACCTGCGGACGCCCGATATTCGCTTCCACGCCAAACTCACGTTTCATACGGTCGACGATAATTTCCAGGTGTAACTCACCCATCCCGGAAATAATGGTCTGCCCGGACTCTTCGTCAGTATGCAGACGGAACGACGGATCTTCAGACGCCAGGCGCTGTAAGGCGATACCCATTTTTTCCTGGTCCGCTTTGGTTTTCGGCTCAATCGCCAGCGAAATCACCGGCTCCGGAAACTCCATGCGCTCCAGGGTTATCACCGCATCCGGATCGCTCAGGGTGTCGCCGGTGGTCACATCTTTTAGCCCCACACAGGCGGCAATATCGCCCGCCCGCAGCTCGTCGACTTCATGGCGATCGTTGGCATGCATCTGCACGATACGACCAATACGCTCTTTTTTACCTTTCACCGGGTTCCATACCGCGTCGCCTTTTTTCAGCACGCCGGAATAGACACGGATAAAGGTCAGTTGACCCACGTACGGGTCGGTCATCAGTTTGAATGCCAGAGCCGAGAACGGCTCATCATCATTCGGATGACGTTCCGCAGGCTGGCCTTTTTCGTCCACGCCCTGAATCGCCGGAATATCCAGCGGCGATGGCATCAGCTCAATCACCGCGTCGAGCATGCGCTGCACACCTTTGTTTTTAAAGGCGCTACCGCACAGCATCGGCTGGATTTCCCCGGCCACGGTGCGTTTACGCAGCCCGGCGATGATTTCCGCTTCGTCCAGATCGCCCGTTTCCAGATATTTGTCCATCAGCTCATCGCTGGCTTCGGCCGCCGCAGAGACCATTTTTTCACGCCATTCCTGAGCGGTGGCCAGTAAATCATCCGGCACAGGCGCATAGCTAAAGGTCATCCCTTGTGTGGCGTCGTCCCAGACAATGGCGCGCATTTTAATAAGGTCCACCACGCCGGTGAAATGCTCTTCCGCACCGATAGGGATAACAATCGGCACCGGGTTCGCTTTCAGGCGGTCAATCATCATCTGCACCACGCGGAAGAAATCCGCGCCGGGGCGGTCCATTTTGTTGACGAACGCCAGGCGCGGCACATGGTATTTGTTGGCCTGCCGCCAGACGGTTTCCGACTGCGGTTGTACGCCGCCAACGGAGTCATAAACCATCACTGCGCCATCCAGTACACGCATGGATCGTTCCACTTCAATGGTGAAATCCACGTGCCCTGGGGTGTCGATGATATTGATGCGATGCGGCTCATAACCTCTGTCCATACCTGGCCAGAAGCAGCTTACCGCCGCGGACGTAATGGTAATCCCGCGCTCTTGCTCCTGTTCCATCCAGTCGGTTGTTGCCGCGCCATCGTGTACTTCACCCAGTTTGTGGCTCATCCCGGTGTAAAACAGGATGCGTTCTGTGGTTGTCGTTTTACCGGCATCGATGTGCGCGGAGATACCGATGTTGCGATAACGTTCGAGGGGGATGGGTCGGGGCATGATGCGTCCTTAGTCAGTTTGACAATAAATGGCCGATATGGCCGGTTAGGTTTCGCAAACTATAATAGTCCAATTGTACGAGTATTCTAGTACTATCTTTAAATTTTGCGCTATCATTGAGATTGTTGGTCCTGATGCATGGCGCATAGCCGTGCCTGTACGCATCGGGTATATTACCGGCCAGCCGCCGATACGGGCTGCTGCTCATGCTGAGCAGAGCAACCGCCGACTCAGGAAAACTATGATTGCGAACCACCCCGATACCGAACAAATATTGCTGGAAAACGTCCTTTTCGCCCTTGGTAACCCTTTGCGTCTGGCGATGATCAAGCGGCTCGCCGATGGCAGTGAGTTGAGTTGCAATGCATTGCGCCCGGAGGATGTGGCAAAGTCCACCATGACCCATCACTGGCGCGTGCTGCGCGACAGCGGCGTGGTCTGGCAGCGTCCGCAGGGGCGGGAGAATATGATTTCGTTACGCAGGGAAGACCTGGACGCCCGTTTTCCTGGGCTGCTGGATACGTTGTTGCAGGTGATGCAGGCGGGAAGGTAAATCCCCTCTCCCCTAAGGGGAGGGGATCGTTCGAGCGGTTTGTTACTTCGTTTCGGGCAACACAATATTGCTGTTAGCCAGCGTTCCCATCTTATTGTGCATGGCGCAGGCAGCATCCACCAGTTGCATGGCTAATGCCGCGCCGCTGCCCTCTCCCAGACGCATCCCCATATTGAGATACGGCTCCAGACCGAGGTTTTGCAGGGCGATACGCGCGCCTTTCTCCGCCGAAAGATGCGACGGGATCAGATAATCCTTCACTTTCGGCTCGATACGGCACGCCGCCAGCGCCGAGGCATAGGATAAGAACCCATCCAGCACCACCGGCAGGCCGCATGATGCGGCACCGATCATCACGCCCGTCATCCCCAGCAGGTCAAAGCCGCCGACCTTCGCCAGCACATCCAACCCATTGTTTGCCTCAGGCTGGTTAACCTCAATGGCGCGACGCACCACCTGCGCTTTATGTCCAAGCTGCGACTCAGGCAAATTCGCGCCAATGCCCACAACCGACTCCGGCGCTTCCCCGGTCAGCACGCTGACAATCGCCGCTGCCGGTGTGGTGTTCGCCATACCCAGCTCGCCCACGCCAAAAAGCTGCACGCCATCGACCGCCTGTTCGCGGGTATAGCGAATGGTTTCCAGCAGCAGTTCCTGCGCTTGTGCGGTACTCATTGCCGGCCCCTGGGCGATGTTGTTACTGCCACGCGCGACTTTCATATTGATAACGCCGGGAATCGGATCGCTGTCGATACCGACATCCAGCACATGCACTTTCGCCCCGGCCTGCGCTGCCAGCACGCAAACGCCCGTGGTGCCCTGCGTCATATTCGCCGCCTGAATAGCCGTCACAATTTGCGGTGAAATCGCCACCCCTTCGTGCCAGACGCCGTGGTCGGCGCACATCACGATAATGGCCTTCTTTCCGGACTGTGGTTTGCCGCCTAACCCCGGCATCCCGGCAAGCTGCACCGCCAGCGACTCCAGACGCCCCAGACTTCCGGGCGGCTTGAGTAGCCCATCAATATGCTGTTGCGCCTGCGCCATCGCACCCTGATCGAGCGCGGGAATTGCTGCCAGTAACGAAGTCAGTGTTTGCATAGGAATTCTCAGTAGTGGTAAGGCGCCGCTCAAAGCAGCGCCAGAAGGAAGACCAGTTCACCCAGTTCAATGGCGGCACCCAGGGTGTCGCCCGTTTGCCCGCCCAGCGTGCGTTTAAGCATCAGGCCGAGCAGAAAAATCGCCAGCACGGTTATCAGCACAGCCGTCAGGCCGTGTGCCCCTTCCAGCCCCACCGCCACCAGCAGCGCAAGCGCCAGCGTGATAACGGTCTGCGTGAAAGTGACCTTGCCGATAAACAAATTACCCAGCCCCTCCTCGCGGGCGTAGCGATGACCATACATCATCACCACCGCGCAACCGCGCCCGGCGGCACAGGCCGCGGCCAACGCCGCCGGAACAGCAAGCCCACGCAAAGAGAGTTCGCTGATAACAAGGATTTTCGCCACCAGCACAAACACCAGCGCCAGCCCACCGTGGGTACCCAGACGGCTGTCGCGCATGATCTCCAGCATGCGCTCGCGCGTGCGGGCTGAAAAAACGCCATCGCAGGTATCCGCTAAACCATCGAGATGAAAGCCACCGGTCAGCAACGCCAGCGCCAGAACCGCAAAGAGGGCCGCCAGCGGTGCGCCGCACCAGGGCTGGAGCAGCATAAACACACCACCGCTGATACCGCCAAGTACCACGCCAACAAACGGAAAGGTGACGATACCACGCACGTAGTCCTGCACCTCCAGCCCCTGAACCAGGCGGGTTGGCACCGGCAAACGGCTGATAAACGACAGCGTGGCAAAAAACAACCTGATCATTTGATTTTGACTCCGATCCCCGACACCACCAGCCAGACGTTATCCGCCGCCTGCGCCAGACGTTGATTCACCCGCCCGGCGATATCGCGAAAATGCCTCGCCAGACGGTTTTCCGGCACAATGCCCATTCCCACTTCGTTGGTCACCAGCACCACCTGCGCCGGGCAACGTTCACAGGCGGCGATTAACCGCTCGATCTCTTCCTGCACCTGTGCTTCAAGCAGTGCATAGTCCCAGCCGTCCGGGTCGCTGTCGCCACCCTGCGCGAACAACAGATTGGTCACCATGGTGGTGATGCACTCCAGTAAAATGGCCTCGTCCGGGGAGTTATCCGCGGTAATGATATCGGCCAGCCCCTTCCAGCGCTCTTCGGTGCGCCAGTGCGTCGGGCGACTATCCCGATGGTGCTGAATGCGGGACGCCATCTCCTCATCAAAGATTTGCGAAGTGGCGATGTAGAGAACCCCCTTCGCATTTGCGACCAGCGATTCGGCGTGGCGGCTTTTGCCGCTGCGCGCCCCACCCGTAACCAGCGTTAACATGCGCGTTCCTGATGTTGATGCATAATCTGATAGATCCTGTCGATGTCGATATTCTCGCGCATGGCATCTGCCAGCAGGTCAAACTGCTGCGCTTTGTAGTGGGCATAATCCACCGTACTATCCAGCGGCGGCAAGCCTTTGCGCGCCCGCAACGCGTTAATCAACGCGCGGGTAAAATCATTGCTGTCAAAAAGCCCGTGCAGATAGGTGCCAAATACCAGCCCGTCTTCACTGACCGCACCATCGGCGATGCGTTGCCCCTCTTTTTCCAGCCACAACATCGGACGACACCCCTCATGCAGCGTGGTTTCACCCACATGGATTTCATAGCCGTGCAGGGGAAGATGCCCGCAGCCAGCCAGCAGTCCGGGAAGTTCGCCCTGCACGGAGGCCGCCACCAGAGTTGTGGTTTTGTTCTGTGCAAAATGAGTGACGGTATTGAGCAGCCCCAACCCCGGCAGCGTACCCAGGCCAGATTCCACCTCATCGACAATGGTTTCACCGAGCATCTGGTAACCACCACAGACCCCCAGTACGGGCACGCCCTGGCGATGCTGTTGTAAAACCGCCTGCGCCAGCCCGCTCTCCTGTAGCCAGGCAAGATCCCCCAGCGTGTTTTTGCTGCCGGGGAGGACAATCAAATCGGTGTTGTGCAGCTCTTGTGGCGAGCGAACATAGTGCACACGCACGTCCGGTTGCGCGGCGAGGGCGTTAAAATCGGTGAAGTTAGAGATGTGCGGCAGTTGCACCACGGCAATATCGATGGCCCGCTCGCCGGTGCGCAGGTATTTGCCACGCTGCAGCGCCACGCCGTCTTCGTCTTCTAAATCTACCTCCAGCCACGGCATCACCCCCAGCACCGGCACCCCGGTCAGGGCTTCAATCTGCTTAATGCCGGGGGTGAGCAGGGCCACGTCGCCGCGGAATTTATTAATGATGACCCCTTTTACGCGCCAGCGTTCATGTTCCTGCAACAGCGCAAGGGTGCCATAAATCGCAGCGAAAACGCCGCCCCTGTCGATATCTGCTACCAGCACCACCGGGCAACCGGCCATCTCCGCCATGCCCATGTTGACGATATCGCGATCGCGCAGGTTAATCTCGGCCGGGCTGCCCGCCCCTTCCAGTACAATGGCGTCGTATTCACGACTCAGGCTCTGGTAGACGCTGATAATCTGCTCGCGCAGACGCGGTTTGTAGTCGTGATAGCTGACGGCGTCCATATCGCTCGCCACTTTGCCCATCAGCACCACCTGCGCTTTACGGTCGCTGGTGGGTTTGAGCAGAACCGGGTTCATGCGCACATCCGGGATGATCCCCGCCGCTTCCGCCTGGAAAATTTGCGCACGCCCCATCTCTTGCCCGTCCGGGGTGATACCCGAATTAAGCGCCATATTCTGCGATTTAAAGGGGGCGGTCTTTAATCCGTCCTGATACAGGATGCGGCACAGCCCCGCCACCAGCACGCTTTTACCCACGTCTGATGCCGTGCCCTGGAGCATAATCGCCAGCGTCATGACGCCTCCTTAATGTACGTTTCCCGCATGCGGGTAAAGAATTCGGCTTCACTTTTACACAGCGGCATTCCCAGTTCGCTATGCAGTTTTACCAGCCAGGGCTGCGTTAACCCCGCCTGTTCGATCTGTGCTTTTTGGGCAAAAACCTCACCCGGCGTGCCGTACGCCAGCCTTTCGCCGCGGCGTAGAACATACACCGCATCGCAAATCTCATAAATCAAATCAATATCATGGCTGGAGATCACCACATGATTCCCCTGCGCCACAATCCGCTGAATAATCGCGATCATCTGGGTACGCCCCGAGGGGTCCAGCCCGGCGGTGGGTTCATCCAGCAGCAGATACTTCGCCTGCAAGACCAGCGCCCCGGCAATGGCGACGCGCTTTTTCTGCCCGTGGCTCAGGCACTGAATCGGCTGATGGCGAAAAGATTGCGCATCCACCAGCGTCAGCGCATCATCGGTGCGCCGGGCAATCTCCGCTTCCGCCACGCCAATGTTGCGCAGGGCAAAGGCGATGTCGCTGTCGATATCGGTATAGAAAATCTGCTGATCGGGATCCTGAAACACAGTAGCGACCTGCTGGCGCAGCGCAAGCAGCCCGCGCTTGCTGTAATCCAGCGGTTTTCCCTGCCACAACACTGCGCCTTGTTGCGGACGTAAAATACCGCTCAGGTTCATAAACAGCGTCGATTTCCCGCAGCCGTTCGCCCCCACCAGCCCGGTAACCGGCTGGCGCGAAAAATCGAGCGTTAACCCTTTCAGAATGGGCTCTTCCTGATAACTGAACCACAGCCCCTCGGTCGCCAGCATGCCATTCCTTACAGGTGAAAATCACCCTGATAGAGTTTGATATCCAGCGTGGTTGCCATCTCTTTGTAGCGCAGCAACACGCGGGTAAATAAAAGCCCAACCAGCATCGCCAGCGAGCGGTAGCCCAGCGGCAAGGTTCGGTAACCAAAGCGCAGGGTTTGCGCCCGGTGAATGGCCGCGGCCTCTTCCAGCAGGATAAAGATAAACCGCCAGGTCAGCAGGATTTGCTCGGTCAGCAGACGCGGCACTCGCCCCTTTCTGAGTAACACAATGAGCTGCGGAAACGGCAGGTTCAGCACCAGCCAGAAGGTGGCCGCAAGTGCCGCCAGGCTGCGCCAGAAGGTCGTATTGGCCATCGTCAGCCCTTCCGGCAAAACGCCCAGCCAGTAGCTTCCCAGTGGAATGCCCACCAACAAGTGCTGCGGCTGCTGGGTGATGCTAAACAATATTGTCACCACCCCCACCAGCAGAAAACCGATGGGGATCGCCATCCAGCGTAACCAGCGCCAGAACGAAATACGCAGTAGCCAGCAGGTAAACGCCGCCAGCACAACCAGCAAGGCTCCCTGCCCGACCGGTGGCAGCGAAAATGCCAGGACCATCATCGCCAGCCAGAGAAAGAATTTGCGTTCCGGGGCAACAGTAAACCAGCGACTCTGGTAGCTCAGCCGGTCAAGCCCGTTCGTCAGCACGCTGTCTGCCTTTCATGTAACCCAGAATGTAGAAAATAACCGCCGCGCCCAGCGATCCTTGCAGGGTAAAGAGCAGGCTTTCAATTTCCCCGCTGGCGGGTTCATACAGCGGCTGGAACCAGGGTTTATAGTGTGGCGCAACGGCCTGAATCTGGCTTTCCGCTTCGCCGTCAGAGCCACCGTACTCGCCGCCGTGATTGATAAAGAACGGCAGAATCACCAGCGCGATAACCATCGCAAGCAAAATCAGTGTTTTTTTCATCTTAATGTCCTTGTGCGGTGATCAACTGACGTTTAGTGAGCTGGTCGTAGATCATTACCGTAAGTAGCCCTTCGGCAATCGCGATAGGGATCTGCGTCAGGCAGAAGATACCCATAAACTTGATGATGGAACCGCTCGCTCCGGCCTGCGGATCCGGGAAGGCCACGCCAAGCTGCACAGAGGTGACAAAGTAGGTCACCAGGTCAGCGAGCATGGCACATAAGAAGACCCCAACATCACGGCGAATACCCGCGCGACAGGCCATCTGCCAGACCAGATAACCGACGACAGGCCCGATCACCGCCATCGACATGCCGTTTGCCCCAAGCGTTGTCAGGCCGCCGTGCGCCAGCAGCAGCGCCTGAAACAGCAGCACAATCGCGCCGAGGACAGCCACCACGCCCGGCCCGAAGAGGATAACCGCCAGGCCCACCCCTGTCGGGTGTGAGCAACTGCCCGTCACGGATGGAATTTTCAGCGCCGAGAGCACGAAGATAAACGCGCCGCAAAGCGCCAGCAGCACCTTCTGATTACTGTCTTCCGCCACGATACGGCGCAGACGCACCAGCCCGTACCACAGGCAGGGTAAAAACAACATCCACCAGGCCAGCGCCCATAACGGCGGTAAAAAGCCCTCCATGATATGCATGGCAAATGCCTGCTCCGGTACGACAAGCAGTAACAGACCTGCTGCCAGCCCGCTTAACGACAGGCGTTTAAGCTGTTGTTCCCGTTTCATCGCCTCTCCCACTGTTTATTAACCAGAATGGTCGAAAAATACGGCAGTGGCTGTTCGTCGCTCACCTCAGCGAGCTGCCGCCAGCACTGCTCTCCCGGCAGGGTTGCTTCGGCCATCATCACTGCGCAGTCAAGCAATCCGGCATCGGCCAGCAACGCTTTGACGCGTGCGAAGCGGCCGTAGACTTTCATCAGCACCAGGCTGTCGTGGTTCGCCAGCGCCTGTTTAATCTCCGCCTCCGGCGCGGTACAGGAGACCACCGCCAGCGACTGCTGCTCCATGGCAAGCGGCGTTTGCGTGCGCGCGGCAATGGCGGCAAAAGAGGTCACCCCAGGCACGATTTCCAGCCAGTCAGGACGCCCCAGACGCTGCAACAAGAAGACCCAGGTGCTGAACAGCATGGCGTCACCCAGGGTGATGAATCCCACCTGTTTTCCGGCCAGAGTTTCTGCGCTAAGCGCGGCGGCCACGTCATCCCAGACAGCCTCTTTTTCCGCACTGTCGGCGCTCATCGGGAAATGGGTACAGCGGATTTCCGTCTGCTCGCCCAGATATTCCCGCACAATGGAGAGCGCCAGACTGTCGCCTCCTTTGCGCCCTGCCGGGGCATAGAGCACATCAAGTTTGCCGAGAATGCGCGCAGCACGAACGGTGAGAAGGTCGCTGGCGCCGGGGCCAATCCCTAATGCATAGAGTCTGCCGCTCATGCCGCCACCTCCAGAGACTGGCTTAGCGCCTGATGCAGGTGCGCGACAAACATCGCGCGGATAGCCGGGTTTTCGCCCAGCCCCTGCAACCACGGTGTTGCGGCAATCCCGACCCGCTCAAACTGCGTTTTCCACGAGTCTTCTTCATCAGAGGCCATATCGTTGATGGCATGATCGCCTGCTACCAGCATTAGCGGCATCAGGTGTACCGCGCTGATCCCTTCGCGGCGCAGACTGTCGATCAACACATCTACCTCCGGGTAACTTTCCACCGCACCGACACGCGCCGGGAAACGGTGTGCCGCCATCATATGATCAAGACAGGCGTAAGCGGCGAAGGCGTGATGGCTGGCACCGTGGCCCATAAACACCACTTTTTCACCGTCTGCCAGTACCGGCATCTGGCGGGCCAGCGCCTGCATCAGATGCATGTAGTCGTCGTGGCTGCTGAGCAGCGGTGCGCCGATCACCATGCGTTTGAACAGATGCCGCAGGGTTTGTACCTCACGGACAATTTTTTCGTATTCGTCACCGTTAATGATGTGCAAAGACTGGATCGCCACATCCTGATAGCCCAGGTCGGCCAGTTTTTGCAGTGCCTGCAAGGGGGTGTCGATGTGCAGGTTGTCGCGGCGTTTGAGCTTGCGAATGATCATTCCTGAGGTAAATGCCCGAAACAGCGTGCGATCGGGGCAACTGGCGGCCAGTTCCCGTTCACAGGCCACAATGTTCTTTTCACAGGTGTCGTGATAACTGGTGCCGAAACTCACCACCAGAAGCGCTTTTTTCATGTTCTTTTCCTCACTGAGTAGCAAGCCAGCGCAGCAGTCGCTGCGAAAACGCATCCAGGCTTTCCAGTAGCTCCTCACCCGAAACCGCAGGCTGCGGGCGTGTAATAACAATGCAGGGGATCCCCGCGTCCAGACACGGCTGAACTTTTTCCTGATAGCCGCCTTCCGCACCGGAGGCTTTGGTGATCATCACGTCAGCGCGGCATTGTCGGTAGAAGGCGGCGTTGAACTCTGCGCTAAACGGCCCGCACATGGCGTAGATCTCGCCAACACCAAAACCGTTCTCGGCGCACTGCGCCATCACATCGGCAACCGGCAGCACCCGTGCCAGCAGGGTCTTCTCCCCAAGCCCCGCACGCCAGAGCGCCAGGTCTTTACTGCCAGTGGTCAACAACACGCGCTGCCCGAGTCCGCGCGCGACTTTACAGGCTTCATCAATCGAGGCGACCTTGTACAACAGGGGATGTTCCAGCTCCGGCAGTTGTTCCGGGCGCTGGTAACGGCTTAACAGCACTTGTGCCTGCCGACAGGCCCCGGCAATGTTCTGGCTGACCACCTCGGCATAAGGGTGTGACGCATCCACCACCCAGCGGGTCTGGTTATCGGTAAGCCAGCGCAGCATGGCGTCAGGATCCATCCGCCCACTGCGCACCTCGCCACGAATATCGCCCGCCAGATGCTGTCCGGTGGGGGTTGCCACCGACAGGGTGTAGCGCACCCCGGCGGCGTCGAGCTGCTGGCAAATGGCCCGCGCATCGCTGGTCCCGCCGATCACCAGTACGTCGCCTGGCCTCACAGCTCGTAGCCTCGCGGTGTAATCATCAAGCCATCCGCTACGTAGGTGGCCTTGTTGCCGACAATCACCAGGCTGGTCATGTCGACCGGTTCAAAGTCCATCTCGCCGAGGGTGGTTAGCCACTTCTCTTCTTTTTTACGTCCGGCGGATTTCACAATCCCCACCGGGGTTTGCGGGCTTTTGCTGGCCGCCAGCAGTTCAAATGCGCGCGCAAGATGCCCTTCGCGGCCTCGGCTACGTGGGTTGTAGAAGCAGATAACAAAGTCAGCTTCCCCGGCGGCGACAATCCGTTTTTCAATGACCGGCCACGGGGTCAGTAAGTCGCTCAGGCTGATATGGCAGAAGTCATGCATCAGCGGTGCGCCGAGTAACGCCGCCGCGGCAATACTGGCGGTCATTCCGGGGATCAGACGCACTTCCACGTCCAGTTTCTGTTTACTGACCAGCTCAAGAACCAGCCCCGCCATGCCGTAAATCCCGGCATCACCGCTGCTGATAAGCGCCACGTTATGCCCGGCCTGCGCCAGTTCAATCGCCGCCTGGCAACGCTCAATCTCTTTGCACATGCCGGTTTTGATCACCTGCTTGTCGCCCGTGAACGCTTTCACCAGATGGGTGTAGGTCTTGTACCCCACCACGATTTCCGCAGCCTGCAAGGCTTCGATCGCCTCCATGGTCATCATTGCCTGTGAGCCAGGGCCAATCCCGATAACGGTTAACATCAGTGTGAAACTCCCAAAGTAATAGTGACGCCCTGCTCACGCAGAGTCTCGCCAACCAGTTGCCCACGACTCATCAGCCAGGCTGCGGGTCCGGATACGCTTCCCACGCCAGTGGTCTGACGCACAAAGTCAGAGGCAGGGAAACGATGTTCATGCTGACGCAGGGCATCAGCGGTAAAAATTTCAAACGGCACACGCAGGCTTTCTGCCAGTTGCGTGAGCGCTTTCTCATGCTCTTTCAATGTGATGCTTCCTATCGCGCGCAGTGCCAGCGGGTCGAAAGCGTTTACCTGCAACTGTTGCTTAAGCAGCCCTGACACCACCGCAAACGGGGTATCGCGACGACAACCAATGCCTGCCACCACACGGCGGGGAACCAGTTTGTAGACCGGCACCGGGAGTTCGGGCAGTGCAGCGTGCACGGTCACACAGATCAGCGCCGTCAGCCCGGGCAGATCATCAAGAGATGTCACCGGAATAAACCCGCGCGTGTCGCAGCGTTCGACTTCTTCGCGCAAGGCGTCTTCACACCACAGGCCAATACGTTCGCCGCTGACCAGCCAGTGGTTGATTGTCTTTACTGCTGCACGCAGATCCTCCATGCGCGCATCCAGTTGACAGGCCAGCGTATCGAGCGCTGCCAGTTCGTTAACATCCGTTGCCGTGGTGATCACCGGGTCTGCGCCCAGCACGCCCGCAAGATAGCGGGCCAGCGCATTTGCCCCACCAAAATGGCCAGAAAGCAGGCTGATGACGTGCTGTCCGCGCTCATCGATAACAATCACCGCCGGGTCGCTGAATTTGTCATTCACCAACGGGGCCAGCACGCGTACGGCAATCCCCGTCGCGCCGATAAACACCAGAGCCGAGTGTTGGGTGAAAGCATCACGCAACGCCGGGGCAAAGCCGCCGTCGAAAGGTACAAACCCCTCTTCCAGCAATTTCTCACTGGTGTAGCAGGTCATGGGCAGCGCCAGTTTCAGCCGGTTCGCCAGGGCAACACCACCCGGCGTCAGGCAGAACAGCGCAATGGATTCAGGCTTTACGGTATTCATGGCTAAAGTCCGCCGCATAAAGACGTGAGTAGTGGTACTCCTCGCCAAGAAATGCGCCAACGAGGATCAGTGCGGTTTTACGAATACCGGCATCGCGCACCTTGTCAGCAATGTCCGCAAGGGTCCCGCGCACCGTCTGGCTTTCCGGCCAGGTGGCTTTATAAATGACTGCCACGGGCGTGGTTGCCGGATAGCCACCTTCAATCAGACGCTCAGCAACGCGATTGATGCGTTGTACGGAGAGATAAATCGCCATTGAGGTCTGGTGGCTGGCAAAGGATTCCAGTTGTTCCAGTGGCGGGACCGGGGTACGTCCTTCGAGGCGAGTGATGATCAAACTCTGCGACACTTCTGGCACGGTGTATTCCACCCCCAGCTCTGCCGCCGCCCCGAGGAAAGCACTCACGCCGGGAACGACCTTCCACTGAATACCACGCTCAGTCAGCACTTCTCCTTGTTCACGCACGGAGCCATAAAGGGAGACATCACCGGTTTGCAGGCGCACCACCACTTTGCCCGCTTTCACACCGGCTTCCATCAGGTCGATGATCTGCTCCAGGTGCAGTTCGGCGCTGTCGTGGCACTCGGCGCCCGGCGGGCAGTATTCGAGCAGTTCGGTATTAATGAGCGAGCCCGCGTAAATAACGACCTGTGCCTGCTGCAACAGGCGGTATCCTTTCAGGGTGATAAGCTCGCGGTCACCGGGGCCAGCACCGACAAACCAGACGGTTTGCGTATCAAATTGTTCAGCCATGAGACTCTTCCTTCTCGCAGGAAATCATAAAAACAGGATTATTCGGTTTGAAGTAGTGGCCGCTGCCCAGCGCATGAAGAAGCGAAACCTGAATTTGCTGGCAGTCCAGCGCGGCGACCTGGCAGGTAGCGAGGTGGCTCAGCGCGCTGCTAAGGTTCTCCTGCAAAATAAAGGTCATCACCAGGCGGCCACCGGGGAGCAATTGGGCCAAAGACCAGTCAATCAGTTGGGTCAGGTTGCCACCGCTGCCGCCCATAAAGACCGCGTCAGCGGGCTGTTCGACAAATAACGGCGCCACGCCCGGGACAATGGTGATATTGCGACAGCCAAAGTGCTGGCAGTTCTCTTCCAGCAGCCCCAGCGCCGAAGGATTGCGCTCAATGGCGGTCACCTGCAACTGCGGGTGGCAGACGGCAGCCTCAATCGAGACGCTGCCTGTGCCTGCGCCGATATCAATAAAATGGCGGGCAGCGGATAAGTTCAGCCGCGAAAGCGCCAGCGCGCGGACCACTTCTTTGGTCATCGGGACACTTTCACCGCGCAAAAACAGTTCATCTTTCATTGAGGATCACCACGACATTCATCTCATACTGCGCCTGGACATCACGGGCGGGCAGCCAGTGAATGCGTTCGTTGTCCATCGCCAGATTTTCGCCAATCACCAGCCAGCGCTCTCCCGCACCGCGCGCCACCAGGGCGGAGGCAATTTCCCGCGGGCCACAGCGGGCATCGGTCACCATCGCGGTTTTAGGGGAACGGGCCAGGGCGTCAAAATCCACATCGCGCCCGTGGGAGCTGGTCAGCCAGATATCATTCATATCGATGCCGGTCTTCGCGCACAGATACTGCACAGCGCTGATGCCCGGAATAATGCGCACCTGTTCAATGCCGAACTCGGCCACCAGACGTTTGCCAATGCCGTAAAAAAGCGGATCACCGGATGCCAGCACCACGACGCGCTGATGCATCCGCTGCGCAATCCAGCGTATTAATCCGGGGATGTCGGCATCCAGCGCACGGCGTTCGCCGGCAAAATCAGGGAACTGCTCAAGATGGCGTTTACCGCCGACCAGGACATCCGCCTGCGCGACGGCATCCAGCGCCATGGGGGTCATTAAGGCCTGTGAGGCAGGCCCCATGCCTGCGACGGTCAACATTGCAAATCCTCCACAATGTCCTGGAACGGGCGGTTCGTGCCGAGGATGTGGTTATCAAACGAAAACATAATGGCGTCGCACTGGGGGGGATTTTTAGTAAAGCGCAGGTTCTGCATGACGCGCTGGCAGATACGCTGCGCCAGATGGTTGTACAGATGGCCGAATCCCGCCGCGTCGATGTACTCCATCGCCGCTTCGGTGGTGTCACACTCGCTGACTTTTTGCAGCAACTCATGGGGTGCGCTAAGCAGCGCCAGATGCGCCACCAGCGTTTCCATGCGCGCATCGGCGATATGGCTGTGGGTGTGGAAAATCCCGGCGGCAATTTTTACCAGCTTGCCCGGATGGCCAATCAACACAATTTGCCGGTAACCGAGGCGAACGGCCTCTTCAATCATGTAACCCACGAAGTTGCTCATGGTGACCACGATGTCGCTGGAAAGCCCCATTTGCTCGCGGACAAAGCGCTCCCCGTGATTGCCTGGCACCAGTACAACCCGCTCCAGCCCCGCTTCGCGTTTGATTTCCAGCTCCAGAGAAAGCGAGCGTTTCCAGCTCTCTTCGGACATCGGCGTGACGATACCCGTGGTGCCAATAATCGAGATACCGCCAAGGATGCCCAGCCGGCTGTTGTAGGTTTTTTGCGCCCGCTCTTCCCCTTCGGGCGCGAAAATTTCCACTTCGGCGCCACGCGAAGGACCGATCACTTCGCGTACAGCGGCTTCGATGGTCTGGCGCGGTGTGCGGTTAATGGCGGCGCTGCCAACCGGCAGGCCAATCCCTTTGCGGGTCACGGTGCCTACGCCTTCGCCGCCGGACAGCACAATCTCGCCGCCATCATTCAGCGTGACACGCGCAAAAATCAGCATGCCGTGGGTGGCATCTACATCATCGCCGCCGTCTTTACGGATAGCGGCAATCCCTTGATGGCCTTCAATATGCGGCGATTCAACGTTAAGACGCAGCGTGACGCCAGAGGGCGTGACAATCGACACCTGATGGATAATGTGCTGGCGCAGGACCATCAGCGCAGCGACTTTTGCCGCCGCCGTTGCGCAGGAACCGGTGGTATAGCCTTTGCGTAGCGCTTTGCCGTTGTGCCACACCGGGGCGTCGAATGTCTCTTCGCTCATTACGCCTCCCGCATGAAATATAAAAAGGCGTTAACGATCGCCGCCGCCACATTGCTGCCGCCTTTACGCCCCAGCGCGGCAATGCCCGGCAGCCCGCTTTCCACCAGCGCATCTTTCGATTCTGCCGCACCGACAAACCCGACCGGGACGCCAACCACGCCACGCACCTGAGCGTTTTGCTCCAGTAAGCGGAACAGCGCGGTGGGGGCATTACCGAAGACGAAGATTTTTTCTCCCTCTTCGCTGAGCGCCAGATCCACCGCCGCCATCGAGCGGGTGATCCCCGCCTCTTTTGCTTTACGCACCACGCGCGGGTCGCTGATGTAGCACTTCACCTCGCCGCCAAATTTTGCCAGCAAAGTTTTGTTTATCCCGGAAAGGGCCATGGTGGTGTCGGTATAAAGCGTACAGCCGCTGCGAATCGCGCTGCCGAGGCTTTCAAGGGCATCCGGGGAAAACCACAGAATGTCGAGCCAGTCGAAATCGGCGGTGGTGTGGATCACTCGTTTGATGATGGCTTCGTGCAGAGGGCTGGCAAAACGGTAATCAGGCCGCGTTTCGCGAATGATATCGCCAATAATGACAAAACTTTTGTCTTCAATGGCCTGGGGTTGCTGCAAATAATCCATTGTTTTCATCAGATTGCTGCTCCTGCGAGCGTAACATGCGTAAGCGCAAATACGGCCAGTGCCAGGGTGGAGGCTACCCACATCAGGCGTATGGTTTGCGTAATATCGTCAATGGTGATGGCGCGAGTCTCATCGCCAATCCAGGGTTTTTCGACGCGCTGGCCGAAGTAGTCATTTGGGCCGCCAAGCTGCACGCCAAGCGCCCCCGCAACGGTGCCTTCCGGCCAGGCGCAGTTGGGGCTGCTGTGATTGCGGCGATCGCGCCAGCCGATACGCAATGCCCGTGCCGCATTCAGGCGGCAAAACCAGGCGGCAACGCTCAGCAGTAGCCAGCTCAGGCGGGCCGGAATAAAGTTAGCCACGTCATCCAGACGCGCGCTCACCATGCCAATAGCACGATATTTTTCGTGTTTGTAGCCCACCATCGAATCGAGGGTATTTACCGCTTTGTAGGCCATCGCCAGCGGCGCGCCGCCCAGCAATAAAAAGAACAGCGGGGCAATAACGCCATCCACCGTATTTTCTGCCACGGTTTCCACGACCGCGCGGGTGATCTGCGGTGGCTGTAGCTGCGAGGTGTCGCGCCCGACTATCCAGGAGAGTTTCTCCCGGCTTTGGGCAAGAGTGCCGTGGCGCAAGGCGTGTTCTACTTCCCGTGCCGCATCTGCCAGGCAACGCGCCGCCAGCAGTGTGTAGATCATCCACACCTCCACACACCAACCGAGCCATGGATGGATGGCTTGCGCGCAGGCCATCACGCCGTATGCCACACTCCAGGTCACACCCACGACCACCAGCCACATCACCCCGCCACCAATACGCAAGGCGGTATCGGAATGGCAGACCCGGCGAACGGCACGCTGTGTCAGCGTAATCAGTGCGCCGATCCAGCGGACCGGATGCGGCCAGTGCGGAGGGTCACCCAGCCAGCGGTCAAGAAGCCATGCGACAAACCAGGCAAGGATCGTCATAACGCGCTCCTTGCGGCGGCGATCCAACGGCTCAACATGGTCGGGCGTTGAGCAAAATGGATGTGCAGATAGCTGGCGTAGGTGTTGCCCACCTGCCAGCCGCCCTGCCACTGGGACAACATCCTGCCATCGCGGGTTTTCCGGCACTGCATGACCGCATCCTGCTCAGGGGTAAAATCGGAGTAGTGGAATTCATGGCCGCGCAGCGTCTCGCCAGCATCGGCAAGCAGCATGGGCTGGCTGGCGGTGGCTTCACAATAGCCAAAGCGGGTCAGGCGTTTTCCCATCTCGCTGTGACCGGGTATCACCCCCACCATAGAATGAATGTCACCTGCGGCATCGCGAAGCGTAGAGCCGAGATACATCAGGCCGCCGCACTCGGCGTAAATCGCCACACCACGCCGGTGCGCCGAACGGATAGCGTCAAGCATGGACCTGTTAGCAGAAAGGGCGCGGGCGTAGAGTTCCGGGTATCCGCCGCCGAGCCAGAGCATCTGGCATTCGGGCAATGTCGCGTCGTGCAGCGGGCTAAAGCGCACAATCTTCACACCCGCATTGCGAAGCAGTTCTATGTTATCGGGGTAATAAAAGTTGAATGCCTCGTCATCGGCCAGCGCGAGCGTTATCCCCTCCCCTTCGTCACGCGCCGGTAAAGCGGGCCATTGCCCCTCGGGTAATGACGGGAGCGTGCTCAGGGAAAGCAGCTTATCGATATCCAGCGTTTGCGCGATGCGCCCGGCAAAATCACGCCAGGATTGGGAATCAATGACAGATTCACGTGCGGTGACCAGCCCCAGATGCCGCTCCGGCAATGCCACTCCGGCCGTCACAGGCACATAGCCCAGCGCAGGAATGCCGCAATAGTGCTCGATAGCGTGTTTGAGTAACTGGTAATGGCTGTCGCTGTTGACGCGGTTAACAATAACACCCGCAATAGTGAGCGCCGGGTCGAAATGTTGAAAACCCATCACCGTGGCGGCGATAGAGGTCGATACCGCTTTTCCGTCGACCAGTAAGATGACCGGTACGCCAAGCTGTTTTGCCAGTGCGGCGCTGCTGCAATAATCAGGGTCAGTGCCATAGCCATCATAAAGGCCCATGACGCCTTCAATCACGGCGATATCGGCGACTTGTATTTGCTGGTTAAACAAAGCGTTCAGCGTCGGGGCTGGCAACATAAAGCTGTCAAGATTGCGGGATTCCACGCCCGTTACGGCGGTATGCCAGGCGGTATCGAGATAGTCCGGGCCGACTTTAAATGGCTGTACCCGCATACCGCGCTGCTGTAAAACGCGCAGCAGGCCGAGGGTGACGGTGGTTTTACCACAGCCACTTCCGGTACCGGCAAGGATAAAGGCGCGACGCCCGTCAGACATACCTTAAAGCCCCGTTCAGGGTGGAAAGGCTGTGTCAGGCTGTGCGTAGTCCCAGTCAATGACTGTACGCGTCTGAGCAACCGACTTCCCACCGAAGTTGTTGAGAGTAACCATCAGGCCGGTCTTCTGGCTTAGCGTCGTCCTCGCCCGTCCTTCCCAATCTTGCGATCAGTGGTGATTACGGGGTCGTCAGCATCACAGCAGCGGGGGCTGCGGGGGATTCTCACCCCCTTCCCAGCCGCGATAATTTGCGGCAAACCTGTTGGCTTCATTGTTCGTTTCACTCATACAGCATATTGCTGAAAAAGTGATTTTGCTCCTGACTGCAATCTATCGCATCAGGGAAATAAAAACTGGTTCAGTTTATCCCTGCATCGGCAATAATTTGTTGCGCTATAACAATTTATTGTCCGGCCTTTTCTCTAATCGCTTATTTTGACGGTCTTTCAGGCAATTTTATTGGTTTTAGGAATAACAAAAAATTGTTATCGGAAATTTAATCACCGTCATAGTTTGCATTATTCTGCAGGCGGAAAACTTGTGGCGTCACCTGATATGTCTGGCGAAATACTTTGCAAAAATAACTTGTTTGAGAAAATCCTAAATTGCGCGCGATGCTGGCGATACTCCAGTCACTGTGACACAACATTTCTTTTGCACTGGCCATACGCTGGCGATTGACCCAGGCATTAAAGCCAATTCCCTGATATTTTTTGAACAGCTTACTGAAATAGTACGGGCTAAGATAAACATGCGCCGCCACGTCTTCCAGGCGCAACTCATCAGAGAGATGGGCATCAATATAGCGCAACGCCTTCTTCATCTTACTGTCATGCGGCCCTTGATTTCGACTCGTTCGCCCCGCCTCCTGAGCCTGTTGCTGATCTTTGATGACAACGAAATTGAGCTGTTTTTTAAGGCAATTTTCGACTATCAGCTTAAGCAGGTCGGCTGATGCAATGACCCGCGAGTAATCCATCTCTGGCACGTTCAGAAACTCATCCATCAGTTTCTGATCCGCCTGCCAGCGATCGTCAATATTAAGGATATTAATGAGTTCAACACTATCGCCTTCGCGCAAACGTACCTGCCCGCACAGTACAAACCCGACCAGGTGCCCGGCAATGACCAAAGGAATAGAAAAGTCGGTAAGTCCGGCATGGCAACGGTAGATGCAGGGCTGGTTGGATTTAGAGGCTTCGAAGCCGCCACAACGATCGCTCATACGACACCGCGCGCTGTGTTGCGGGTTCTGACGCATCAGCTGACAAAATTGGGTGAAGTTGAAAAGCTCGGAAATTTCTTCGCCGTGGATATTAACGACAACAACGGCCAGACCGGTGGCTTGTGCAAAATCCTGGGCGATTTTATTAATGAGTTCGGAGTTTAGTGCACTCGCAGAAATCATGATAAAACCTCTCAGTTAATTTTAATTTATTGTTATAAAAAAACCTATATTGTTTACACATCATTCATATTAAATGGCAACCAATAACACTGAATGACCATAGGCTGAATTCAAGATAACAAAAGTCTCCCATCCCTGGGAGACGATTTCGTGCGTTCGTGAAAGCAGATCACGAAATAAATAATTGCCGGACAGTAATTTCAAGACGCTATTTCGAGGAGGCGTCAGCTTTTGCTCTCTTCCAGCTTACAGGCATTGCAAGGGAGGTTTTTACCAATCAAATAACGGTAGCAGGCTGCCCCTCCGCAAGCCCCAATAATGGGGGCAATAATCGGTACGAGGAAATACGGAATATCGCGGCCCCCCGTAAACGCAATGTTTCCCCACCCCGCGAAGAAAGTGAACAATTTCGGGCCAAAATCACGCGCCGGGTTCATCGCAAATCCTGTTAATGGCCCGGTAGCCGCACCAATCACCGCCACAAGCACACCAATCAACAGCGGTGCTAAAGGACCACGTGGCACACCATTGCCGTCATCGGTCAGCGCCATAATCATACACATCAAGATTGAGGTAATGATAATTTCAACCAGGGCCGCTTCCCAGATACTCAGCGCGGCAGCCGGATAAGTGCTGAATAACGATGCCAGTTGCAGGCTTTCCACACTGCCTTTAACGATATGATGAGCGGTTTCATATTCAATGAACACGCTGTGATAGAGCAAATAGGCGACCGCGGCCCCACCGAATGCCCCCGCAACTTGCGCCACAATGTATGGCACCACCTTACGTGCAGGGAAGCAGGCAAACAGCCACAAGGCGATGGTAATCGCTGGGTTCAGGTGCGCACCGGACACTGCGGCGGTCAGATACACGGCCAGTGAAATGCCCAGCCCCCAGATAATGCAAATCTCCCATAGCCCCAGCGTAGCCCCGGCAACTTTCATGGCGCACAGACAGCCGATTCCGAAGAACAAGAACAGCCCTGTGCCTAAAAACTCGGCAATGCATTGTGCCTTAAGTGAATCATTCATTTGTGTCACCTTCCAGGTAGAGTCACGATCTCACCAGCACGCCTGAAGCTGGCAGCAGAGTACAACGCCGCTCACTATAGGAATGCGATATTGAAAAGTGTTGGCAACCTCAGGGTAAAAACGCCAAAAAAATCGCCTCTCAATAACAATATTTTGCCATTCAGACTAAATGAATATGGGGCTGAGCCCTATTTCACTCACAATTATTCGTCTTATTGAAATAACAAATTATTGTTATTTTCCGTGTGTCGTTTTACAGCATTGCTCACAGAATGATTTCGCCCGCGCAAATATCACATCGCTTTTATAAAGTCATTATCAAAAATGTAAATGTGAAATTGACATAGCAATATTTTGCCATGCCAACGCCAATAAAATTTTATTAAAAATCATACATATAATAATTATCAAGGCAATTATTTCACTTAATTTAACCAGGAAGTTCTGAATGTAATTTAAAGACAGCCATTCTTTTTCCTCGCTTATTTGTATAGTCCAAAAATCGGGACAACCTTATCGAGGTCTTTATGCAACAAGAAGCATTAGGAATGGTGGAAACCAAAGGCTTAACGGCCGCAATTGAAGCCGCAGATGCAATGGTGAAATCCGCCAATGTCATGTTAGTGGGCTACGAGAAAATAGGTTCTGGCCTGGTGACAGTCATTGTTCGCGGCGATGTTGGCGCCGTGAAAGCAGCAACGGATGCAGGTGCTGCCGCAGCCGCTCAGGTGGGTGAAGTGAAAGCCGTACACGTCATCCCGCGTCCGCACACTGATGTTGAAAAAATCTTACCTAAGGGAATTAGCCAATGAGTAGCAATGACCTGGTGGAACAGATCATGGCTCAGGTGATCGCCAAAGTGTCTTCACCGACACCCGCGACCTCCCCCACTGTAACCCATCCCAAACGAGAGACGGCTATGGCAGAAAAAAGCTGCAGTTTAACGGAATTTGTTGGTACGGCGATTGGCGACACCGTTGGTCTGGTGATCGCGAACGTCGATAGCGCATTGCTTGATGCAATGAAGCTGGAAAAGCGCTACCGCTCAATCGGCATACTAGGCGCACGTACTGGCGCAGGTCCTCACATCATGGCGGCAGATGAAGCCGTCAAAGCAACCAACACCGAAGTGATCAGCATCGAATTACCGCGTGATACCAAAGGCGGTGCGGGCCACGGCTCACTGATCCTGTTCGGCGGTAATGATGTCTCCGACGTCAAACGCGCCATCGAGGTTGCGCTGAAAGAACTCGACCGTACCTTCGGTGACGTTTATGCCAACGAAGCTGGCCACATCGAAATGCAATACACCGCTCGCGCCAGTTACGCGCTGGAAAAAGCGTTCGGTGCGCCGGTTGGCCGTGCCTGCGGCGTGATTGTTGGCGCTCCAGCCTCCGTCGGCGTGTTAATGGCCGATACGGCACTGAAATCTGCCAATGTGGAAGTGGTGGCGTATAGCTCCCCGGCAAAAGGCACCAGCTACAGCAACGAAGCCATATTGGTCATCTCCGGCGACTCCGGCGCTGTACGTCAGGCCGTCATTTCTGCCCGTGAAATCGGTAAAACCGTACTGGGCACAATGGGCTCTGAGCCGAAAAACGACCGCCCGTCCTATATCTGATAACAGAGAGGCTGTTTCATGAGATCGAAACGATTTGAAGCGCTGGCGAAACGCCCTGTTAACCAGGACGGCTTTGTGAAGGAGTGGATTGAAGAAGGCTTTATCGCAATGGAAAGCCCGAACGATCCCAAACCCTCTATTCGCATTGTCGACGGCGTGGTTACTGAACTGGACGGTAAACCCGCCAGTAAATTTGACCTGATTGACCACTTTATTGCCCGCTACGGTATCAACCTGGATCGCGCTGAAGAAGTGATGGCGATGGACTCTGTCAAGCTCGCCAACATGCTCTGCGATCCTAACGTTAAGCGCAGCGACATTGTGCCGCTCACTACCGCAATGACGCCGGCAAAAATCGTCGAAGTGGTGTCGCACATGAACGTGGTGGAAATGATGATGTCGATGCAGAAAATGCGCGCACGTCGTACCCCATCACAGCAGGCACACGTCACTAACGTTAAAGACAACCCGGTGCAAATTGCCGCCGATGCCGCCGAAGGTGCGTTCCGTGGATTCGACGAACAGGAAACCACCGTCGCGGTCGCTCGTTATGCCCCCTTCAATGCCATCGCACTGTTGGTCGGTTCGCAGGTTGGTCGCCCTGGCGTATTAACCCAATGCTCACTGGAAGAAGCAACCGAACTGAAACTGGGGATGCTCGGCCACACCTGCTATGCGGAAACCATCTCCGTTTATGGTACTGAGCCTGTGTTTACCGACGGCGATGATACTCCGTGGTCAAAAGGTTTCCTGGCATCTTCCTATGCCTCGCGTGGCCTGAAAATGCGCTTCACCTCCGGCTCTGGCTCAGAAGTTCAGATGGGTTATGCCGAAGGTAAATCCATGCTGTATCTGGAAGCACGCTGCATTTACATCACCAAAGCCGCCGGTGTTCAGGGTCTGCAAAACGGCTCGGTAAGCTGTGTGGGTGTGCCTTCTGCCGTGCCGTCAGGTATTCGCGCCATTCTTGCCGAAAACCTGATTTGTGCCGCCCTGGATCTGGAGTGCGCATCCAGTAATGACCAGACATTTACCCACTCGGATATGCGCCGTACCGCCCGCCTGCTAATGCAGTTCTTACCGGGTACGGACTTTATCTCCTCCGGTTATTCCGCTGTGCCGAACTACGACAACATGTTCGCAGGCTCCAACGAAGATGCGGAAGACTTTGACGATTACAACGTTATCCAGCGTGACCTGAAAGTTGACGGCGGTTTACGTCCGGTGCGTGAAGAAGATGTCATCGCCATTCGCAACAAAGCGGCTCGTGCTTTGCAGGCCGTCTTCGCAGGAATGGGATTACCCCCTATCACTGATGAAGAAGTGGAAGCGGCAACCTACGCCCACGGCTCAAAAGATATGCCAGAGCGCAATATCGTCGAAGACATCAAATTTGCCCAGGAGATCATCAATAAGAACCGTAACGGTCTCGAAGTGGTGAAAGCCCTGGCCCAGGGCGGCTTTAAAGATGTCGCGCAAGACATGCTGAACATTCAAAAAGCCAAACTGACCGGTGACTACCTGCATACCTCAGCCATCATCGTCGGCGACGGGCTGGTGCTCTCAGCGGTAAACGATGTAAACGATTATGCCGGTCCGGCAACAGGTTATCGCCTGCAAGGTGAACGCTGGGAAGAGATCAAAAATATCCCGGGCGCACTCGATCCGAACGAATTGGGCTAAGGGGTGAATGATGGAAATCAACGAAAAATTGCTGCGCCAGATCATCGAAGATGTGCTGGCAGAGATGCAAACCAGCGATAAAAAAGTCTCGTTTAGCGCCCAACCTGGCGGTACCGCAAAACCTGCTGCAACGGCTGAGAGCGGCTTTCTGACGGAAATTGGCGAAGCGAAACCCGGTACCCAACAGGATGAAGTGATCATCGCCGTTGGTCCTGCTTTCGGTCTTTCGCAAACTGTGAATATCGTCGGTTTACCGCACAAGAGCATCCTGCGCGAGGTGATTGCCGGTATTGAAGAAGAAGGCGTGAAAGCACGCGTGATTCGCTGTTTCAAATCGTCTGACGTGGCGTTCGTCGCCGTGGAAGGTAACCGTCTTAGCGGCTCGGGCATCTCTGTGGGTATTCAGTCAAAAGGCACAACGGTCATTCACCAACAAGGGTTACCGCCGCTTTCTAACCTGGAACTTTTCCCGCAGGCACCTTTGCTGACGCTTGAAACCTATCGTCAGATTGGCAAAAACGCCGCGCAATACGCGAAACGCGAATCGCCGCAGCCTGTGCCGACGCTGAACGATCAGATGGCGCGTCCGAAATATCAGGCCAAGTCCGCCATTCTGCATATCAAAGAGACCAAATACGTCGTGACCGGGAAAAACCCGCAAGAGCTGCGCGTTGCGCTTTAAAAGGACAACACCATGAATTCTGACGCAATTGAATCAATGGTTCGTGATGTGCTGAGCCGTATGAATAGCCTGCAGGGGGCAGCCCCGGTAACGGCGCCAACCGCGCCATCAGGCGGCACCACGCACCAGGCCAAAGTTAGCGATTACCCGCTGGCGAATAAACATCCGGAGTGGGTGAAAACTTCCACCAATAAAACCCTGGATGAGTTAACGCTGGAGAGTGTGCTGGACGGGAAAATCACCGCACAGGATATGCGTATCACCCCGGAAACCCTGCGTATCCAGGCGTCTATCGCCAAAGATGCAGGGCGCGACCGGCTGGCTATGAATTTCGAGCGCGCGGCGGAACTGACCGCCGTACCGGATGACCGTATCCTGGAGATTTACAACGCGCTGCGTCCCTACCGTTCAACCAGGCAAGAGTTGCTGGATATCGCAGAAGATCTGGAAAGCCACTACAAGGCAAAAATCTGCGCAGCATTTGTACGTGAAGCGGCAGTGCTTTACGTCGAACGCAAGAAACTTAAAGGCGACGATTAATCACAGGGATGACTTATGCGTTATATAGCTGGCATTGATATAGGTAACTCGTCAACCGAGGTGGCACTGGCCACCATGGATGAGACTGGCGCGCTGAACATTGTGAGCAGTTCGCTTGCGGAAACGACGGGTATTAAAGGCACACTGCGCAATGTATTCGGCATTCAGGAAGCGCTGAACAAAGTTGTCGCCAATGTGGGTATCTCTGTCAGCGATATTTCGCTTATTCGTATTAACGAAGCGACACCGGTGATCGGTGATGTAGCGATGGAAACCATTACGGAAACCATCATTACCGAATCAACAATGATAGGCCATAACCCGAAAACACCCGGCGGTATCGGGTTGGGAGTTGGTATCACTATCACACCGGAAGAGCTTCTGACGCGTCCAGCGGATCAACCTTATATTCTGGTCGTTTCCGCTGCATTCGATTTTTCCGATGTTGCGCGCATGGTTAACGCCTCAACGCAAGTCGGCTATCACATCAACGGCATCATTTTACAGCGCGACGATGGCGTACTGGTCAATAACCGCCTCGAGCGCCCTGTCCCCATCGTTGACGAAGTGCTGTATATCGAGCGCATTCCGATGGGGATGCTCGCCGCTGTTGAGGTGGCGATGCCGGGCAAGGTTATCGAAAGTCTCTCTAACCCTTACGGCATCGCTACTGTCTTTTCCCTGAGCGCCGATGAGACACGCAACATCGTGCCCGTGGCCAGGGCGCTGATTGGAAACCGTTCCGCCGTCGTCGTGAAAACACCGTCCGGTGATGTCAAAGCCCGCTCAATCCCCGCAGGAAATATTGAGTTAGTCGCCAAAGGCAGAACGCTCAAGGTCGACGTTGCCGCCGGGGCCGATGCCATCATGAAAGCGGTGAATGAATGTCCAACACTGGATAACGTCACCGGCGAGGCTGGCACCAATATCGGCGGCATGCTGGAACATGTCCGCCAGACCATGGCTGAGCTCACCAACAAACCCAGCAGCGATGTATTTATTCAGGATCTCCTCGCTGTCGATACCGCTGTACCGGTCAACGTGACCGGGGGGCTGGCGGGTGAGTTCTCGCTCGAACAAGCCGTTGGCATCGCCTCGATGGTCAAGTCAGACCGCCTACAGATGGCCATGATTGCCCGCGAAATTGAGCAAAAGCTACACGTTGATGTGCAGGTGGGCGGTGCAGAAGCAGAAGCCGCTATCTTTGGTGCGCTCACCACGCCGGGCACATCGAGGCCGCTGGCCATTCTTGACCTTGGCGCCGGTTCTACCGACGCCTCCATTATTACGCCGCAGGGGCAAATTACCGCCACCCATCTGGCCGGAGCCGGAGACATGGTGACGATGATCATCGCTCGCGAACTGGGGCTCGAGGATCGCTACCTTGCGGAGGAAATCAAAAAGTACCCGCTGGCGAAAGTCGAAAGCCTTTTTCACCTGCGCCATGAAGACGGCAGCGTGCAGTTTTTCCCGACACCTCTTCCACCTGCGGTGTTTGCCCGCGTGTGTGTTGTGAAACCCGATGGGCTGGTACCGCTGCCGGGAGACATGGTGCTGGAAAAAGTACGCATTATTCGCCGCAGCGCCAAAGAACGCGTGTTTGTCACCAATGCCCTGCGCGCGCTGCGCCAGGTAAGCCCAACCGGAAACATCCGCGATATTCCATTCGTAGTGCTGGTTGGCGGCTCCTCACTCGACTTCGAGATACCGCAACTCGTCACCGATGCCCTTGCCCACTACCGACTGGTGGCCGGACGGGGAAATATCCGGGGCGTTGAAGGTCCACGCAACGCGGTGGCAACGGGTCTGATCCTCTCCTGGCAGAAGGAGTATGCCAATGGACGTTAAGCAGGACAGTCCGGTCATCGTTATCACCGCGCTCACAGAGTGCCAGCCGCAGTGGCAGGAAGTGCTGTGGGGAATTGAAGAGGAAGGTATTCCCTGGCGCTGGCAACAGGCCTCCGGGCTTGATGTCGTCGCCCATGCCTGGCAGGCGGCTAACCAGTCAGCACTGCTGGTTGGCATCGCCTGCGATAACCAGCAACTGGTTATCCATTACCGAAATTTACCCGCATCAGCGCCGCTTTTTACGCTGATGCTTCATGAAGACCTCCAGTCCCGGCGCAAGGCAGGTAATAACGCCGCCAGACTGGTGAAGGGGATACCGTTCCGGTAACCACTTTTATCCATAAACAGGAGAAACGCAGTATGAACAACGCATTGGGACTGGTTGAAACAAAAGGTCTGGTGGGTGCAATCGAAGCCGCCGATGCCATGGTGAAATCCGCCAACGTGCAACTGGTAGGTTACGAAAAAATTGGTTCGGGTCTGGTCACCGTCATGGTGCGCGGTGACGTGGGTGCAGTGAAAGCCGCCGTTGACGCAGGCGCTGCGGCAGCCAGCGCGGTGGGTGAAGTGAAATCTTGTCACGTGATCCCGCGTCCGCACAGCGACGTCGAAGCCATTTTACCGAAATCAGCCTGACTGGCAGATAAAGGAGCACAGCGTGAAGCAATCACTCGGATTACTTGAAGTTAGCGGTCTGGCGCTGGCTATCAGTTGCGCGGATGTTATGGCGAAAGCCGCTTCCATCACGCTGCTGGGTATGGAAAAAACCAATGGCTCTGGCTGGACGGTAATCAAAGTCGCTGGTGATGTGGCCTCTGTTCAGTCGGCCATCATCACTGGCGCCAACTTTGCGCAAACGCGTAACGGGCTGGTGGCACAAAAGGTCATTGCAAGGCCTGCTGAGGGGATTCTGGCCTCTGCGCCAACGCGTACTGCCATCCCTGAAACGCCCCCTGTGTCGATAACAACGACGGAAATACCGGTTCAGAGCATTGAGCACATGCAGGCATCGCGTGAAGAAAAATCCGCCACTTCCGAACCGGCGGCGATTCAACTGGTGACCTGCAATCTTTGCCTTGACCCGGCGTGTCCACGCCAGAAAGGGGAACCACGCTCGCTGTGTATTCATAGCGGTCAGCGAGGGGAATAAACATGGATAAACAGTTAGTCGAAAATGTGGTCACTCAGGTTCTGGATGAGATGCGTGCGCGTCCCATCCCTCTGGGTATATCGAACCGACATATCCATCTTTCACCTGAGGATTTCGAGCGGTTATTCCCCGGTCAGACAGTGACGATTAAAAAAGCGTTGCTGCAACCCGGTTATTTTGCGGCGGAGCAAACTGTCACGCTGGCAGGACCAAAGGGGCAACTGAAAAATGTGCGCCTGCTTGGCCCACTACGCGGCGCCAGCCAGGTCGAGATTTCACGTACGGATGCCCGTACGTTGGGTATCGCCGCCCCGCTGCGCATGTCCGGCAATCTGGCGGGTACACCAGGGATCAGGCTGGTGAGTCCGTATGCGGAAATCGACTTACCCAACGGCGTCATCGTCGCACAACGGCACATTCATATGTCGCCGCTGGACGCCCTGGTTCTGCGCGTTTCCCATGGCGACAACGTCTGCGTTGCAATTGAAGGCACCGGGCGCCGGGTGATTTTTGATGATGTCGCCATCCGCGTGGCGCCGGGTTTGCTTCTCGAAATGCATATCGATACCGATGAAGCGAATGCCTGTGGCGCAGACGAACCTGGCGCTCGCGCTCGCCTGGTACCACGCGCATGAACAGCGAACAGTTAGCGCACATCGTCGGGCTGATCGTTGCCCGCCTGCAGGCCAGGCAGGGCAACACCCTCAGACTCAGTCAGGAAGAGCTGCGTCATGCTTCTGTGATGAAGCTTTTTCTGAACCATGACGCGCTCTGCGTGCAACAAACCGATCTCTGTTTTCTGGGGGCGCTGGCAGACGGCGATCAGGACAACACCGCCGTTGCACACCTGTTTGAAGCCCTGGCATTGGGCATGTCCGTGAGCATTACGTTTAACAGCAGGCTGCTGTCCTGCTTGCCCCTGAAAACACTGGCAAAACTGCCTGTGACCTTCATGGATGAGCAAGGCGTCAAGGTGGTAGTCCATCAGGCAAAAGTATTGAGCTACTGCGATGTCGCTGGTCTCAATGTGTGCTGGCTTGCCATCTCACGTAAAACGGTTATCACGGCACTGGCCCGTGACGCAGTGATTTCGCAACACATACGACTCGTGAAGCAGGAGTAAAGCATGCATCTCGCAAGGGTAACTGGCTCGGTGGTCTCGACACAAAAATCCGCTTCTCTGGTGGGCAAAAAACTGCTGCTGGTCCGGCGGGTTACGGCAGACGGCGAACTTCCCGCCAACCCATTACAGGGTGATGAAGTAGCCGTTGATTCCGTTGGCGCAGGTGTCGGCGAACTGGTTCTGCTCAGCAGTGGCTCCAGTGCGAGACATGTTTTTTCCGGCCCGAACGAAGCCATTGATTTGGCGGTGGTGGGCATTGTCGACACCCTGTCGCGCTAAGGAGGAATAATGGCCATTTATACCCGCACTGGCGACGCTGGCACGACGGCTCTTTTTAGCGGCCAGCGCGTCAGCAAAACCCATCCGCGCGTCGAAGCATACGGCACGCTGGATGAACTCAACTCTCAGTTGAGTCTCTGTGCTTGCGCCGTGCAAGCCTCCGTCAGCAAGCCATTCCTGGAAGCGGTGCAACTGCAGATTTTCTGGTTTAGCTCAGAACTGGCGAGTGAAAGCGAAACACCCTCGCCAAAACAGCGCTATGTCAGTACCGAAGATATTGCTGCGCTGGAGCAAGCAATAGACAACGCGATGTCCCAGGTCGACAACGTCCACAGCTTTGTGCTGCCAGGCCGCTGCGAAGCAGCAGCCCGTTTGCATGTTGCCCGGACACTGGCCCGCAAAGCCGAGCGTCGCCTGGTGGAGTTAAGTGAACAGGTAAACGTCCGTCAGGTGCTGATGCGCTATATCAACCGCCTTTCCGACTGCTTGTATGCGCTGGCCCGCCTTGAAGACCATCTGGCGCACCAGGAAAAAGTCATTCACGAAGTCGCGGCGCGTTATCGCGCTGCGGCACAAGCCATACCGGCGAAAGGCACCTCTATGTCACTTTCATTTCATGACCTTCATCAACTGGCCAAAGCCGCGATGACACGCGCTGGCGAGCTTAACGTGCCGGTGGTGATAAGCGTCGTGGACGCCCATGGCATCGGCGTGCTGACCTGGCGCATGCCAGACGCGCTGCTAGTCAGTAGCGACCTGGCACCGAAAAAAGCCTGGACGGCGGTCGCGATGAGATCGGCCACACACGAACTTTCAGACGCCGTGCAACCAGGACGCGCGCTGTATGGGTTAGAGGCGCACATGGAAGGCAAAGTTGTCACTTTTGGAGGCGGTTTCCCCATCTGGCGTGACGGCAACATTATTGGTGGTCTTGGCATCAGCGGCGGTTCCGTTGAACAAGACATGGACATTGCTCAGACCGCACTTGCGGCGATTAACATGGGAAAAAAATAATGAATACGACCGAACTTGAAACCCTTATTCGCACCATCCTGAGCGAACAACTCACACCGACACAAGAGAAAAAAGAGAGCTGCACCAAAGGGGTATTCGCCACGCCAGCAGAAGCTATCGACGCAGCACACCAGGCCTTCCTGCGCTATCAACAGTGTCCCTTAAAAACCCGCAGCGCCATTATTGGCGGTATTCGCGATGAGCTGGCTCCCTGTCTGGCCGAACTGGCCGAAGAGAGCGCCACAGAAACCGGTATGGGCAACAAAGAAGACAAGTTTCTCAAAAACAAAGCCGCGTTGGAAAACACCCCGGGTATAGAAGATCTCACCACCACCGCGCTGACCGGCGACGGCGGCATGGTGTTATTCGAATATTCCCCGTTTGGCGTTATTGGTTCCGTTGCGCCGAGCACGAACCCGACCGAAACCATTATTAACAACAGTATCAGCATGCTGGCGGCAGGCAATACCATCTATTTCAGCCCGCATCCGGGTGCGAAAAAGGTTTCGCTCAAGCTGATCCGCATGATTGAAGATATTGCATTTCGTCATACGGGTATTCGCAACCTGGTAGTAACCGTTGCCGAACCTACATTCGAAGCCACCCAGCAGATGATGGCGCATCCCAAAATCGCCCTGCTGGCGATTACCGGTGGCCCAGGCATTGTGCTGATGGGCCTAAAAAGTGGCAAGAAAGTGATCGGCGCAGGTGCCGGAAACCCACCCTGTATCGTCGACGAAACTGCCGATCTGGTGAAAGCAGCGGAAGACATCATCAACGGCGCATCCTTCGATTACAACCTGCCCTGCATTGCAGAAAAGAGTCTGATTGTTGTCGACTGTGTTGCCGACCGCCTGATGCAACAGATGCAGGCATTTGGCGCGCTGCGCATTACCGGTGCGGATATCGATAAATTGCGTGCCGTCTGTATCCAGGATGGGGTGGCCAATAAAAAACTGGTCGGTAAAAGCCCTTCACACATTCTGCAAGCGGCCGGTCTGGGTGTGCCGCCTAAAGCGCCTCGCCTGTTGATCGCCGAAGTTCAAGGCAACGATCCGTTGGTTACCGCAGAGCAATTAATGCCCGTACTGCCTGTCGTTCGGGTTAACGACTTTGATGCCGCCCTCGCCCTTGCCCTCGTTGTTGAGGAGGGTTTGCACCACACGGCGGTGATGCATTCACAAAATGTCTCCCGCCTGAACCTGGCCGCGCGCAGCCTGCAGACCTCTATTTTTGTGAAAAATGGACCGTCTTATGCGGGGATTGGCGTGGGCGGTGAAGGCTTTACCACATTCACAATAGCCACACCTACCGGCGAAGGCACGACATCAGCAAAAACCTTTGCACGTTCGCGTCGTTGCGTACTGACCAACGGTTTCTCCATTCGCTAATTGAGGCCGATATGAAGAGATTTTCGCTACAAACGCGACTCTACAGCGGAGCGGGAAGCCTTGAGGTGCTTAAACGCTTTCGTAACAAGCACATATGGGTTGTCTGCGACGGTTTTCTTGCCAGCTCGCCGCTTATAGAACTGCTGCGCAAGGCAATCCCGGCAGATAACCGCATCAGCGTCTTTAGCGACATTACACCTGATCCGACCATCGCCACGGTTGTGGAAGGCATTACACAGATGCATTCACTCCAGCCGCAGGTGGTTATTGGTTTCGGTGGCGGCTCCGCGCTGGATGCGGCGAAAGCGATCGTCTGGTTCAGCAAACAACAGGGCGTCAATATCGAAACCTGTGTCGCGATTCCGACCACCAGCGGCACTGGCTCAGAGGTGACCAGCGCCTGCGTGATAAGCGATCCCGAAAAAGGCATCAAATATCCGCTGTTCGATAATGCGCTCTATCCCGATATCGCGATCCTGGACCCGACGCTTGTCGTTAGCGTCCCGCCTGCTATTACGGCGAATACCGGCATGGATGTGCTGACCCACGCCCTTGAAGCCTATGTGTCGCCTCGGGCCAGCGATTTTACTGATGCGCTGGCAGAGAAAGCAGCACAGTTAGTGTTCCAGTACCTGCCAACGGCGGTACGTAAAGGCGACTGCCTGGCGACGCGTGGCAAAATGCACAACGCTGCGACCCTCGCTGGGATGGCGTTCAGCCAGGCGGGGTTAGGTATTAATCACGCCATTGCCCATCAGTTGGGCGGGCAATTTCACCTGCCGCATGGGTTAGCTAATGCACTGCTGCTGGGGGCGGTCATTCGCTTTAATGCCAGTGATAAACGTGCGGCGAAGCGTTATGCCCGGCTGGCTAAAGCCTGCCATTTTTGCCCGACAGGCGCGAATGAGTTGGTCGCCATTCATTCACTGATTCGCCAGATTGAGCAGCTTCGTCAGCAGTGTGAGATGCCGACGCTCTCGGTCGCGCTAAAAGCAGACAAAGATAAATTCCGTGAGCGGATCCCCGCCATGGTTCAGGCTGCACTGGCGGATGTCACGCTGAAAACCACGCCTCGCCCTGCCGATGGCAATGACATTCGACATATTCTGGAGGAATTGCTGTGAGTGAAGCGGCCCTTCTCCCGTCCCCCTGGGGCGAATTGACTCAGGCAACGGCAGAGACCATTCGCCAGCGCGTACGCGAAGCAGGCGTCGTTGGCGCTGGCGGCGCCGGGTTTCCAACCCATGTAAAACTGCAGGCACAGGTCGAGATTTTTCTGGTTAATGCCGCCGAATGCGAACCGATGTTGAAAGTCGATCAGCAGTTGATGGCGCAACAGGCGGCACGACTGGTACGTGGCGTGCTTTATGGCATGACGGCAACGGGTGCGACAGAGGGCATTATTGCGCTCAAAGAAAAATATCGCGCCGCTATTGCCGCACTTACCCCACTTCTACCTGCGCAGATTCGTCTGCATATTCTACCTGACGTCTACCCCGCCGGAGACGAAGTTATCACTATCTGGATGGCGACAGGGCGTCGTGTGCCGCCTGCCGCGCTGCCGGTCAGCGTGGGGGTTGTCGTCAATAACGTGCAGACCGTTCTCAATATTGCACGCGCGGTGGAACAGCAATATCCCGTGACCCGCAGAACACTGACGGTAAACGGCGCGGTACGTCATCCCCTGACCGTAACGGTCCCGCTGGGTATGTCGTTACGGAAAGTGCTGGAAATGGCGGGTGGCGCCACGGTAGACGACCCCGGTTTTATTAACGGTGGCCCGATGATGGGCGGCCTGCTGCCATCACTGGATGTGCCGGTGACAAAAACCACGGGTGGCCTGCTGGTACTTCCGAAATCACACTCGCTAATTCAGCGCCGTCTGCAGGATGACCGCACCGTGCTGACCATCGCCCGTACCGTCTGCGAGCAGTGTCGGTTATGCACAGATCTCTGCCCCCGGCATTTAATTGGCCACGAACTCTCGCCTCACCTTCTGGTGCGGGCCGTCAATTATCAGGACGTCGCTACGCCGCAAACGCTGCTCAGTGCCCTGACCTGTTCTGAATGCAACGTCTGTGAAAGCGTCGCCTGCCCGGTAGGCATCTCACCGATGCGGGTAAACCGTCTCCTTAAAGTTCAATTACGCGCCAGCGGCGCACGCTATGAGGGGCCGCTTCGCGAGGCTGATGAGATGGCGCGCTATCGCCTGATCCCTGTCAAGCGCCTGGTGGCCAGGCTTGGCCTGCGCGACTGGTATCAGGATGCGCCGCTGGAAGAGCACGCCATTACCCCTTCACAGGTCGAATTGCCGCTGCGCCAGCATATTGGTGCGCCAGCGATTCCTTGCGTAAAAGAAGGCGACGTCGTCATCCGGGGGCAGCGCATTGCCAATATCCCCGAAGGTGCGCTGGGTGTTCCCCTTCATGCCAGTATCGATGGCGTTATTGCGTCGGTCACAGATAAAACCATTACGGTTGTACGAGGATAAGCATGTCACAGGCTATTGGAATACTTGAATTAACCAGCATCGCCAAAGGCATGGAACTGGGTGATACCATGCTCAAAAGCGCCAATGTGACGCTTCTGGTCAGTAAGACGCTTTGCCCCGGTAAATTTTTGGTCATGGTGGGAGGCGATGTCGGCGCAGTCCAGCAGGCTATTGCCACGGGCGACAGCCAGGCCGGGGAGATGCTGGTCGACAGCCTGGTCCTTCCCAATATTCATGCCAGCGTGCTGCCTGCGATTAGCGGTCTCAATGCCGTTGAGCAACGTCAGGCAGTGGGTATCGTTGAAACCTGGAGTGTAGCCGCCTGCGTGAGCGCGGCCGACCGTGCAGTGAAGGCGTCGAATGTCACCCTGGTACGCGTTCATATGGCGTTCGGCATTGGTGGCAAATGCTACATGGTCGTGACCGGTGATATTTCGGATGTGGAAAATGCCGTCGCCGTTGCCAGTGAAAGTGCTGGCGAAAAAGGTCTGCTGGTGTACCGCTCGGTGATCCCGCGTCCCCATGAAGCCATGTGGCGACAGATTGTGGAGGGCTAATGGAGACACAACGCAGTACTGAACGCATGATTCAGGAGTATGTGCCCGGTAAACAGGTCACCCTGGCCCATTTGATCGCCAATCCAGGCAAAGATCTCTACAAAAAGCTGGGCTTAAGCGAGACGGCTTCTGCCATTGGCATTCTGACGATTACCCCCAGCGAAGCCTCAATCATCGCCTGCGATATCGCGACCAAATCCGGGGCGGTAGAGATCGGTTTTATCGATCGTTTCACAGGTGCCGTGGTCCTCACGGGGGATGTTTCCTCAGTGGAGTATGCACTACGTCAGGTGACGCGTTCACTCGGCGAAATGCTGCACTTTACGACCTGCCAGGTCACAAGGACCTGATGCAATGAAACGAATGATGTTAATTGGCCCAAGCCAGTGCGGTAAGACATCGCTAACACAACGCTTGCGCGGTGAGGCAATGCGCTATCAAAAAACGCAGGCCATTGTCTGGTCACCTGAGGCCATCGATACGCCGGGGGAGTACCTCGAAAATCGATGTCTCTACAGCGCCTTACTCACCAGTGCCTGCGAAGCCGATGTGGTGGCGCTGGTACTGAATGCCGACGCCGAATGGTGCCCATTTTCACCCGGATTTACCTTGCCGATGAATCGCCAGACGATTGGCATCATCACCAAAGCCGACCTTGTCGCAGAACACAAGATCACGCAAATCGGCGAGTGGTTACGGCAGTCAGGTGCAGCGCACCTTTTTATCACCAGCGCGCAAACCGGTCAGGGTGTCGCTGAGGTCATCGCTTTTCTTCAACCCCAGGAGCACGCATGTCCCGAACAATAATGGCAATCAACGCCGGTAGTTCTTCGCTTAAATTTCAGCTTCTTATTATGCCTGCAGGCACGCTTCTCTGTCAGGGTCTGATCGAACGTATCGGGCTTTCCGATGCCATTTTCACCCTCAAGCAGGGGGAACAAAAATGGCAGGAGACACGTGCCATTGCCGACCACAAAGAGGCGGCGGAATTACTGCTGGAAAAATTGCTTTCACATAACATTATCTCCTCCTTATCGGCAATAGACGGCGTGGGGCATCGTGTCGCACACGGTGGAGAAACTTTTAAAGACTCGGCGTTGATTACCCATGACGCACTGGCAGAAATCGAACGCCTTGCGGAACTGGCACCATTACACAATCCGGTCAACGCAGCGGGCATTCGCATTTTTCGCCAGGCGCTGCCACATGCCCCGGCGGTTGCCGTGTTTGATACTTCATTTCATCAGACGCTGGAACAAAGCGCTTTCATCTACCCTCTGCCCTGGCGCTATTACGCGGAACTTGGGATTCGCCGTTACGGGTTCCATGGCACCAGCCATAAATTTGTCAGCCAGCAATTAGCCGAAAAACTGGGCGTTCCATTAAGCGCATTGCGGGTTATCTCCTGCCATTTAGGCAATGGCAGCAGCCTGTGTGCTATTAAAGGTGGGCTCTCCGTCAACACCTCTATGGGGTTCACACCGCAGTCGGGGGTAATGATGGGTACCCGCAGCGGGGATATCGACCCCTCTATTTTGCCCTGGGTTGCGTTAAAAGAAGACAAGTCGCCGCAACAGCTTAACGCTCTGCTAAATAACGAATCGGGGCTGCTCGGGGTCTCTGGCGTATCGAACGATTTTCGCGATGTCGAACAAGCATCGAATGCTGGCAACACGCGCGCAACACTGGCGCTCACTCTTTTTGCCGAACGTATTCGCGCCACTATCGGCAGCTATGTAATGCAATTGGGTGGGCTGGATGTTCTGTTATTTACTGGCGGGATTGGTGAAAACTCCGCGCGAGCCAGAGCGGCCATCTGTCGCAACCTGCATTTCCTGGGGCTGGACATTGATGCTGGGAAAAACGACCGCAATGCCACGTTTATCCAGACTGACCATTCTGTGGTGAAAGTCGCCGTGATCAATACCAATGAAGAACTGATGATTGCCCGTGACGTAATGCGCATCGGGCTGCCGGAATATGCGGAGGTAGAAGCATGACAGGTAAAGTCTGGCTGGTGGGCGCAGGCCCGGGCGACCCGGGTCTGCTGACCGTAAAAGGATTAAACTGCCTGCGTGAAGCCGAGGCCGTTGTTTTCGACAGGCTGGTAAATCCGCTCCTGTTACAGGAAGCCCCGGCGGGTTGTGAGTTGCATGATGTGGGCAAAGAGGCGAATCGCCACCCTATCCCGCAGCCACAAATCAACCAAATCCTGATTGATTGCGCCAGCAGAGGCCTCAGGGTTGTGCGCTTAAAAGGCGGTGATCCCTTTGTTTTTGGTCGCGGAAGCGAAGAGATGCAAGCACTACGGGAGTGTGGTATCGAGTGCGAGGTGGTACCAGGTATCACCTCCGCGATTGGCGGGCTTGCAGCAGCGGGTATCCCGGTCACGCACCGCGATTTTGCCTCCAGTTTTCATGTTGTGACCGGCCATTTACAGGACGGTAAAGAACCCCAGGACTGGGGTAAACTTGCGGTCCTGCCGGGGACGCTGGTGATCCTGATGGGGATGTCGCAGATACAGATCATCTGTGCCGCTTTGATGAGTGCAGGTAAACCAGCCGATACACCTGCAGCCGTGGTGATGCGTGCTAGCACACCGGAACAGAAAGTTCTCTGCGCACCGCTGTCTGCGCTGGCACAAGAGAGCGAAGCCGCCGGGTTTCACGCCCCCGCGCTGATCGTGATTGGCGGCGTGGTGTCGTTACGCGAAATTCTGGCCTTCAGCGGATCGGCATGACACTATCCTGACGTTACGCACCACAATGAGAGGTTGAACTTGGCGCTGGCACAGTGTCCCGCATCCTGCGGCGAAATCATTCAGGGATGGATCCTGGGCAGTGAAAAGCTGGTTTCCTGCCCGGTCAACTGGTATAGCGAGGTTGAAGTCACAGCCGGTACGCCTGTGCCTGCTGAACGCCCCCTGGTACGAGCGATGGTAAAACAGGTGCTGGCGCACTGGCAGCTACCTGCTGCATTAAGTGATGAAATCCGCATTGACTGCCGCTCAACCATTCCCGTCGCCAAAGGGATGGCGAGTAGTACCGCGGACATCGCAGCCACAGCGGTTGCCACATCACGTCATCTTGGGTTTACGCTTGATGACGTCACCCTCTCTCAGCTTTGCGTCGCGCTGGAACCCACCGACAGCACCGTTTTTCGCTCGTTGACGTTATTTGATCACAACAGCGCACAAACACGGATCTCCTGTGAGCGTGTTCCCACCCTTGATGTCTTATTACTGGAAAGCCCGTTAACGCTTCGCACAGAAGATTATCATCGCCTGCCCCGACGGGCCGCGCTGATGGCCAACGCCGATGCTCTCGACAGTGCCTGGCGTAAAGTGCAGCGCGCCTGCCTGACAAACGATCCGGCACTACTGGGCGAGGCGGCATCGCAAAGTGCCATGGCAAGCCAGACGCTGCTACCTAAACCGGGTTTTAATTCACTGATGAGGATAGTGGAACAGTGCGATTTGTACGGGCTGAATGTCGCCCATAGTGGTAGTGTTGTGGGCTTATTTCTGGACAGACAACGTCATGATCTGGCGAAAGTGCGCGCGTTACTGAGTAAACCTGCATTGCAACAGCACTGGCCGCAACAACATCTGTTGTGCATGGTGGAAGGCGGGGTAAGAGAACGGTGAGAGAGGCCCTCTCACCGTAAGAGTGATTACTCTTCTTTTGGCTCAACGGGTTTCTGCTCACCCATTGTTTTCAGTTTCTTGGAGATCTCACGGCGTTCTTTGGAAATCTCGGCGTTTTTGATGATGTAATCATCAACGCGGTCTTCGTAATCGCTTTTCATGCTGGCGATAATGCCCTGGATAGCTTCAACGCTCATACCCGGCTTGATATAGTCGCTCAGGTTGTCCAGCAGCAGTACACGTTTCTGGTTATCACGGATCTTTTTCTCAACATCCTGGATTTCGCGCTGCAGTTTATTCTTACGGCGGAACAGACGAACAAACTCCAGAACGTCCTGGAATGAAGGCTTACTTGTTTCCATTTTGATACCCCTGCTAATGTGAGATTCGGATTCGTTAAAGCAACCGCCTAAGACCTTACTTTTAGCCGTTGCTGATGACAATGATTTTATCCTTTTCTCTATCATAACCCCAAATTGGGCTGAATCGAAACAGCCTGACTGTTTTTCCGAATTGTGTGAAGCTTATTTGCGCAGCGCCCGACACATTAAATGTGACATCAACTCCAGTTGCCGCGCCAGTTCCATGCTCAGCCACACATAGCCGTGAATCGAATTCTCCGCCAATGCATCGCCCTGATGATCGCGGAGCAGGTCGCGCAATTCCGTCACAATGTCAGTAAGTTTTTCCGTATTGGCCAGAATCGGTTGCGGATTTCCTTCATAGAGCGCATGGGCGATGGTCAACAGCGTCTGCTGCGTCATTTGCTGCGTTTCACGCAACGTACTGGCATTGAGCATAACGAAGTGGCTGGCGCGGGAAGCCCAGTGCGCGTTCATTTGCAGTTCCAGCACACACACCATATTGCGGCTTACGGTTTGAATCGCTTCAAAAATGGCCTTCTGGATATGCGTCTCTTTACTGGCGGGTGTAATCAGGCCGCGCATTTTCACCACATCATTGAGTATTTTTTGCAGATGCCTTTCCAGCCGCGGGCGCTCAACGAGGTTACGCGAAAAACCGGCCTGATAGACCCGGTTAAAGGCGGTAACGTAGTTCGCCATTTGGATACGCCAGTGCAGGAAGGCTCGCTGTGGCCAGATACCGGTGAAGAGCATTGCCAGTAACGAGCCAAAAATGACGTCGCCACTTCGCCACAACGCCGTATTCATATCCCCGGCCGGCGCGCCAACCACCACCGACAGCGTGATACCGATAAGCAATGCCTGATAGGGCTTTTTACCCAGCGCCAGCCAGCCACAGAGGAACATGGCTCCCGCACACCACATCACCATCAGCGGAAGGGAGATCAGCTCAAGCTTAAGTGCGACAAGCCCCAACGCAGAGCCACAGATTGTGCCACCAATGCGCTCAAATGCTCTGGGAACCACATTTCCCCAGAACGAAATCGGCCCCATGATCACCACCAGGGTGATGAGTGGCCAGGTACCCTCGGGTACATTGAGCAGACGAACCAACAAAAAGGTCAGGATAAAAGCCAGCGCAATACGTACGCCGTGAACCACGCGATAATGTCGGTAAAGACGGATCTCAAAAGGACTGAGTGATTTGTCGGGACGCACACCCGCTCTCCAGTCAAAAAACAACGAAGGCGCAATTGTAGCGATCTTTCTGCGGCAAAGGTCACTGTTTAGAACAAAAAAAGGGGTCACTGCTTAAAATCCGCGTGTACAGATTGAACAGTGAACCCTTTAAACGTTTACGATCAGAGCAATTTTGGTTCTACGGGAATGTACATATCGATTTCCCAGTAGCCATCCTCCTGCGCTGAATTCAGATAGACTTCAAAACAGGGGCGTAAAGCAATCTGATACTGCTCGTCTGCCATCAATTCATCAAAAAAAGCATCCCACGCTTGTTCAAACTCTTCGTTATAGACGCGAGCACGTGCCACTGCGTTCAGGCCTGCCGGAATCTCAGTACGCATCACCCCTTCACTGTTTTCAGGAATGACGAAATCAGCCGGAACCGAAACAACCACATCAGCACGCAACTTTTCCGCGGGAACTTCATCGGGATTGTCATAGTAAACCGTGATCCATTCCTGAGTCTGAATTTGTTTACCGTTAACCCACATCGCTAACTGCTCGAACCCTTTCTTGACGGTGACATCCCAGGGGCCAACCAGATGAAACCCGGCGATAGTGCGCTTATCAACCTGTCTTACGGTGTATGCCATGTTACCCTCCTTTCACTGTGTATTTGTACAGTATAGTGAAATCATCGAAACCGGGCACTCACAACAGTTCAATTATGTGAGCAGACTCGCGTCACAGCCAGTCCGCATCATCATCAGGCTTTGTGGTGCAGATAGTCGCTCAACCGCGAGAACAAGCCACCTTTACCGACATTGTCAAGCGTTACCAGCGGCAAGTGCGCCACCACTTTGTCACGGTCGTAAAGCTGGATTTCGCCCACGCGCTGATGAGCGGCAAGCGGGGCTTCGAGATCTTTAGCGTCTATAACATAGCGTGCTTTGATATTCGGGAGTTCCGCTTTCGGTAGCGCCAGCCAAAGGTCCTGGTCGGTACCGACCGTCATCTGTTCCTTATCGCCATACCAGATACGCTCGCTGCCGACTTTTTTATCTTTTTGCAGAATCTGCACGGTATCAAAATTTTGCTGGCCCCAGTGCAGCAACTTCCGCGCCTGGTCTTCACGACCTTTCGGGCTTTCCGCCCCCATCACAACCGCAATCAGGCGACGCTGCCCATCAACGCTTGATGCTATCAGGTTAAAACCAGCGCCCGAGGTATGCCCGGTTTTCAGGCCATCAACATTCAATGATGAATCCCACAGTAGCCCATTACGGTTCTGCTGGGTGATACCGTTCCAGGTCAGGCTTTTCTCACTGTACATATGATAAAAATCCGGCTCACCGCTGATAATGGCGCGGGAAAGCACCGCCAGATCATATGCCGAACTGTGCTGGCCGGGCGCATCCAGGCCATGTACCGTTTCAAAATGGGTATCACGCAAATTTAGCTTTTGCACATAGTCGTTCATCATGCTGACAAACTGCGGCTGGCTTCCCGCTACATAATCGGCCAGCGCGACGCAGGCATCGTTGCCGGAATCGACAATCAGCCCGCGGCTCAGGTCGCGCACCGTTACGCGATCCCCGGCTTTCAGGAACATTAATGAAGAGCCGTCAAAGACCGGATTTCCTCGCGCCCAGGCATCTTTACCTACCGTCACCACATCGCTGGCGCTGATACGGTGGCTGTCGATGGCGCGATCCACAACATAGCCAGTCATCAGCTTGGTCAGGCTGGCTGGATTACGCTGCTGATGTTCATTGCCTGCAGTGAGGATCTGCCCGGTGGTGTAATCCATTAAGACCCATGAGCCCGCCTGAATTTCCGGCGGTTGGGGAGAAATCGGCATATCATCTGCCAACGCGCAATGGATTGTCGCGGACAAAAGGGAGAAGGCAAAAAACAAACGGCATTTCAAAGAAATATCCTCATTTACGTGAAATTAGCCGTTCTTTTTACGCAACTTAATATGTCGATACTGGGACAAATTGCAAACAAATGTGACGAAAGTCATTTTTTTACGTCCCGGATCTTGCTCCGAATGACACTCCGCAATGCGTTTTCCTTCGGAAGATGCGACGCAATGGTTTACCATAGGCAGGTTATTGATCAACAGGATGAGCTCAGGTGTCTGATTCAACGGCAACGCCCACATTTCTTTTCCATGACTACGAAACGTTCGGTACCAGCCCCTCGCTGGATCGCCCCGCACAGTTTGCTGCGATTCGTACCGACGCCGATTTCAACATCATTGGCGAGCCGGAAGTCTTTTACTGTAAACCGGCAGATGACTATTTGCCTCAGCCAGAGGCAGTGCTGATTACCGGCATTACGCCACAGCACGCCAGAGCGAATGGCGTTAATGAAGCTGACTTTGCCCGCCGCATCCATGATCTGTTCACCGTCCCCAAAACCTGCGTCCTCGGCTATAACAATGTCCGCTTCGATGACGAAGTGACGCGGAATATCTTCTATCGCAACTTTTACGATCCCTATGCCTGGAGCTGGCAAAACAACAACTCGCGCTGGGATTTGTTGGATGTGATGCGTGCCTGCTATGCCCTGCGCCCGGACGGCATCAACTGGCCGGAGAATGACGATGGGCTGCCGAGTTTCCGCCTTGAGCATCTGACAAAAGCGAACGGTATTGAACACAGCAATGCCCACGATGCAATGGCCGACGTTTACGCGACTATCGCCATGGCGCAACTGGTGAAAACCCACCAGCCGAGGCTGTTTGATTATCTGCTGAGCCACCGTAATAAGCATAAACTGGCGGCCCTGATTGATGTCCCGCAAATGACGCCGCTGGTCCATGTTTCCGGCATGTTTGGCGCCTGGCGCGGCAATACCAGTTGGGTGGCTCCGCTGGCCTGGCACCCGGAAAACCGCAATGCCGTGATCATGGTGGACCTCGCGGGCGATATGTCGTCGTTGCTGGAACTGGATGCTGACGCGTTGCGCGAGCGCTTGTATACCGCAAAAGCCGAGTTAGGTGACAATGCTGCCGTGCCGGTAAAGCTGGTACATCTGAATAAATGCCCTATCCTGGCACAGGCGAAAACGCTGCGTCCTGAGGATGCTGAACGGCTGGGGATTGATCGCAAACAGTGCCTGGATAACCTGAACGTTCTGCGCAATAACCCGCAGGTACGCGAAAAAGTACTGGCTATCTTTGCCGAAGCCGAGCCGTTTGTGCCCTCAGAAAATGTGGATACACAACTTTATAACGGTTTTTTCAGCGACGCAGACCGTGCGGCAATGAACATTCTGTTGGAGACCGAGCCACGTAACCTCCCGGCGCTGGATATCACCTTTGTCGATAAGCGAATCGAGAAACTGCTGTTTAACTACCGGGCGCGTAACTTCCCCGGAACGCTCGATTATGACGAACAACAGCGCTGGCTGGAGCATCGCCGTCAGGTGTTTACGCCTGAGTTTTTGCAGGCCTACGCCGATGAGCTACAGATGCTATCCCAGCAGTACGCCGACGATAAAGCGAAGCTGACACTGCTGAAATCGCTCTGGCAGTACGCCCAGGAGATTGTGTAGCCGCCAGAGTGCAGGCAAAAAAACCGGAGGCCATGGCCTCCGGTTTTTTTATTCAGTCATTCATTACTGCGCGATATCTTCGTACTGTGGCACCGGGTTGCGGAAACTTTTCGTCACGCAGGCCAGATAAACCAGGCCGATACCCCCCCAGATCAGGCCCAGAATCATTGAGCTCTGCTCCAGGTTAATCCACAGTGCGCCTACGGTCAGCGCGCCACAGACCGGCAGTACCAGATAGTTGAAGTGATCTTTCAGCGTCTTGTTACGCTTTTCACGGATCCAGAACTGCGAAATCACTGACAGGTTAACGAAGGTAAACGCCACCAGTGCGCCGAAGTTAATCAACGCAGTCGCCGTCACCAGGTCGAATTTAATCGCCAGCAGTGCAATCGCGCCAACCAGCAGGACGTTCCACGCCGGAGTACGCCATTTCGGGTGTACATAACCAAAGAAACGGGTCGGGAAGACGCCATCACGGCCCATCACGTACATCAAACGCGAAACGCCCGCATGTGCCGCCATACCAGATGCCAGAACGGTCACGCTGGAGAAAATCAGCACGCCCCACTGGAAGGTTTTACCCGCCACATACAGCATGATTTCCGGCTGAGACGCATCCGGATCTTTAAAGCGAGAGATATCCGGGAAGTACAGTTGCAGGAAGTAAGAGGCAACGATAAATACCAGGCCGCCAATCAACGCCGTCAGGAAGATAGCCTTCGGAATCACGCGCTCTGCATCTTTGGTCTCTTCTGACAGAGAAGAGATACCGTCGAAGCCGAGGAACGAGAAGCACAGGATAGTCGCACCGGTAATCATTGGCACCACGTGTGCGCCTTCGGACCAGAACGGACGCGTGCTGGTCAACGTACCTGCGCCTTCACCGTGAGAGACGCCGTAAATGATCAGACCAACGATAACGGCCACAATGCCCATCTGCAGAATCACAATCAGGGTATTGAAGTTGGCCACGGTCTTGATGCTGCGCAGATTAGAGATGGTCATAAAGGCCACCAGCGCGACAACAAAGATCCACGATGGAATAGAAGGCACCAGCGCTTCAAAATAGATTTTCGCCAGCAGAATGTTGATCATCGGCATGAACAGGTAGTCCAGCAGCGAAGACCAACCCACCATAAAGCCAACCGCCGGGCTAATGGATTTCTGGGCGTAGGTGTATGCGGAGCCCGCAGACGGGAAACGGCGAACCAGTTTACCGTAGCTCAGCGCCGTAAAGAGAATGGCCACCAGCGCAAAGGCATACGCCGTTGCAACATGGCCGTCGGTCAAGCCAGAGACGATACCAAACGTATCGAACAGCGTCATAGGCTGCATATAGGCAAGGCCCATCATAACAACCGGAATCAACGTAAGCGTTTTACGTAATTCCACGCGAGAGGTCTTTGGAGTAGCGTTATGCGACATAGTTATCCCCTTTTACGGTGAACGCCAGCGCGTAAGCAAAAGATTGCCCCATTTCTTTATATTCCTCAGCGACAACGACTGTCGGTTTTTAGTAAATATCTATCCGGTACGAAGCCCGGCCTCTTGGATTGAATGACGTTTCTAAAGTGCAAAAAAATAACCGACGTCTTATTAACGTCGGTTAGTTTCAATTTTTTGCAGCGACATATTTTGCACCAAAGTGAGGCGTTTTGACAAGCCTGTGCGATGGCGCTCACAAAACGGTAACACCTAACTTACTGAATTTAAATAATTCACTTTGAACCAGAGCAAATTAATAGCACTTTTTGCTAAAATGTTTCTGCACTGTTTCAGGGAAATGACAGATTTCCCCCGCGTTTATGGCATTAAACTGTTTAAAATCAGTCCAGTGGCATGGTCATCGGATTCGGATATTCATACTCAAATCCCAGTTCGTGGCAAATGCGGTTACCGTCAACCACTTTCCCTTTTTCGCCGGGCGCAGAGTCGAGGAATTGTGGCTCAGGCAGGCCAAGCTTGCGTGCCATGGCCGGGTAAAACTGCGCTCGCGCCGGGTGCTCAGGTGCACATAAATTATAGATATGGCCGCCCTTCGGCGCCTGAAGCAGCAACGTGATGGCGGAAATAACATCCTCCAGATGGACCAGGTTGACCCCCTGTTGCCCGTCTGGCGCCGTCTTCCCGGCAAAAAAACGCCCCGGATGGCGAGCCGGCCCTACCAGCCCTGCCAGACGCAGAATATCCACCGATGTCCCCGGCAAATTATGCAGCCAGTCCTCAAGCTCTTTCAGGACTCGTCCGCTCGCTGTTGATGGATTACGCGGTGAGTTTTCTTTTACTGTGCCGCTGGTGTCGCCGTACACCGAGGTGGAGCTGGTAAAAATGATGCGCGGGATATGATAGGCCAGCGCGCTATCAACAATCTCCTGCATCGCCTGCAGGTAGAAAGCCTCGCCAGGACCACTGCGTCTGGCGGGCAAAGTGATAACCAGCGCGTCGACATTCATTAATGCATCCAGATCGTCTGGCTCGCAGAACAGCTCCGGTTCGAGTTTCAGCACGTAGCTTTCAATGCCACACATACGAGCCGCCTCCACGCCATCCTGAGTGGTTTTGCTGCCGGTGACCTGCCAGCCGCGCGCCGTTAATGACAGCGCCAGCGGCATGCCCAACCATCCTAATCCGACAATAGCGACCTTTTTCATGTGTCTCTCCCGACATTTCGCAGATTCCATTTTAAGGCTACGCCAGCCCGACGAAACTGACAATTCATAGAGCCAATATGAAATGATTTAATGATTAAAAAAAGCCCTTGCCTTTGGTGGTGAAAGTGGTTTAGGTTAAACGACATCAAATGAATAAACATTCATCGAGAATTTTATGACAGGCGTTCAATTTAAACTTCACCATCATCACCATCATCCTGACTAGTCTTTCAGGCGATGTGTGCTGGAAGACGTTTGGATCTTCCAGTGGTGCATGAACGCAAGAGAAAGCCCCCGGAAGATTATCTTCCGGGGGCTTTTTTTTGGACCAAATTCAGCAGGATAATGAGGAAAACAGAATGTTAGACAATACCCGTTTACGCATAGCTATTCAGAAATCAGGCCGTCTGAGCGATGACTCACGCGAATTACTGGCCCGTTGCGGCATTAAAATCAACCTGCACACACAGCGTCTGATTGCCCTGGCCGAAAATATGCCGATTGATATTCTGCGCGTGCGTGATGACGACATTCCGGGACTGGTCATGGACGGCGTGGTCGACCTGGGTATTGTGGGCGAAAACGTCCTGGAAGAAGAGCTGCTGACCCGCCGCGCACAGGGGGAAGACCCGCGTTATTTCACCCTGCGCCGCCTTGATTTCGGGAGTTGCCGCCTGTCACTGGCGACCAACGCCGACGAAGAGTGGAAAGGCCCGGCGTCACTCGACGGCAAACGTATTGCCACCTCTTATCCGCACCTGCTCAAACGCTATCTCGACCAGAAAGGCGTCGCCTTCAAGTCCTGCCTGCTGAACGGTTCTGTTGAAGTGGCCCCACGTGCCGGTCTGGCGGATGCCATCTGTGATCTGGTCTCCACCGGTGCCACCCTGGAAGCGAATGGTCTGCGCGAAGTGGAAGTGATTTACCGCTCCAAAGCCTGCCTCATTCAACGTGACGGCGACCTGCTGGATGGCAAACAAGAGCTGGTCGATAAATTGCTGACCCGTATTCAGGGCGTGATTCAGGCGCGTGAATCCAAATACATCATGATGCACGCACCAACCGAGCGTCTGGATGAAGTAATTTCTCTGCTGCCGGGCGCCGAACGTCCGACCATTCTGCCGCTGGCAGGCGATCAGCAACGTGTCGCCATGCATATGGTGAGCAGCGAAACCCTGTTCTGGGAAACGATGGAAAAACTGAAAGCGCTGGGCGCCAGTTCTATTCTGGTGCTGCCAATCGAGAAGATGATGGAGTAATCCACCTTACGATTCGCCCGGTGGCGCTATGTCTGCCGGGCCTGGACATCCAGGCCGGATAAGCGAAAGCGTCACCCTGCCTATAAAGGAAAATGATTATGAGCTTTAACACTATCAACAACTGGAACAGTTGTAGCCCTGAACAGCAACGCGAGCTGCTGATGCGCCCGGCGATCTCTGCCTCAGAAAGTATCACCCGTACCGTTGTGGAGATCCTCGACAACGTGAAAAGTAATGGCGATAACGCCCTGCGCGATTACAGCGCGAAATTTGATAAAACCGACGTTACCACGCTGAAAGTGACCGCGCAGGAAATTGCCGATGCCAGCGCCCGTCTCGGTGACGACATCAAACAGGCGATGGCCGTGGCGGTTAAAAATATCGACACGTTCCACATCGCACAGAAACTGCAAACGGTGGACGTCGAAACGCTGCCTGGCGTGCGTTGCCAGCAGGTCACCCGCCCTATCTCCTCCGTCGGGTTGTATATCCCAGGCGGTTCCGCGCCGCTGTTTTCCACCGTACTGATGCTGGCCACTCCGGCACGCATTGCAGGCTGCAAAAAAGTGGTGCTCTGCTCCCCTCCCCCTATTGCGGATGAAATTCTCTATGCGGCGCAACTCTGCGGTGTACAGGAAGTCTTTAAAGTGGGGGGCGCGCAAGCGATTGCGGCTCTGGCATTTGGCACGGAATCAGTGCCAAAAGTCGACAAAATCTTTGGACCCGGCAACGCCTTCGTGACCGAGGCCAAGCGTCAGGTAAGCCAGCGTCTGGATGGTGCTGCTATCGATATGCCAGCGGGCCCATCAGAAGTGCTGGTGATTGCCGACAGCGGCGCCACGCCTGATTTTGTCGCCTCCGATCTGTTGTCGCAGGCGGAGCACGGCCCGGACTCGCAGGTGATCCTGCTGACGCCGGATGCCGACATGGCCCGCGCCGTTGCCGACGCCGTTGAACGTCAGTTAGCCGACCTGCCTCGCGCGGAAACGGCGCGTAAAGCGCTCTCCGCCAGTCGCCTGATTGTGGCCAAAGACCTGGCACAATGCGTGCAAATCTCTAACCAGTATGGTCCGGAGCATTTGATTATTCAGACCCGTAGCGCGCGTGATCTGGTGGATGATATCACCAGCGCCGGCTCGGTCTTTTTGGGCGACTGGTCACCCGAGTCCGCCGGTGATTATGCCTCCGGCACTAACCATGTCCTGCCAACATACGGTTATACCGCAACCTGCTCCAGCCTGGGGCTGGCCGATTTCCAGAAACGGATGACCGTCCAGGAATTATCGCGCGAAGGCTTCGCGTCTCTCGCTTCTACTATTGAAACGCTGGCGGCCGCTGAACTGCTCACCGCCCACAAAAATGCCGTCACCCTGCGTGTTAACGCCCTTAAGGAGCAAGCATGAGTATTGAGGAACTGGCTCGCGCCAACGTACGTGCCCTGACCCCGTATCAGTCTGCCCGTCGTCTTGGCGGTAAGGGCGATGTCTGGTTGAACGCCAACGAATTTCCGACGGCAGTGGAATTTAATTTCACTCAGCAAACGCTGAACCGCTACCCGGAATGTCAGCCAAAAGCAGTTATTGAAGGGTATGCGCAGTACGCCGGGCTTAAGCCGGAACAAGTGCTGGTGAGTCGCGGCGCTGATGAAGGTATTGAACTCCTAATCCGCGCATTCTGCGAACCGGGTAAAGACGCCATTCTGTTCTGCCCGCCGACCTACGGTATGTACAGCGTCAGCGCAGAAACCTTTGGCGTTGAGTACCGCACGGCCCTGACACTGGACGGCTGGCAACTGGATCTGCAAAACATTGCCGACCAGCTTGAGAACGTCAAACTGCTGTATGTCTGCAGCCCGAACAACCCCACTGGTCAAATCATCAATCCGCAGGACATTCGCGCCGTGCTGGAGATGACGCGCGGCAAAGCGCTCGTAGTGGCCGACGAAGCGTATATTGAATTTTGTCCTCAGGCGACGCTGGCGGGCTGGCTTGAAGAGTATCCGCACCTGGTGATACTGCGCACACTGTCCAAAGCCTTTGCGCTGGCAGGCCTGCGTTGCGGCTTCACCCTGGCAAATGAAGAGGTGATCAACCTGCTGATGAAAGTGATCGCTCCCTATCCACTCTCTACACCGGTGGCCGATATCGCGGCCCAGGCTCTGAGCCCGGAAGGGATTGTGGCGATGCGCGAGCGTGTCGCACAGATCGTGGCCGAGCGCGAATATCTGTCAACATCACTTCGTGACATTCCCTGCGTGGAGACGGTGTTTGATTCAGAGACCAACTACATTCTGGTACGCTTCAAAGCCTCCAGCGCTGTCTTTAAATCACTGTGGGATCAGGGCATTATCCTGCGTGACCAAAATAAACAACCGACCTTGAGCGGCTGCCTGCGTATCACTATCGGCACCCGCGAAGAGAGCCAGCGCGTCATCGACGCTTTACGTGCGGAGTCTGTATGAGCCAGAAGTACCTTTTTATTGACCGTGATGGAACCCTGATTTCCGAACCGCCATCTGATTATCAGGTCGATCGTTTTGACAAGCTGGCCTTTGAACCGGACGCGATTCCGGTTCTGCTCGCACTACAAAAAGCCGGTTTTAAACTGGTGATGATCACCAATCAGGACGGTCTGGGCACTAGCAGCTTCCCGCAGGCCGATTTTGACGGCCCGCATAACCTGATGATGCAAATTTTCACCTCGCAGGGTGTGGTGTTTGAAGAGGTGCTGATTTGCCCGCACTTCCCGGGCGATGAGTGTGATTGCCGCAAACCGAAAGTAAAAATGGTTGAGCGCTGGCTGGTTGAGCAAGCGCTGGATAAAGCGAACAGCTACGTCATTGGCGATCGCGCAACGGATATTGAACTGGCGGCCAATATGGGCATTGCCGGGCTGCGTTACAACCGCGAAACCCTGAACTGGGCGGCTATTGGCGAGCAGTTGACCAAACGCGATCGTTACGCCCACGTTGAGCGCAAAACCAAAGAGACGCAGATTGACGTCAAAGTGTGGCTGGATCGCGAAGGCGGTAGCAAAATCCGCACCGGCGTGGGCTTCTTTGATCATATGCTCGATCAAATTGCCACCCACGGCGGCTTTCGCATGGAAATCGACGTCAAAGGCGATCTCTACATTGACGATCACCATACGGTTGAAGATACCGGCCTGGCGTTAGGCGAAGCGTTGAAACTGGCGCTGGGCGACAAGCGTGGTATCAACCGTTTCGGTTTTGTGCTGCCGATGGACGAATGTCTGGCACGCTGCGCGCTGGATATTTCCGGGCGTCCGCACCTGGAATATAAAGCTGAGTTTACCTATCAGCGCGTGGGCGATTTGAGCACCGAGATGGTTGAGCACTTCTTTAGTTCTCTTTCTTACACCATGGGTGTGACGCTGCATTTGAAAACCAAAGGGAAAAACGATCACCACCGCGTGGAGAGCCTGTTCAAAGTCTTTGGTCGTACGCTGCGCCAGGCCATTCGCGTCGAAGGCGATACCCTTCCCTCCTCGAAAGGAGTGTTGTGATGAATGTCGTTATCCTGGATACCGGCTGCGCTAACCTCAACTCTGTGAAATCGGCCATTTCGCGTCACGGCTACGAGCCGCTGGTGAGCCGCGATCCGGACGTGGTGCTGCGCGCCGACAAACTGTTTCTGCCCGGCGTAGGCACGGCGCAGGCCGCCATGGATCAATTGCGCGAACGCGACCTGATTGAACTGGTAAAAGCCTGCACCCAGCCGGTGCTGGGCATCTGCCTGGGTATGCAGTTACTGGGACGTTTCAGCGAAGAGAACAGTGGCGTGGATTTACTGGGTATCATCGACCAGGACGTGCCGAAAATGGAAGATGTTGGTTTACCACTGCCGCACATGGGCTGGAACCAAGTCTATCCGAAAGCAGGCAATCGCCTGTTTCAGGGGATAGATGACGGCGCGTACTTCTATTTTGTTCATAGCTACGCCATGCCGGTTAACCCTTATACCATCGCCCAGTGTCAGTACGGCACGCCGTTTACTGCTGCGGTGCAAAAAGACAATTTCTATGGCGTGCAATTCCATCCGGAACGTTCAGGGCGCGCGGGTGCACAACTGCTGAAAAACTTTCTGGAGATGTGATGATTATTCCGGCTTTAGATTTAATTGATGGAACGGTAGTGCGCCTGCACCAGGGGGATTATGGTCAGCAGCGCGACTACGGCGCCGACCCGTTGCCGCGCCTGCAGGATTACGCCGCCCAGGGTGCGCAAGTACTGCATCTGGTGGATTTAACCGGTGCGAAAGATCCGGCGCGTCGCCAGATCCCATTGCTGAAAACACTGGTTGCCGGGGTGAATGTGCCGGTACAGGTCGGCGGCGGTGTACGTACCGAAGAGGATGTCGCCGCGCTGCTTGATGCTGGTGTCGCCCGGGTGGTCGTTGGTTCAACAGCCGTGAAATCACCCGAGGTCGTTAAAGGGTGGTTCGAGCGTTTTGGCGCCGATGCGCTGGTCCTGGCGCTGGATGTACGCATTGATGCCGCAGGCAATAAACAGGTGGCGGTAAGCGGCTGGCAGGAAGATTCCGGCGTCTCGCTGGAAGAACTGGTAGAAATCTATCTCCCGGTTGGCCTCAGGCATGTGCTGTGCACCGATATCTCCCGCGATGGTACGCTGGCAGGTTCGAACGTGTCGCTGTATGAAGAAGTGTGCGCGCGATATCCGCAGGTTGCGTTTCAGTCTTCCGGTGGTATCGGCGATATCAATGATATTGCGGCGCTGCGTGGAACAGGCGTGAAAGGCGTGATCGTGGGTCGCGCGCTGCTGGAAGGTAAATTTACTGTAACGGAGGCCATCCAATGCTGGCAAAACGGATAATTCCTTGTCTCGACGTACGCGATGGTCAGGTGGTGAAAGGTATCCAGTTTCGTAATCACGAAATCATCGGTGACATCGTGCCTCTGGCGAAACGCTACGCCGAAGAAGGCGCAGACGAACTGGTTTTTTACGATATCACCGCCTCCAGTGACGGGCGCGTGGTCGATAAAAGCTGGGTCTCTCGCGTCGCGGAAGTGATTGACATTCCGTTCTGTGTGGCGGGCGGGATCAAGTCTGCTGACGATGCGCACAAAATTCTCTCTTTCGGCGCGGATAAGATTTCCATCAACTCCCCGGCGCTGGCGGATCCGGAGCTTATCACCCGCCTCGCCGATCGTTTTGGCGTGCAGTGTATTGTGGTGGGTATCGATACCTGGTTTGATGCGTCGACCGGTAAGTACCACGTCAATCAGTATACCGGTGATGAAAGCCGCACCCGCGTGACCACCTGGGAGACGCTGGACTGGGTGCAGGAAGTGCAGAAACGCGGAGCTGGCGAGATCGTGCTTAACATGATGAACCAGGACGGCGTGCGTAACGGTTATGACCTTGAGCAACTGAAAAAAGTGCGCGAGGTTTGCCACGTCCCGCTTATCGCTTCCGGTGGCGCGGGTACAATGGAACACTTCCTTGAGGCCTTCCGCGACGCCAACGTCGACGGCGCGCTGGCGGCATCGGTGTTCCATAAGCAAATTATCAATATTGGTGAGTTAAAAACGTTCCTGGCAGGCCAGGGCGTGGAGATAAGGGTATGTTAACAGAGCTGCAACTGGCCCAACTGGACTGGGAAAAAACCGACGGACTGCTGCCCGCCGTGGTGCAACACGCGGTCTCCGGCGAAGTATTGATGCTGGGGTATATGAACAAGGACGCGCTGGCGAAAACGCTGGAAAGTGGCAAAGTCACCTTCTTCTCGCGGACCAAAGGACGTTTGTGGACCAAAGGCGAAAGTTCTGGCCATTTTCTGAATGTGGTGAACATTGCGCCGGACTGTGATAACGATACCCTGCTGGTACTGGTGAATCCCATTGGTCCAACCTGCCACACGGGAACGTCCAGTTGCTTTGGCGACAATGCCCATCAGTGGCTGTTCCTCTACCAACTGGAACAACTGCTCGCCGAACGCAAAACGGCAGACCCGGCCAGCTCATATACCGCAAAGCTGTATGCCAGCGGCACCAAGCGTATCGCACAAAAGGTGGGTGAAGAAGGCGTGGAGACTGCACTGGCGGCCACCGTTCACGATCGTGAAGAACTGACCAATGAAGCGTCAGACTTGATGTATCACCTGCTGGTCTTGTTGCAGGATCAGAACCTGGATCTGACCGCTGTTATCGAAAATCTGCGTAAGCGTCACCAGTAATTGCTATGGGGAGTGCCTGCACTCCCCCTCTTCCCCACTGAATTAACAGTTATCATTCTGCTTCTCAACAGGTATGATCCGCCTCATGGTTCAGCGCTGCTCCTGCCGCGCTGCATGTTTTGCATCACCAGACATTGAGGTTGAAGATGAAATTTTTGGTCACCGGCGCAGCCGGCTTTATCGGCTTTCACGTCAGCGAACGTCTGTTACAGGCGGGCCATCAGGTCACAGGGATAGATAACCTTAATGATTATTATGAAGTCAGCCTGAAAGAAGCACGCCTGAACTTACTGGCAAACGAAAACTTTCGCTTTGTGAAACTGGACCTGGCTGACCGTGAAGGGATGGCACAATTATTTGCCGAAGAGAAGTTTGACCGCGTTATCCATCTTGCCGCTCAGGCGGGCGTACGTTATTCACTGGAAAACCCACATGTTTACGCCGAAGCTAACCTGATTGGTCATCTGAACGTGCTGGAAGGCTGCCGCCACAATAAGGTTCAGCATTTGCTGTATGCCTCCTCCAGTTCTGTTTACGGTCTGAACCGCAAGATGCCTTTCTCTACGGAAGATTCCGTTGATCACCCAGTATCGCTTTACGCCGCAACCAAAAAAGCCAATGAGCTGATGTCGCACACCTATTCACATCTTTATGGTTTGCCGACCACGGGACTGCGCTTCTTTACGGTTTATGGCCCGTGGGGACGCCCGGACATGGCGTTGTTTAAATTCACGAAAGCCATGCTCGAAGGCAAAAGCATCGATGTCTATAACTACGGCAAGATGAAACGCGACTTTACCTATGTGGATGATATTGTTGAAGCCATTATCCGCATGCAGGATGTGATTCCGCAGGCTGACCCGACCTGGACCGTTGAAAGTGGCTCCCCGGCCACCAGTTCAGCGCCCTACCATATCTACAACATCGGCAATAGCTCGCCGGTCGAGTTGATGGATTACATCACAGCGCTTGAAGAAGCACTGGGTATTGAAGCGCAAAAGAATATGATGCCGATTCAGGCGGGCGATGTGCTGGAAACCAGCGCCGATACGCAGCCGTTGTATGACACCATCGGTTTTAAACCGCAGACATCGGTTAAAGAAGGCGTGAAGAAATTTGTCGAGTGGTACAAGTCGTATTACAAGGCGTAAAAAAACGGCCCTGACGGGCCGTTTTCATTTCGGTGCTTAGTCGTTACCGAACAGATCGCGGGTATAGACTTTGGCTTCAACATCCGCCAGCTCCGGCGCCATACGGTTTGAAATAATCACATCCGATTCTTTCTTGAAAGCTTCCAGGTCGCGGACAACGCGAGAGTGGAAGAACTCGTCTTCCTGCATTACCGGTTCATAAATGATGACCTGTACACCCTTCGCCTTGATACGTTTCATAATCCCCTGAATAGAGGATGCGCGGAAGTTATCCGAACCGCTCTTCATAATAAGACGGTAGACACCCACCACCTTCGGTTTACGGGAAAGAATGGAGTCAGCAATGAAGTCTTTGCGCGTGCGGTTCGCATCCACGATAGCCGCAATAATGTTATTCGGCACCGACTGGTAGTTCGCCAGCAATTGCTTGGTATCTTTTGGCAGGCAGTAACCGCCATAGCCAAATGACGGATTGTTGTAGTGATTGCCAATACGCGGGTCAAGGCAAACCCCTTCAATGATCTGGCGCGTATTCAGCCCCAGCGCTTCGGCATAGCTGTCCAGCTCGTTGAAATAGGCCACACGCATTGCCAGATAGGTATTGGCGAACAGCTTGATGGCTTCGGCTTCGGTGGAGTCGGTGAACAGCGTTGGGATATCTTTCTTGATAGCCCCTTCCTGCAGCAGCCCCGCAAAACGCTCTGCGCGTGCGGAACGTTCGCCAATGACAATACGTGACGGATGCAGGTTGTCGTAAAGCGCCTTACCTTCGCGCAAGAACTCCGGCGAGAAGATGACATTGTCGATACCGAGCTCATCTTTGATGGACTGGGTGAACCCCACAGGGATGGTAGACTTGATAATCATCACCGCATCGGGGTTGATTTCGTGCACATCGCGGATGACCGACTCAACACTGGAAGTATTGAAGTAGTTGGTTTTCGGATCGTAATCAGTCGGGGTGGCAATAATGACATAATCGGCGCCCCGATAGGCATCTTGCTTATCCGTGGTGGCGCGAAAATTCAGATTTTTTGTCGCCAGATACTCTTCAATTTCTTTATCAACGATCGGCGATTTTTTCTGATTCAGCATATCGACTTTAGCCTGCACGATATCGAGTGCGACCACTTCATGATGCTGCGCAATCAGAATACCGTTCGATAAGCCAACGTAACCTGTTCCGGAGATTGTTATTTTCATTCGATAAGCATCTTTTGTAGTTTGAGTATATGAGTTGGTAGTAAAACCAACCTTACCTGTTAATTCTGCCGTCGCAATATCAATGCCGTCAAGCAAGAGCAAGAACTTGTTGCTGCTTGTGATTGAACATTTAATTACTGTACGCTTAGTAGACAAAACATTAAGTTACAGGACAATAGTTAACTTAGAATCTCTACAAAATAGGAAAATCCTCACATAACAATTTGTAATACATTAGAAAAATTCAGATTAATCGTCCAGATAAGCTTACGTAACCAATTTGTGTTATCAAAAGGTTGAACCTTTCAAACATAAGAGTAGTTGCTTGCGATTTTTAGCAAAAAAAAAAAAATAAACCCGAGAAAAATCTCAATGACAAAACAATAAAATGAATATGTATTTTCCATGTCATATGAAACGCCAGCACGGGAATTAATAACAAGAAAAAATTATATTCAAAAAAGGCATCATATATTAAATGATAAAGGAGTAAAATCAATGAGGCAAGACAGGAAATGGAAAGAGAATGCGCACAGAATAAAATGAAACATTGTGACTGAGCAGAAGATTAAGTTTTTAACCTTCAGGGCCAGTATTTTTAAAGAAATCCAATGATTGATATTTAAATAAAATTGGTAAAACAAGGGCGTATAAGATGTTTTATGAAAGCAACTCCTGGTAAATCTTTATCTGCCTGGATGTGCAACATTTTCGGATTTTCCATGAGTAGCATTATTGCAGAGGCGGTCTGTTATTGACTACCACCACAGAAGAGATCTGCGGATGATTAGTCAAAACAGACCGTAATTTTCTATTTGTGAAAGTTCACGTCAAAGTTAATATTACTACACATATACAAATTGTTTCCGCGAATACCTGCAAGGCTAACTGAGTAATTGCCGCTTAGTTTTTTAATATCTACAAGAGCCGAGAGTCCCGCAGAAGTAAGGTCTGGATGATGGAAAGCATCTGCAACATCAGGCCTATTGCTTACATCGGTCGTAAAGTATAATGTCTTACCTTCTTTAGGCTTCAGCATTACCAAGCTTTTATCATACAATTCACCTTTCGTGCTTGACGCGGCAAGCCAGCCCTGAACCTGAAGACTCGACGCATCATCCAGCGTCTGGCTCTCAGCTTTTTTATTGTTTATCACATCTATACTGCCATCACAGAAGATCGGATTAACGGTAATATTATTAACTAACGTCTCTGCCTTATTGTAATTGACTACGCGCGGTATAATATGTATTTGATTATTTTTAAGCTGAATAAACTTCGCTATGAAATTTTCATGGAGATAGAATTTCGCATCCGTTTCAAACATTATCGCTTTAACTGATTCTCCTTGCACACCTTCTACTGAAATACCAGTTAGAAAAGGTGATGCCAAAACTCCACTAGCAGAATTAAGTATATTCAGTCGAAACTCTTTTATATCGCCGCTTTCGAGCTTATATTTTACCTTAACGATACCGCCTCTAAAGAGAAGATTTTTGAGCCGCCCTAAAAGGGTAAACTCAAAACCCGGCTGCACTTTGACAATAGCATTATCTACTTGCGGTACCTTGTACCAAGTCCCAAATTGCATTTCTTGCTGTGATAAAGATGTATATTCCTCTTTATTAATCTCAGCTTTTTGCTTCATCAACACAACCGGAACATTCCCGCGTCCATGGCTAATGGCAGCGATATCATAATTGTTCAAAATACTTGTGCTAGTAAGAGGATCTTCGTTTAGAGAGTACTTATAGTCAAACCCTTCAAATATATTACAATCTTTTGAATAACAAGTTAGCCCACCAGTCCATAATACAAACTCCGGCCTGTTATTAGACTCAAAGAAAGTTTTATTCATTTCGTCTAACTCTGGCGTAAGTGTCATGTAATTCTGAAATAGCGGACGAGTAATATAATTAAATTTATTAGCAATCATATACTCATTATTGTAAGGATAAACATCTATTGTAGAATCCTTAACAAGATTCGTTACCTGTCCGTCTAATTTGTATTCAGTATATGTGTTTGCCATTCTATCATTATAGTCTTGGTCAAAATTAAAAACTGTATAGAATGGCTTTATCGTGGCAGCTCCAGGAAACGTTTCATGTGTTGCCATAAATAACAATGATACAAAACAAATACCATATACAAGACGTCCAATCGGAAATTTCTCACAAACAAGCACAAGTGACAAAATAATCATTGGAACGACAAAATAAGTGTTGTAATGATCAGCTCGACCAAATCCCAATTTAAAAAGAATGACCCATAACGCAATGTACGTCAGTAAAAGATATCGACGAACTGTTAAGCACTGAATGATGAAACACGCCAGAATAATAAATGCACAGACATAAGTCGCAAAAGTATTTTCAACATCCAACGTCATATCAACTGCATTACCAAAATTAAGTTGCATGTTGATTTTTAAATAACTTACTATGCTAACAGAATCATGAAAAATGGCAAATCCAATCACAACATATGTTATAGGGACAGTAATACAGAATGCAATCAGTGTGTTGAGCGCTTTTCGGGATGGCAAATGGCTAATTAAGTATGTTGTAAAAATAGCTGCACTGATCAAACCAAAAAAGAAGCGAACATAAAATTCAATACCAACAACAACCCCAAGCGCAATGCAAATCTTCCAGGACAAAGTAATTTGACGTTTCCTGTAAAACTCAATGTATGCTAAAACCATCAATGGCCAAAGGAATAACGCACAATTAACTTGTAATGTTAGGATAAAAATAAGGAATGCCGCTGCAAATGAAAAATATCTTTTAGAATCGATACATATAAGAACAAGTATGGTCCAAAAGAAGGCGAAATTAGTTGTTAAGAATAAAACCGCAGCCCAATATGTAATTTGGTTAAAGGGCGTTGTAACCCCACCAACGAGCCAATATAAGGGACCATAACTGAACAAAAAATCCTGATTACGCGCAAACATTGAATTTGTCAGATTTATCCATTGCTCCACGTTACCTATGGAACTAGCAGGATACAACCTGACAGATGAAAATATTAAAATAAACAAGGAGAAAAATATAAACAGTTCTCTTTGATGTTTATGTAATGTGATTTTTAACTTATAAAAAAACGAGTTCATAACGGTTCTTCTCAGCGTTTATTATAATGTCCCAGGCAGGATTTAAATAAAATTTTTAATACAGCTAAATTACCCTTAAAGCTGCTGATTTTTGTCGGCACTTCCCCTTCCGGGTAGATACGTGAGGTCGGCAGTTCGATGCAACGGAAACCCAGTTTCGGCGCAATATATGACAGGTAAGCCAATAACTCATACGTCATAAATACATCACGGAATGGCGCAACACGCTCGTCCAACAACATTTTGCTGCTGTATGCGCGGAATCCTTGCGTTGTATCAGTCCAATGGAACCCAGATGCGATGCTCAATACGGGCGCGTGGATGAATTTTATCGCAAAGTCGCGTGATTTAGGCGTATTAACCGCTACACCACCATTTACAAAACGCGAGGCCTGTACAAAATCATATCCCTGCTCTAAGGCGGCGATAAACTCCGGAATAGGCGCAGGATCATCCTTGTCATTACCATCAATGGTAATGATATTTTTATAGCCTTTTTCCAGAACAAACGCATAACCACAACGCAATTGCGCACTTAACTTTCCTGGCCCGGTTTTAAGTAACAGGCCGCTGACGTTTAACTTTAATAAGTTTTCTGTTTCCAGCGAACCATCTGTACTACCGCCATCCACAATAATGATATCTGCAATGCCGCTAATATTCAGATTATTCATCTTAGTGAGCAGGCTGACGATACGCTTTCCTTCATTAATGACCGGGATCACTACGCAAGCATCATGCTTTTTTTCCGTCCATAATGTGACGTTGTATGCAGGAACTTCCCATTTTTTTTTGTTATTCATAGCAAAATCCATTCTTGTTAAGCCGCTTTCGAAGTGATCAATGCAACACCGACGATAACAAAGGCAACACCTACAATAGTCGTCCAGTGAAATGTTTCGTTAAAAACAACGACCGACAGTATTGCTACCGCAGCAACCGCACCGGTAGTGAGCACTGGGTGTGCGATATTTAGAGGCAACACTGCAAGCGATGCGGCATACAGGACAAATGCGCCACCATAGAGCGCCAACCCTAACCAGAACGGCCAGTTTGTCAACGACGCAAGGGGGTCTGCCAGGGAAGGAAATTTACGCGGTGGCATCATCGCCATTTTAATTAAGACACTGGCTGAGGCATTACATGCGATGCCTAAAATAAGTATTAACCATTTCAAGGTCGTTGTACCTGTTTAACGATATAAGGAAGTGACATGAGAAAGAGCGCGACGGATAGAAACGAGATGTGATTCCTCTTTCGTTGCAAGCATTTCAATCGTGGCCGGGAAAGTTGCCAATTGCGTTTTTAATACTTCGGCCAGCGCGGCATGTCCATTGAACGTATCGCCAACCGTCGCAAGTTGCGCCTCACTGATATGCACATGCCCGATAACATTCTTCGCCTGAGCCAATACAGTCTCGATATTTTCCTGGTTAATAATGACTGCCCCAGTATCGAGCTGCATTTTAATGTTCGGGTGAGCAATGGCCGTGACAACATCACAGGTCTCATTGCTTGTTGTCATAAAATTGGCGCCATAAACCGCCGGATTTGGCTCCAGACAGACAATCACACCCTGATCGGCAGCAATATCACCAAGTTTACGGAAAAACGTTTGGGCAACACGCTCGGTTTCCGTTGCACTAAGACCGGAGCAATCACGATTTTTTGGCGAGCCAAACACCAGACGAGTAGCCCCCAGAACAGAACCGATACGACAAATATCAGCTAAATGCGCCAGTAGTTTTTCCTGGACCGCTTGCGAACCAAATACATTTAAACCTGTAGTACCAAACAAGAGTGACTGCATGCCGATGATGTCAACCCCCTGCTCTTTCCACCAGTTTTTTACCGCCATGATATCTGCGGTTGTTGCTTTGGCTGGCTCTGGAAAATATTTACCGGGAGCAATATCGATAGCATCAACTTGAAACTCTTTAAGCAGAGACAATACGTCGAGATCTTCGCTAATATCCCAGGCAAGGTTTGAGATGGAGATTCTCATTGCTTATCTTCCTGAGCTTTTTTAGGTTCCGACTGCGCGTAATGTCTGACCGCTTGTAGCGTTTCCTTCGCGGAGTACTGGTAATGCGCAGTGCCGCCAAATAATGCGCCATATACACTGCGCATATCATAAGAAACGGGCGATGCGGCCTGTTGACGGCTAAAGTCAAAACCAAAACCTTCACCCGCAATTTTTGCAACAGAAACAGGCTCAGCCGTCAAGTGAACGAGATTGATATTGTTCTCGAGTGCTTTGTTGATATCAAACCAGAGATTAACCATCGGGTAAAACTGGAAAACGCTACGGCTTTCGATTTTGGCGACATTATTATCATTAAGAAAATCGAAAATGATATTCTTGCGCAATCCAGGACCAACCAGACCAGGTAATCTCACGATCACATGACGCGTAAATTTTTGTGCGACAAACTGCTCAAGGCGATAGCGATTCAGACCATAAGCGTGCAGATCCTGCACATCAATCGGTGTATTTTCATCAACACCCACGGGTGTTTTAAAAACGTCAACCGTACTGATTAAGACAAAGTTATCGCATTCAATACTGTCGAGGCAGGCGATCAGGGAGTCAATTTTCTCACGGTCTCCTTGTGGATCGGCATTGGCAATCCATTTCTGCGCGGGGGCGCCAGCACAGACAACAAGATCGAATTTTTTACCTTTAATATCATTAATATTCGTCGAACGATAAAAATCGTCAAATTGGGTTTGCTTCATCAAAGTGGTGCCAACAAACCCGGTATACCCAATTAACGCCTTCGCCATGTTCTCTCCTGTAATTATCGGTCGCGTCCGGTCTGCACAAGATTAGACTCTTCAGCAGTGGCATCATTTAAAACGTTTACGCGATCCTGATTCACCATCACCGCGCTATTTTTCTCAAATACGACGGAATAAGCCGCTTGCTCACTCCGATCATCCAGCAATCGGCTGAGGTATTCACCGAAAAACGCCAGCATGATGAACTGGAGCATAAAGAGCACCGACATAAAAAGAATGGTTGTCGTCCACCCTTCAACAACGTGGCCATTAATGAGATTGACCACAATACTGTAAATAGCAAACAACAATGCACTTGTACTTCCGATGGTCCCAACAACTGACATCCAGCGCAGTGGCCGTGAAGAGTTAAATACCATCAGCCGCACTAAATTACGAAAACCATACACAATCGATTTTTTAACGTGGTTTTCGCTAATCGGTTCATAAACCAATTCGCTTATCGGGTAGCCGGTCTTTTGAATGCGGAGGTAAAACTGATGATGAAAACGGCCAGTATCCGTCACCGCATTTACCGCACGACGACTTAAGCAACGCAGCCCGGTAGAGTTCTTAGGGATATGGTAATCAATCGCACTCAGAATGTGGGATGCGGTATTGCGTAAAAAGCGATAGACGCATGGCAGAGGTTGATTAGAGACACCGACGACAACATCATAACCAGACTTACATTCCTCAACGGCGCGATGAATAACGTCGACGGGATCGGTCAGGTGATCATAAAGAACAACAAAATCGCCGATCGCATTTTCGAGCCCGGCAGCCCAAACCACATCATCATGTGCTGCGCCGGAGAGCTGCATAAAGCGCACACTGGGAATAGTTTCTAAAATTTGATCCACTGCGGACTTTCTCGGTACGTCACGATAGGGCCCTTTAGAGACAATTAAGATTTCATAATCACTATAATTTACATCCAGTAGTTGCTGGATTTGTCGTAGCTTTGATGTTAATTCACCCGAGAGATCATGAGTCTTTAAAACAACAGAAACAAAAGATTCGCTTTTCACTTGTGTAGTCTCTTTTTATTCTTAAATAACGTTCATATTCTTAATAGCTTCAACGGCATCATATACGTTATCTATCTTGCCACCCATAATACAGTGAAATCCATTCATGCCATGATGAGGTCGAAAAAGAATTGGACGAGAGTCATCCGTTTCACTGCGTGGCAATAACGTTTTCACTTCCCAGAGCGAGCGTTCGTAACGGCAATCATTGAGAATAGGCATATACCGGGAGGCATCCTTAACCATATACTGCCATGCGCTATTTTTCTTATCCTCATCGAATTTCACATGCGAGTCGCGGTATTTCTCACCCGGATTATCATGCCATTCGTAATGCGGTGTATAGCGTACATGACTGAAAGAATGCAGACCGACAGAAGGGAAAGGCATCACGGAGAAAAATGGGCCGCACATAATCGTAAACCCGGTTTTTTTTAATTCGTCGGGTACATCAACCAGGCACATTTCCGTCATTTCATGCTTAAGCGGAATCAATTCAATTCCGGAGTTATCAAGTAAATAATTTAAATGTGAATAGGTGCAATTAAAGACATGATCAGCATGATGGGTTTCAACTTCCCCATTGGTTATGTTTCGTACATATGCTGTAATGCTGTTATTAATGCTTTCGACTTTATCAACCGAGTAACCACAGCGATACTCAGCCGTAGAGCTTTCCAGCCGTTGCAACATCATATCGCGCAGCTTGAATGCATCGAATGCAAATTCTTTGACCGTAAAACAGGCATCGATCAATTGTGGATTGACCATATTCTGTATTTTGGCAGGCGCCACATCGCAATCGGCACCTATACGCTTACAGAACATACGAAACTGGCCCGCTGACACTTTGCCCAGCATTTCACTAATTAAATAATATTTATCAAAATCCGAGTCTACGCAGTCTCTAAATTCTTCAACAAAGCGGGGAAAAGAGATGCGAGAGCGTAAAGCGGTTAATATACTTCGGGGATAATGGTAACCATTATGCACACGTGCCTGATTATTATAAGACGCGCGGGACATGTAGTTATTCTCTTTTTCAAAGAGTTTGACTCTGTGTCCTAGCAGAGAAAATTGCTCGGCAAGATACATTCCAAAAAAACCACCGCCGACAATTATTATATCTTTGCGCATGATTGCATTAATGCCTTTAATCAAGTGAGATTTATGTTATTCCTTTTACACTCAAAAAAGCAGAAATAACTTTAAAGTAAAATTTATTTCAAAGTAAGGCCATCCGTTTGGATGGCCTTTTATATATAGGTATTATAAAGGCAGACTAATTAATCAAGCCATTCCGTATGGAACACGCCCTCTTTATCAGTACGTTTATAAGTATGCGCGCCAAAATAATCACGTTGAGCCTGAATCAGGTTGGCTGGCAGTACCGCAGCACGGTAACTATCGTAATAGGCAACCGCAGCGGCAAAGGTCGGGACCGGAATACCATTTTGCACCGCGTAGGCTACAACATCTCGGAGCGCCTGCTGATACTCATCAGCGATTTTCTTAAAGTACGGAGCCAGCAACAGGTTAGCAATTGCCGGCGTTTCTGCGTATGCATCGGTAATTTTCTGCAGGAACTGAGCACGGATGATGCAGCCTGCGCGGAAAATTTTCGCGATTTCGCCGTAGTTCAAATCCCAGTTATATTCATCAGACGCGGCGCGCAACTGAGAGAAGCCCTGTGCATAAGAGACAATTTTACCGAGGTACAATGCGCGACGGACTTTCTCGATAAACTGTACTTTGTCGCCAGCGGGCTGTGCCTGTGGGCCGCTCAGAACTTTAGACGCGGCAACGCGCTGCTCTTTCAGCGAAGAGATATAACGTGCGAATACAGATTCAGTGATCAGGGAAAGCGGTTCGCCGAGATCCAGAGAACTCTGGCTGGTCCATTTACCGGTACCTTTGTTGGCCGCCTCGTCCAGGATCACATCGACCAGATAGTTACCGTCTTCATCTTTCTTGGTGAAGATGTCCTTGGTGATGTCGATCAGGTAGCTGCTCAGCTCACCTTTATTCCACTCGCTGAAAGTAGTAGCCAGCTCTTCGTTAGACAGATTCAGCCCGCCTTTCAGTAATGAATAGGCTTCTGCAATCAATTGCATGTCGCCATATTCGATACCGTTGTGAACCATTTTAACGTAATGGCCCGCACCATCAGCTCCAATATAGGTCACACAAGGCTCGCCATCTTCAGCAACGGCTGCAATTTTGGTCAGGATCGGCGCGACCAGTTCGTAAGCATCTTTTTGACCGCCAGGCATGATGGATGGGCCTTTCAGCGCGCCCTCTTCACCACCGGAAACACCCGTACCGATAAAGTTAAAGCCCTCAGCAGAGAGTTCGCGGTTACGACGAATGGTGTCCTGGAAGAAGGTATTACCGCCATCAATGATGATATCGCCTTTTTCCAGGTACGGTTTCAGGGAGTCGATAGCAGCATCTGTGCCAGCGCCCGCTTTCACCATCAACAGGATGCGACGGGGAGTTTCTAAGGATTCAACAAACTCTTTAACGGTGTAATAAGGAACCAGTTTCTTGCCGGGATTCTCGGCAATCACTTCTTCGGTCTTATCGCGGGAGCGGTTGAAAACGGAAACGGTATAGCCACGGCTTTCGATGTTAAGCGCCAGATTGCGCCCCATCACGGCCATACCAACAACGCCGATTTGTTGCTTAGACATTACTTACTCCTGTCAGGTGTGAACTCACGTAAGATTAGCAAAAGAATAATACTCCGAAAATTACTTTTTGAGCTCTTATTTGCAAATCTCTTAATAATAGTTACTTGATAACCGGATCAACACAAATCAAGTGGGTTGTTTTAACCTGACTGATTTATACGTAAGAATTTTTTTACCTAAAGCCATCCCAGGGATTTCAATATAATGATAAGTGAAATAAGACATAATTAATGTTAGTACACTCACCGATAGCATAGCAACGCAAAAAGAAGCTTCGCCAGACTTGAACTCTGCAGAAATAAAACCAAAGAAACCTGACAGTTTTAAAAACAAAATAACGATTGAATGGTTAAGATAAATACTATAGCTTGCCTTACCCAAGAAACGGGTAAATACGTTATTTAAAAAATGCGGAAAGCCGACAACAGAGATAGAAATCAAAATCAGCCAAGCTAATGAATAGGTTATATACAGATTTATATTATTGTTATCAGAATAAAAATAATGAAGTAGATAGACACTGACACCGCCAAGAACAAGCAGTGATACTAAATTAGTATTATTACCCAGCCTCTGTCGAATCTTATTCATTTCCGGCATGAGTAAATAGGCAAGAATGCCACTAATAAAAAATGGCATATGATTAAGAATATTCATATATAAACTGGTATATGGCGCGTCAATTTTCAACATTTCAACTGAAACATAACAAGCAACACCCACGCCAGGATAGCAATAGATTTAGTCCGAATAAAACAAATTAATAATGGGTAAATTAAGTAGAATAACCATTCAATACCTAATGACCATCCAGCCCAAACAAGACTATCTTGCATTGTTGGTACCAGACTAAACAAAAAACTCATGGACAAAAATGCAGCAAATGGGTTAGGAGAATGATCATACAATATATATACAATTAACGCCTCAATAAAAAAGGCCAAATAAAATAGCGGGGCCAATCTAAATATACGTTTCAGATAGAAAGAAATTTCTCTCTCGAAAAAATATTATCTCCATATGAATATGCAATCGAGAATGCACTTATGGCAAAGAAAAAAGTCACGCACGCAGTAAAATGCCCACCAATTTTTTCAATATAATGAGGAAACTTCAATCCTGAATTACCAATCAGATGTACAACAATAACAGATAATGCAGAAATCCCACGTAAAATATCAGGTCCATCGATACGTGGTTTGTGCTGAACTGTTTCCATAGAAGACATTATTCACCTATTTCAATATAATAAGAACATGAAACTAAAATCATGCTTAATTTTCTGACCAAATAGAAATGAGTTTTGATGTATATTTTGCGACACTCAGTGGTGATTTACATTTTTCCCCAAGTCGGTATAACTTTTCGGGATGGTCCAAAAGCCCTCTGAGTATTGCATTTAACTCTCTACTACTGCCTGCTTCGAAAAGAAGGCCATTTTCTTCGTTTCTAATTACTTCCGATATACCGGGCAGGTTAGATGCAATTACTGGACAGCGGCATGCATGTGCAGAATATATGACTAACGGTGTGTTTTCATACCAAATTGAAGGCACCACTAATGCATCGAACTGGGTAATAACCTTGCCAATATCGGCGTTAGGGAAAGTACCACAAAACTCAATATGGGAATTTCCCTGCGCAAGCTGTTTCAATTCTTCAAAATAATCAGGAAAATCTATATTACTGCCATAAATTTTTAAATTGACAGATGCTGGCGATAAATCCTGCAATGCCTTAATAAGAACATGACATCCTTTATGAGGTGCCAATGTTCCAATAAAACCAAGTTGCAACTTATGGTTTTTCACAGTTGGTCGCTGGATAGAATCGACTGTTGCAACATCAACACCAAATTGACAATTAGAAATAAGCTTACTGTTCACACCATATTTGACAAATAAATTCGTCATAAAATGATTAGGTGAAATAATGCCATTAAGTTTATTTAATGCTCCTACTGTATTACTTAATCTTTTATTCAGGGAACGAACTTCATTACTCATCGGATACTCGATGAGCTGGCAATTCTTCGTCACACTTGCAACTTTAGCAAAAACAGCGTCTGGAACTTTATCAATTAATTCACCCGCAAGTCCTTTTAATCTGTCACGGGTGAAATGCTTAATACAATTACCAGCATCCGCATCTGGTCCGTCACAATAACGCCCTTCACCCAACATTAGTTGGGCTGTTGGACAAATCATCCAAAAATCGGTGGGTGTATAAAATTGAGGTATTCCCTTCTTATAAAGAGAATCGATTAGACCAATTCCCAGTCGATTCAAATGAAAGTGATGCACACAATCCGGATGGAAGGCCGTAACAACTTCATTAAAATAATGCTGTGCTAATAGGTTGCAATACCCGACTTCAATCATTGACGTTTGTCCATGCATAGGTACATATGCATGATGAAAACGAGAGACCGTTATTCCTTCGTATTTATATTGCTCAAAACGTTCAGCATCGCAAAGATCTGCAGCCCCTGGATGCCCTGTAAAAATATGTACTTCATGCCCTATAGCAATCAGCTCTTTCGCCACTGAAAGTGTCAAAACCTCAGTTCCAGCTTTGAAATCAGGGAAGAACTGATGGACCGTAAGCAGTATTCGCATAGAGTTTCACTCAATCACTGACATGCAATTTATTTTTGCAACGTCTCTTTCATCCATGCAGCAGTACGCGTCAGGCCTTCTTGCATTGTCACTTGAGGTTGCCAGTTCAATTCCTTTTGGGCAAGTTGGTTACACAACACACTAATATCAATATCAAACGAACGACCAGGTTTATAATTAACCTGAACAGGTTGTTCGATAATACTTTTCATCATTTCGACCAACTCATTCAGGCTAATACCTTTACCTGAGCTTATATTGAAACATTCCTTATCACCATCATAAGTAATGGCTTTGGCAAAGGCATCAGCTACATCGCTCACATGAATATAATCGCGCTGGACACTACCATCACCCCAAATTTCGATTGGTTTGTCTTTTAAGATATTATGCATAAAAATACCAATAGCGCCCTGTGCTGTTTCAACGCGTTGCCGTTCTCCATAGGGATTTGCCACGCGCAGTGTTACAGCTTTGATGCCGTGCAATTTGCTAAACATGTGTAAATATTTTTCAATTGCCAGTTTCGTAATGCCATATGAAACGACGGGTTCTGTCGGATGCTTTTCATCAATAGGAATATATTGCGGGTTACCATAAACCGTTCCGCCAGATGAAATGAAAACTATCCGTTTTACTTTGTGCTCAACCATAGCATTAAGCAAATGCAAACTTGGTACGATGTTTGTTTCAACATCATAAACAGGATCTTCATTAGAACTTTTGGGCAATGTCGTGGAAACAAGATGCACAACACCATCCATGCCTTCTATAGCATCACGTAAATCATGTGTACTACTAAAATCACCAGTGGTCCACTCAACGTGCTCATTTTCCGCAAAATGACGATAAGGTGGAACCCGTGGGCGCTCAAAAATTCTTAATTGATGGCCATCTGCTAATAAACGCTCACAAATCGCTGAACCAATGAAGCCACCACCGCCAAAAACCACAAGTTTCATTTTCCCTCCGAGTCGCAATAATTTTGTCTAATCAAACATCACCGGACAATGAATTATCCGGTGCTTGAAATTAGTTTACTGATAAAGGCTAAATGTTTCTTCCGCCATAACCTTTGTTGTACGCAGATATTCTGTCGTCATAGACAACTTTCTTAAGAGCCCAGGGGTCTGAATGATATAAGATAGTTTTTTCGCCAGATCATCTGCATCACCACGTTTAAAGCTGAAACCATTTTCCCCTTCGGTTAGAAACTCGGTCATACCTTCAACATCAGAAACAACAACGGGAGTATGTGTCGCCAATGAATTTAAAAGTACCAGCGGACTGTTTTCATACCAGCGTGATGGAATAACAAACAGATCGATATCACGAAATATTTCCGCGGTGCGCGATTGTTCGAAAGTCCCCATGAAAGTGATACCGTCAACACCCTCACTTATTTTTCGTAACTCTTCCATATAGCTCAGAGACTGATTCGTTGGGCCATATATTTTAAGTTGAGCACTTCCTTTAGGAAGCTGTTTAAACGCCTCAATAAGTAAATCGGTACCTTTGTGAGGTGCAATTTGTCCGATATAACCGATAACTGGAATATGCTCACTGCTACGCTCTGGCTTCGGCAAACGGTCAATATCAATGCCAAACCAGATTTTAGTCATAGGAACCGAAATTCCATTACTTTCGTATGCTTTTTTCAGGAAAGCTGTCGGGGCAACAGCGCCCTTATAGTAGGTATTGTACAAGTAGGACAATGTTTCCGGGCGGCGGATAAGATCTTCAGCCAGCCCCTGCAAATAACCATTTTTCAACAGACCCGCTTTGTGAGTACCTACAAGCCCTTTTGCGATAATAGTCGCAGCAGTTGGCATTGCCGCTTTTTTCATCCACCCACTGGCATAGCCATTTTGCGCGGATTCTTTAAGGTAGCATGCAACACAGTTAGCACGTGAGGCAGATGGCCCGGCGCATAAATCTCCATTTGCTGCCTCTAGCTTGTTATTGAAACAAAAGCCAAAGAAATCAGTAAATGTTGTATATGTCGGAATTTGCAATTTGCCTGTGACTTCCAACAACACGGCTGTATGGTTGATTAAATGCGTGATATGAACGACATCAGGTTTAAGTTCTTGCAAAACTTCAGTCAGTACATCCTGCATTTCTGGCTGGTAGTATGTTTCCTTAATACGTGAATGCGGGATGGCATTTTTATCAATTGCTATTACCGGAATGTCATCCCATGTATAGCGATTAATTAACTCAGGTTGTTTAGGTTCACCCTGAAACACAGCAGAAACAACAGCCACATCATGACCCCAATCACGATAATGTTTCGCTAAACCTAACGTATAGGTTTCAGTACCATAGAAATGGTCGGGGAAAAAACAATGTACAAAAAATACAATTTTCATATTGCGCCGTATTATTTTTCCGTTATCTCAGCATACAAACCAGCATAAGCGCTAATCATCGCCTGCACGGAGAAATGACCTGTCGCTCGTTCTTGATGTTCACGACCTAACTTCGAACGTAGCTCATCATTATTAAGTAACTCAATGGCTATATCAGCTAATTTCTCAGCATCGCCCGCCGGGGCCAGCATTGCTTTAGAATTTACTATTTCACTTATTGCACCAACATCATAGCCAATGACGGGTACGCGCATATTCATTGCAAAAGGACTGACTTGTCCAAAACTCTCTTTCCACACAGGAGCAATAAAGAGCGACATACGGCGATAGTAATCAGGCAAAGTGTCATACTCGACATAGCCGGTAAACTCAAATTGTGCTTCCACGCCCGCTTCTTGTACTGCTTCCTGGAACGGCGCCAACAAACTGCCACCACCGACAATAAGAATTTTCGTCTGCGGCCGTTTTAGTGCGATCGCAATAAAAGGTTTAATCGCATCTTCATTCAATTTATCGCGCTCAAGACGATACACCATTCCAACACAGTCTGCTGGGACAGGATCATCATCACTGCGCATGAAATGTGAGAAATCAGAACCAGGATATACCGTCACATGAGAATCATCCGGACGCCCAAATACATGGCGTACATAATCACTTACATACACATAACGTTTAACCGCTTCAGAAAAATGAGGTGCAATAGGAGTATTAATGTTCTCAATGACCGGGATATTGAGCACTCGAGCCGCTTCAATAGCCTGCGCATACCAGGGTTCATCAACATCGCCCCAATAATGGACGTGAACGAAATCAGGTTGCTTCCATTTAAAGTAGTTAATAAACGGGGTGATATCGTTGCAATCGCGCTGCTCGTCAATCTGCAATCCGACGTAAGCTGGCGGGTTTGGCGCATAGCTGGTCAGAACAAATTGCTCATAATCATTTCCCAAATATTCAACAAGGTCGACAACCAACCGCGAGGAACCACCTGTCATAAAGTTGGCAATCACATGGGCAATCTTCGGAGCTCCAGGCTTCGTCACAGGCATTTTGACCAGATAGCCAGTGCTTTCAATAACTGGAGTTGCACTACCCTCGTCAGCGGCTTCAACAGGTGCCACCACCGGCTGAGGCCTACGTGAGAAACGGTTTCGCAGCCATCCCGTTAGCGGAGATACCTTGCGGCGCAATACCAGCGGGGTCATTAAGGATGTAGCAAGGTAAGTCATATGCATAACCTTACGCGTACCCCAGGGCTGGTAAAGCATTACATTGCGCAGGCGCATAATACGGGTATGCATGATCGCATTTAGCTGACTGATATTAGCTGACTGTTCCGCTATGGCTTGATCCTTAAGTTGTATTGTGTGCTCAAGCCCTGCCATTGTTTCTTGTTGCTTAGTAATCAGTGCATTTTGCGCCAGAATCGTCGTATCTTTCACTGAAATAGCTTTCTTAAGTTCTTCATTTTCAGCAGGCATTTTGCTGAATTCAAGAATACGCTCGCGCATCAGTACGTTATTTTGTGTCAGCAGACAATTGAGATCGGCAGCAGTTTCAGCCTGTTCGGTTAAATGATCACTATTAAAGAGTTGGTACAGTGATTTGATAATCTCAATTTTCTTATCCATCGCAGGGTAATCCGTTACCTCACACCCAGAAATAATGGCAAGAAAATTCCAAAGCTGGGAGTTTCTATCCTGTAAAGCAGCCAGCTCTTGACTATTTTCATCAAGAGAAGCGATCAGTTTTTTATTTTCTTCACGCAATGCATCAAGTGCCTGGCTATTCTCATCCAGCGATGTCAATAAGTAATTGTTTTCGCCTTTGAGGGCATCCAGCGCCTGACTATTCTCTTCAAGAGAGCTAGCAAGAACTTTATTCTCGCTTTCTAAAACCGTGTGGGCTAAATCTTTATCTTCAAGCGTTTCGTTAAGCCTGGCGTTCTTAGCCTGCAGTTCTGATACAGCAGCACTATTATCTTCCAGTGAGCGGAGTAAACGGATATTTTCACTCTGGAGGGAAACCAGTGCCTGGTTATTCCCCTCAAGGGAATTCAATAAACGCTGATTCTCTTGCTGTAAAACCTCAAGAGATTTGTTATTTCCCTCAAGGGAATTCAGAAGCTGACTATTTTCTTCCTGCAAAGATGTTACAGATTTATTATTACCTTCCAGTAATGCAGCATATTTATTCAAGGAAGCAATCTGCGCTCTAAGCGCGACGTTAAGCGCTCTCACTGACGCCGCCTGAGCATGCGGGCTTCTGCGCAACTGCAACCACCACCAGGGTTTATCTTTAAAACTATCCAGATTAACCAGGGCATAAGCGCAATTACTTGCATAATCGAGAATCGACGATAACTCAGGTAAACCAAACTCTACCGGGTCCCGTAAATCACCCAGGCTCTGATTCCAGTCTGCATTCAGCGCTCGATATGCAAGTTCAATACCTGCCGCCCATTCTTCGCGCGCACCTGATTCATCGTTAGAATTAAGTTTAATGACGCCAAGGTACAAATGAGCTTCAACCACCCTGTTTGCTAACAAGGGGCTAAATGCAAGCGGATCGATTGCGACACATTTCTCAAATGATGTACGCGCATGGGAATGCAGACCGGCTTTTAACCACAATCTTGCCATCACGAAGTGAAGCGAAATCATCCAGCGGATCGCGTGTGGAGTTACCGGTTTAAGAAGCACGTATTCATCAATGCGCTCAGAAATTTGTTTGAGTTCATCAATAGACGAGGGGGTAATGCCATTTAATAATTGGTATGCCCTGACGCAAAGGGCGGCACCAGTATCAGCGCTGTTGTCATGATTGTTGTCATAGACAACTTCGGCAAGCTCTTTGAGTGCATCATTATTTCTTTGCCTCCAGCCGATATCAACCATGGCACGGATCAACCAGGGATTTTTATAATCACGCGAGAAAGCTGTAACATTCCAGTCAGGGTCAGTAAACGTTTTATGCTGCTTGTCGTGATAAACGACCTCTTCACCATTGAGTGGCGATTTCATCCCAACAGCCAGCCACCATTCTGATGCAGGTGCAGTGGATTCATCGGCATCTGTCGGAATACTATAAAGCTCGCGTTTCGCGGCAACCCAATTCTTACTTCCCGCTTTTTCTTTATAATGTGTAGCGGACTGAACAGTGATATTTTCCAACTGGAATTGCGCTTTTATCTGATCGCGCAATTTATCTAACGTATACACATGCAAGTGGAATGGATTCGGATCTTCACCGGTTTCGTCACTCCAGTCATTTGGCACGCTAACAATGATACGTCCACCAGGCGTCAGAATACGCTGGAACTCTTTGAGCACGGTTTCAGGATCTGAGATGTGTTCAAGGGTTTCAAACGAGACCACAACATCGACTGAATGATCGGCAAAATCATAAAGCGCTTCTGGAAGCATCCCCGCAGAAAAGCTGAGATTGCTGACATTGGGCACGAAATTAAGGTTGGCATAATCTATTGCATAGTTGCTGCCATCGATGCCGATGGTTTTTCCAGCCATAGTCCCACACTGCAATAGATAACTGCCATAACCCAGCCCACATGCGGCATCAAGGACGGTATCACCCGGACGCACGAAGGTTGCAGCCCACTGATAACGTGCGATATGAGCATCTGAGCGTTCACCAGCTTCGCGCGTCATATCCATATGCAAGTCGCGCTCTTCTTTTAACGCTTCCAACGGATAGCGCTCAAGAGCCGTCTCTGAAATACATTCCAGCAGGATAATTGCTTCTCCGCTTTCGCGTCCTAATGCTTCATAATCATTGATCAGATAGTAAGAAGGATGCTTACGAAGCCCCTCGGCAAAGAAAATACGCTCCCATTCATTACGCCCAATCACGGTAGCGCGAGGATCATTTTCCTGTTGATTGCCTGTGGTGACGCGAAGATAAACCGAACGTTTTGTAACGCGCTTAATTTCACGAACGGCCTGAATCAGCTCATCTGCGCTGATGTATTCAAGACTATAAAGCGCGATAGTTGTATCAAATGCCTGATCTGCATAAGGCAATTTCGACGCAACGCCAAGAGTAAAACGTTCTGGCATGAAACTATTGCCATACGCTACCGCTTCGCTCGAATCATCAATACCATATGCATCCATCCCAGAGGAAAGCAGCTCCTGTACTAATTGGCCATTCCCTGCGCCAATATGAAGAAACTTCTGTCCACCACATGAGTTCAAAATTTCGCGTACAATAACGTCAGCGTTTTCAATATTCTTCATTTAGTTAGCCTGTATTTCCAGGTTTTGGTTTTATCAAAGAGCTTATTGTAAATATTTGATTATTGGTTACAGCAAGCCGCTCACCATACGCAGATCCGCCACACCACCAAAATGGTATGACTGAGGTTGCGTATTGACAGTAAAGAAGGCCGCTTCGTCAATCCAATGAATCATCCTTTGTTCTGCATAATAAGGCTTACCCTCTTCCGTGATAGATACCTGGATTTCATAGAGATTAGGTCCCATGCCACAGATAAATTCGAATTTAACACTGAACTCGCTACCCTGAGCAAATTCTCGTTGCCAAAAAATATCCCCAGCCTCTGCAGCACCGCTAAGTATAGCCATATCCTGATTTAAAGTTCCCCAGGAATACATTTTCACGCCTTCTTTATTGCGGATGCGTAAACCTACATTCAGATGATTAAGCGCCGAATGTGTTTTACAGCGCACAATAACTGTAACTTTATCTCGAGGGTCAAAATTGGAAGCCGGTTCACCATCAGCATTAAAGAGAGATACATCAAGAACTTCTGCATCCAGATCGCCAAACGAATATGCTTTCAGTCGCTCTGAAAACGCGGGCGAGGTTGCATCTGCGGTAGCTGCAACAGCTGTATTGTCTTGTATAATGCCAGGCTCAAGCTTTTCTTCTTCCGCAGCCTGCTGAATTTTTTCTTGCGAAGCAACCCGTGCCTGCCGTGCTTTTTCCTTGAGATGTTCTGCCACCTGACTCAGTCGTTTTGATTCAACCTCATGCAGTGATTTACGATATTCCAACAACGCATCTGCGGAGGTGCCTGAAAATTTCACGACACCGTGCTCAAGGAAAATCGCTTTATTCGTCATGGTCCGCACTGACTCCTGGTCATGCGAAACAAAAAGCAACGTCGTCCCATTCGTGCGAAGCCTGTCCATACGCTCAAAGCAACGCTTCTGAAATAAAGCATCACCTACAGCGAGTGCTTCATCGACAATGAGGATATCCGGTTCAATGCATACCTGAACCGCAAATGCTAAACGCACAAGCATACCACTTGAATATGTCTTGGTAGGCTGGTCAATGAACTCACCGATATCAGCAAATGTCAGAATCTCATCAAATCGGTCATTGATTTCTGCTTCTGACAAACCCAATACCGCGCCATTCATATAGACGTTTTCACGGCCAGTAAATTCGGGATTAAAACCAGAGCCAAGCTCCAGTAGCGCAGCAACGCGACCATTTGTCTTTACAGTGCCAGAGGTCGCGTTCAACGTACCGCAAATTAATTGTAGTAACGTAGACTTACCAGACCCGTTTTGCCCGATGATACCAACGGATTCACCTTTGACAATATCAAAAGTAATATCGCGAAGAGCCCAAAACTCCCGGAATAAGGGTTTAGCATTTTGTCCCACAAGCCGGCGCAATCCTGTATAAATAGATTGCTTGAGTCGATCAGAAGGACGATCATAGATTTGATAGCATTTACTCAGGTTTTTTACCTGAATAGCAAAATCAGAGCACATCAGCAAACCCCTTACGCGTTTTCTGGAACCAGGCGAAACCAATCCAGGCAATAATAAATGCAGCAATCCAGTAGACGGCAAGAATGTCAAAATCGGGTTGTTTCCCCCAATATAAAACATTTCTTGTCTGTTCAATCACTGTTGTTAAGGGATTAAAATACATCAACTGACGAAACTCAGGCGGCAGTATTTCAGCCGAATAGAAAACAGGACTTAAAAACATTAAAGCAGTCGTAAACAGGGTAATAAACTGATTAATATCTCGTAAATAAACCCCTAATGATGCAAGAATCCAACTTAGACCAAGTGTAATTATCATTAGCGGTAAAAGAATAAGCGGAAAATACAATACAGTCAGGTGCGGAACATCAAAGAAAACGAAATAAGCGACTAACCATACTGCAAGGCTGATCATTGTATGAAACAGCGCAGAACCGAGTGATACTACCGGTAATATCTCAAGTGGATATACGACTTTTTTGACATAATTAACGTTTGATAGTATCAGTTGCGGTGCTTTATTTAAGCACTCAGAGAACAAATTAAACACAATTAGACCAGCAAATAGCACCAATGCGAACTCGCCTTTTGATGTACCACCGCCATGCCATCGAGCATTAAATATCTGGCTAAAAACAAATGTATAAACTGCCAGCATAAATAAAGGATTAATCAACGACCAAATGATTCCGATTGAAGAACCCCGATAACGCCCCTGAATTTCGCGTATCGTAGTCGTCTTGATTAAATATCTATTACGCCAAATAGTTGCCAGCATTTCAAGCGGGCTTATTGGGAAAGATTGCATTAAAACACCCTATTAATAATAACTCCAAAACCATGAGTAAATCTCTTCGACTCAGCGATTAAATCTTTTTCAGCAATGCTGAAATAAAGATGGCAAACGTATCTATTGCGCTTTGCCGATACACGCCAAGCCGTAAAAAATAAAAAACACGCAGAAACATATTCCCAGAATGAATAATTTTAAACCAGGCTATTCTTTTCTGATTTTCCTCTGACAACAGGAAATCGCATTTTTCGAGTTCACGGATATGTGCGGCATTCCATGTGCGATATTGGCCCTGCATGATTTTTTTAAATCTACATAGGCGAGCCCGAAATCCGAGGTTCGAGCCGATAAGATTCTTCCCGTGCTGCCTGTAACCCAAGCTGGGTTCAGGATCGTAAAAAATCTTACCGCCAACGCCTGATATTAAAATGTACATCCACCAGTCATGACTGACGACATCCGCAACCCCTGCACGACTAATAATTTCTCTTGCCGCTTGATTGATTACCATCGTATTCCCGCCACCAATATTCTGTACCAGCGCATTGCGGAATGAAGGTGGGCGTGTAAAAAGAGGTGAAAGGCCTAAGTTTTCACCAGTATCGTCTACAAGTTGAGTTCGCGAACAATACAATGCGGGAATATCAGAAGGGATACTTTTTAGCCATTTAATAGCTCGTTCAAGTTTATCCTTATACCAAATATCATCCTGGTCAGAAAATGAATAATAGTCAGCTTTAATATCTTCTCTTAGCAATAATGATAAAAAATTGCTGACAAATCCTTTTTGGGGGCCAGCAACAACAGTAACTTTTGATACATTTCTGGTCGCAAACTCATCAATAATAGAAAGCGTATTATCAGTCGAACCATCATCAGAAACAATCAACTTCCAGTTTTTATATGATTGTTTTTCAAATGATATGAGTTGCTCATTAATATATCGCTCACCTTGGTAGGTAGCCATCAGTATGGCAGCATCATCATTTGCAAATGTCATTAAACGTTATCTCGTAAAAACATCAAGTCAAAATATCAAGGCTGACAAAGTATTAATTGGTAAATTTAAATAATTTACTTTATATATTATATGAATTGTAATTATTAAATATAATAAAAAGCTTCTGAAAATGACTTACCGGCTAAATCTTTCTGCGACAATTGAATGTCTTTCACTTCTGGCCATTCAATATTAAGCGTAGGATCATTCCATATAATGGAACATTCAGTCTGTGGCGCATAATAATTAGTCGCTTTATAAACAAATTGGGCTCTTTCACTTAAGGTTACAAAACCATGGGCAAAACCTTCTGGGATCCAGAGTTGTCGCTTATTTTCAGCGCTTAAAATGACACCAGTCCATTTACCAAAAGTGGGGGAAGATTTGCGAAGATCTACTGCAACATCAAAAACTTCACCAGCAACACAACGCACAAGCTTTCCTTGAGCACAGGGATCAAGCTGATAATGTAAGCCTCTTAATACCCCACGCTGGGATTCAGAATGGTTGTCCTGAACAAATTCAACACTACGACCTACAGCTTCATCAAATATTTTTTTATTATAGCTTTCGAGGAAAAAACCACGAGAATCACCAAATACCTTTGGCTCAAATATAATTACTTCTGGTATATCTGTTTTTACAATATTCATTTTTAACGCCTGATTATTTTTGTAAAATCTCAGTTACGACACGCTCTACTCCAACCTTCCAGTCTGGCAAAACGACATTAAATGCCCGTTGAAATTTCTCATTTGACAGACGCGAATTTAACGGACGTTTCGCAGGAGTTGGGTAAGAAGATGTGGGCACTCCACTGACATCTTTAATGATTAATGACTCACCTTTCTGGCGGGCTAATGCAAAAACATGCTGGGCATACTCGTACCAGGTTGTTTCACCACTGGCAACAAGATGATAAGTCCCATGTAAGGTAGTATCCTGAATCGCAGCACGGATAGCTATGGCTGTACAATCAGCTAACAATTCAGCACCTGTTGGTGCGCCGTGCTGATCATTAATGATAGAGAGTTGTTCTTTCTCTTTTGCCAGACGCAGCATCGTTTTGGCAAAGTTGGCACCGCGAGTCGCATAAACCCAGCTCGTGCGAAAAATAAGGTGCCGGGAGTTATGGGTAGCAATCGCTATTTCACCTGCCAGTTTGCTCTCACCATAAACATTTAATGGTTCCGGTTGCTCTTCCTCGGAGCGATAGTGCTCGCCTTGCCCATTAAAAACATAATCAGTGGAGTAATGTATCAACAACGCACCCAACGCCGCTGTTTCTTTAGCGATGACTTCAACACTTGATGCATTAAGCTGCTGAGCCAGCTCTTTTTCACTTTCGGCCTTATCAACTGCGGTATGAGCCGCCGCATTCACCACAACATCAGGCTGCACTGCGCGGATAGTTTGTGCGATACCTTCCGGTTTCGTCAGATCGCCACATAACTCAGTATCAAAAAAATCAACTGCGACAAGTTCACCCAATGTCGACAAAGAACGCTGCAGTTCCCAGCCAACCTGGCCATTTTTTCCAATTAATAAAATCTTCATGATCTTCTCGTCCGCGCAGCTCAGCGACTATTTTTCGCTAATCAACAATTGCAAATAACGGCCATAATCCGTCTTTGACAGCTTCTTAATCTGTTCCGCAACTTGTTCTTTATTCAACCAGCCTTTACGGAAGGCAATTTCTTCAAGACAAGCGACTTTCATGCCCTGGCGTTTCTCAATGGTATGGATGAATTGCGATGCTTCAACCAGGCTGTCATGGGTACCGGTATCAAGCCAGGCGAACCCACGCCCCAGCAATTCAACCTGCAATTCACCACGATCCAGATACATCTGGTTCAGTGTAGTAATCTCCAGCTCACCGCGTGCTGAAGGTTTCACCTGTTTTGCCATTTCTACGACATTTTTGTCGTAAAAATAGAGGCCGGTCACTGCCCAGTTAGATTTTGGTTTAAGCGGTTTTTCCTCAATGGATAACGCAGTAGAATTTTCATCAAACTCAACGACACCAAAACGTTCCGGATCCTGAACCTGATAACCGAATACCATCGCCCCAGAGGTCAACTGTGCTGCGCTTTCCAGTTTCTTGCCGAAACTTTGGCCAAAATAGATGTTATCGCCCAGCACCAGCGCACATGGCTCGTTATTAATAAATTCTTCGCCGATAATAAACGCCTGCGCCAGGCCGTCCGGCGATGGCTGTACTTCATAGGAAAGACGGATACCAAACTGCGAACCATCACCTAATAAACGCTGGAACGATGCCATATCCTCCGGCGTCGTGATAATCAGAATGTCACGAATACCAGCCAGCATCAGTACAGAGATTGGGTAAAAAATCATCGGCTTGTCATACACTGGCAACAACTGTTTTGACACACCCTGAGTAATTGGATAAAGGCGAGTTCCGGAACCGCCAGCTAATACAATACCTTTCATCATTCCGTCCTTATAATTTTATTCTGCAAGCCCCAGGCGTTCACCAGCATATGACCCATCCATCACACGCTGCCACCAATCCTTGTTAGTCAAATACCATTCAACCGTTTTGCGGATGCCAGATTCAAAAGTTTCCTGCGGTACCCAGCCCAGTTCATCTTTAATTTTGCTCGCATCAATAGCGTAACGCAGGTCGTGCCCCGGACGGTCGGTAACATAAGTGATTAATTCTGCAAAGCTACCAATATTATTAGGTTTGGCAGTTATAATTTCGTCCAGAATAGTGCAGATGGTGTTCACAACTTCAATATTCTTACGCTCATTGTGACCACCGATATTGTAAGTCTCACCAGCAACGCCTTCTGTCACGACTTTATATAAAGCGCGGGCATGATCTTCGACAAATAACCAATCGCGAATTTGTTCACCATTGCCATAAACAGGCAGCGGCTTACCAGCCAAAGCATTAAGAATGATCAGCGGAATAAGTTTTTCAGGGAAATGGTACGGACCATAGTTATTTGAGCAATTCGTCACCAGGGTCGGCAAACCGTAAGTACGGCGCCAGGCGCGAACTAAGTGATCGCTGGATGCTTTTGATGAGGAATACGGGCTGCTAGGAGAATAAGGCGTTTTCTCGGTAAACAGCGGCAGCAGTGTTCCAGCAGGAACTTCGTCAGGATGCGGCAAATCGCCGTAGACTTCGTCCGTTGAGATATGATGGAAGCGGAACGTGGTTTTGCGGGGTTCATCCAGTTGCGCCCAGTATTTGCGCGCAGCTTCAAGAAGAATGTAGGTTCCTACAATGTTCGTCTCAATAAACGCAGCGGGACCGGTAATAGAACGGTCAACATGGCTTTCTGCGGCCAGGTGCATAACCGCATCCGGTTGATGTTCTGCAAAAATCCGTTGCATCGCTTCGGCATCACAGATATCGGCGTGCTCGAAGGCATAGCGATCGCTGTTTTCAACCTCAGTCAGAGATTCCAGGTTGCCCGCGTAGGTTAATTTATCGACATTAACCACAGAATCTTGAGTATTATTAATGATATTACGAACGACAGCAGACCCGATAAAACCTGCTCCACCAGTGACCAATATTTTCACGAGAATATTCCGTTTACTTTGCTAGTTTAACTATGACATTGATATACAAGGAGCAGACCATGGCGGGCACATTAGTTTAGACACGCTACCGCCCCTGGCTCAATAGCTACCAGCGTACTGTGTATAACTGTCAACAATTTCCATAAACATAAAAGTGTATCGGGTAGCGCAATGAATGCCGTTACCTGCACAAAATGTTAAACAACCATTTTCTGCTTAAACGCCAATGGAAACAAGGCAAATCTGAATCTGATAAGTAAAATCTAACCAAGGTGGAGATTTATTATCCGTTGATTTCATAGAATATGTATAAAAAAAGCAGTGAGACTGGACGAAGCCAAAAGCTTCGGTAACCACTCTCATCTGCCCTTTGTGTAAGTATATGCTTATCTATTTTTTTCTAACTGGTTATTGCGTCAAAAGTTTCTTAATACTTTCGCGGAATTTTTGACCTTCTTTGAGGTTACGCAGGCCGTAGTTGACGAACGCCTGCATGTAGCCCATTTTTTTACCACAGTCGTAACTCTCGCCGGTCATCAGCATGGCATCCACTGACTGCTTCTTCGCCAGTTCCGCGATAGCATCTGTTAACTGAATACGTCCCCAGGCGCCAGGCTCAGTACGCTCCAGTTCTGCCCAGATTTCAGAGGAAAGCACATAGCGGCCTACAGCCATCAGGTCTGAATCCAGCGTTTGCGGCTGATCCGGTTTTTCGATGAACTCAACGATACGGCTCACCTTACCTTCGCTATCCAGCGGTTCTTTGGTCTGAATCACAGAGTATTCAGACAAGTCGCCCTTCATGCGTTTTGCCAGCACCTGGCTACGGCCGGTTTCATTGAAACGGGCAACCATTGCCGCCAGGTTGTAACGCAGCGGGTCGGCAGAAGCGGAGTCCAGAATGATATCCGGCAGGACCACCACGAACGGATTGTCGCCAACGATTGGGCGCGCACAGAGAATGGAGTGCCCCAGGCCCAGCGGTTGCGCCTGACGGACGTTCATGATTGTCACACCTGGAGGGCAAATAGACTGCACCTCAGCCAGAAGCTGACGTTTTACGCGCTGTTCAAGTAACGCTTCCAGCTCATAGGAGGTATCGAAGTGGTTTTCGACCGCGTTTTTGGAAGAGTGAGTTACCAGGACGATTTCTTTGATCCCTGCAGCAACAACTTCGTCGACGATGTATTGAATCATTGGCTTATCGACGATAGGTAGCATCTCTTTAGGAATAGCTTTGGTGGCGGGTAGCATATGCATCCCCAAACCTGCTACCGGAATAACTGCTTTCAAATTAATCATTATGCCTTCCACCTGTAAATGATTGATAAATTATAGACCTTCAACTTCTTTTCGCCAGCGTTCACGGGACGAGTTGCCGCGAAATATGTTACGCCGATTGTCGTATAATTGCTGTAGATGTAATCCTGGCAGTGAAATAAAGTCTCCAGGATTCATCGCAAAGTATGACAATCTCCTTACCGCTACGGCTTCGCCGGCAAACGGAAGTTGAGATTTTGTACATTCACAACCTGATGATCGATGCGATCGATATCGACGGAGCTCTGCCCTTTCTCATTCACAGCTTTAATATTTGCCAGTGACAGCAAGGTATCCTGCCGCGCCATAAAGCGCCCGCGCACATCCTTACGTAAATCGAAGTTAAGCTTGAGTGCCGGCCCCACAGAGGAATCTTGCATTACATTGATATTTCGCAGGAAAAGGTGTTGTGGTTTGTTATGGAACTCCAGCGTTGCCCGCTGTAAGTTGAGGTTGGTAATGGCCACGAATGAGGTGGCATTACCGGACGAAATCTGGATACCACGCAGCTTGTACTGACTCTGTGCATTCTCCAGGTGAATATCGTTCAGTTTGAAATTTTGCGGAATGGACAAATAATCGCCTTTGATGACCCCGTAGCCGATGAGCATCCCGGCACTGTTGACCATCGAGACGTTATCAATGACAAAATTGTCACAGCCATATATCGCCACCGTCGCGTTATCTATCCCGGCTTTTTTGCTGAAGTCCGGGGTAATATTTTCTGCCTTAATGTTACGAATAATAAAGTGTTTGCCGTTTTCAACGTGGACCAGTTGTCGGCAATTGCTGCCAGTGATGTTGGCAACAACAAAATTCTTTACCGCCTGGTCTTCCGGGTAGGTGTTATCGTAGGTACTGCCCGCCAGCCCAATACCGATGCCCCAGTTGATTTTGCCGTTTGTGCAATCAATATGGTCAATGACATGGTCAGAGATCAGGATATCGCGATCGTTAATGGCGACGTTCCACTCTATGGCGTCACCTTGCAAGTAGCTAAAGCGGCTATTGGTGATCCGGGCGCCAATAATCTGATTATGGAAGCCCTGACGCAGGATGGCGTAGTTGGCTTTGGTGACCGTAATATTGTCGATGGTCAGATTGCGCATCACCTGCGGCTCTTTTCCACCGATGTAGATTTGCGCCACCGGGCCATAGCCGCTCATATTCAAACCTTGAATAACACAATCTGAACCGCGAACATCAAGCGTCAGATTGTACAGACTCCCCCCCTTCTCACCGATGACCTTACAGCCATCCTGCAATACCAGACGCCCACGGCCATTACTTTTAATGCTCCCCCGCACCAACAGCGTTTTCCCCGGCGGAATAAAGATCCCGGTATTGAGGTTTTCGCACACCAGACCTTCCGGGATTTCAACCGTTTGCGCTTCACTAAAGGCCTGTTTCAACGCCGCAGGCCAGTCGGTTGTCTGATAGCGACGGATATCCACCGTTTCGGCGCGCGCTGTGGCAACCGGTAAAAAAGGCAGCGCCGCAAGAGCGGCGCCAGCAGTCAGGAAACTGCGTCGGTTAAACGCAAAGCGATTCTTTTTTTCGAACTCAGACATAGGACCTCGATTCAGAGCGCCTGTAGCAGCGTGGCAAGTTGCTGATTGATACGTTGCTGGTTGAAGTCGGTTTCGATTTTTTGGCGGGCACGGGCAATCACCGGCGTCAGATCCTGACGCTGCATTGCACTGAACTCGGCGAGCTTGTCCGCCAGCGTGCGGGCGTCATTTTCCGGCACCAGCCAGCCAGACTCCCCAGCGTTGATCAGTTCAGGAATGCCACTGTGCACCGTTGACACCACCGGAATGCCTACGGCCATTGCCTCCATGAGGGCCACGGGAATCCCTTCCATATCACCATCCACACCGGTTACAGACGGCAATAAAAAGAGATCGGCTTCATCCAGCATCGCTTTGACCTCATGGCTGGGCTTAAAGCCCGGCATGTGGATCACATCATCCAGTTGGTATTGCTCAATCAGGGTGCGCAAGCGCCGCTCCCACGGGCCAATGCCCAAAATAGTCCAGGTAAAGGCCACGCCACGCTCTTTGAGTAAACGGCAGGCTTCAATACCCACATGCAGCCCTTTTTTCTCAGTCAACCGCGCAACAGAGATCATCTGCAGCGGCGTTCCGGGGGCTTTCACCGGGCGCAGGGTAAAACGGGCGATATCTACCCCCATGCGCGAGATGGCAATTTTTTCTTCCGGGCAGCCCATACTGCGTAACCTGTCCGCCCACAGTTCACTAATAGGTAACATCAGGTCGCCACGGCGAAAGAGCTGCTGATATTCCGGCGTATAGTGGCTGAGCACATCACGATGCGAAATATCAATGCCATGGAAAACAGTGGCAATCTTGCCTTGTAACAGACCCAATTCGCGCAGTTTCGCCGCCGTAACCCCTGCCGGGCCAAAATGAGCAATAAAGACATCGGCGCGAAAAACCTGCGGTGTCAGACCGCAGATGGCTGCCAGAATCAGATTTCGCGCTTCATCACCGTAGCGCGACGTATTGAGCGCTTTCCAGGTGGTCGCGCGTCCTGCGCCGCGTAATATCGCCTGTCCACGATAGCGCAGTTTCGCCAGCTTGCCCTCCGGCTCGTCCAGTAACCAGTGGGTTTTTTCCGCCAGACGGTACTCCGCCCAGGCGCTATGGGTATTTTGCAGATCGCCCTTATGCAGCGCGACGATCTCCACCTCATAACCCATGTTGATAAACGCCACAATCTGATTCAGAACAAAGGTTTCTGAGGCGAGCGGGAATTTCAGCAAGAAGAAGCTGACTTTCATTTCACCTCCCGAATGCGATCCAGCACCGATTTCACCATCAACGCGCCTTTCTCTCGTTCGGCCGCCACGGCGGTGGCCAGACGTTGATTGAGCGCAGGCAGTTGCCCCAGAGTGTCCGCCGCCATCGCCGCCAGCGAGCCATCCAGCAAGTGACGAATATCCACCGCCATCTCCGGCATACCGAGCTGTTGCATAATCCCGGCTGATTTGTGTTCGTAATTAATGGCAATAGCCGGCGTACCGAAGTTCATCGAAATAATGGCGGAGTGCAGGCGTGTACCCACCGTCAGGTCACAGGCGGCGAGGATTTTACCCATTTCGAGGTCGTTAAGTTCATCCATGACCACGTGGTAGCGGGACGGGTCGCTAATATGCTGACGCAGATTGAGCGCCACCATCCGGTCATCTTTGTTGTAACTGTCGATACCGGTACAGGTCGAGAGCGCGATCACCTGCCAGCCTGCATCCAGAATGCGGTTCACCACGTCGGCAAAGGCCTTTTCATAGGCTTGCTGGGTCGTACCCAGTCGCTTATCAAACGGCGCGAGTTCACGTAGCGTAATAGCGACAGTTTTTTGTTTTGCAGCCACATCCAGCCAGTGACGGACGGCATAGCTGGGGATAAACGCCGCATCATCTTCCACCAGCCAGGCGGTATCAACGCCCTGCTCCACTTTCTCGGTCGTGATTTCACTCTGCTTCATTAAATTCAGACTGACGCTCTCACGCAGGATCAACGCATCGCAATGACCAAAGACATAATTTGCCAGTTGATTAAACTGCGGATCCTGGAAGGGCCCGACGCTGTGGCCAATCATATACAGCGGCTTTTTAGCCATAAACGTACAGAGGGCATGTTCGAACTGCGGAACGCCGTAAAGATCGACAAAAAAGGATCCACCCACCTGGATAATCGCGTCATAACCTGCAAGCAGGCGGACGAAATCGGTAAATCCCTGGGCAATAGCAATGTTGCGCAACTTGCCGCTATCGGTCACCCGAGAAAGCAGTACCTGGTGCTGGTAGCGACGGCGCAGGACCTTTTTCACCCGCCCCATTAACCCGGCGGCAGTATTGTGTGCTTTCATCTGGCTGTAGAGTGGATCACCCATGACCGGACGGTTCAACAGCCAGGAAGAACTCACCGGGTAGCGGCTCATTACGTCCACTTCCGCTTGTGGTTCGATGCGTGCAATCGCATCCAGCAACCCGCGCAAAATGGCGCTGTCGCCACGGTTGCCGCAGGTGTGATTGCCAAGAATTAATAATTTCATAATGACCTCTTAAAAAATTCCCCTCCCCCCAACCCTCTCCGTTCGGGAAGAGAACCGGGGTGAGGAGGAAAATGAATATCAACCGGCACGCAATAGCGTTTTCATCTTTTCGTTGCGGCAAAACTGGCGCTTCATCTCCACCACCAGCGCATTGCGTGACAGCACAATCATCGCCGCGAATGCCAGCGCGCCCGCCATCACCTGAACGGCAAGCAATGCCGACACCGGCAGACGCCCGGCGAGTGACAGCCCCAGCCCATAACTCACCACCAGCGTCGGCAGCGACAGGTAGAACGGCAGCCACAGACTCAGGATGTACTGGCGATAGCTGGATCCCAGAACAGGTTTGATCATCACGAAATAGCTCAGGACGGTGTTGATAATCTGCACCAGCAGAAAGCCCAGCGTGACGCCAATGGCGCCTGCCAGGTGACCGCCGATAATGATGGCGGGAATAAACAAAAAGGTTTTGAAGACATTGAATTTAAAGCTGATATCCACGCGGGCTTTAGCCATTAACAATGAACCAATCGGATTGCCGACCGCACGCAGCAGCCCCACAATGCATAACAATTGCAGGACAGGAATGATGCTGCTCCACTTCTCGCCGAACACCAGCGGCACGAAATTATTCGACACCACCAGCAGCCCAAGCAGGATCGGAAAGTTAATGATCCCCACCACCGACAACAGCTTGTAAAAATTAAGCCGCAGCTTTTCCGTGTCATCCTGAATTTTGGCGAAAGCCGGGAACAGGACGCGCGTAATGATGGGGTTGAGTTTCATTGGTGGAACGACAGCCACGTTATAGGCCAGGTTGTAACCGCCCGCGACACTGGCCCCAAGGATGCGCGCCAGTACCAGCGTAGAGAGGTTGGTGTTCAGGTAGTTAATAACACTGTCCGCCGTAAGCCACGCGCCAAACTTGAGGTTGGAACTGACCGAACGCAGCGAAAAATGCAGACCCGGACGGTAAATCTTGCGGCCAAACCAACCGAAGAGCAGCGTACGCACGGCGCTGTTAACCAGATAACCGAGGATGGCGGTCATTGCCAGTGGCCAGAAAAAGGCGCTGACCACCGTAAAGGTAAAACCAGCCAGCACCGAGACGGTTTCTATGCTGCCGATCTTGTTAAACTCCAGCTCCTTTTGCATCAGCGCCCGGAACTGCTGACCATGCGGAATCAGCACAAAGGCCAGCGACAGGGTTTTTATCAGCGGCGCCAGATCCGGGTTATGCAGCAACCCGGCAATCAGATCGCTGAGTAAAAAGATAGCCACACAGACCACCAGCCCCAGCCCGACATTCAGCCAGTACAGGGTGGTGAGTTCGAGATGACTTATCTCCTTACGCTGGATGATGGAGTTGGCAATACCAAAATCCGATAGCGTATCGGCGAGCGCGATAATCACCAGCGAGACAGTGAGCAGGCCAAACTGGTGGTTATCGATAATGCGCGCCAGTACGGTCATCTGTACCAGCCCAAGCCCGATAATGGTCAATGTTGCCATGGCCGACCATTTCGCCCCGCTGATGGTTTTTTCACGTAAGCTCATGATTTTTTTCCTTTGAACATGGCCCATAAGGCGTTATTGGCGCAGGCAGTTTGAACACGGACAGCGCGGAAAAACCGGAACGTACACGAAGTACGTGAGGATTTTGAGCACTGCCCTGGTTCAAAATGGCCAGCAAAATAGCCTTATGGGACAAGTTCCTAATACGCCGCTTTATTCACAAACCCTTTAAAGATGGTCAGAAAAACGATTTTGATATCGAACCAAAGACTCCATTCACGGATGTACTCGAGGTCGAACTCAACGCGTTTTTCCATTTTTTCCAGCGTATCCGTCTCGCCGCGCCAGCCATTGATCTGCGCCCAGCCGGTAATACCCGGTTTCACTTTATGACGCAGCATGTAGCCTTCAATGAGCTGACGGTACTGCTCGTTATGCGCCACCGCATGAGGGCGTGGTCCGACGATAGACATCCCGCCTGTCAGTACATTGATAAACTGCGGCAGCTCATCCAGTGACGTCCGGCGCAGGAAGCTGCCAACTCTGGTCACGCGCGGATCGTTTTGCGTGGCCTGGGTTACGACCTTGTCGTTCTCCATGACTTTCATGGAACGGAATTTCCACACCTTGATGGCTTTACCGTCCATGCCATAACGGGTCTGACGGAAGATAACCGGGCCCGGGGAGGTCAATTTCACCGCCAGCGAGATCCCCAACAGAACCGGTGAGATCAGCATCAGGATGAGCGACGCCAGTACAATGTCTTCGAGGCGTTTGAGAATGCGGTTGACGCCCGAAAGCGGCGTGTCATACAGCGGCACCACCGGCACGCCATTCACCTCTTCAATCCGCGAATGCAGAATGTTGAAGGTGAAAACATCGGGTATCAGGATCACCGAGCAGGTGGTGTCTGCCAGTTGCCGCACCAGATGTTTGATGCACTGAGCGTCGTTCATTGACATGGCGATGTAGACGTTGTGGATTTTCCCGGCGCGAGCGTCGTCAAGCAGTTGGTCATAATTGCCCACCCAGTCACTGCTCACGCCACCCGGTTTCGCGTCGTGATAGACACCGATCACTTCAAAACCCAGCCAGGGTTCATTACGAAAACTCTCCAGCAGTTCCTGCCCGGCGGGAAGGTCGCCCGCCACCGCAACGCGACGGGTGTTATAGCCATGATTACGCAGCCAACCGGCGGCAAAACGGATAATGCCACGGCAGATAATCAGCCCTGAACTGCTGAGCAAATACCAGGCAAAATAGAGGGCAAAGGTATTGTTAAGTTCGCTGCGAAAAGCCACCAGACCGGCGCTAAAGACAAAACTGAGGGTCCAGTTTTGCAACAATAAAACCAGCTCGGTCATAAAACGCACACCACGCCATGAACGATAAAAATCGGTCATGCCGCCAATCATCTGGAACACCACGAGGGTAATGAGGGCCATCAGCAGGTGCTGATAAAAGAATGGCAACGTATTGAACCTACAGACAATGTACAGCCCACCGAACATGATGGTGATGTCTGAGAATCGCTGCACGATTGAGATTAACGATGCATTCGTTTTGGCCCGGTCGCGCTTTTTTAGATTTGTCATCGTTGTACCTATTCATTTGTTTCCCCCCACCCCAGCCCTCTCCTCTCGCAGAAAAGGGTTAGAGTGAGGGGAAAACAGGGATTACTGTTTCAACAACGCCAGAATGTCCTGTGTTCGCGCCTCCATCAGCGCGGTGTCGCTGCGCGATTCCACGTTCAGACGCACAACCGGCTCGGTATTGGACGAGCGCAAATTAAAGCGCCAGTCCGGGAAGGACATGCTGATGCCATCGGTACGGTCAACGCTAAGCGCAGAACCGCTGAAATGCGCTTCGACGCGGGCGATTGCCGGCGCGGCCTGGTCCAGCTTTAAGTTGATCTCGCCGCTGGCCGGGAAAGCCGCCATGCGATCGCGTACCAGCGCTTCCAGCGTTTTGCCCTTGAGACACAGCAGCTCCGTCACCAAAAGCCATGGGATCATGCCGCTATCGCAATAGGCAAAATCACGGAAATAGTGATGCGCGCTCATCTCACCGCCGTAGATCGCATCCTCTTCACGCATCCGCTCTTTAATAAACGCATGTCCGGTTTTCGACATCACCGGCTTACCGCCTGCCGCCGTGACAACGTCCACCGTGTTCCAGGAAAGGCGAGGGTCGTGGATAATCTTCGCGCCGGGATTTTTCTCCAGGAATGCCTGCGCCAGCAGACCGACGATGTAATAGCCCTCGATGAACTGGCCGTTACCGTCAAAGAAGAAGCAGCGGTCAAAATCGCCGTCAAACGCGATACCTAAATCCGCATGATGTTCAATAACCGCGTTGCGGGTATCGTCACGGCACTCCGGCAGCAGTGGATTCGGGATACCGTTCGGGAAGTTGCCATCAGGGGTGTTGTGCACCTTGATAAAGGTCACGGGAACATTGTTCGCCTTAAAGCGCTGTTCGAGGGCATCAATGACCGGCCCTGCCGCCCCGTTACCGGAATTGATCACCAGCTTTAACGGTTTAAAATTCGCCAGGTCGACATAGCTGAGCAGGTGATCAATATAGGCGTCACGCAGGTTGATTTGCCGATAGCTGCCGCGTTTTTGCGCATTCACCGGCGGGAAGTCATTCGCTTCTGCCAGGCGCTGAACATCGCGCAGCCCCGTATCACCGCTGATTGGACGGGCACCTTTACGGACCAGCTTCATGCCGTTGTAGTCCATCGGGTTATGGCTGGCCGTCACTTCAATACCGCCATCTACGCCCAGATGGAAGGTGGCAAAATAGATCTCTTCGGTGCCCGAAAGGCCGATATCCAGAACATCCACACCCGCGTCTTGTAGCCCTTTGGCCAGCGCCAGCTTTAATGTTTCGCTCGTTAAACGGACATCACCGCCCAGCACGATGGTTTGCGGTTTTAAATACTCGCCATAGGCCCGGCCAATCCGCCAGGCAATGTCTTCATTCAGCTCTTCACCCAGCTTGCCGCGAATATCGTAGGCTTTAAAACAGGTTAATTTTTCCATCATTACCTCGTTTTCAGGCAACAGTTAGCCCTCTCCGGTGTGGAGAAATAATCAAAAAGAATTCAATCGTTATAGCTATCCGACGTCGCGTTGCGGCAAATCAGCGGCTGCGCGAAAGGTGTCGGACAGTGTCAGATGCGCCCGTAGCGATCTTCAAACCGCACAATATCGTCCTCTTCAAGATATGAACCGGACCGTACTTCAATTAAATCGAGCGGTATTTTCCCTGGGTTCTCAAGACAGTGACGTGCACCGAGCGGAATATAGACCGACTCGTTCTCACCCAGCAGTTTGATCTCGTCATTAATGGTGACTTTCGCCGTACCAGCCACCACGACCCAGTGTTCAGCCCGATGATGATGCATCTGGACCGAAAGCCCTTCGCCAGGTTTCACGGTGATGCGCTTCACCTGATAGCGATCGCCCGCATCAATGGAGTCATATTTCCCCCAGGGACGGTAGACTTCGCGGTGGATGTGGTGCTCATGGCGGCCATCCGCTTTGATCTGCTCGACCACTTTCTTCACATCCTGCACATGGTTACGGTCCGCAATCAGCACGGCATCCTTGGTCTGCACCACCACCAGATCTTTCACGCCGACGGTGGTGACCAGACCGGACTCCGCATAGACGAAGCTATTCTCCGTATCATGACTGATGACGTCGCCGTGATGGACGTTTCCCTCGGGCGTATGGGCACTGATTTCCCATAACGAGGACCAGGAACCCACATCACTCCAGCCGGCATCCATCGGTACCACCACCGCATCGGCGGTTTTTTCCATTACCGCGTAGTCGATAGACTCTTCCGGGCAGGCCAGGAACGCGGCTTCATCAACACGGATAAAGTCCAGGTCCGGGTCCGTTACATTCATTGCGCGTTCGCAGGCCTCGTAAATATCGGGACGATATTTTTTCAGCTCTTCCAGATAGCGCCCGGCGCTGAACAGGAACATGCCGCTGTTCCAGTAATATTCACCGCTCGCCACATAACCCTGCGCCGTATCGAGGTTCGGTTTTTCCACAAACTGCGCCACGTCGAAGGCCAGACCTTCACCTTTACCTGGGGTCACTTCCCCACGACGAATGTAGCCATAACCGGTTTCCGGCAGGTCCGGTACGATGCCAAAGGTCACCAGTTTGCCGCTTTCGGCATAGGCCAGCGCCTGGCGCACCGACGTGCGGAACGCTTCTTCATCCTGAATCACATGATCCGCCGCCAGCACCAGCATCAGCGGGTCAGAGGTCGGGTTATGGCGTTTGATCGCCATTGCGGCCAGCGCGATCGCCGGTGCGGTGTTACGCCCCGCCGGTTCAAGGATGATGTTTTCCGTCAGCTTGTTGAGCTGGCGCAACTGCTCGGCAACGATAAAGCGGTGTTGTTCATTACAGATAACAACCGGACTTTCACACTCCACCCCGTCCAGACGGCAAACGGTGGTCTGCAGCATGGTCAAATCGCCTTTCAGGCAGAGGAATTGTTTTGGATACAGGACACGGGACAGTGGCCACAGGCGGCTGCCGGAGCCTCCGGCCATCACTACCGGATACAGTTGTGTTTGACTCATGATTTATCCCCATTCCCTTCGTAATTCAGACGTTCGTCTTGCGCGTGGGCGGCCTGCCCTGCACTGACCGCCGGATCGCGTCGGGAGATATCAGTCATAAACTGGGTTAACACGCTCTCTTTCTCGAGCGTGCGTTCGGCATATTCACGTGCCACCGCGTTGGTTTTGGGCATCAAGAGTGCCTGTTCGATGCCCGCCGTCAACGCCGGTACGGATTCAGGCTCTACGCACACGGCAATGCCCGGCGATGCCAGACACAGTTGGCCCAATTCGGTGGACGCCTCGGCGGTGATAACGGCATTGCCGCCCACGGCGAGGATATTGGTCAGTTTCGATGGCAGCACGGCATCCGCCGCGCCACGTTTTTGAATCACCAGATGGCAATCGGCCATCTTGAGCAGCGCAGGCAACGCCTCGTAAGACTGCAACGGAAAGAATTTCACGTTATCCAGCCCCTGTTGCAGAGCCTGTTTTTCCAGTCTGACTTTGCCGCCACCCTGACCCACAATCACAAACAACCACGGTTGCTCGCGAAGGTTAGCCGCGGCCGCAATCACATTTTCCAGCCCCTGCTTTTCACCTATGTTGCCGGAGTAAAGAATGATTTTTTTATCTTCCGGCAATCCCAGCGCTTGTCTCAGTTGGGCAACGTCCTGCGCGTCAACGTCGCGAAAGCGGGCCACTTCTGACCAGTTCGGGAAGAAGATTATCCGCCCTGGCTCCACCCCTTTTTCCCGTGCTTTGTTCATCATTGAGCGGGAGATGGTGGACACATTGTCGACATTATGCAGACCGCTGCGCTCAAACGCGGCGGCCAGTTTCGCCACTTTGCCGGTTTTGCCTTTCCCGGCCATCCCTAAGCCAAGCATGGCGTCAACTTCATAATCCTGAATGTGCAGCAGCGTGCGCGCGCCGGTGAGTTTTGCCAGCAGGCGCATACCCGGTGTGCAAAACAGTGTCGGTACCACGCCGATGATGCGATCCGGCTTCCAGCGACGCTGTGCCATCAGCGGGAAAAAGCTGCTCACGGCGAAGCTGGTCAGGTGAATCAGGCGTTTCAATGTCGAAGGCTGTTTCGGCACATACAGAGGACAGCGCCAGACGGTCGCGGCACCGCTTTCCCGGCGATAACGCCAGGCGGAATACGCCCTACCCACCTGCCATTCCGGGTAGTAAGGCGGTGCGGTAATGACACGCACGTCATGCCCCTGCCGGGCCATCCATTCCACCATCTCGCCGGTGTATTTACCGATACCGGTTAACTCCGGCGCATAGTTGATGCCGTAAACAAGAATTTTCATAAGCCCGGTACTCCCCGCGCTTCTTTGAAGTAGGCGCGGCTATTGTCATGTACCAGCGGGTCAGCTATCAGCACATCGGGCGTCAGCCAGCGATAGTCATCGTGCTGTTCTGTCGGCAGGGCCAGCGTGGAGGCATCGACCCGTAAGCGAAAGCCGAGCACGATGTAGTGGGTAGAAAAATCGCTGCCGGAGAAGTTATCGTCATAGAAGTGCTGCCAGACGCCATAAAACTCTCCTGCCGACATCGGCAGGAGTACGCCCAGTTCAGCCAGCGTCAAACGTTCAAACGCGCTCGCCAGAGGTTCATCTTTTTGCACCCGTCCACCCGGCACAAACCAGTAACCCTGCGCCGGACGATTCGTACGCTTGCCGAGCAAAAACTCGCCGCTTTCGTTCTCCACGATAAGATCGATGGAGATAAGCGGAGTCGAACGCACGACCGTGGCAAAATCTTCCGGACGTAAAAACATGCTTACCCCCTGAACCGTTGCTGATTTTCGAGGAACCACTGGTAGGTGCTTGCCAGCCCCTGCTCCAGCGAGATCTCGTGATACCAGCCAAGCGCGTGCAGGCGGGACACATCCAGCAGTTTGCGTGGCGTACCATCCGGCTTGGTGGCATCAAAGACCACCCGGCCTTTGTAGCCCACGACCTGGGCGAGCGTTTGCGCCAGCTCACGGATCGTGCAGTCCATACCGGTGCCGACATTAATGTGCGACAGCATCGGTTCGGTATTCTCCTGCCACACTTCCCGGTCCAGCTCCATCACATGAATGCTGGCCGCCGCCATGTCGTCCACATGGAGGAACTCACGCATCGGCGTGCCGCTGCCCCATACCACCACGTCAGGCGCGTTGCTGAGCGTGGCTTCATGGAAGCGACGGAGCAACGCCGGGATCACGTGGGAGTTGCTTGGGTGGAAGTTGTCATTCGGCCCGTACAGGTTGGTCGGCATTACCGAGCGATAATCGCGGTTGTACTGGCGGTTATAGGACTCGCACAGTTTGATACCGGCAATTTTGGCAATCGCATACGGTTCGTTCGTCGCCTCCAGCGTCCCCTGCAACAGTTCACTTTCAGCCATCGGCTGGTGCGCAAGCTTCGGGTAAATACAGGATGAACCGAGGAACAACAGCTTGTTCACGTCATGCGCATGCGCCGCGTGAATGATGTTGCACTCCATCATCATGTTCTCGTAGATAAAATCTGCCGGGTAGGTGTTATTGGCGACAATACCACCCACTTTCGCCGCTGCCAGATAGACCTGGTCGATACGTTCGCTGGCAAAGAACGCCTGCACCTGTGCGGAATCCAGCAGGTTCAGTTCGTCACGACTACGCAGCACCAGCTCCACGTCTTCGCGCTGCGACAGCAGTCTTACAATGGCCGATCCGACCATGCCGCGGTGACCCGCGACAAAGATACGTTGTTTCGTCATTCTCAGGACTCCAGCGCGATGGCAACCTCGTAACCGTGAGCTTTTAACAGCGAATGTTTTTTCGCCGCTTCAAGATCTTTGGCTACCATCTCAGAGACCATCTCCTGCAGCGTGGTTTCCGGTTTCCAGCCCAGTTTTTCGTGTGCTTTGGTCGGGTCGCCGAGCAGGGTTTCCACTTCCGCCGGACGGAAGTAACGCGGGTCAACGGCAACAATCACATCACCCGGTTTCACGCCTGGCGCGTCATGGCCGGTGACGGAAACCACAATCCCCTTCTCTTCCACGCCTTTGCCTTCGAAGCGCAGTTTGATACCCAGTTGCGCCGCCGCCATTTCCACAAACTGACGCACGGAATACTGCACGCCGGTAGCGATAACGAAGTCTTCCGGATGGTCCTGTTGCAGCATCATCCACTGCATTTTCACGTAATCTTTCGCATGACCCCAGTCACGCAGGGAGTCCATGTTGCCAAGGTACAGGCAAGATTCGAGGCCCTGGGCGATGTTGGCAATGGCACGGGTAATTTTGCGGGTGACGAAGGTCTCACCACGGCGCGGAGACTCGTGGTTAAACAGAATGCCGTTGCAGGCGTACATGCCATAGGATTCACGGTAGTTAACGGTGATCCAGTAGGCGTACAGTTTTGCCACCGCATACGGAGAGCGTGGGTAGAACGGCGTGGTCTCTTTCTGCGGGATCTCCTGGACCAGGCCATACAGCTCAGAGGTAGAGGCCTGGTAGAAGCGCGTTTTCTTTTCAAGGCCCAGGAAGCGAATGGCTTCCAGCAGACGCAATGTCCCCATCGCATCCACATCTGCGGTATATTCCGGCGATTCAAAGGAGACCGCTACGTGGCTCATCGCCCCAAGGTTATAAACCTCATCCGGCTGCACTTCCTGCAGAATACGGGTCAGGTTAGAGGTATCCGTCAGATCACCGTAGTGAAGGTGGAATTTCGGGTTACTGGTGTGCGGATCCTGATAAATATGGTCCACACGCTCAGTGTTGAATGAAGAGGCACGACGCTTAATGCCATGAACTTCATAACCCTTTTCCAGAAGCAGTTCTGCCAGATAAGAGCCATCTTGCCCGGTAACGCCGGTGATGAGAGCGACTTTAGACATATTTTATTCCTCTATTACTTATCAGAAGTTATTCAGTTTTTACGCGTTCGCGCGTTACCACTGCGGGGTTGCCACGGCAAACTGCGTTTGCCGGAAGCGTCTTAAAAACACTGCTGCGCGCACCGACAACCGTTCCGTCACCAATACGCACGCCGGGAGCAACAAAGACATCCGTTGCCAGCCAGCATTTATCGCCAATCACGATGGGCGACGCGGTAATATCAAAATGCGCGCTCATAAAATCGTGACTGCCGGTACACAAATAACATTTCTGCGAAATCACAGAATTAGCGCCAATTGAGATATCGCCCAGGGTATATAACACAGCGTCATCGCCAACCCAGCTATAATCACCCAGCGTTAATTTCCATGGATACGTTATTTTCACCGACGGACGAATCACTACGTTTTTTCCGATTTTTGCACCGAATAAACGCAACAGAAAGGCACGCCAGCGATACATAATTTGTGGCGACCAGGCAAATAATGTTGACTGCACCGCCCACCACAATTGAACCTTAATAGCATTCCCGCCCCGGAAGCCTTTCGGCACGGAGAATCCTTGTAAGTCTTGCATCGTGTTTCCTTATACGTGTACCCGTTATTCTTCAAACCGCCGGTGCGTTAACTGCAGCGTTCATCCGAATCACTTACACATGTAAGCTCATCGGAATTTTCTGACTTCCCGTCTTCCCGCGATTCAAATTATTCAGGGCATTCACATTATGCTTTGTTATATAAGGCTTTCGCTTTGCCAGTCGTACGCAGACGTAACAGGTACGACAATTCCGCCCAGAAACCCGGCACGTGTAATATTTTTCGTTGGACGTTGCGAGCATCCCGACATAATTCAAGGTTATTCGACGTAGAGACGCCACCCATTGAAAATTCGGATACCAGACCGTGCAGGCGTTTAAAGCGAAAGCCTGCCTTAAACATTCTGGCTGCCAGCGCGTAATCGGAAGAGACTTTATATTGTAAATCGTAGGGGTAGGTTTTCAGGCCACTCATCGGGAAGAATATGGCCTGATGGCTGGCGGGCAGACTATGGTAAATATACCAACCGCGTTTCGCGCTACGGCGTATTTTTGTACCATCGCCGAAATCTAATAATGCATCACCAATGTACATGGCATTGTCACGTTTTTCTGCCAACTGGCGAATAACATCGACGCTTTCCGGATGCAGAATATCACCTGAGTTGAGGAACAGCGCGAAGCGGCCATTGGCCATGCTGATGCCTTTATTCATCGCATCATAGATGCCATTATCTTTCTCGCTGACGTAACGTAAGTGGTACTGGCCGTTAAGATTTTTCAGAAACTCTGCGGTACCGTCGGCAGAGCCGCCATCAACAACGATCCACTCAAATGCGATATCCTGCGCCTGTGCCAGATGGGCCAGCGATTCCCAGGTTTTCATCACGCCTTCATAATTACGAAACGCAACGGTAATAACGCTTAGTAACATGTGACCCACCTCGTCATATGCTCGAAATATTTAACGCCTTGCGGAAAATAAACGGGCAAACAATTAAAAATGCGTATTCAGGACTAAAAATCGACCCCGTAAAAAACCACGATATCGGAGCGAACAGATAAAGCTGAACACGAAAATTCTGATTATTACCAAACGCATTGACAGTCATTCTTGCTACTTTGAACAAATACCAACCGGTCAGTAATACGGCAAACCATGAAAAATAGATAATTAACAGATACAAGCCATTGTCTATGGTTTTACCGACATCTGCACCGTTAAAGATTCCGAATGATGCGACATATTCGTAAAGTGAGCCGAATCTTACCACACCATCAATGTTGGCCAGGGAATATCCCACCATCGCCAGCGGTCCGATAATGCGATAATAAGAGGAGGAGCCTTCTGTTCCTAAATCACCGAGACGTTCCGCAATATAAGGAAAGGCGAACACCACCCCGACAACAAATACCGCCAGTGAAATAATGGCCAGCGGTAATTTCTTGCGTATCGCTTCCTTGTTTAAATACTGAAATGCCCATTCCAGTAGATAAAAAAGGATAAATGTCATTACCCCTGAAAACGATCCCGAAAGAACTATCCCTGTCAGAATCATAGCATCTGTCTTCGGCGTTTTGATACCAAACTGTTTGATGCTGAGCCAAATTGAGATTAATGCCAGAGCGAAGAATGCCGGTTCGAAATAGAGCGCCGTGGTTCGCTTACCGCCAAATTTGATAAAATTCAGTACGTAGCTGTTACTGTAAATCAGATATTTCGAAATTATCTCCATCAGGCTGCTGCCGCCGGAGAGAATAATTTGCGCCATTTCCGCCGCTGCCAGCATCACGACCAACGCAACCACCACGTAGAAGAAGCGGAGTATTTTGCGGTAGTTATGCGGCGAAACAGTTTTGAACCGAATGCTCCACACCATGCCGATGATGATCACGATATAAACAAACAGCATCGTTGAGGTGACATACTTACTGGCGTTAAGCGACTGGCCAAAAATGTAGTTAAACAGCGTTAATCCCGCACCGGTGCCCAGGGCAATCATCAACTTTTTCAGGTTGAGTTTATCCACATAGAGCAGCAGTAACAGCGGTAAGAACGTCACAATGGTTATCGGAAAGCTTTCGCCAAGCTGGAAAATTTTCACGTTAACCAGCAGGTAAATCAGCGGCAGCAGGAGATAACTACAGACCCTGATAGAATGAGACATATTCCTCCAGCATCTGTTGCCCACTGTATGCACGGCGACTACGCGCCCGAAACGCGTCCAGCGATGTGCCGAATACGGCCTGCGCGATGTCGGCTTTGTGACGCTGCACCAGCGGCACGACCTCCGCGTCGCTAAAGGTCTTGCCGCCGGACTTCTCCAGAACCTCACGCGCTGCATCGCTGTGCGTGGCAATCACCGGCACACCAATGGAGAGCGCTTCACACAAAATGAGCGGGTAGTTATCCACACGCGAGGTAAAGAGCAGCGCATCCATCTGGTTGAGTTCGCTCATTAACTGACGTTTATCTGTCAGAAAGCCGTGGTTCACCACGTTCGGTCCCTCAAAGGGAGAAAACTTGCCAAAGGTATGCAGCTCAACCTGTTCACCCAGCGCCATCACGTCACGGACAAGTTGTTGATTGGTCTTGCCGTCATAGCGCAGGTCGTGCGCCACCACGGCGATTTTCGGGCGCCCCTGGGTGACGGTAACCGGAGACAACTCCGCCAGAATGGCTTCGGTCGCCACATCAATACCATTATTGATAATGCGGCAACGCCCCGCACCGTACAGACTGTTGAAGGCCTCCGCCACGTGCTGGCTGGGGGATATAAACTGGCAGCCGAGTGCCATCATCTCGTTAAATAAACGGCGCTTCTCACCCACCAGTTGATGCGCGCGATCCACTTTTACCGGTGGATAGTTCGCCAGTGTCGGGCATTTTTTGCATCCCTGTTTCCAGCCTTCACAGCCATCGGTGAACGCACAGCGCCCGGTGACACTCCAGTGATCGTGCAGCGTCCATATAAAGGTCACGTCAGGCTTATGCGCTTTCAGTTTCTGGCAGAATGCCACCACTTCGTTCAGGTTCAGCCAGTAGCTGTGCATCACGTGAAAGTGCAGCACCACAGGGCCTTTGGTGCGGCTGACGCTGCGATAGAGATTGTTAAGTTTGCCAAATATATCGCGGTTAAACAGGCGAAACAGCGCCAGGTTTGCTATCGATGTCAGACGTGGAGTCTGTTTAAACACGTTGGGATACTGGTCATGGCTGACACTTTTCTTGCCGCCTTTACCGTAACCATAGACGAACCGCGATTGCATGCCTTGCTGCAATGCCCGCTGGTGTAAATCCAGCGCGACACCCGCCGCGCCGCCTTCGGCGAGGCGAACGTTAAATTGTAATATATTCATTTTATTGTCTTCACCCGCGCTTTTTCACCGACCACCAGCGCATTATCCGGCACGCTGTCAAGCACGACGCTGCCTGCGCCAACCACGACGTTATTGCCAATGGTGATATCACCCAGCAGGACGACATTGGCCCCGAGTTCAACGTTGTTGCCGATGACCGGACAGGCCAGATTGTCTGCGCCACGATTGCCGATGGTCACGCCATGGCGAATGGTGAAATCATCACCCGCGACCACGTGCTTATTGATCACGACGGCATAACCATGGTGAATAGTGAAACGACGGCCAATCGTCGCAGCCGCCTGGATCTCATAGCCAAACAGGCACTCCGTCATAAAGCGGTAAATCAACAGCACGGGGGCAGCCCACAGGTTGTTGATCACATTTTTCTTACGCCATACCGAGCAAAAATGGGCGACGCGATAGGCCGCGACCATGCAGCATGGGCGCAAACTCCATTGATTAGCGCGAAAATCTTCCAGTCGCATTATTTCCCTCGCAGACCATCAGCCAGACGCTTGCCATTACGCACGGAGAAAAGGGTCAGCAGCGTGCGCCAGTTCATACGCTTGTTGCGGATCTGGTACAGCGTGAAGAGCTGATATTTCTTGCTGGCGCGGTCAAACTTGGCTTTGTGTTTCCGGTAGAAATGGAAGTAGCCGGAGAATTTTTTCGGCGACGAAGTAATCTGCATTTCACCGTGATTGATATGCAGAATTTGCGTCGCTCTTTCGATTTTCCACGGTTCGCCGTACTGCTCCACCATGCGTAAAAAGATGTCGTAGTCCTGTGCCGCTTTCAGTTTTGTATCGAACAGACACTCTTTGAAGCGCCATGACCAGCTAAACACCTGGTTGCCCACAATGTTGCGCTTGTAGAACAGCTTGCGGGAAAACGGCGATTTTGGGTAAAGCGGTAAACTGGTCGGTTGTGAATAGACTTCGCCCTGGCAGACATAGTCATTGGCATAGAGAAAAGCTCGCGTTGCCAGATGGTGTTTATGTTCCAGAAAGACCGACAGGCGGTCCGGCGTCCATTCATCATCATCATCAATGCCAGTAATAAACTGACCTGTCGCCTGCATGATCGCCTGGTTGCGTACCGCACAGGCGCCGGAATTAAAAGCGTTACGGGTATAGGTCACGCGTGGATCATTCAGTTCGGCCACATAACTCTGGAGTTGCTCAAAGGCCGTCGAGCAGTCGTCAACAATGATCATTTCCCAGTGGGTGTAATCCTGACGCAGCACCGATTTGATGGCGCGGATCGCCAATTGTTGGCGGTTCCACGTTGGCATATAAATCGAGATTAACGGACGTTCTGTGGTCATTTTCTTCCCCGATTGATCAATATTCCCATCGCCCCCGCCCTCTCCCTTGAGGGAGAGGGTTAGGGTGAGGGGAAAATATTATTTGCTATCAGATTTGTATTCGTATTCGTAATAGCCGTAATCCTGATAGCCAGTAGCGCGGCGGAAAATGGAGTTCAGGATGACGCCTTTGACCTGAATACCGTTTTGCTCAAAGCGGCTCAGGCTGGTCTGGACCTCTTTCACCGTGTTCACCGCGTAACGCGCGACCATCAGCGTGGTGCCCGCATGGCGACCCACAATCGCAGCATCGGTCACCGCAAGGATTGGCGGTGTATCAATCAGCACCAGGTCATAATGTTTACTCGCCCAGTCGAGCAACTGCGTGAAACGTTCGCTCATTAAGAGTTCGGACGGGTTTGGCGGGATCTGCCCACGCGGCACCAGGTCAAAGTTGGCGATGGAGGTCTTTTTGGCGCAGCTTTCAATATTGCCCTTGCCTACCAGAATGTCCGACAGACCGTTAACGTTATCGGTACCGAGCAGTTCATGGGTATAGCCTTTACGCATATCACAGTCGATCATCAGCACACGTTTGTTGGTCTGGCTAATGACCGCCGCCAGGTTGGCGCAGACAAACGTTTTACCAATCGACGGGCTGACCCCGGTCATCATCAGGACGTTATTGGGCGCCTGCATCATGGCGAAATGGAGGCTGGTGCGCAGGCTGCGTACCGCTTCAATCGCCAGATCCGCCGGGTTACCCACCGCCAGCAACTGGCGCTGTTTGTAACGCTTGTTGCCCTTGACGGTTTTGACCGTATCGCGCGCTTTTTGCCACTCCGACAGTGGGATGCTGGCGTAAACACTGATCCCCTGCTCTTCCAGCGCCTGCGGGCTTTCGATACCACGATTAAAGAGTGAACGCAGCAGAACCACCACAACGGAGAGAATCAACCCAAGGATGATACTGCCAAGAATGATCAGCGCTTTTTTCGGTTTCAGTACGCCCGGCTGAGTAATGGCGGCATCGACAATGCGCACATCCCCCACAGTACTGGCCTCGGTAATACGCAGCTCTTGCTGTTTATTCAGCAACTGCATATACACCTGCTGGCCGGATTCCACATCACGCGTCAGACGGACAATCTCCTGCTGCGTTTTTGGCATTGCCGTCACGCGGGTGTTGAGTTTGGCCTTTTCATCTTCCAGCGCTTTGCGCTTTTCCAGCAATGTGCGGTAAGCCGGGTGCGCTTTGGTGTACAGCTTGGAAATCTCCGCCTCTTTAAAGGTCAGTTCATTAAGCTGCGCATCGATGTTAACCATCGAGTCAAGCACCGATTTCGCTTCCAGCGGCAGGTCCACAGAATCTTGCTGCTGACGATAGGTGTTGAGTTTGTTTTCGGCCACGTCCAGTTTGGCGCGCACTTCCGGCAGTTGTTTATTGAGGAACTCCAGGCTTTTCGCCGCCTCTTCGGATTTACGCTCAACGTTCTGTTGCAGGTAGTTGCGGGTAATACTGTTCAGAATATCGCGGATCTGATCGCGATCTTCTCCGATGTAGGTAAGACTGAGCACCCCGGTATCTTTGCCGTTCTCGGTCACGCTCAGGTTGTTTTGCAGATTATTGATCATCCCGAGTGTCGAGAATTTGGTTACGGTGAATTCGCTGTCGTTCGCCGCCTGAATGGCGCTTACCAGCATGGTCACACCGTCCTTACTTAACGGTTGCCCTACTTCACCACGGGCGCTGAAACCACCGTCGCTGGTCAGGGAGTACTGTTTCGGCCCCAGCACCTTGAGGGTAAAGACCTGATCATTCATGCCTTTGGGGAGCGTGAATGTCGTCACTTTGACCGTGTCATTTTGCCGACCCATCAGTCTGTCCCAGCCCGCGCCAAAAACCGGAAAGGTGTTTTTGGTTACGGCGATATCCAGGTTTAAATCATCGACGGTTTTACCCAGCACCAACCTGGATTGAATCAACTGAATTTCCGCTTCTGACGCGGGCGGCTTGTTCGTCAGCGCCGAACCGATATCCTGCACCAGCGAATTGCCGGCATTCTGCTCAATCTGTACCAGCGCATCCGCACTGTAGATGGGCGTGGCAAACAGGCAGTAAACGATAGCAGCCGCGGCAAATAAGCCGGTGATCCCCAGCACCCACCAGCGTGCCTCGACGACTGTACCGATTAATCGCCCTACATCGATTTCATCATTTCCCACCGACGGCGCGGCGGAATGGTGTGTTTTCTCTGTCATTGTTATCCCTGCTGAGCGTTCAGTGCCTGCGCCCACTGGCGGGCAGACTGGTCAAGTAAGGTGTAAACAGCCTCAAAGGCGTCGCGGCTTTTGCGATACGGATCGGGAATTTCACGTTCATCGTCCCAGTGACCAAACAGCATCACTTTGCCGCGCATTTCCGGGGCGATTTCGCACAGTGCGGCGATATGCCGTTTTTCCATGACCAGAATCAGGTCGAAATCACGGCACATTTTTCCGGAAATCTGCCGGGCGCAATGCCCTTCAAGGGACAGATTGTTTTTCTCTGCCACGCGCGTTGCTTCCGCATCCGCGCTTTTACCTACCAGCGCCCCGAGACCGGCTGACTCCACCGTTAATGCGGGCTGATACTTTTTCAACAGCCGCTCCGCCGTGGGGGAACGGCAAATGTTCCCCACACACACCACCAGAATTTTGTTAAACATCGCCTATCACCAGGTGTGAATGTCGCGCGCCGTATCCGTCATGTAGCGAACGCCACTGATGGTTGGCAGCAACTGATTGATGAGACGGTTCCAGCGAGCAACCGGTGCGGTCGTCACATACACCACGTCATACGGCTGGAGGCGGAATTCAGTCGCCATCACCAGCGATGTCGCATCGGACATATCAAGCTGATAGATGTTGGCAATCTTGCCGCCGCGACCGTTCTCGCCTTTCAGCGGACGAATAACGAAGATGCCGCTGGCGTTGGAAGTTGTCAGATCGATGCCTTCGGCCTGACCCAGCGCTTCGGTCAGCGTCATACCGCTGAAGTCCATTTTGAGGGTGCTCTGTTTTTTAACTTCACCCATTACGAAGACTTTCAGATCGTCATTACGCGGTACGAAGAGGATGTCGCCCGGATAGAGCAGACGGTTTTGGCTCAAATCGCCGTTCTGCATCAGCGCCTGCAGGGAGATACGTTGTTCTTTGCCGTTATGTGTCAGCACCACATTGCGCCAGTCGGCGGCATCGGTCAGTCCGCCCGCGGCGTTAATCGCATCCAGAACCGTCAGCGGAACGTTGGTGATGGCCTGCTGGCCTGATTTGTTGACCTGCCCGGAGACATAGGCTTTCTGCGAACGGAAAGCGGCGATATTAACGTCCACCTGCGGGTCAGCGATGTACGTCGCTAAGCGGCCGGTAATATCACTGCGGATTTCGCCAAGGGTTTTCCCCACAACATGAACTTTGCCAATATAGGGATAGAACATGGTGCCATCGGGCTGTACCCAGTTACCGGTGTCGCTTGAACTGCGGTACTGGCCTGCCGGCGTGGTCAGTTCAGGGTGGTCCCAGACGGTAACGCTAAGCACATCCCCTGGGCCAACACGATATTGATAGTTTGAGATTTCCTGATCCAGCGACATATTCGGCTGGGCGACATTCGGTCGCGGACGTAATTGCTCAACCAGACGTGGCGTCAATGGATAGACATTCACCATGCGGTCTAAATCAAAATCGGCGTCTTGTTGTTTAATCACATCTTTTCCCGACGTTGACATATTGCTACCGGGAAAAACTGTGCAGCCACTCATCAAGCTCATGGACACCAATAATGGTATCAATTTCGTTTTGGATTTCATCATTGATTAATTATCACTTTTGCAGAGTAATTATCCTGTGTATTTAAATAAGCGACTGGTCATAACGGAATCAGAATGCAGTTAATCGAAACTTAATATAACTGGTATCAGTCCTAAAAATCGCTTATTCAACCACATGCTATTGACAGAATAATCCAGACTTTTTGACATGCTGTCAGGCAGGCTACCGCCCTTGGCTTTCAGCTACCAATCCACTGATTAAACAGTAAGTTATTGAAAACACCCTTTTGTACCCCGAACCTGATAGAGAATATTCCTGGATGCCTTAAATACGGCAGTCATAAGGATTTACGCTGTTTAGCTGCATTAAAAATAACTTCACAGGTATATTTGAAACATGCTGGAGGAATTGTTGCAGCTAAGCGAATTACAGGCAAGGCAACATCCCGCCCTAAACATATTTTTAAGAATAATATTAAGAGCAAATATTTGGGTTTTTAGGATTTTATTGATATTGACAAAATCCTTACCTGCATTTACGCATGCGAAATATCCTAAAAGGTCTTTTCACCAACTGGCGTAAATAATCCCATTACTAATAAGGAAATAGATTTTTAATATATTCTCCCAGCGTGGTCAGAAATAAGATAAATCGCATACCAGCATTGCAATTTAGATTGGCTTTATCCATGATCAGATAACGACAATTGTTAGAATTGATAAGGTGTTACACATACGATGGAATGGATTGCCGATCCATCAATCTGGGCCGGTCTGATTACGCTGATTGTGATCGAACTCGTGCTCGGCATTGATAACCTGGTTTTTATCGCGATACTTGCGGAAAAACTCCCACCGGCGCAACGCGACCGTGCCCGTGTTACAGGGCTGCTACTGGCGATGGTCATGCGCCTGCTACTGCTTGCGTCTATCTCCTGGCTGGTTACGCTCACCAATCCTCTTTTTTCCTTCCGCGACCTCAGTTTCAGCGCGCGCGATCTCATTATGCTGTTCGGCGGCCTGTTTCTGCTCTTTAAGGCCACCGTGGAACTTAACGAACGTCTGGAAGGTAAAGACAGCGATAACCCCACGCAACGACGCGGAGCGAAGTTTTGGGCCGTGGTAGCGCAAATCGTCGTCCTGGATGCCGTTTTCTCTCTCGACTCGGTGATTACCGCAGTCGGGATGGTTGATCATCTGGCTGTCATGATGGCCGCCGTGATTGTCGCCATCTCGCTGATGCTGCTTGCCAGCAAAGCGCTGACGCGTTTTGTGAACAGCCATCCGACGATTGTCATTCTTTGTCTGAGTTTCCTGCTGATGATTGGCTTTAGCCTTGTCGCCGAAGGCTTTGGTTTCCATATCCCGAAAGGCTATCTGTATGCCGCGATAGGCTTCTCGGTCATGATTGAAGCGCTTAATCAGCTTGCTATCTTCAACCGTCGCCGTTTTCTCTCAGCCAACCAGACCTTACGCCAGCGCACGACAGAAGCCGTCCTGCGTCTGCTGAGCGGCAAAAAAGAGGATGCGGAGCTTGATGCTGAAACCTCTTCCCTGCTGGTCGACCATGACAGTAGTCAGCTTTTTAACCCGCAAGAGCGGCGGATGATTGGTCGGGTGCTTAACCTCAATCAGCGTACCGTTAGCAGCATCATGACCTCCCGTCATGATATTGAACATATCGATTTGAACGCCCCGGAAGCGGAGATTCGCGATCTGCTGGAGAAAAACCAGCATACGCGCATAGTGGTGACCGGTGGCAATGAAGAGAGTGATTTGCTGGGCGTGGTGCATGTTATTGATTTACTGCAACAGTCCCTGCGCGGTGAGCCGCTGGATCTGCGCGTATTGATCCGCCAACCGCTGGTATTCCCGGAAACCCTGCCACTGCTGCAGGCGCTGGAGCAGTTTCGTAGTGCCCGCACCCATTTTGCGTTTGTGGTCGATGAGTTCGGTTCGGTTGAAGGTGTGGTCACCCTGAGCGACGTGATGGAGACCATTGCCGGCAATCTACCGAATGAAGTAGAGGAGATCGATGCCCGCCACGACATTCAGAAAAACAGTGACGGTAGCTGGACCGCGAATGGCCATATGCCGCTGGAAGATTTGGTGCAATATGTCCCGCTGCCGCTGGATGAAAAGCGGGAATATCACACGATCGCCGGGCTATTGATGGAGTATCTGCAACGGATCCCGACGCCAGGAGAAGAAGTTCAGGTAGGCGACTATGTCGTAAAAACGCTGGAGGTGGAAAGCCACCGCGTGCAGAAGGTCCAGATCATCGCCCTGAATACGGGCGACGAACTGGATTATCAGGTCTGACTGACGCCGGGGCTCCCGGCGTTACAGTTTATTGAGCAGTTTTTTCAGGTCTTTACCGTTCTGACTGTCTTTGTTGCGATCCGCCCACTCATTCAGTCGGCGTTTCGCTTCATCCTGCAAATGCTTACGTAAAATCTGATCGACCTGTAGGCTATAATTCAGTGACTGCCATTTACCATACACGTTCAGCGGAATGTCGGTAGATTTCAGGTAATCAATCAGTTTACTGTCGCCTTTCCAGCCGTCGAGTACACGAATGTTAAAGTGGGTGTCACACTGCTCCTTCACCAGGTCCATTTCACCCTGGCCGGACAGGCTCAGCAACGGTGAACGCCCCTGCATATCCGCCAGCGTCATGACGCCCGAGTCCAGCGACAGCTCAGTGCTGAAGGTGTCGAGACGCGTCACGTTATCGTAATTTTCCTGTGCCTGTACATCACTGCTACGGGCAACTGCCTGCTGGACCAGTTGTTGGAAGTTCAGCCCTTCCATCTGGCTGTCTTTTATCTCGACATGGGCATCGCCCTGCCAGTGACGCCGGAAATCATCAGCATCAATCCGGCTCCCCGAAAAATCTCCCGCCAGAGAGAGTTTACCCGTGAGGGCAATCGGGTAATTGAACGCTTTAAGGATATTGCCAATTTCGATGTTATCCAGCCGCGGCTGGAAGACGGCACGTGACTTATCACGGCGCACATCCAGCATACCGGGCAGAGAAATATCCCCATCGCCCATTTTGCCCTGCAGCGTAGAGATGCTGAGCAAACCGGCATTATTAGAGAACTGACCGGTGACGTTATCAAAGCGCATTCCGCGCCAGCGAATATTATTGGCGGTAAGCGATACCTGCGCGGTGAAATCACGCAGGCTGGTATATTCCTGCTGTACGCTATTGGCAATCACCGGCCGCGGCATACGCCCCTGCGCTTGCTGCCCCTGTTGTTCAGTCGAAGCATCCGTGGAAGCCGTCTCTTTCGGCGCAAGCAGATTATCGAGATTCAGCGTGTCGAACTGTAAATCCAGCAGCCATTGCGGTTTTGCAGAAAGAATGACGCTGCCCTTGCCGCTAAATGCGCTGTCGTTGGCGCTAAGATGGAGATTGCTAATGGAAATTTGCTGACGATCGCCCTGCCACTGCGCGGAGAGGCTCCCCTCGCCCGTAATACCCTGTGCCGGGACATCGCCCCCCTGCAATTGCCATTTCAGATCGCTAATGGCCGCCGTGAGGTGGGTCGGATAGTCGCTGGCATCCACTTGCGCTTTCAGGGATAACGAGAGATCGCGCTGATCGCGATTCACGCGCCCCGAAAAGTCCAGCGTCGCCTGGTGCGTAGCATCCTGTTCCATCTGCAGGCGAATATCGCGCACGGTAATCTGTTCGTCATTTTCATGCTGGAAAACCAGCACGCTGTCGGCAACCTGTAGTCGGGCAATATCCCACGACCAGCCACGATCTTCGGCAGCCTGCGGCAGCGTGTTCTCTTTAGGAGCAACCGGCGCATCATGTTCTGGTGCCGCATAGGTCTGCGGCGTCAGTTGAATGACAGCCCCTTTGAGCATGACCTGCTTCACCTGAAGCTGATGAGAGAGCAGCGGCAGCAGCCCAACATCCAGGCGCATATTGTCCGCTTTCACTACAGGGGCTTCCGCTCCCGGGGCGGTCAGGGTAACGCGCCCGGAGAGAATGCTCAGTTGCGGCCAGACATGCCAGCGCAGCGGGCCGTCAAGTTGCAACTGGTAGCCGCTACGGGCTTCAACCTGACGCACCATGTAGTCACGAAAATCGTTTGGGTTGACCATGACGACCAACGCCGAAAGGCCGGCTACCAGCACGACCAGTAATATCATTAGCGTGGTTAACACTCTTCTCATGGCAGCCTCAGTGGGTACAAATCACTCAGTCCTTGTCGATGCGGCTGGCAACCGCGCCCTGCTGGTCGCGATACTTCGCGTCCTGGCGGCGGTTATACGGACGGTCGGCCGGGCCGGAGAGCGGTTCAAAGCTCAGCGCACCAATCAGCATACCGGGGCGCAATGCCAGCGGCAGTTTGCCAGAATTATAGAACTCCAGCACGATACTGCCTGACCAGCCGGGATCGATGCGGTGTGCGGTGACGTGGACCATCAGCCCCAGACGCGCCAGTGAAGAGCGTCCATCCAGCCAGCCCACCAGGTCGGCCGGCAATGTCACCGATTCAAAGGTCACCGCCAGCGCCAGTTCGCCAGGATGCAGGAAAAAGGCTTCCCCGTCGGGGAGAACGATTTCATCGCTCATTACACGATCGAGCGCCGCACTCACTTCGTCTTTCGGCCCGCTCAAATCGATGAACGCAGCAGTGTGCCCACGGAAGGTACGAAATTTGTTGCCCAGGCGGACATCGACAGTCGCGCCATTAATGCGCTCAACGGGGGGACGCGGGGTAATCGACAGACGCCCCTGATCCAGCCAGGCTTCAATATCTCGGTCGCAAAGACGCATGGCACTTTCTCCTTTCGTGCATGACGCCCCTGACAATTCAGGGGCAAAGCAAAGTAAACTAAAGGGTACAGCCTATCATGTATTATTCAAAAAACTGGCTGATTTTGGCTTTCAGAATATCAATCGCGATGCGGTTTTTACCTCCGCGCGGCACGATGATATCGGCATACTGCTTGGAAGGCTCAATAAACTGCAGGAACATCGGGCGAACCGTCTTCTGATATTGTGCCATCACCGAGTCCATTGAACGGCCACGCTCGTTCACATCACGCTTGATACGGCGCATCAGGCAGATATCCAGCGGGGTATCAACGAAGATAGAAAAGTTCATCTCATCACGCAGGCGCGCGTCGGTCAGCAGCAGAATGCCTTCAAGAATGATGACTTTTTTCGGTTCGATGTGAATAGTTTCTGGTGTACGGGTATGTTCTACATAACTATAGACCGGTAATTCAATGGCCTGGCCGCTTTTGAGCATCTGCAGATGCTGGAACAGCAGACTATGATCCATGGAGCTTGGATGGTCATAGTTGGTTTTGACACGCTCTTCCATCGACAGATGACCTTGATCTTTATAGTAACTGTCTTCCGGAATAACGCCGATATGCTCATCACCCACCTGCTCACGCAGTTCACGATAAAGCGTGCTGGCAATAAGACTTTTACCTGAAGCCGATGCGCCGGCGATGCCGATAATGACGCACTGATGTGACTTATCAGTCATAAATTTAGCGACCTGATTAACCTGGATGTAAAGGAAGGACGACGCCTGAGCGTCAAACGCGGCAATTATAGGGATTTCGCGTCCATGATACCAGTCGAATACGTCCTGTACGCCGTTCGGGAAAAAAGCGCGCTGCTTATTTTGCAAAATGCGACTTTTCGCAAATCAGAACGTTCAAATTAACAGCGCTTGTCGGCTTTTTTCCCGAAACTAAGTAATTAATAACATTATGATGTCAAATTCTGAGCAGACGGCATAGGAATTGTAAATTGTTTGTACTAGCATAATCCGAACTCATATTTAACTCGTCCGGACGCCGTTCCTGACAACATAGGGTTTGCGGATTAAGCGGTAATGATGAAACAAAATCAGCGAGTCTTGATGGCCACCCCTAACCTTATACTGCGTCTGTTCAGTTTGGGGTTATTGTCGTTCATCTTTTCGTTATTCTCGCTGCAACTGACCCGCTTCGGCACTCACCTCTCACCGCTGTGGTTTCCCACAGCCCTGATGATGGTGGCGTTTTATCGCCACGCCGGAAAAATGTGGCCGGGCATCGCCGTCGTCTGTTCGTTGGGCAGTGTGGCGGCCACCATTCAGCTATTTTCGGTAAGTTCAGTCAATCTCTGGTATACGGTCATCAACGTTATCGAAGCGGTGACCGGGGCCATGCTACTACGCAAATTTCTGCCCTGGTATAACCCGCTACAGAATCTAAGCGACTGGATACGGCTGGCTATCGGTAGCGCGCTCATCCCTCCCCTGCTGGGGGGGATTTTAGTTTGTCTGTTGGTGCCCACTGACAACCTCGTGCGCACTTTCATGCTCTGGGTGCTCTCAGAGGCCATTGGCGCTCTGGCGCTGGTGCCGATTGGTGTTCTCTTTAAACCGCACTACCTGCTGCGCCACCGCAAGCCGCAGTTGCTTCTTGAAACGCTGGCAACCCTGGCCGTTACGCTCGGCCTGAGCTGGCTGGCAATGACCTGGCTACCCTGGCCGTTTACTGCCGTGATCGTGCTGTTGATGTGGAGCGCCATCCGCCTGCCGCGTATGGAAGCGTTTCTTATCTACCTGATTACCGTGATGATGGTGTCGCTGATTATGGCAACTCATCCGCTGGTGGGCATTCTCCCACCCAAATCCGGCGCAGTGCTGAACGCGCCCTGGCTGCCGTTTTTAATGATTCTTCTGCCCGCTAACGTCATGACAATGGTGATGTATGCCTTCCGGGCCGAACGCAAACATATAAGTGAAAGCGAAGAGCGCTTCCGTAATGCGATGGAATACTCCGCCATCGGCATGGCGCTGGTCGGCCTCCAGGGGCAGTGGCTACAGGCCAACAAAGCCCTGTGCAATTTTCTGGGCTACACCCAGGAAGAATTGCGACTGATGACATTTCAGCAACTCACCTGGCCGGAAGACCTGAATAAAGACCTGGAGCAGTTGGATCTGTTAGTTCGCGGTGAAATTAATACCTACTCGCTGGAAAAGCGCTACTACACCCGCAGCGGCGATTTGGTCTGGGCGCTGCTGGCGGTGTCGGTGGTGCGTCACGCGGACGGCTCTCCGCGTTATTTCATCGCCCAGGTCGAAGACATAAACGATCTGAAACAGACTGAGTGGGTCAATAAACGGTTGATGGAACGTATCACCCTGGCGAACGAAGCCGGGGGGATAGGTATCTGGGAGTGGGAGCTGGAGCCGGATATCATCAGTTGGGACAAGCGTATGTTCGAACTGTATGAAGTGCCGTCGCACATTAAACCGACCTGGCAGCTTTGGTATGAACGTATTTTGCCTGAGGACCGGGAAGAGACCGAACGCATTATCCGCGACTCTTTGATGTCGCGGATCGCCTTTAAACTGGAGTTTCGTATTGCCGTAAAAGACGGTATTCGCCATATCCGCACTCTCGCCAACCGGGTGCTAAACCGCAATGGCGAAGTGGAACGTCTGCTCGGCGTCAATATGGACATGACCGAGGTGAAGCAACTCAACGAAGCGCTATTCCAGGAAAAAGAGCGTCTGCATATTACCCTGGACTCCATCGGTGAAGCCGTGCTCTGTACTGACGTCGATATGAACGTCACGTTTATGAACCCGGTCGCCGAAAAAATGAGCGGTTGGTCGCAGGAGCAGGCGATGTCGCAGCCGTTGCTGAACGTGCTGCGAATCACCTTTGGTGAAACCGGCCCGTCGATGGAAAACATCCATAGCGGCGATATGTCGCGCTCTGCTATCGAACAGGATGTGGTGCTTCACTGCCGTACCGGGGGCACTTACGATATCCATTACAGCGTGACGCCACTGAGCACCCTGGACGGGCAAAATATCGGCTTCGTCCTGGTTATTCAGGACGTCACCGAGTCGCGTAAGATGTTACGCCAGCTCAGCTACAGCGCCTCTCACGACGCCCTGACCCATCTGGCGAACCGCGTTAATTTCGAAACGCATCTTAAGCGCCTGTTGAAAAGCGTGCAGGAGTTACATCAGCGTCATGCGCTGGTATTTATCGATCTCGATCGCTTTAAAGCAGTGAACGATACCGCCGGGCATGCCGCTGGCGACGCCCTGTTGCGTGAGCTCTCTTCACTGATGCTGAGCATGCTGCGCTCCACCGATATTCTGGCCCGTCTGGGTGGCGATGAGTTTGGCCTGCTGTTGCCGGACTGCAACGTCGAAAGCGCGCGGTATATTTCCGGGCGCATTATTCAGTCGATTAACGACTACCACTTCATGTGGGAAGGACGTATGCACCGTATAGGCGCCAGCGCGGGGATCACCATTATTGATGAAACCAACCATCAGGCCTCGGAAGTCATGTCGCAGGCCGACATTGCCTGCTATGCGTCGAAAAATAATGGCCGCGGACTGGTGACCGTCTATGAAGCGCTGCAAGGTCAGATGCTCCAGGAACGCAGCATGATGTCGCTGGAGGAACAATGGCGGATGATCAAAGACAATCACCTGATGATGATTGCCCGCAGCGTCGCCTCACCACGCGTACCGGAAACCTGCAACTTCTGGTTGCTCTCTCTGCGCCTGTGGACCAGCGAAGGCGAAGTCATGGAAGAGCGAGCCTTCCGCGCAGGGTTAAATGAGCCGGAGCTGATCCGCGCCCTTGACCGCCGCGTATTCCATGAGTTTTTCCGTAACCACGCCACCGCCGTTGCAGCGAAAGGGCTGGGTGTCGCTTTACCGCTCTCGGCTGCCGGGCTTTCCAACAGCAAACTGGTAGATGAAATACTGGACCTGCTCGAACATGGACCGATGCCGGGTCGCCTTCTGCATCTGATGATCAACGCCGACGCCCTTATGCGTCAGGGCAAAGAGATTATCGATAACCTGAAAAAGCTGCGCCATGCGGGCTGCCGTATCATCCTGAGCCACATTGGCCAGGACCTGGAAATTTTCAACCATCTTACGCCGCACACCGCCGATTACCTTTTGCTCGACCAGGAGCTGGTGACAAATGTTCATGGCAACCTGATGGATGAAATGATGGTCACGATTGTTCAGGGCCATGCCCAGCGTCTGGGCCTGAAGAGCATTGCCGGGCCAACAAACCAGCCGCTGATGATGGATACGCTTTCCGGTATTGGCATTGATTTGATCTTCGGCGACACCATTTCACAGCCTCAGCCGCTGGATATGATGCTCAACACCAGCTACTTCGCCATTAACTAACGGTGAGATGTGGCTGCCAGCCCTCGGTATACCAGATGTGCAGCAACGCGTAAGAACGCCACGGCTGCCAGCGCTCGGCATAGCGGCGAATCTGTGCGGGCGTCATTCCGGCAAAACGCTGCTTAATCAGATAATCATCCGCCAGGAAAACATCTTTTGCCTGCCAGCCGCGCAGGGCGAAATAGTTCGCCGTCCAGCGGCCAATTCCCGGAAAGGTTTGTAGCGTTTTCATCCCGCGTTCTACGTCATCCGGCATCGTCAGGGGAAACGTCCCGTCCAGCACCGATTGCGCGAGAAAGATCAGCGATTCCGCGCGCTTTACCGGCATGCCTAGTGCTTTGAGCGCCAGCGGATCCGCCTGCGCCAGTTGCGCGGGTTGCGGGAACAGAACGAAGTGTTCATTCAGCCTGTCGCCGTAGAGGGCGGCCACGCGGGAAGTCAGCTTTGCCGCCATCGCCACGCTCACCAGTTGGCCCAGAATTGCGCGGACGGCCTGTTCAAACGGGTCAATGCAGCCAGGAAGGCGCAGGCCTGGCCGCGCGGCCCCCACATCCCCGAGCGCATCGGTAATGATCTGTGGCGTACAGTCGAGATCAAAAAGCTGACTCAGCCGCTGCAAACAGACATCTGCCACCGGCAACAGGCCATCGCTCAGCGTAACTTTAAGGGTTGAAGTGGCCTCATCCGGCTCGGCGCTTATCACGCCGCGATGCTCGCCAAGAGCGAACGAGCGGGTGTACGTCGTCTGAGTAATCACTTCGACGCCAGAAACCGTACGCAAGCGTAAAAATTCCAGTATCCATGCCCAGTCATAGGGCGGCTGCCAGCGCAGTGTGTACATACCATCTCCTGTCATTAGTGGCTAAGAGCATATACGCATTCATGATTTTGCGCTTTGCTTTGATATTCCAGTTGTCCTGCCGCGCGCATTCGGCTAAAGTCGCCCCCCTTCTTCACTGGCATGGGGATAAACACGTGTTTGTAGGTTTTGATTACGGCACCGCCAACTGCTCGGTCGCCGTTATGCAGGAAGACACTCCACAACTCTTAAAAATGGAAAACGACAGCACCCTGCTGCCGTCGATGCTCTGCGCGCCCACGCGCGAAGCGGTGAGTGAGTGGCTCTATCGTCACCACAATGTCCCGGCAACGGGGAGCGAAACGCAGGCGCTGCTGCGCCGTGCCGTGAGCTATAACCGCGAAGAAGATATCGACGTCCAGGCGTCAAGCGTCCAGTTCGGCCTGAACTCGCTGCGTCACTATGTGGAAGATCCGCAAGAGGTTTACTTCGTTAAATCACCGAAATCGTTCCTCGGCGCAAGCGGGCTAAAACCGCAGCAAATCGCACTGTTTGAAGATTTGGTCTGCGCCATGATGCTGCACATTCGCCAGCAGGCAGAATCACAGCTTCCGCAGACGATTGACCAGGCGGTGATTGGCCGGCCGATTAACTTCCAGGGGCTGGGGGGTGATGACGCCAACGCGCAGGCTCAGGGCATCCTTGAACGTGCGGCAAAACGCGCCGGTTTTCGCGATGTCGTGTTCCAGTACGAACCGGTGGCTGCCGGGCTGGATTTTGAAGCCACTTTGCGCGAAGAAAAGCGCGTGCTGGTGGTGGATATCGGCGGCGGGACAACCGACTGTTCGTTATTGCTGATGGGGCCACAGTGGCACAATCGTCAGGATCGTGAGACCAGCCTGCTGGGGCATAGTGGCTGCCGTGTCGGCGGTAACGACCTGGACATCGCGCTGGCGTTTAAAAACCTGATGCCGCTGCTTGGCATGGGCGGCCAGACAGAAAAAGGCATCGCGTTGCCGATCCTGCCCTGGTGGAACGCTGTCGCAATTAACGACGTTCCGGCGCAAACCGATTTCTACAGCGCGGCAAACGGACGCCTGCTCAACGACCTGGTACGCGACGCCCGCGAGGCGGACAAAGTCGCCCTGCTGCAAAAGGTGTGGAAGCAGCGCTTAAGTTACCGCCTGGTGCGCAGTGCCGAAGAGAGCAAAATCGCCCTCTCCGGGCAGGTGCAAACCCTGGCGCAGTTGCCGTTTATCAGCAACGAACTGGCGACCGCTATTGATCAGGCGGGACTGGAAGCCGCTCTGAATCAACCATTGCAGCGTATTCTGGAGCAGGTGCAACTGGCGCTGGACAACAGCGACACGACGCCGGAGGTGATTTATCTCACCGGGGGCAGCGCGCGCTCACCGATTATCAAACGCGCACTGTCACAGGCGCTGCCGGGGATCCCGATTGCCGGTGGCGATGATTTTGGCTCGGTAACTGCCGGTCTGGCCCGTTGGGCACAGGTGGTATTTCGTTAAGGGTTGTAGCACCGCTGCCAGCAGCATAACTTTTTGCGTAACGCAGATAAGTATTATGCTGGCGCGGTATCCCGTATTTTCCCGCGCCGTGTCGGAATTTAAATAACTTTTCCCATTGGTGATATATTACGTTTCAATCCCCCAAAATTGTTTATTATTTCCATAAAAACAATTATTGCCTTCACCTTATTTCATCTTTTTTCATTCTCTTCCCATCCCTCGCCAATAATTATTTTCTAAAGAGGCTAATCTGGTCTTTTTTTTCATAAAAACCGCACAGGTGGGGAAATAACACACGCCAAAGGGGTACATGAATCGCTACCGGCACTACAAATAAAATTGCAAAAAAACGTCCCGCATTGTTTTTATTGCTCTTTTCACACAGTATATCACATTGTCGCATTTTCCGGATTGCAACCTGCTCCTGAGATTGTTACAACCAAAGGCACGTTTTCTGCCGATACAATATCTATCCGAGACCCCATAGTAGCGCATAATCCCATAAGCTTTCCATTCGTGTGCATATTTCACCCGGTCATATATTCATATTTAAAATAGTACCATGCCTGTTATGTCTGAATTTAATCACCATAAATATCATCGTTTAAGGAGAAGAAATGATAATACGGCCGTGTTTTTTTATGATGGTGGTCAGTCTGTTTCTTTTTTCTTCAAATACAATAGCGGCGTGTTATTTTTATGGCGTCGGCACGATGTCCGGAACGCAGAAATTCACCGTTCCCGTCTCGCTGGCGCTCTCGGTACCCCCCGGCATTCAAAACGGGCAAACTATTTATCAGCAAAATATTAACCTGCAAAACATCAGGGAATTAATGATTAAGTGTGATACCAGTGGACAATTTTTGTTTGATTATGATTATCTGGCAACCCCGAAACCCGCCTCGACTTTGAGCAGTAAAATTTACGAAACGGGTGTTCCAGGAATTGGGATAAAATTTTCGGCATCCGGCCAGGACTTTCCCTCAACGCAGAACAATACGGATTGTAGCAATACGGACTTATGCAGATATCGTTATGGCTGGAATGCCATATCCTCATTTTCTTTGGTTAAAATCGCCGACAATATCGCCGCGGGCGTCATCACCGGAAACAATCTGCCGACCGTCAGCTATAACTTTGGACAAGAGGGAAACCTGCTCAATATCTATCAGTTCACGATCGCCGGGAATATCCATATTTCTGTTCCTACCTGTGATATCTCACTTGCAAGCCAACATATGACGGTGCAAATGGGCAAGCACTATAAAGGCAATTTTGCCGGGGTCGGTACGGGAACAGAATGGAAAGACGCCAGCATTGTTCTGATTAACTGTACACAGTTTTACGGTAATAGCAGCGCAGGCGACAGCGGCGCCACTTTTAATGGGGCCAGCACCACCTACTCTATTGCGCCAAACAGAGCGGAGTTGATGCTTAAGGTTCTGAGCGGAATCGAAGACGCGGCAAATGGCATTATGAAAATTGACGAACATCCACAAAAAGCGACAGGGGTTGGCATTCAGCTTTCCACCACACGTAGTACAAGCGGCAAAGTGGATCTCAACAACCCCATCATCTATCCGCTACCACAGGATGGTTCTTCTACGATCGCTATCCCGCTCTATGCCCGCTACATTCAGACCAAAAATAAGGTACAAGGCGGTGTCGCCAACGGCAGACTCGAATATACCATCACTTATCAATAATCGGCGACCTGGCGACATGTACGCCAGGTGCACTATTTCCCCGTTTTTTTCATCGGAAAAACGCCCTAACGCAAATTAAACTCTCAGGAAGACGTTTCCAGACAGTACTTCATATTCTCTCCATTTTTCTGACGCCTGCTCTCACTAAACTAGTATTATTTCAGGCAATGTTTCTGGATGAGATACGAATAAAGATGAAAGGCAGAAAGTCTTCCCGCCTGGTGATAGCAGCAGTGGTGGTCATTGCAGGCATTGCCGCTATTTGGTATGGGTTCAGCCACAAGGAAACAACGCCTGCGGCAGGGGCAACAAACGGGCAGACGCAGCGTCCGGGAGCGGGCGGTGGCCGTCATGGTATGCGTGGCGGCGCGCTGCCGCCGGTACAGGCAGCAACGGCAACACAACAAGCAGTACCGCAATATCTTACGGGTCTTGGGACGGTAACGGCCGCCAACACGGTGACAGTCCGCAGCCGCGTGTCCGGGCAGTTGCAGGCCATTCATTTTCAAGAAGGCCAGCAGGTGAAAGCTGGCGACCTCCTCGCGGAAATCGACCCGAGCGCATTTAAAGTCGCACTGGCACAGGCGCAGGGTCAGTTAGCCAAAGATAAAGCCACCCTTGCCAACGCCCAGCGCGATCTCGCCCGCTATCAACAACTGGTTAAAACCAATCTGGTCTCTCGTCAGGATCTGGATACCCAGCAGGCGTTAGTCAGCGAAACCCAGGGCACCATCAAAGCCGATGAAGCGTCTGTCGCCAGCGCCCAACTCCAGCTCGACTGGAGCCGCATTGTCGCCCCTATCGACGGACGCGTCGGCCTCAAACAGGTGGATATCGGCAACCAGATCTCCAGCAGCGATACCACCGGCATTGTGGTGTTGACCCAGACGCACCCCATTGATCTGGTGTTCACCCTGCCGGAAAACGACATCGCCACCGTTATCAAGGCGCAAAAAGCCGGGCAAACGCTACGTGTCGAAGCCTGGGACCGTACGAACAAACAGAAACTTACCACCGGCACGCTATTAAGCCTCGATAACCAGATTGATGCCACCACAGGGACTATCAAGCTGAAAGCCCGCTTTGATAACCAGGATGACACCCTCTTCCCGAACCAGTTTGTGAATGCGCGCATGCTCGTCTCTACCCAGGAGAACGCGGTTGTCATCCCGACTGCCGCCCTGCAGATGGGTAACGAAGGGAATTTCGTCTGGGTGCTCAACGATAAAAACCAGGTCAGCAAACACACGGTGACGCCGGGTATTCAGGACAGTCAAAAAGTGGTGATCGCCGCCGGGCTTTCCGCCGGTGATCGCGTGGTGACGGACGGGATCGATCGCCTGACCGAAGGGGCGACAGTGGAAGTGGTCGACGCCAAAAGTGCTGATCAGATGCCCGCCAAACGCGAACGTCCGTCGAAAGGAGCGCAGTCCTGATGCAGTTGCTTCCGCCAGGCAGAACCGGCGGCCCGTCGCGCCTGTTCATTATGCGCCCTGTCGCCACCACCCTTTTAATGGTGGCGATTTTGCTCGCCGGGATCATCGGCTACCGCTTCCTGCCTGTCTCCGCGTTGCCGGAAGTGGACTACCCCACCATTCAGGTTGTGACGCTCTACCCCGGTGCGAGCCCGGATGTGGTCACCTCCGCGATTACCGCCCCGCTGGAACGTCAGTTTGGTCAGATGTCGGGCCTCAAGCAGATGTCATCGCAAAGCTCCGGCGGCGCATCGGTGATTACGCTACAGTTCCAGTTAACGCTGCCGCTTGATGTCGCCGAGCAGGAAGTGCAGGCGGCAATGAACGCCGCCAACAGCCTGCTGCCCTCTGACCTGCCAAACCCACCGGTGTACAGCAAGGTAAACCCTGCGGATCCGCCGATCATGACCCTGGCCGTCACCTCCTCCGCCATGCCGATGACGCAGGTTGAAGATATGGTGGAAACCCGCGTGGCGCAGAAAATCTCGCAGGTCTCAGGCGTCGGCCTGGTCACGCTTGCCGGGGGGCAGCGCCCTGCCGTGCGTGTCAAACTCAATGCGCAGGCGGTGGCGGCCCTTGGGTTGACCAGCGAAACGGTCCGCACCGCGATCAGCAATGCGAACGTGAATTCCGCTAAAGGGAGCCTCGACGGCCCGGCCCGCGCCGTCACCCTGTCCGCGAATGACCAGATGCAATCCGCCGAGGAGTACCGGCGACTGATTGTGACGTATCAGAATGGCGCCCCCATCCGCTTAGGCGATATCGCAACCGTTGAACAGGGGGCGGAAAATAGCTGGCTTGGGGCGTGGGCCAACAAACAGCAGGCGATTGTCATGAACGTTCAGCGCCAGCCGGGCGCAAACATCATCAACACCGCCGACAGTATCCGCGCCATGCTGCCGCAACTGACCAGCAGCCTGCCGAAATCGGTTGAGGTGAAAGTACTGTCAGACCGCACCACCAATATCCGTGCCTCGGTCTCCGATACCCAGTACGAACTGATGCTGGCTATCGCGCTGGTGGTCATGATCATCTATCTGTTCCTGCGTAATGTCCCGGCCACGATCATTCCGGGCGTCGCCGTGCCGCTCTCGCTGATAGGCACCTTCGCGGTCATGGTATTCCTGGATTTCTCCATCAATAACCTGACGCTGATGGCGCTCACCATCGCCACCGGTTTTGTGGTGGATGACGCCATCGTGGTCATTGAGAACATCTCGCGCTATATCGAAAAAGGCGAGAAGCCGCTGGCTGCCGCTCTTAAAGGGGCTGGCGAGATCGGCTTTACCATCATCTCGCTGACCTTCTCGCTGATTGCCGTACTGATCCCACTGCTGTTTATGGGCGATATCGTCGGGCGACTGTTCCGCGAATTTGCCGTTACCCTGGCGGTGGCGATTTTAATCTCGGCCATTGTCTCGTTAACCCTGACACCGATGATGTGCGCACGCATGTTGAGCGCGGAATCGTTGCGTAAACAGAACCGTTTTTCCCGCGCGTCGGAGCGTTTTTTCGAACGGGTGATTGCCGCTTACGGTCGGCTGCTCGCCAAAGTGCTCAACCATCCGTGGCTGACGCTGAGTGTCGCTATAACAACCCTGCTACTGTCCGTTTTGCTATGGATAGTGATCCCGAAAGGTTTCTTCCCGGTGCAGGATAACGGCATCATCCAGGGGACGTTACAGGCACCGCAGTCGGCGTCGTTTGCCAGCATGGCGAAGCGCCAGCGCGAGGTCTCGGATATCGTGCTCAAGGATCCGGCAGTGCAAAGCCTGACCACCTTTGTCGGTGTGGACGGCACCAATCCGGCGCTCAACAGCGCGCGTCTACAGATCAACCTTAAACCGCTCAGCGAACGTGATGATCGCGTGCCGGTGGTGATTGAACGTTTACAGCAGTCGGTGGCGAAAATCCCCGGCGCAGCGCTCTATCTGCAACCAACGCAGGATTTGACCATCGATACCACGGTCAGCCGCACGCAATATCAGTTTACCCTGCAGGCAAACTCCCTGACGGCCCTGAGCGAATGGGTGCCACAGTTGATGGACAAATTGCAGGCTTTGCCACAGCTCGCTGATGTCAGCAGTGACTGGCAGGATCAGGGGCTGGTGGCGTATGTCAATGTGGATCGCGACAGCGCCAGCCGCCTTGGTATCAGCATGTCCGATGTGGACAATGCCCTGTACAACGCCTTCGGTCAGCGTCTTATTTCCACGATCTATACCCAGGCGAATCAGTATCGCGTGGTGCTGGAACACAACACCGCGCAAACGCCGGGGCTGGCGGCGCTGGATAATATCCGCCTTGCCAGTAGCAGCGGCGGTACCGTGCCACTGAGCTCGATAGCCAAAATAGAGCAGCGTTTCGCACCGCTGTCGATTAACCACCTGGATCAGTTCCCCTCCACCACCATCTCCTTTAACGTGGCGGAAGGTCACTCCCTGGGCGAAGCAGTGCAATCAATTATCGATAGTGAGAAGACGCTCAACCTGCCGACCGACATCACCACCCAGTTCCAGGGCAGTACTCTGGCGTTCCAGGCCGCGCTCGGCAGCACCGTCTGGCTGGTAGTTGCCGCCGTGGTGGCGATGTATATCGTGCTGGGCGTGTTGTATGAGAGCTTTATTCACCCGGTCACCATTTTGTCTACCCTGCCAACCGCAGGGGTCGGCGCTCTGCTGGCGCTGATGATTGCCGGGAGCGAGCTGGACGTTATCGCCATCATCGGCATCATTTTGCTGATTGGTATCGTCAAGAAAAACGCCATCATGATGATTGACTTCGCCCTCGCCGCCGAACGTGAAGAGGGGATGTCGCCACGCGATGCCATCTTCCAGGCTTGTCTGTTGCGTTTTCGTCCGATCCTGATGACCACCCTGGCAGCGTTGCTGGGCGCCTTGCCGCTGATGCTGAGTACCGGTGTTGGGGCGGAACTGCGCCGTCCGTTGGGGATTGGCATGGTGGGCGGTTTGATGGTGAGCCAGGTGCTGACGCTGTTCACCACCCCGGTTATCTATCTGCTCTTTGACCGACTCGCGCTCTCTCTGCGTCGCCGCTTCCCGCGCCGTGAAGAGGAGGCGTAAATGAAGTTTTTCGCCCTCTTCATTTACCGCCCGGTGGCGACGATACTGATCTCCGTTGCCATTACGCTCTGCGGGGTTCTGGGTTTCCGGCTGTTGCCGGTGGCCCCGCTGCCGCAGGTGGATTTCCCGGTCATCATGGTCAGCGCCTCCCTGCCGGGAGCCTCGCCGGAAACCATGGCCTCGTCGGTTGCGACCCCGCTGGAGCGTTCGCTCGGGCGTATCGCCGGGGTCAACGAAATGACTTCGTCCAGTTCGCTTGGCAGCACGCGTATCATTCTGGAGTTTAACTTTAACCGCGATATCAACGGCGCGGCGCGTGATGTCCAGGCAGCGCTGAACGCGGCGCAAAACCTGTTGCCGAGCGGCATGCCGAGCCGTCCGACCTATCGCAAAGCCAACCCGTCTGCCGCACCGATTATGATCCTGACGCTCACCTCTGATACCTATTCGCAGGGTGAGCTATATGATTTCGCCTCTACGCAACTGGCGCAAACCATCTCGCAGATCGACGGCGTCGGAGATGTCGATATCGGTGGTAGTTCGCTGCCCGCCGTGCGCGTTGGCTTAAACCCGCAGGCGCTGTTTAACCAGGGTGTCTCGCTGGATGCGGTGCGTACCGCCATAACCCAGGCCAACGTTCGTCGCCCCCAAGGGGCGATTGAAGACGCAACCCACCGCTGGCAGGTGCAGACCAATGACGCGCTGAAAACCGCCGCCGCTTACCAGCCGCTGATCATCCATTACAAAAATGGCGCAGCCGTCCGTCTGAGTGATGTCGCGTCGGTGACCGACTCGGTTCAGGATATCCGTAACGCCGGGATGACCAACGCTAAACCCGCCATTTTGCTGATGATCCGCAAACTGCCGGAAGCCAACATCATTCAGACGGTGGACAGCATCCGCGCTCGCCTGCCGGAATTGCAAAAGACCATTCCGGCGGCGATTGACCTGCAGATTGCCCAGGACCGCTCGCCGACTATCCGTGCCTCCCTCGCGGAAGTGGAGCAGTCGCTGGTGATCTCGGTCGCGCTGGTTATCCTGGTGGTCTTCCTGTTTCTGCGTTCCGGACGGGCGACGCTGATCCCCGCAGTGGCAGTCCCGGTGTCGCTGATCGGTACTTTCGCCGCCATGTACCTGTGCGGTTTTAGCCTTAATAACCTCTCGCTGATGGCACTGACCATCGCCACCGGTTTCGTGGTCGATGACGCCATCGTGGTTCTGGAGAATATTTCCCGTCACCTGGAAGCGGGCATGAAACCGTTGCAGGCGGCACTGCAGGGAACGCGGGAAGTCGGCTTTACGGTGCTCTCGATGAGTATCTCGCTGGTCGCGGTGTTCTTGCCGCTCTTGCTGATGGAAGGGCTGCCGGGGCGCCTGCTGCGGGAGTTTGCCGTCACCCTTTCGGTGGCCATCGGCATTTCACTGGCTATCTCGCTCACTCTGACGCCGATGATGTGCGGTTGGTTGCTGCGTAGCCGCAAATCCCCGACCGCCACGCGCAACAAGGGCATTGGTCGCCTGCTTCTCGGTCTACAGCGTGCCTATGCAAAATCACTCAAATGGGTGTTGAACCACGCGCGGCTGGTGGGGCTGGTTCTGATTGGCACCATCGCGCTGAATATCTGGATGTATATCAGCATTCCAAAAACCTTCTTCCCGGAGCAGGACACCGGCATCCTGATGGGCGGTATTCAGGCGGATCAGAGTATTTCGTTCCAGGCGATGCGCATTAAGTTGCAGGACTTTATGAAAATCATCCGCGACGATCCCGCCGTGGATAACGTGACGGGCTTTACCGGCGGCTCGCGGGTCAACAGCGGCATGATGTTTATTACCCTTAAGGCAAGCAGTGTACGCAATGAAACTGCCCAACAGGTTATCGACCGTCTGCGAGGAAAGCTCGCCAAAGAGCCGGGGGCCAGTCTGTTTTTGGTGGCGGTTCAGGATATCCGCGTGGGTGGACGACAATCCAATGCCAGTTATCAGTACACGCTGCTCTCCGACGATCTTAGCGCTCTGCGTGAGTGGGAGCCGAAAATCCGCAAAGCGCTCGCCTCGCTGCCGGAGCTGGCGGACGTGAACTCCGACCAACAGGATAACGGCGCGGAGATGAACCTGACTTATGATCGCGAAAGCATGTCGCGCCTGGGGATCAACGTACAAGAGGCCAACAGCCTGCTGAACAACGCCTTCGGCCAGCGGCAAATTTCCACCATCTACCAGCCGCTTAACCAGTACAAAGTGGTGATGGAAGTCGATCGACGCTATACCCAGGACATTAGCGCGCTGGATAAGATGTTTGTCATTAATAGCGAAGGAAAACCTATTCCGCTCTCCTATTTTGCCCGCTGGCAACCGGCGAACGCCCCACTGTCGGTCAACCATCAGGGGCTATCGGCGGCGTCCACGATTTCGTTCAACCTGCCCACTGGGATGTCGCTATCCGAAGCGAGTGACGCAATTGACCGCGCCATGACCCAACTGGGGGTGCCTTCGACGGTGCGCGGCAGTTTCGCCGGAACTGCGCAAGTCTTTCAGCAAACTATGAATTCGCAGGTGATCCTGATTATCGCCGCGATCGCGACGGTCTATATCGTGCTGGGTATTCTCTATGAGAGTTACGTACATCCGTTGACGATCCTCTCGACCCTGCCCTCAGCAGGTGTCGGGGCGCTACTGGCGCTGGAGCTGTTTGGCGCGCCATTCAGTCTGATTGCGTTAATAGGCATTATGCTATTGATTGGTATAGTGAAAAAGAATGCCATCATGATGGTGGATTTTGCGCTTGAAGCCCAACGGAAGGGAAATCTGAACGCGGAAGAGGCGATTTTCCAGGCCTGTCTGCTGCGTTTCAGACCCATAATGATGACCACACTGGCGGCGCTGTTTGGCGCGCTTCCGCTGGTGATTTCGGGTGGCGACGGTTCCGAACTGCGCCAGCCGCTGGGGATAACCATTGTTGGCGGTCTGGTAATGAGTCAATTGCTGACACTGTACACCACTCCGGTGGTGTACCTGTTCTTTGACCGCCTGCAACGCCGATTTGCCCGTAAACGCAGAGAGCCTGTAACAGAGTGACAGAACTACCCAAAAATGTGCGTTGGCAATTGTGGATTGTGGCGTTTGGCTTCTTTATGCAGTCGCTGGACACCACGATTGTCAACACCGCCCTGCCCTCCATGGCGCGAAGTCTGGGAGAAAGCCCGCTGCATATGCATATGGTGGTGGTCTCCTACGTGCTGACCGTTGCCATCATGCTGCCTGCCAGTGGCTGGCTGGCAGATCGCGTCGGGGTGCGTAATATCTTCTTTACCGCCATCGTTCTCTTTACCCTGGGTTCGCTGTTTTGCGCACAGGCCAACACGCTTAATGAACTGGTGATGGCCCGTATATTACAGGGCGTTGGCGGCGCGATGATGGTGCCCGTCGGCAGGCTGACGGTGATGAAAATTGTCCCGCGCGATCAATACATGGCGGCAATGACCTTCGTTACCCTGCCCGGTCAGGTAGGGCCACTGCTCGGCCCGGCGTTAGGTGGCATTCTGGTGGAATATGCCTCCTGGCACTGGATCTTCCTGATTAACCTGCCCGTTGGCGTGGTAGGGGCGATCGCCACCCTGTGGTTAATGCCCAACTACACCTTACAAACCCGTCGTTTTGATCTCTTTGGCTTTTTGCTGTTGGCGTCGGGGATGGCAACGCTGACGCTGGCCCTCGACGGGCAAAAGGGGCTCGGAATTTCACCGCTGCTACTCGGCCTTCTGGTGGCGGGCGGCGTGCTGGCGATTGTTATCTATCTGCTGCATGCCAAAGGCAATGCGGGAGCGCTGTTTAATCTGCGCCTGTTTCGTACGCCGTCATTCTCCCTTGGCCTGTGCGGCAGTTTCGCCGGGCGTATAGGCAGCGGCATGCTGCCCTTTATGACGCCGGTCTTTTTGCAGATTGGTCTGGGTTTTTCGCCGTTTCATGCCGGGCTAATGATGATACCGATGGTCATCGGCAGTATGGGAATGAAACGGATTGTCGTTCAGTTAGTCAACCGCTTTGGCTACCGTCGCGCGCTGGTGTGTTCAACGCTGGGTCTGGCGGCCGTCAGTCTGCTGTTTATGGGAACGGCGCTGATGGGCTGGTACGCTCTGCTGCCCTTTGTACTGTTCGCTCAGGGCATGATCAACTCCATGCGTTTTTCATCCATGAACACCCTGACACTGAAAGACCTGCCCGATGAACTGGCAAGCGGCGGCAACAGCCTGTTATCGATGATCATGCAGCTTTCGATGAGTATCGGCGTCACCGTCGCCGGGCTGTTACTGGGGCTGTTCGGCCAGCACAATCTGTCCGCCGACAGCGGCGTTGCCCATCACGTCTTTCTTTATACCTACTTGTGCATGGCGTTCATTATCGCCCTGCCCGCCTTTATCTTTGCCCGAGTCCCGAATGATGTCAGTCAGAACGTGGTCATTTCCCGGCGCAACAGGAGTCAATCATGAAAATCTGGCGACCCGGTATCACCGCTAAGCTCTTTCTGGCCATTTTCGCCACCTGTATCGTGCTGCTTATCAGTATGCACTGGGCCGTGCGCATCAGCTTCGAACGGGGTTTTATCGACTACATTAAACGCGGCAACGAACAGCGTCTGCAGTTGCTCAGCGATGCCCTGAGTGAGCAATACGCCCAGCATGGAGACTGGGGCTTTTTACGCAACAACGACCGCTTTATCTTCCAGATCCTGCGTTCATTCGAGCGTGACAATGAGCGTGAAGGGGGCCCTGGGGGGCCTGGGCCGGAACATGGTGATAATCATGAGCATGAGCCGCCGCCAGGCCCTCCGCCTGAACCCGGCAATGGTATGCCTCCACACGGCTGGCGGACACAATTTTGGGTGACTGACGCATCAGCGGAAGTGCTTGTTGGACCACGTAGCCCGGTACCGCCAGACGGGACACGGCGAGCCATTACGGTTAATGGTCAGCCTGTCGGCTGGGTAATCGCCTCGCCGGTGGAGCGCCTGACGCGCAATACCGATATTAACTTTGACCGTCAGCAGCGGCGCACAAGCTGGATGATTGTCGCACTCTCGACTCTGCTGGCCGCGCTGGCCACTTTTCCACTGGCCCGCGGCCTGCTCGCGCCGGTCAAACGGTTGGTTGACGGTACGCATAAGCTGGCCGCCGGGGATTTCTCTACCCGCGTTAACCCTGGCAGTCAGGATGAGTTGGGCAAGCTGGCGCAGGACTTTAATCAGCTCGCCAGTACGCTGGAGAAAAATCAGCAGATGCGCCGTGATTTTATGGCGGATATCTCCCACGAGTTGCGTACACCACTGGCGGTACTGCGCGGCGAACTGGAGGCCATTCAGGATGGGGTACGGCAATTTACACCGGAGTCGGTGACATCTTTACAGGCGGAAGTCGCCACCTTAACCAAGCTGGTGGACGATTTGCATCAGTTGTCCATGTCAGATGAAGGCGCGCTGGCTTACCAGAAAAGGCCGGTGGATGTCATTTCATTACTGGAGGTGGCAGCCGGAGCGTTTCGTGAACGTTACGCCAGCCGCAATCTAACTATCGACATGACGCTACCGGAGCACGCCGTGGTTTTTGGCGACCCGGATCGTCTGATGCAACTGTTCAATAATCTGCTGGAAAACAGTCTGCGCTACACCGATAGCGGCGGCGGCATGCACATCTCCGCAATGTCGGAGGGCAGTATGCTTACCCTCGATTTTGCCGATAGCGCGCCCGGAGTCAGCGATCTGCAGTTAGGCAGATTATTTGAGCGCTTTTATCGCACCGAAGGTTCGCGTAACCGCGCCAGCGGCGGCTCCGGCTTAGGTCTGGCAATCTGCCTGAATATTGTCGAAGCCCACGGCGGCAAGGTCCGCGCCGCGCATTCGCCTTTTGGTGGGGTTAGCATTAAAGTTGAATTCCCCCTGGAACGGGACATAGCGAGAAACGTATGACTGAGTTACCTATTGATGAAAACACCCCACGCATTTTGATCGTGGAAGACGAGCCAAAGCTGGGTCAGTTGCTGATTGATTATCTGCGTGCGGCCAGTTACGCGCCATCGCTGATTAACCATGGCGATCAGGTACTGTCGTATGTGCGCCAGACGCCGCCGGACCTGATCCTGCTTGATCTGATGCTCCCCGGCACCGACGGGCTGACACTGTGCCGTGAAATCCGTCGTTTCTCCAATATTCCCATCATTATGGTGACGGCAAAAATCGAAGAGATTGACCGCCTGCTGGGACTGGAGATCGGTGCTGACGACTATATTTGTAAACCCTACAGCCCGCGCGAAGTGGTGGCGAGAGTGAAAACGATCCTCCGTCGCTGTAAGCCGCAGCGTGAAATACAGGCGCTGGACGCAGAAAGCCCGCTTATCGTTGATGAAGGCCGTTTCCAGGCAAGTTGGCGCAGCAAGCTGCTGGATTTAACGCCAGCGGAATTTCGTCTGCTGAAAACCCTCTCCAGCGAACCGGGGAAGGTATTCTCGCGCGAACAGTTGCTCAATAACCTCTATGACGATTACCGCGTAGTGACTGACCGCACGATTGACAGCCATATCAAGAACCTGCGCCGTAAACTGGAGTCGCTGGATGAAGAACAATCCTTCATCCGCGCCGTCTATGGCGTGGGTTATCGTTGGGAAGCTGATGCCTGCCGACTGGCATGATCTTCATCCGCTCCCTGATGGCATTTCATTCATCGACGCCGTGGATTGTGTATCACATCCCGGCATCGGTGGCGCATATCTGCAACCGACTCTTTCATGCAGGAAGCATGCTGACGATCATGAGCGATAAATCTTTTCTAAAGCGCTGGTTCTCCTCATTCACTGAACCACCTCTTGATGAAGAAACACAAATTTATCAAGAAATTAGAATGCTGCTCAACGAGCCGCGTAATGGCAACTATTTGCTAAAAAATGGCGATATCCGCAGTGTCGAGAGTCTTTGCCAGCTCACCCATCACCACAACGGTTTCTTGCGTGAAAAAGCCGTAATGGCGCTCTCTTTAAAAGGCGACATCGCCGCCCTGCGGGAACTTCTGATTTGCGCTAATGACTGGGTTAAGCCGATTCACCGCCTCGCGACTCAGGAAGTGATGGCGCTGATGACGGCGGAAAATGCACCCGCCTTTATTGCCCATCTTGCGCAGGTCAGACAGTTGCTGACCTGCAGACGCTACAACCACGCGCCTTTAGTGGAGTTGATTAGCCACTTTCTGGCCTCGCAGGACCATATAGCCGACTTAAGGCAGGCGCTCTATTCCCCTGATCGTGAACTGCGCCATGCCGTGTTGCATACGCTTATCGAGCAGGAGCAGTTGCACGATGAAGCCGCGCTGGCCTTTGTACTGGATACCGGTGATACCTATTTGCGGGGCATTGCGGTTACCTACTGGCTGGCACGCGCGCCGAAACTGTCTGAGTCACTGATGACACGCCTGCTGCGCGATCCCTGGCCGCGTATCCGTCGCGACACCCTCTTTTATCTTGATGAGCATGGGCAAGCGCTGCCTGAACCATTGCACAGGGAGTTATTGCTGGATAAGAACGGCCTGATCCGCCAGCGTGCCCGTCACATGCTATCTGAAACCGTTGATGCTACCGCGTATTGGCGCGACGTGGTCACCTCGCCGGCCTGTTCGATAACTCAGCGCCGTTCCGCGCTTTATGGTCTGAAAGAGGCACGCGATCCCGCATTGCATTCACTGGCGCTGTGGGGCTATTCGCAGCCTGAAAACGGTATCCGCCAGGCGGCGCTGCATATCTTGTTGACGCTTGAAGGTGAAGAGGCGAAACCCCGCATCCTGGCCGCCTTAGCCGACCCGAGCCTGTCTTTTGCTATGGCGGCAATGAAATCACTGGCGCACCACCCGCTTTCCTTTTCACGAAGCGAGCTTGAGGCACTGCTGACGCATACGCCCTCGGAGAAGCACACCCTGTTGTACTGGAGGTTGGTACACCAGATAAACAAATGGGACTGGCTCATCGTGCTGCTACGCCATTTCCCTTTACTGTCGCCGTCACAGCAGGCAGAAGAACTGGCGAGCTGGAAAGGGAAATACAATCAGGCGGGGATAAACCCCACGTCTGGTCAGCAGGAAATCCTGACCTGTTTGCTGACGCAGGCGCCCGAAATACGCCGCTCGCTACAACACTACCTGGTATAATGCCCCGCTTACATACTGTGTGGGTTTACTCCCTTTCCCGCCAGCGCTACAATTCCCGCCCTAAATTTATGGGATCTCCCCAGCCGCCTCACCTGGTGAGGCGAATCTGACCTGTCATCAGAACGAGAACATCATGTTTAAACCGGAACTCCTTTCCCCGGCGGGAACGCTGAAAAATATGCGTTACGCTTTCGCTTATGGCGCGGACGCCGTTTATGCGGGCCAGCCACGTTATTCACTGCGCGTGCGCAATAACGAATTCAACCACGAGAATTTGCAAAAAGGCATTAACGAGGCCCATGACCTCGGCAAAAAATTCTACGTCGTGGTGAATATCGCGCCGCACAACGCCAAGCTGAAAACGTTTATTCGCGATTTAAAACCCGTGGTGGATATGGGGCCGGATGCGCTGATTATGTCCGATCCGGGTTTGATTATGCTGGTGCGCGAAAACTTCCCGGAGATGGATATTCACCTGTCCGTACAGGCTAACGCTGTAAACTGGGCGACGGTGAAGTTCTGGAAACAGATGGGGCTGACCCGCGTGATCCTCTCTCGCGAACTGTCGCTTGATGAAATCGCGGAAATCCGTGCCCAGGTGCCGGACATGGAAATTGAAATTTTCGTCCACGGCGCGCTGTGTATGGCCTATTCCGGCCGCTGCCTGCTCTCTGGCTATATCAACAAGCGCGACCCGAACCAGGGAACCTGCACCAACGCCTGTCGCTGGGAATATAACGTCCAGGAAGGTAAAGAAGATGACGTCGGCAATATCGTGCACAAATACGAGCCGATTGCCGTGCAAAACGTTGAGCCAACGCTGGGTATCGGCGCGCCAACGGATAAGGTATTTATGATTGAAGAGGCCCAGCGTCCGGGCGAGTACATGACCGCGTTCGAAGATGAGCACGGCACCTACATCATGAACTCCAAAGACTTGCGCGCGATCGCCCACGTTGAGCGTCTGACACAAATGGGCGTGCACTCGCTGAAAATCGAAGGCCGCACCAAATCCTTCTACTATTGTGCCCGCACAGCGCAGGTCTACCGTAAGGCCATTGACGATGCCGCCGCAGGCAAACCGTTTGACACCAGTCTGTTAGAAACCCTTGAAGGGCTGGCACACCGCGGCTATACCGAAGGCTTCCTGCGTCGCCACACTCATGACGATTACCAGAACTACGAGTATGGCTACTCCGTCTCTGAGCGTCAGCAGTTTGTCGGCGAGTTTACCGGTGAGCGTAAAGGCGAGCTGGCGGCCGTGGCGGTAAAAAACAAATTTATCGTCGGCGACAGCCTTGAGCTGATGACGCCGCAGGGCAACGTTAACTTCACGCTGGAACATATGGAAAACGCCAAAGGTGAGGCAATGGAGGTTGCACCGGGAGACGGTTATACCGTCTGGATGCCGGTTCCCCAGGATGTGATGCTGGAGTATGCCCTGTTGATGCGTAATTTTACTGGACAGACCACGCGTAATCCGCACGCTAAGTAATTAACCGGGGTTATTTTTTCACTCGACAAGAATCTTAGAATCGGATCACATACCGTTGCGGTCATTATGGGTATTATCCTCATCGCTGAAAAACATAACCCATAAATGCTAGCTGTACCAGGAACCACCTCCTTAGCCTGCGTAATCTCCCTTACGCAGGCTGATTTTTTTATCTCCCCTTTTACCTTCCTTCCAGGCGCGCTTTCCGGTCGTGAGATACACTTTGCTCATGGTATTTTCGAAGAGCGAAAAGGATGAGCAATTTTCCAGGCAGTTTATTGATCCTCAACGGTAAAAGTGCGGGCGACGACATGTTGCGCGAGGCCATTACCCTCCTGCGCAACGAAGGGATGGACATTCAGGTGCGCGTCACCTGGGAAAAAGGCGATGCAGAGCGCTATGTGGCAGAAGCCATCAAGCTCGGTGTCGAAACCGTGATTGCAGGCGGTGGCGATGGCACCATTAATGAGGTTGCCAGCGCGCTGGTGCACAGTGATAGCGACAACCCACCTGTGTTGGGGATTTTGCCTTTAGGCACCGCAAATGATTTTGCCACCAGCGCCGATATCCCGGAGGCACTGGATAAAGCACTACAGCTTGCTATCGTGGGTAAAGCGGTGCCCATCGACATTGCCGAAGTGAACGGCAAAACCTGCTTTATCAATATGGCCACCGGCGGGTTTGGTACCCGTATTACCACCGAAACGCCCGAGAAACTAAAAGCCGCGCTGGGCGGTGTCTCCTACATCATTCATGGCCTGATGCGTATGGATACGCTTAAGCCGGACCGCTGCGAAATCAAGGGTGAAGAGTTCCACTGGCAGGGCGACGCGCTGGTCATCGGCATCGGTAACGGACGCCAGGCAGGTGGCGGGCAACAGCTATGCCCTGGAGCGCTCATTAACGACGGCCTGTTGCAACTGCGTATTTTTACCGGTGATGAGATCCTGCCCGCCCTGTTCACCACCCTGACCCAGCCGGAAGATAATCCACATATCATTGACGGTAAATCCGCCTGGTTTGAGGTGAGCGCGCCGCACGATATCACCTTTAACCTGGACGGCGAGCCACTAACCGGACAGCATTTCAGTATTAACATTCTGCCCGGCGCGCTGAAATGCCGCCTGCCGCCTGACTGCCCGCTACTTCGTTAAGCCTTACAGTAGATTGACGGCGATCGACTGGTAAAAAAGAGCCAGTGGTTGCCGTCAGTGCGGATGATATTCAGATAAAACGGTACGCCCGTATGCAGGTAGAAATCCGGCAGCGTCTGGATCAGCTCTGGATAGATGGTTGTGTCGCCGGTACTGACGGATATCCTCTCTGATTGCAGAAAATAATCCTGGGCATTTCGCGTAAACGAGAACCAAACGTTGTGATTCACCGCAATCGCTCTACCCTGCACAGGGGTTATTTCCCCGCGCAAAATTGCGACCCCCTTATCGCCATTAAATATATAACGCACGGAGATATTCCCGCTTAGCGAGGGATATTCCACTGATAAATCTCCTGTACAATCGAAATGACTACGCTGCCATATCTGCACACTTTTAATTATCAACACCGTTGAAACAATAGCGAAAAAAAGCAGCAACAAAAAGATGCGGTTTTTATGAAGAGACATGCCGATCCTCTATAAAAATGTAACGTGCAGTGCAGGCATTTTCCCGCCAGAAACCGTACTGTTCGCGGCAGGCAATAACAGAAATACGCGAAAAATTGGCATACAGAGTGATATATGTCCACGGGTAGTTCTGGCAATCAAATGCTTGTTTTTGAATAATCTGCTGGTGTTTATCAAAATTCAATACATCCGGATTCGCGTAATAATGGCAACCTGTTTTTGCGTTTACTAAGATATAGGTTGTGAACCGTGGCTCAAACTCACTGCGCCAGGTTATGAGGCCCACCGACAGGCACGCGAAAAAAATGGCCAGCGTCATCCCTACTCTTCGTACTGCCCGACTTCTGGCGGGCGCGCGTAACTGAGGCTCTGGCATGCTTTTCTCTTCACGCTGTTGCCGCACCTCAATTTTGAGGGTGTTCTCCAGTTTGATGCCCACCTTCGGCACGGTCACTATCGACTCTTCATTAAGGCCAAATTCTTTAAAGGCACGACGTAACAAAGAGATATTTTGATAAAATGCATTGTTGGTCACCTGTGCGCCATTATTTTCCCAGACGTGCTGAAAAAAATAATCGCGCTCAACGACGTTGCCTTGATGCTGAATTAATATAAGTAAACAACGTGTTGCGGGATTACTCAGTGATAAACATCGGCTTTCATCGATGGTTGAAATTAGCAAATTCTTATCCGGCCAGAAAGCAACGGAGCCATGCAGTAAATAGATATTCGTCATCCTTACCCTTTATTTATCATCCAATGTAAAATAACGTAACGGAAAGTAAATCCTCGTTATTCAATCGTGGCACTAGCCCCCCATTTATTACCTTCATCATTCAGGGTCGCGAAGTTTATCTTATTATTTCGCAATGCTGGAGTGTTTATTCTAAAAATAGCCTGACGCCCCCTGGGCGAAACAACTATTCCACCCAAGGAATAATCTTCCATAACCAAATCTGTTAGTGTCATATTCCATTTAGAATTATTTTTTACGTAAATTACGCCACTCTCATAGAAAAAAGACAGAAGATTAATCGATTTTTCATCAGGGTTGCCTACTCCCTTCGGCCGCCATAGCACTTTAAGTTGTGTCCTTAATGAAAGACGAACTTTCTCGCCCGTGTGCGCCGTTTTCGTTTCCGGGGGAATTTGATACACATTAAGCCAGAACAGCGATTCGCGGTCAGCAGGCAAACCGTCTCCTGTCCCCATCAGACGCAATTCCCGCTGCTCACCGGGTAAAAGTTTCAGGACGGGTGGCAGTACCATAAAAGCATGAGCGGCATTGTCGGGAGTAGATAACGGATTGCCGTCATCAATCCAGCTCTGCACCAGTACCGGATAGTCGCCGTCATTTACCAGCTTTACGGTTTTTTGCTGCACGCCGCTTTCAAACACCACGCGGGTGGTACTCACATTCACCGCCGCCAGCGTCGGGCCTGCCAGTAAAAGCAGACTACTGAATACGCAGTAATATTTGCGCACGTGACTGATAACTGCCTGCGGTTGCCGTATCGCTGCCAAAGCGCGCCAGCCGCGCTTCAAATGATTCATCATAATAGTTGATACCGTCCTTTGTTTCCGTCAATTGCTGACTTCCCGCCAGTACAGGTGTCCATCCCCCTGCAGTACCCGTCCCCGCAACGCTGCTGGTGAGAAAATTCAGTGGCTGTCCGGCACGATAAATTCGAACGCCTACCCCCTGCGCTCGCCCGACCGCGCCATAATGTTCGTCGAGTAGCCATGTCACGGCGCTGCCACTGGTCAAACCGAAGCCTTGCGCCGTTGCGATACTGCTGTTCGGAGGCAAAAACCCCAGCGCAACCTGACCTTTATTGGCCGTCACGCCTGATACCACCGTCGATTCACAGGCAAACGCCAGTTGAAATGGCGCAGAAGCATACTCACCGCGATTGAGCGCTGCTGCGGTAACGGGCGGTAGAACCACACTCGGCGTAAAGTGGGTAACCTGACACATAGCTGAACGCTTCACGGTGATATTATTGCTGTACAGACTGATCACTGAAGGCCAGTCGCTCGCCCACCCGGCCCAGTTGCCGTTACGATGCGCCTGACCAATGTTAATCCCCCAGGAGGTGGTCCCCGGCCCGCGAAAGACCACATAAGCGTTTGGGTTCACAAAGGCGTTATAGTTATAGGGTGCAGTCACTGCGTAATAGCGGGTGTCGGCGGTTTTGATCAACTCCACGCTAATTGATGAAAAATTTTTGGCCTTAACCAGGAAGTTACCATTATTGTCCGTGTCCAGATTTTCCAGCGGGCGCTGCTGCCAGGTGTCCGTGAAATAGCGGCCACTGGCTTCATGAGTGATCCGCAACGCCACATTTTTGATTTTGGTTAAATAGGCACCCGGCACATCGCTACTCTCATACCAGCCTGCGTGGATATCATCGCCGTTCGTTGACCACGCTTCAAAAAGTTGCCCGGCGGTATCCGGAGTACAACGAAAAAATACCTGCTCCGGATCGTAACCTCCCCCCTTATGTGCGTAGGTAGTAAACGGAATGCCACCCGCCGAAGTCAGCACCGTGCCTGTGGGCTGAAAACTGTCATTGCTGGTCAAATCCACCGATTTGCTCAGCCCAGGTAAGAGTCCATTCCAGCCGTCATTGCCACCGCCGCTACGCCAGTTGTTGCCAATACCGTCATTTTCTCCGCTCAGGCGATGCGTACCCTGTGCGCCGCTCGTCCCGGATTTATAGGGGTAAATAATGTATTCACAGGCCGCCGATGCCATACCGGGTACCAGCAACGTGGTCAGTAAGACTATTTTTTTCATCCTGGTATCATCCTTGTTCGCAAGGCAGTTTCAGCGCAATCAGCGGCTCTTTGCGCTGTGCAGCACTCAGTTTCCAGCGCAGGGTGCAGCCCTCCGCTATGTGTAATGCGCCTTCACTTTCTGCTACGCGCGCATAAACCTGATTCCCCTGCCCGACCATGCCAATCACTTTGCCTTGCGCATCGCGGACCTGCTCACCTGGGATAAGCGTGGCTTTGCCGCTTACGCTGATGAGTAACGCATGCCCGCGCAGCGTAGCGAAGGTGAGTTTTACCGCCGCTCCCGCCATCGGGGCGATACGGCGCTGACTTTCCTGTAACTCGGCCTGACTATCCATACCGGTGCCATCCAGCGAAATGGTGTTATAACGGTAAGGGGTGAGTGAAGGCACCAGCGCAAACCCGCGACTGTTCACTGTCGCCCCCTGGCTTCCACTGACTTTCGCCCCTTCTGCACCTGGCGCCTTGACCAGCGCGAAAGTTTCACCGAGCCACGGCCCGGTGACGACGCCTTCACGATGCACCACCAGCGCACCGCGCCCGCCCGCCGTCCATTGTTGATAATCACGCGAGCGCGCATAGCTTGTATTAAGGCTGCCAGACGACGTCATTTGCTGTAGCGACCCGCTCCAGTCCGTTTGTGCGCTACTGCCATCGCGGCCCTGTTGCCAGCCGCTGGAGAGCGCATAATTGAGGGTTTGCGCTTCGTTGAGCGCCCCTGCCAGCGAAACCTGCGAGCTTCGACCACTGCGTTTGGCCTGGCTTGCTGAAAACGATGCATAGTGCTCATGCTGACCCAGCGTCACCGGGACTGATAGCGTCAGGGTGGCGATATTCTCTTTCTGCCCCTGGCGCGACGAACCGCCCTCTTCGTTATTGCGATAACGCCACCAGGCATCCTGGCGACTTAGCGCGATATTGAAGCTAACGCCGGCAAGAGTGGTGCCATATCCCATTTGTAGCTGGGTATTACGTCCGCGATGACTGTAATAGTCCATCACCGATCCCGATAACCACAGATTGCCGTATTCCCCCAGCGTCTGGTTTACCGTCAGCGTGAACTGATTACGCTGATTGAGCGTATCCGAACGCCAGGTATTGCCCCGTTTTTGCGCGCTGCGCTGTCCCAGGACATCGCCAAAATCACGATACCCTTCGGTGGAGTAGCGATAACCCGCCAGCGTCACGTGGGTGTTGGTCGGCAAAAAGGTTTTGCTCCATTGAGTCTGTATACGCCAGCCGCGGAGTTTTTCATCAGCAATGTGGCTTTGCGAGTAGGTGGCATCCATCCCAAACGCCCCCGCCCGTGTTGCCAGCACCCCACCGCCCACCAGCGCCTGGTAATCATCGCCAATGCGCACGCCACCGTTCGCGGTCAGCATATTGGCGATACCGCGTTCGAGGGTGAGATCGGCAAAGGTATTGCGCGTCGCCGGATAATCCCTGGCGCGCCCGACGACCGCGCTGTAGCGCCAGACGCCGGGACGTAGCGCCAGCGGCACACTGGCCCAGGGAACGGTAAAGCCGCTGACCTGACCGTCCGCCCCGGTAATTTCCACCTGCAAATCCCCGTTCCATGAGGAGTCCGGCAGGTCATTTATGACAAAGGGGCCTTCCGGTACACTCGTTTCATACAACGTGCGGCCATTTTGTTTAATCACCACACGCGACGGGCTGCGCGCTGTACCGCGAACATCCGGGGCATAACCACGTCGGGATTGCGGCCACATGCGCTGATCGGTTTCCAGCCGGACACCGGTAAACGCAACGCTACCGAGCAAATTGCCGGAGGTGTAACTCTCACCAGCGGTGAGCATGCTTTCCAGACGGGCAATCGGGCGTTGTAGCCAGCTTTGCAGATTGTCCCACTGCTGGCGGCTCTCCCCCTGATAGCGTCGCCAGGTAGCAGAAGATTGCCGGCGTAGTTGCCAGGCGCCGACGTTAAGCCCGGCAGTCAGGCCGAGCCAGGCATAATCACTTTTTCGCCCGCCATTATCGTTGCGATAGTAGTGAGCGTTGTAATTCATAAACAGCAGGCTTTCACCGCTGTCCCACAACGTCGGGGCAACATAGTCGCGCGGCGTCTGTTTGAGCAGAGCCTGCGGCACGCTCACATCCAAACGCAGCGTCGCCTGGTCAAAATGCCAGTCGCCGCCTGAAACCCGTTCAGCAGGGATGTAACAGTCCGCCTGCGTTGAAACGTTGGTTGTTACGCCCTGCTCCTGCCAGAACCCCTCCGGCAGGCAGGGCTGGACACCACCAGATTTATCCGCGACAAACAGGACATCGCGCTGGCTGACAAATGTACCGTTAAGCCACACATCAGCACTGTACTGCCCCGCAACCGGCTGATTATCTTCGTTCAGACGGGCAATCCCTTCCCCGTAGCCACTCCCCAGCAGTAACGTCTCATCGAAGGTATATTCAGCGGCGTACAGCGGCAGCGCGCAAAGCCCGCACAGTAGTGCGCTCGCCGCTTTCACGCGGATCATTCCCGCTCTGGCGTGCCGTTCAGGGAGGCACCCTGATCGTTAAGCCAGCTCATGGTGGCGTGATTCAATACGCTGACCGTTGCAGGCCATGCTTGCGTTGACCAGGGGGCAATCGTTTTGCCGACAATTTCCTGCGTTTTACCGCCACCGCTGACCACAAGTCGTGAGAGCGACAGGTAGTAGCCGCTGTCATTACGTAACCACAGTTGCCCTTTACGCAGCCCAATGCGGGTGGTTTTGGCCATCTCCTGCGGCGAACCGGTCAGCCCGACCGGGCGGTAGAAGACTTTCACCCGATTACGCATCATCACCAGTAGCTGGTTTGCTTGCTTTTCACTTTCCTGTACTGGCGGGATCTGCATGAAATTCAGCCACCACAGAGACTCCCTGTCCGTGGGTGTCGCCTGCCCGGTAAAACGCAGGCGGACCGTCTGACCCGCTTTCGGTGCCAGACGAAATAGCGGTGGTGTGGTAAAAAAGGGGGCCTTTGCCGTTTGCGGCGTCGAATTTACATCACCATCGTCGAGCCACACCTGCACCGCAGCGGGCCAGGCGTCATTGTTGGTAAGCTGAACGCTCACCTCTTTGGTGCCTGCCGGATAAACCACCCGGCTTCCCGTCATGACGACACTGGACTGCGCTGCGAAGCACAACAGCATCCCTGCTATTCCACAAAACGTCCTTTTCATTGCCGTACCTTTTGTCAGAGATAGGTGATGGCGTACTGAACAGATCCCAGAACAGTACCTGCCGTGGCGCTACCGCCTGGGCTGTAATATTGCACCGCAAAATCATGTTCACCTTCGGTCTGCCCCGCCGCGACGGTCACACCAGCCACTGGCGTTGCGCTGCGCAGATCGATGGGCGTTGCTCCGCCTGCATCAGTCAGCAGTTGCAGCTCAACATTGGTCGCCGTACCGGTGTTTTCCAGATTACCGGTGGCGCTGACGTTATTACCGATAAAGACCGTCTTGATATCCAGCGCCCCCGACGTCACGGCACAGCCGGTAACGCCAAGGGTGAAACTTGTCAGGCCAGCGGAAGAATCTGCCGTTGCCAGCAGACTTTTTGATACCGTTGGTAGCAACACTACCGGCCGCGCCGTCACGCCATTAATAGTCACTTCACAGGTTTGTTCGCTAACTTCGCCTTTGAAAGAAATGGTATTGGCTGAATCTGCCATCACCGTCTGGCTTATAATCAGTGCTGCGATGCCCGTCATGGAGGCAATATTTTTGCGAGAGTGGAAAGTCATTTTTATATTTCCTTTATGTTGTGAATTCCTAAGTACCGGAAATGAATCGTCGAAATAACCTGACGATTTCCGGCAGTTTAAGATTAATCCGTACAATTAAAAGGTTTATTATCTGAGCACAGATCACTCGCAACCTTAAATAAGATTTAAGATCGCAAATGACAAACATAATCCATTGATAATAAATGCAATAAAGAAACAAAAAGGGACAAAGCCACTGTACAATATTTATTCTCTTAAATATGATTAAACGGGATGTTGGTAGGCGAATGAGGGAGGATTAATGTAAAAGAAGAAAGATATTTGAAAAGAGATTCCCTCTCCGTCTGGCGAAAAGGGAATCATAATTCATGCTGGTATTTAAGCGATAGTCACTTTCTTATCGAGATAAACATCCTGAACGGCATTAATTAATTTCACACCGTCGGCCATCGACTTTTTAAACGCCTTACGGCCAAGAATCAGGCCCATGCCGCCTGCACGCTTATTAATAACCGCCGTGCGCACTGCATCGCTTAAATCGGTTTCACCACCGGCCGCGCCGCCAGAGTTAATTAAGCCGGCGCGCCCCATGTAACAGTTTGCCAGTTGATAGCGCACCAGATCGATAGGGTTGTCACTGGTCAACTTGCTGTAGACGCGTTCATCGGTATAGCCGAAGTTTACCGCTTTATAACCGCCGTTGTTTTCCGCCATTTTCTGTTTGACGATGTCCGCACCGATGGTTGCCGCAATATGGTTAGCCTGGCCGGTCAGGTCGGCGGAAACATGGTAATCCACGCCATCTTTTTTGAATGCCGGATTACGCAGGTACGCCCACAGCACCGTGACCATCCCCAACTCATGAGCACGTTCAAATGCGGCAGAAATTTCTTCAATCTGCCGACGTGACTCCTCAGAGCCAAAATAGATGGTCGCGCCAACGGCGACAGCCCCCATGTTGAACGCCTGCTCTACGCTTGCATAGAGCGTCTGGTCATATTCGGTGGGATAGCTTAGGGTTTCGTTGTGGTTAAGCTTGACCAGGAACGGAATACGGTGCGCGTAGCGGCGCGCCACAGAAGCCAGCACCCCATAGGTGGACGCCACACAGTTACACCCCGCTTCAATCGCCAGCTCAACGATGTTTTTGGGATCGAAATAGAGCGGGTTAGCAGCAAACGAGGCCCCGGCGGAATGTTCGATACCCTGATCAACCGGCAAAATCGACAGATAACCCGTTTTGGCAAGTCGGCCCGTGTTATACAACGTCTGCATGTTACGCAGTACCGCTGGCGGACGGTTGTTATCCATCATCACACGGGTGACGTAATCCTCTCCCGGCAGGTAGAGTTGGTCGGCCGCAATGGTCGTGCAACGGTGTTGTAAAAGGGTGTCGGCATCGTTGCCTAGTAACTGCACAATATCAGTCATCGCTATACTCCCGTAAGCTCCGCACAAAGGCGGATGTGGTTTGTCCTGACCCGATGAATGGGCAGAATAAGCCTGGTACCGTTTGTCGAGGCTTGCCACCATATCGCCGTTTTTCAGCATTTTCTGGTGGCACGTTTCGGCTAGTGGTTTACCGCTGTGCGAAGCTCAATATTGTCCACCCCGCCCCCCTCACCACCATGCATGAAAATGGTGTACCGGGCCGATGCCATGTCCCACCTCCAGCGTGTCGGCCTGGGCCAGTGCCGCTGACAGCCAGCGCTTGGCCTCATTGACCGTTGAAGCCCAGTCCGCGTGACGTGGACGCAGTGCCGCCAGGGCGGCCGACAGCGTACAGCCCGTGCCGTGGGTATTTTTGGTTTTTATCCTGGGGGCGGTAAAACGTTCAGTGCCATTACGGGTAAAGAGCCAGTCCGGGCTTTCATCGTTATCCAGATGCCCGCCTTTGATTAACACCGCTTCGCATCCCAGCGCCAGCAACGCCTGCCCCTGCTCATGCATCTCACGTTCGCTGCGGGCGTGAGGGGCATCCAGCAGCGCGGCGGCCTCGGGCAGATTGGGAGTAATCAGTGATACCAGTGGCAACAGATGTTGTCGCAGCGCCGTTACCGCCGAGGGGGAAAGCAGCGGGTCACCGCTTTTTGCCAGCATGACGGTATCGAGCACCACATTTTGCACCTGATAGCGGCGCAAACGCTCCGCCACTGCTTCAACAATATCGGTTTCCGCCAGCATGCCGATTTTGGTCGTATCAATGCGCACATCGCTGAACACCGAATCCAGTTGCGCGGCAACAAAATCAGGTTCAATGCGATAAACCGACTGTACGCCGCGGGTATTTTGCGCCACCAGCGCGGTAATGACCGAACAGCCGTAGGCGCCCAGCGCCGAAAAAGTTTTCAAATCCGCCTGAATACCCGCTCCGCCGCTGGGATCCGTTCCGGCAATGGTCAGTGCGTTGATCCGTTTCATACCAGTACCTCCCCGTGAAGCGTATAGAGGGCATCGAGAAACGCCGGGATAAAGCTGCCAGGCCCGCGCGTGGTCGCCACGGCCAGGCTGCCTGCCTGTGCCATAAAGGCGCAGGCCGCCGCCACGTTATACAGGCGATCGCCGGGTAATGCACAGCAGGCGGCTACCACCGCAGACAGCGCACAGCCTGTTCCCACCACCCGGGTCATCAGCAGGTCGCCCCCCGTAACGCGCAGGGTGCGAAGGCCATCGGTGATGTAATCCACCTCACCGGTTACCGCAACAATGGTCCCCGCCTGGCGGGCCAGCGCCTGGGCCGCAGGCAGCGCGGCAATGGCGGTATCGGTAGTGTCAACACCGCGCCCTCCGGCACTCATCCCGGCAAGCGCCATAATTTCCGAAGCGTTACCGCGTATGGCGGCAGGCTGCAAAGACAAAAGCTCGCGACAAAAATCGCTGCGGAAGGTTAATGCCCCGACGGCAACCGGATCCAGCGTCCAGGGTTTACGGGCGGCATTAGCGCTCAGGATGGCCGCGTGCATCGCATCGGCGCGCTCCCGGGTCAGTGTGCCGACATTAATCAGCAGCGCGTCAGCCATGGCGGCAAATTGCTGCGCTTCGTCGCGGTCAATCACCATCGCCGGGGACGCCCCCAACGCCAGCAGGACATTGGCCGTAAAGGTCTGCACCACATCGTTCGTCATGCAGTGGACAAGCGGCTTACATTGACGGAATTGCTGAAGAATTTGCGCGATTTGCGCACGGTGAAGCAGGTCAGGTTGCATCGATTCGCTCCTGCCCGGCGTGAAGAAGGGATGCCGGGCAGGCATCTGACTTCCCTACGCTGGCATTATCCAGATCAGGTGGTACGGGTATTTCTCAGCCCTTTGTAAAAAGGGGCACCCCGAGTCATGTTGACTACATTTCTTTATCAATTAATAGATTAGAGGAAGTTACTCGTTGACGCAAGCCAGTACTTGCCGCCAGCTATTGTTCAGACTGTACCTCACCTTGTACCTCAATTTGTACCCCAATGGTGATAAGAAGCTTTATATTACTTAAACCAACATCAATTATTTGAACGCTAATAACCACATATTACTTAATTTGTTTCGATTATAAAAAATAGGTAAAAACAGCGTAATACTAATATAAATTCACGCACTATTTAATACTATTATAAAAATCACCAACAGATATTTAATTTTTATTAATTAAAAAAGTCTGTAATTTTTCCGCATTTAGAAAGAAAATCATAAACATGTAATAAGAGTGTGATTATTTTTGAAACGAATCGAGATTATGTCTTATACTATAAATGAGGCAATGAATGCCACTTTAAAAAATAAAAGGTAATTAAAATGGATGAATATGATGAAGAAATAATGTTATCTCAATTAAAAGAACTAGAAGCTGAATATGAATCAATGATGTACTTTAACAACTTCCCACCTGATATGCATAACAAGGCAATGGAATGGGTAAAAAAAGAAACTCAACAATAAGCGATAAAAACTAAGGTAACATGTATGCATCTATTTTCATACATAAAAAAGTAGATGTAGTTTTTATACTATAAATATAAAAAATAAAACACATTAAAACCAAAGTATTTTTAATTTAAGGAAGTAATCCCTTTAAATTTTCAATCAATCACAAACATAACCATATGAAAAAAATCCTGTTCTCTAAAGGCAGGTTACTTAACAAAGCTTGTAACTACAGGCACTAATTAAATCTTATATAAAAAGATTAAAACATTTGAGGCATATCTAAGATATCAATAAGTTTCGATGATTATTATAGATAAAAAAACATGAAACAATAAATAGTTATGTCCTATACTTATAGTACAAAAATACAATACTGACTGGCTAAGTCTCATGACTTAGATAAATTAAAACCTGATCCTATCGAAAATGTAGATGGCAGTTGAGTTGACCAGCAGAACGAAGTGCAAAAGAGACCCGTGCAAATATCCCGAGCGAAATTCCCAGACCAATAAGACGGAATCGCAGGAGGCACGGCAATGCGGCACTATAAAGGAATAAGCAATAATACCCCGCAAGATTCCCATGATAGACATATAAGACCAAACCTTTATTTTTTCAATAAAGGAGAAGGGTATAAGGGAGCCTATTACTCGTAATAGATTTTCTTTGGTGAATCTAATAATATAGATCCGTCAAAAAATTGAGTATTTAGGCACTTATTAGTATTGTTCATGTAGTGCTAATAAGTAGTGTAGTGAAGAACTACGACCGTTGCATAAGGACCGTGATAGGGAGAAACAGGGCAACCCGCTTTCGCTCGTTCTAGATCAGTAATATAAAGATCTATTCGAAATTTACGACATGAATTGTTGATAAGCATCAGCGTCAAGGAACGCAATATAATTGCGTTCCTTTATTCCTTCCCCCCTGCGGGGGGGATCGGGTTGTATCCAAGAAATCTCGTCAAGAATGAATGCTGTTAAAGCTAATCAATTAATAAATGTAAAATTATATAGTTCTCAATGAACGTAGTGAGTTGAGAACTATATAATTTTCGACATGCTCGAAGAGCAGTCGTGAAGTATAGAAACAAGTAGCGTTGTGATATCTAAAGGATTCAATTGAATCATGCATGTAGTTGTTCCTCTGTTACCAAGTAAATCATCTAATTGCTATTAATAATTAATTTTACTGTTCCAACTATTTCCAGTTTAGAATCAGTTCTTTCAGATACAGAAACTGGGGGGCTGACCGGATTATCACTCAACAAAATTATTTCGTTAATTGCAATTTGCACTCTCTTACTGAGATAGCTATTTTTATATGGCAACACAATAATTTTGTTATCGAGTATTTCTTTATCATTTTTATCAATTATTAATATTGAACCAACGTTAAAGGTTGGATACATAGCATCGGTATCAACTTTCAGTGCTACCAAAGATGCCCGGTCTAACTCATTAAGTAATGACGAATCAAGTTTTAGGTTCGGTTGGGAATGATCTATAAAAGGCACACTAACTATACCCTCTCTCTCCGGCCCGATATCGTTCTCTTTACCAGTTGCCAGCCATTCGATAGTGACATTAGCAGCATTAGCAAGTAGTACAAGATTGTCTAGGGTTGGGCTTGAAGCGGCAGAAAGGTAATTATGCAAGGTACTATAACCGATACCTGCTTTCTTTGCGAAAGCACGGCCTGTACCAGGTTGAACTAGTGATTTCAACCTGAGGCTAAACTGCTCGATGCTACTTCTCTTTAGATCTTCCATTAAAGTACCTTTAAATGACCATTAAAAGGAATAAATACTTTTTATTGAATTGACATATTCCTTTTGTTGATCAATGATGTTCCTGAATCTAGTAATGAGTGGTCATTATGAGTAATCATAATCAGTTAGGATCGCAAAATATGGAGCAAAATTCCAGTACCGTGAATTGGCATCGTGCCGATATTTTGGCTGCTATAAAAAAGAAAGGAGGTACTTTAGCCCAACTTTCACGTGAAAATGGGCTACATGAACGTACCTTATATAATGCCCTCGAAAGGCACTGGCCTAAAGGTGAAAAAATCATTGCTGAATATATAGGGAAACCAGTTAGAGAAATTTGGCCAGAGAGATATCTAAAATAGCCAGGTTATTTTATTACCTATTCAATACGTGATTTTACTGCACGCAATCGATTGATAATCGGAAATGTTATAAAACTAAGGGGATATAATGTTAGCATTAATAGTATTTGTATTAATTATTGGTATTAGCTCTCTTACCTTTATAAAACTTAAAAGAAAATATAGTCAGTCGCGAAGTGGTGTTTTTAAAACCTGGATAATCCCAAGTATTATGGCATTCCTATGCTTTTCAGTTTTAATGATTCTGGCTGCAATAGTTATCCCAAAATCAGAACTGAAACAGAATACTTCTGAGCGTATCAGTGTAAACCAATTTAATGATAACAATGAAAAAATTTTAAACCAAGAATTTAAATCAGGTATAGATAGCTTTTTTACCCCATACCTCCAGTACTCAGATACAGATATGGAAATTGATTTCGATAATTTCAATAATCAAATTCAATATCTTTTCAAAGTGTCAGGAATAAAGGTTGATTATACAAGCAAGAAAAAAGCATATACATATCAGTTACCAGGTAAAATCAACATGGTAGTGCTAGTAAATGTACAAACAAATAAAATAAATTACTTGGGTATGATGTTTAATTCTCATGAAGGCGGTAATTTATCAACATTTATCATTTCAAACATGAAAATAATGATGGTACTTCAAAAAACAACTAATCCACATGATATCCAACCATTTTTAGAGGATCTATCGAAGAATGGAGACGGCCAGGCTACTTTAGGGCAGAATGAATATCGCTTTTACTCCAAGAATGGGACATATTTGCTTCTGGCAAAATAAAGGAATCAAGATGAAAATTGCAATCAACTTATTGTTTTTCCTTGCCTTTATGACTCAGAGTGCTTTGGCAGATGAGATAGGAAGTAGTATTGATAGTACCTTACAAAAATGCAAAATGAATGCAGTTAGCTCAATCGACACAGTTCAGTGTTATGCAATAGCTACTACTGCGTGGGATAAAGAACTTGGCACACAGTATAAGCTACTAATGAAAGATCTTCCCGATAATGCACGTGTTGCTTTACGGGACTCTCAGCGTGAATGGATAAAGTACAGAAATACGTACTATAAAGGAATTGAAGAGTTCTATAAAAAAGAGGAAGGTACTATATGGACATTAATCTCTGCTGAATCCAAAATGAACGTTATAAAGGATAAAGCGATTGACCTCAATAGGCTAAGAAATAGTACGAATTTAGGCGATTAAATAGAGAAAGGTAGCGTAAGCTACCTTTTTTAAGGGATGGACAGATCTATTGCTGGTGGAAATCCACTATTAGTAATGCGTAAATATTATCATTGCTCCATTCGCGTAGCAGAACCCCAAATATAAATTAATCAGGTTCATTACAAAAATATCTATGCATTAATTCATGCCATTTACATTCAGCTTTGCTGAATGATATTAAAAGCCTTTTTTGTCATTGCATCTTTAACGAAAGATTCGTGTTATTCATTTCTTTCTTGATTCGGCTAATGGTATTGGTACTCACACAGAATTCTGCGGCTACAGAGCGAACACTTCCACCAGATTCTAATGCTGCCACAATTTCAGCTCTCGGAATATTTCTTGCGTTTCCACGTCCAGCAATACGGCCAGCGGCCTTAGCAGCCTCATAGCCTTCACGCTGACGAAGTAACATTTGTTCCCGTTCCATTTGAGCTATACCTGCCAGTAACGTTAGAACCAGATTACCAGTGGGAGAGTTATCACCAGTCTTTATGCCTTCTTTGTGGAACTGGATTGCTACGCCTCGCTTGGTCAGAGTATCAACTGTAGAAAGAAGGTCAGCAGTATTACGAGCGAGGCGGCTGATCTCATGCACATGTAAAGTATCTCCTTCGCGTAAATATTCCATCATTTTTAGAAATTCATCGCGATTAGTGTCTTTAGCACTTACTTTCTCAGTGAATACTTTGTGAAATGAAATCCCTGTATCAGCTAATTGTCGATCACTGTTTTGCTGGAGACAAGAAACGCGAATGTACGCTACATGTGCCATATCAAAAAATCCGAATCGTATCGATTTGTATGTTGCGATTTATTATATAGTGTAGCGACAAAAAATCAAGGCATATCGCTACATTAAATCATGCTTAGCGACATGCATAGTATGTAGCGATTAAGGATGCTTAATCGCTACATAAGATGAGAGTAGAACTATTGGAAAACTATGTACCAATAGATTAAATAAGTCATTATTGTAAATTAAGCTTTCCCTATTTTTTTCGAATCCATTATACGTTGTTGCTTGACACTTAAATCGAGCAACTCAGCTATTTGTTGTTTTTCTTTGTATCCTACCGGGAACATATAGGTATGTTGAATGACCATTTCCTTAAGTATTCTAATGCAGACTGGGTTACCCTTTAACTTTTGCGTGGTATCAGAAAGCTTTGGAATATTAATTGTTCGCATAAATTGCAGTTCAATGGCTTGATTAAGCAGAATAATAGCTGGAGATTCGGAGTTCTTATATTTAAGTGATGAATAAATTTCTGAGGCCTCTCTGGAACCTATTGACGAGGCTATCTTACGGATAACTCCATTAATTACGCCATATGTCATTTGCAAAAACACATGCCTTGCTTGCTTATTTATTTGCTCATCAGTTAAATTTGGATGTTCTTTGAGAGTATTCTCAATAAGTGATACAATTTCACTTTTCGCAGTATTCGAAAGCTGGATGAAATAATCTAAAAACCTCAAGCCAGTTTCAGCACCATTAGATGCTAACTCATATAAATCTTGCCTTGTTAGAGTTGCATATCTATTACGAATAATTTGGCCTGAAACCTCCATCCCTTTGAAAGTTTTGTTGATTTTTGCTAATATATCTGGTTGCTCGTAATCATCATCTGAATCATTTAATTCAGAATGTGCCTTTTCAATTTTATCGAGCTGCTGATCATGCTTTTCACGTTCAGTTTTGATTTCCCTTTGTTCTAAAATAAGGTCAGGAATTTGTGCAATAAACTCACTCATAAAGATAAGCTGATCTTTCTCAAGGGTCGCAGGTTGCTGTTCGTGAAAAAGCTCAGAAAGAGTATTTTTAATTTCAGTCAATACCCAAGAATCTTTTGTATGATGGGTTACAAAAACCAAAATATTTGCATAATCTTCTCTGTGCAAAGATGACAAAAGATTACGGAAATCATTGCGAACCTGTTCGTCTTGTACATACTGTTCCGCGATTTTCTTTGCAGCGAAGAAATAAAATAGGTAAGGGTACTTAAACTTTATATTAAAACCATCAGAAAAAAGTATGGAGTTATTTCTAAGTGTCTTAATAATCTCTTCGCCATTTACTGTTAGATAAACACTCCCATATTCTTTGAAAAACAATGGCAACTCAGACTCAAGAATCTGACCATTATTTGTATGCATTTTCCAAGCTAATTCCGTCAAAACATTAAGATATTTTTCAACATCTTTTTTGGGAATTTTTGCGTGATCAAAGCACTGATAAACCAATTGCTGATAGCAGTGTCCATATGAAGTCATTTCGAGATTTTGCTGGGAATATGCTTCAAACATCTGTAACAAAATCAAAACATAAATTGGTTTTGGCGGAACAATGTTTTTCCGAATAATAGTATCTAACTTAAGTTTGAACTCATCACATTGTTCATATAATGTCGATTCGTCAATAGACTCCTCTTTACCTAATGAAATCCATTTCTCTATTAATTCGGTACGCTTAACATGGCCAAGCCCTAATAGATCATAGATAGTAAAGTCATTCAATTCGTACACTTCTGGATAGATATAAGAATAAGAAGTATTACAAGTAATTATTATGTGTTGAAATTGACTCTTCAAATTTGAGAGAAAAAGATCGCGATATTTACTATTCAAACCAATGAAGTCTATTCCATCAATTAGAATAACTTTTTCATCTGATTGCAAGAAACTGTCAAGAGAGAAATCATCATATTGTTTCTTAAGTTCACTTCCAATAACGGTATTAATGTCGGATGTTTTAATGTTTTTTGCATCAACATAAATTACTGGAGAACCACTTTCAGCTAATTTTCTAAAAGTACTCTTAAGTAGAGATGTTTTCCCCTGCTGTTCCTCTCCAGTAATCAAATAATATTTTGGTTCGCCAATAATCACATCAGAATTTATGTATTCAACTTCATTACTTTTAACTACATCAACTGCTGTGGCATTTTTCATATCACAAGACACATAGATATCACGTAGCCTGACCTTCGTTACGGCTCTATGTGTTAGAACAACTTCTGTGTCATCCAACCATTTTAACGTATCTTTGCTTACTAAAACCTGTGAAGATGATGAAGGGGTTAGTTTTTTTTTTCACTGATGTTACTAATTAACCTCTTAATACCGTTAACTGCGTTTAACCACGCATCATCTTCATGATCCCATTTTGAAACAGGGATAGCATCTTTTGGCAAACCTTGAATACTTCCAAATTCCGCCGATGTCCAATCACAAGGGCGAATAATTAATGGTACAACGATACTATTACCGCTGTTATGTAGCTCTAATGCCTTTTTCATCTCAATTCCATAACAATAGTCAGAGGAAATAAAGCTTGAGCTTACAAGGAAAATGATAATATCTGAATCTAAAAGATTTTCAGATATCTCATTCTCCCATTTTTGTCCAGCAATTAACCTTCTATCATTCCATGTATCAATTATTTCGTTACGTTTGAGCAAAGATAAATGTTCATCTAAAGTTTCTTTATACGTTTCATCTTTGTGCGAGTAGCTAATAAAAACTTTCAACGCCATTAGAATCCCTTACCTTATTTGTATTTTTTTCATGCTGTTAGTTCTCGCAAGCATAGCAGAATTCAAACTTCTTAGACAATCAGGTTAGCTCATAAAAATGTGACTTAGATCACATCAATGGTGTTATCAAAATCTCTTAGCTATTACTCTCAACTCTAAATAAATCAAAGGGCAATTTACCCAAGTATTGTAATTTGTAGACCAATACTCTCGAAACCATCAAAACCTAATCATGGATAAAATCCTCATATAATCCATTGATTAAACATAACGTTAAATCCAACAAATCCCATCAACTACATAACAAATTGACGATAGAGGGAAGGTATGCAGATAGCGTTTTGTGATTCCACCGCTTTTTTCATGACCTACCGTTTGTTGCAAATGCAAGATGTTAGTTACCCATCCAGACATCGCAGCAGAGCAAACGGAGTGACGAATGCTATGCAGCAGCCTCCGCTGTCCAAAGTCATCTAAGTACGGAATGCCAAGCTGGTCACGCACGTTAGCAAATTCTTTACCTATATTAGTCATGTTCGTACCCGCAACTTCTGAGAAAATCCGCTCTTTCCATTGGCGATCTACATAATACATAAATCCCCATTCGATGAGCTTGGGGTGAATCACTACTTGTCGGGTGGCATTTTCTGTTTTCCCCTGCCCTCCTTCTGCAAGCAGGAAGTAATATCGCTGGCTATCCTCATCATATTTGATTTGTGATTTTTCCAGTTTGGCAATTTCTCCCCTTCTGGCTCCTGTGTATGCCAACAACAATGTTATCCATTTCTGCCAGCCATCCGGCTGCTTAAGTGCCCACTCTACAAACTTCTTCATCTCCGCCGAACTGTATGCACCGAACCTTGCTTTAGATGGTGCAGCCACTACACCATCAGTTGGGGATTTCATCAAAATATCTTTGTTTTCTGTGAGAAAGGTCTTGAATAGCGATTTGTAGATTTTGAGATGCTTATGAATGGCTTCTGCTCCTACTAACTCATTTGGTGATACATCATCACATTCAATCAGTTGCTGGATGTTCATTGAACGATACGGTTGGACAACACGCTTAGGCAAATTCTCAACAACTTCCATCACCTGCTTGATGTCCTGCTTAGTAATCGCCGCTACGTCAGTTGTCTCTCCCAAGACAACCATCAAGACTTCCATGTAACGCTCATTCGCCCTTGAGATCGATTTTGTCCATGTTTTACCCTTCTCCGCTTTGTACATAGCCCACACATCAGAAAGAGTTAGCACGTTTTGCGTTTCGGCTTGTGCCGCTGGTTCCTCGAATTTAGCAGGAGCAATTATCGACTGATGCGATAGCAGCGGAACTTTTACAGCCCTAAGTTTTGACATAATCAGGTTTGAAACAAAGGCATCAAACATCGGGATTGTGATGGCTAATGATTTAACAAAAGGGACTTGTGGTATGATGCCAATCATCAAAGCAGAGGCTTCGCGATAGCTATCAGTGAGAAGCGATTTTTTGTACATCCTGCCATTTGAAAGCCGGCTCTGTAGATAGTAGTTACCGTTTCTTTGAAACGTGTATGGAAGGGTTTTGTACCTCATGATTACGCTCTTTTTGTACCTTAGATTTTTCATAAATGGACAAAAAGAAATGTAATCCCATGATCATTAACCGGAATCTTGGCAACCTACGCTGGCATTATCCAGATCAGGTAATACGGGTATTTCTCAGCCTTCACAAAGAAGGGCACCCCGAGTCAAATAAAACAAAATCAAAAGCTTGCGATTAACGTCCCGTTAATCCCTGTTCTGGATAATGCCAGCGGAAAGCCAAAGACTCAACCCTAAAAAATGCTCTGTGTCCCAGCTTGGGTCTCAAGTTGTGGCTCACAGTACCAAACACCGAACACAAAAAAGGCCGGGTTTCCCCAGCCTCAACAGCACAATTATAGGTGCCTTCACAAATCTATTTACCTAGATGTGCTCTTACCTTAGCGGTGCCATTACCAACAGCTCTAACAGCAGCCCTAAGCTGAGATTCAGTAACACCCAACGCTTGGGTCCAATATGCTACTTCCCAAGATTCACTCAAGCTGATGAAACGTTTATCTTCTGGCTGCCGACGCTGTAAGTTATCTGCCATTTGGTTTGTCCTGAGTATTACAAGCTTATGCCTGCACACTACCTATATGACTTCTCTACCAATTCGTAAACGGTCAGTTATCAAACAATTGACACTGGTCATAAAACCAGTAAAAACTTTTTTCCGAGCTTGTTAAGCTTGCCGCTTCGCTTCTATCATAACTACTACATATTGTGTTTATTGATATAACAAATACAATATATCCAAAAATCCATCCCGTGAATAGGTGTTGAAATGGCGAACAATGATAAGCAATCCTCGAAAGATGTAGCTCATCTGGCGGCAGAGACTCTAAACAACCCAAACGCCTCTGCGATTCAGAAAAGTTTAGCGGGTTCGGTGCTATCACAAGCAGGAACAAAAAATCAGACTGGCGCGAACATGGAAGCCAAAGCATCAGCAGCTTTGAAAAACCCACGTTCAAGCGAGGTTACTAAAACCTTAGCTGGTTCGGTTGTTTCTCAATCGAATAAAAAGCGCTAAAAAAAAGCCGGGATTAACCCGGCTCTCATGTTTTCAGTTTCCATTGTCGCTGTTCGCTCAAGTAGTACCTAATAGCGCTGTCGAATCCATGCGTATGGATGCGGTCAAGTAAGCTGGAACGACTACTCTCAAGCCTGCGTGCTAATGCAGACATGTTGATGATCGAATCATCGCCTTTACCGTCCAGAATCCACTGCATCAGCGGCATGTTGCCAGTACCGATCAAAGCTAATTTCATATGTATCTCCTTTCGAGATTTGCCACAGGCAAACCCGATAACGGGTATCTGTGTATCTCCTCTTCTTTGCCTCGCCAGCAGCGGGGACAATGCGTCCCCAATAACTGCTCACTGATCGTTAAGCTGCGTCGTTCGCCAGTTTGGTCACAAAGTCTGGACGGTACACCACAGGCAAGATTGAGCTTTCCGCGAATAGCTCCACGTTCTTAAACTTGTCCTGTATGCTCCAGATACGGAAATCAACCGGATCAGCAAATGCAAGATCAAGATTGCGGCTGGTAGCCGTTGCTACATAACCGAAAGGCAGAGCAATATCAGAGGATAGTGGTTTGCTAAAGCGCGGAACCAAGAAGGATTCATCCGGACCAATTCCATAAAGATTTTGGTCCGTTACTTCCACCACTCGGACATTTTCAATAATGAAAGTTGAGAACGCCGGAAGCACTTCTTTGTTAAACAGTACATCACGATCAAGCATACCGAACTGAACATTCTGGCGCACGTCTGGGTGATACTTGATGCCGCGAAAAACATTACTACCTGCAAACAGGATAAATCCATCAAGCTGACCAGCAAGCCCCCCCATACGCACTTTAGCGGCGGTTACAGCATCATCGAGGCTGCGAAGTGGGTCACCAGAGCTAACGTTGGTTTTGATTGTCCCAGTTGCCTGTTGATATCCAAATTCATCTTCCCAGGAAATGATCGGCTGCTGGGTGTAGGTCGCTTCGACGGTATTACGAAAAAGCGCATCAGCAAAAATCCGCTCACGGGTACGCATGTACTTATCGTGCATTGCTACAGCAGAAGAAGTGACCGCATCCATTACAGACATTTGCAGGTCGGAGCCTGGTTTGCGATATGGTTGCACGTCTGACGCTGTAATACGGTCCTGAAAAGCATAAAGCGGAGCTTCAATCAGGTGATTGCTAGCGCTACGCTTAGGAATGCTAGACCACTCAGAGCCGTAACGATTAACAGAGCTTGCCACCTTCTGAGCGACTTCATCAATGATATCGAGACTCACCTTCGGACTTGCAGAAGTCTGACGATCACTGAAAACATTAAGCGTGGACAGCAAAGTGTTCTTTGCATCCATGTTCACAAAAGTATTGGTGTAATCCGCGTAGCTGAAATTGGTTGATAGTCCCATGTTGTCTTCTCCTTATTATTCTGCGTCCGGTGCGCTGGTACGGATTGCGCCCATTTTGGTGAGTGCTGCAATAGCATTGGCGGCAGCGGTAGCGCCCATAACAGCGACGATGGTGTCTTGTTTGATGTAAATCCCGCGATCAGCAACGATGATATGAGCAGCATCTTCTGCCCTGTGGTGGCTCAGGACCAGCAGGCAGTCATCACCAGAGACATAAGCAGCCCCAGCGCTGGTAATGCAACTACCCGGCTGGACTTCTACAGCCAGATCGACAGTAATAGTCTTGCGGTCAAAATTCGGATCGACTGCATACGCGATCACGTCATTGTAAGAACGTTCAGTTGTTCCCATTTTCATATAATTAACTCCCGTTAAATTTCACATAGCTATGTAAACAAAAGGCCAGCGCCTGCTTGAGCCGTAAACGGCGACAGGGCCAGCCTTTCGAATTGTTCCGATGAAAAAGAAAACCGGACGGAGAGAGGCCCGGTGTGAATTTCACTGGTAGGAATGAGGAGGTGATCAGCGCCATCCAAGAGGTAAGGAGCCTCAAACGCTGAACACCTGAGCCAGTTTGCATCATGGCTGATGACCGGAGGAGAGCCGGATTTAATGGCAAATCCAGACCAGAGGCCTAGACTTTGTACGCCCTATGACATCGCAACGCGATTTAAAACAAAGTTTTAAACCCGTCCACGGGTGCTAAAGGCGAATCTTAATCTTTTATTGGGTTGCCGCCATGGCATAGCCTTTTCAGGCCGATAATCTCTAGAGAGCAATCACCGCAGGAAAGGATTCAATGATAATAATAACCAATATAAACTATTTTATCATTTACTTATTATTTTTACAATCAAAAGGTTACATCATTACTAGGTGTAAGAGCTATAAAGTTCTATGAAGCTATACCAGTATCCACTTCCAACAGCATCAGAAGAGTTAGCAAATTTAAGTGGAGTAAAGAAGTCACATCTGTCTATTCATCCAGTTATTTTCTTGTTTTTCCTCCCTCAATTGAGGTATAAAAAACAGAAAATAATCATGAGGCCTATACCGATGTACTCTCATAATCTCGAAAAAACCGTAGTATTGGCTGATCCGAATGATATCGAATCTTACTTGCAACCTCTGAATCTCAGTCAAAACGACCTTATACGCATTCTTGAGCGTGGTTTGTCTGGTCGCTATTCCACTACACAAAATCACCCTGTAACGTCTCGCGGACAGTACTTTTACGGTGAAGGGGTAAGCGCTGCCAGAGATATCCTTGCTCCGAAGGGATTCAAGCGATTGTCTCTACGAAACGTTGAATTGACTATTAGTGAAACGGTGGCGATTTATCTCTGCCGTGGCTGCGATCAAACGGGTTTGGTTCATGGCTATCCTGAGTCACGTATGAAGAAAGGAGACTTTACTCGTGAACTCATGGGGTTAATCCATAATAACCACCCTGGTCAGGGGAAACTAATGCTGGATGATAACCAGCTCAAATTAGATTTAGACCTGCCAGAAGGTGAGGTTGTCCCATTACTCCCGAACAAAATCGGACGGGACTTATGGTTCTTACTTTACGATTTTGATGAACTGGATGAATTCAACCGTGTAGGTATTCGCGCGGAGCTGTCCCGGCCTGTTTCCTACAATGACAAAAATGTTGTTAACAGTTTTTCTACTCGTTTGATTCTTGATGCCCATCAGCCAGATCCAATGGTTCAGGGTGGTGAGACTCCTCAGTTTACACCAGATATTGATCTTGATATTTTGAAAACAGGCTAAAGATGCACCATGTTTAATTCAGAGCGTTTACGTATAGCAAGAGAACGGAGAGGCCTGACTCAAAGAGCGCTAGCTGAAGCTGCTGGATTAACCAGCAAGACCATTTCTAACTATGAAAAAGCAGGTATCTTCGAGCCAATTGCCAGCGATAGTATGGAAAGAATCGCTTCTGTTTTGGAATATCCTATCGAATTTTTCCTCGATCGGGATGTTCCTTCATTGACGCCCGAAGCCGTCAGTTTTCGTGCAATGACAAAGTTAAGCGCCCAAAAACGTGATTCGGCACTCGGCGCTGGCAAACTAGCACAAGAATTATCGGCATGGATTGATGGGCAATTCAAGTTACCGAAGCCCAACATCCCTGATTGTAGTTTCGACGGATATTCTGAGCCGGAGCGTGCTGCTAGAGCAGTTAGAGAAGCCTGGGGTATTGGTGAACTATCAATTTCGAACATAATTCATTTGCTTGAAGCTAATGGCGTCAGGGTATTCTCACTTGCTGAAAATTGCGTTGAAGTAGATGCTTTTTCATTTTGGATGGACGAAAAACCCTTTGTTCTGCTGAATACAATGAAAACTCCAGAACGCAGCCGCTTTGACGCTGCTCATGAGCTTGGTCATTTGGTTCTGCACAAACACTCCAGCAACAATGGTCGCCAAGCTGAACAGGATGCAGATCGCTTTGCTTCGGCGTTATTGATGCCTGAGCGTAGTATCTTAGCCTCAGTACCAAGGATGCCTAGCCTAGACCAGCTTGTTTTATTGAAGAAAAATTGGAAAGTGTCCCTAGCGGCTTTAGTTCGACGTACATTTGATGTCGGTTTGTCTTCTGAATGGCATTACAGACAACTGGCGATAGAACTCAACCGCCGTGGTTACCGTACTGGGGAACCCCAGGGCATGCCAGAACGAGAGAAGTCGTTGATTTTGGAAAAAGTCTTTACATCGTTGCACTCTCAGGGAGTAAAGCGTGTCGAAATACTTAAACAGCTGCGCTTCCCCGCTGATGAAATAGGAGCGCTCACATTTAACAATCGCTTCTTCATGGAGGCCATAGCTGGGGACGGCCTTTCGTCGTCGATCAAACACAAACGACCACCTCATCTAAGTCTTGTCAAATAATCCTATATGCGACAACCGGCGGTTTACTCCGCCGTATTTAGCTCGAGTCCGTGAATCTCATATTAAGCTAATCTGTTGATCTGGTAGCCTAAATACTTTAGCGCTAACCACTGTTCATTAGTCAGATCTTCGATCTTGCTCTTCATCAGCAGACTGACCGGACGGAGATTTGCGCTGTACCCTTGAGCTGCACAAGTCATAGCTATACCTTTGATTTTGATCGCCTTACCGCCCTTCGTCTGGGTCGGCTGGCTGTTAGATGTAGGTGAAGCAAGATAAGTAGTAATTGCATCTGCCAGCACCTGATCAGCACTTTTGCTCAGGTCTTCCGGTTCGTCTGTTCCTGCGATCATCGCTTCCAGAATACTGGCTCGAATTTCTTCGATGTTTTTCATTATTATGTTTCCTGTAGAGGTCCAGGCCGTCACGAAGCCATAGAAGTACGGCTACGCAGATCCGCAGTAAGGATAAATATTCAAATAGGGTCAAGTTTCCCCGGCTGGGGTATTAATAATGCAGGCGTGGTGATCGGCGTTGGGGCGCTGCCTGCTTGCGTGAAATAGTCTTCCGGTACTCAATGAACAACGGATCGTCACTAACAGGCATTCGGGATGCCATTTCCTGATCGCTCACTCCGTCACGTTGAAGAATCGTGATCACAGAAAATAGAGGTAACTGGAGGTCAGCACAGATTTTTTCGAGCATTGCACCTGAGTCAAAATACTGGCGTACAGTTCGCTTAGTTGCGTACTGACTGGTGTATTTCACCTTTCGAAACTTGGGATTCCATGTCTTAGCCAGTTCAGCTACAAACTCAGGATCAAGACGTAATAGTAAGGCAACTTTGCCGGGGGTCATGCCATGCACAAGGAGTGTCTTAGCGGTTTTAACAATATCCTCATCACGGCGGCGCTTTTTAAAAAGACGCTCTAAATCTGGTTTTTTCTGGTCAGCCAGAGAGTGGCTGTTGCCAGTTACGTTCTCACACAAGCAGTCCTCCAATTGTTAAAATGGGATCGTTTCGTCATATTCGTACCAGTTATCCTCTTGCTGCTGCGGGGCATTAGTAGCCTGTTTAGCTGCGGCTGCTCTCTGTGCTTGCTGCTGTTTGTAATAAGCATCAGCACCGGATGAAGTATCGTTAGCGGCAGACCTCGATCCTTTGTATCCATCGCTCTGGATTTTTTTGATATGGCTCTTTATCAGATCCATTATCTCACCGGGTTTTGTTATCCACCATAGCGCACCATAGGCCATAAATCCTTCTTCGTCGTAACCTTCTACCCAGTTGTTGAGGGTATCGATATCAGCCATCTGGGGCTGGTCTGGTCTTTTGACTGTTAGGAATTGGATAACATTTCCACCATTCACCGCATCATCACCACCGGATAAATCAGCATTGCCGCCAGCAACCATAGAAGGTACGCCGTCTGGTTTTCCAGCAACAGGCGCGGCAGGTTCCACCACGGAAGATTCCACAACAGGTTTTTGTTCATTATTACCACTCTCCGTACCGGCTTTAACTTTTTGTTTTTTTGCGATGGTAACTACTGCATCACCCTGCTGTGACAATCCAGCGTTGAGTTCAGCTAGTATGTCCTCGGGATCTTTGACCGTATAGATACAGTGAGAAGTGTTGCTTTTGCCCTCGTCAGAGATTGTTTTCCAATCTAACCACCCCATTTCTTTAAGTGCTTTACGAGCACGTTTCACCGTAGATTCTGAGATCCCCGCGCAATCATCACTGATCCGGGGGATTGATACCGTTACTCGTCCAGTGGTTTTCTTCCACCCCAGAAGGTAGCCGTATACTGCAATAATATTGAGGTCGATTTTGACCCCATTAAAATCACGAATTCGAGAAAGCAGAACGATACAGGGGGAAAATATATCAACTGTGATCGGTTTGTCTTCGTTCGGCTGCGGTAGTGATTTGTAGAGCTTAGTTTCTGTTGTCTCGGTCATTTTTATCTCCCTGTGGGTTCGTCAGTGGTTGTTCATTGCGTTTCTGAATGTGTTTCGCCAGGTTCTGGCACATGTTCCGGATCATCCTCGGAACTGGCATCCCCAGCCGATCAGACTCTTCACGTAGGATTGCGTATGTTTCGTCATCCAGGCTCAGCTTCATATCAAAAATCCTCCTCAATTGGGTACAAAAGAAACCTCTCCAGTGGTCACCAAGAAGGCGAACCGGATCAGGTTTTGTTCAGTGTTGTTAGGCTGCGTTTGCTGTCGGGAATTCGCCAGCCAGTGGATAACCGTAGGCTTCAAGTTCTTCTGCACCACTGACAGCCACAAGCAGCATAATGATCTGCTCATGAGTCAGTGCAAGATTGAATTTGTTCAGATAAAGCTGGCGATGACCTTCCAGGATTGGGCGAAGTATCTCGGTCAACTGCATTCCGGCAGCGCGTTGATTACTCAGCGGCTTAAGGATGGTTTTAAACGCTCGCGCCTGCTTTGCCTTTTTGCGCTCCTGCTTCAGGATATGCAGGCAGACGGCAATCTGTGGGAATCGAGCATGTACAGCATCCGCGCCACCATTCCTACTGATGAAGGCCCACAAGGCTGATTTGGTGTATTTGCCGTTCAGGATGAGATCAGCGATCTGCTCGCCTGTCATAGTGGTCAGGTCGAGACGTTGGGATTTTGGTTTGTTCATGTTGGGTTCTCCGTTTCTGTTAAAAGAATTATTCGCGGAGGTCTTTTTGTACCCATTTTGTATTGCCGTGAGATTGACAAAGGATGTCGTGATGACGGCAGAATTATTCGAGGATTCGTAGGAAAATCATTACCCTACTAAGATATAGTATATCAGTATTCGCTTAAAATAGAAAGCTTTATTTTATTAAATTTTACAATACCTCACCATTACATTATCAGCCATAGAAATATTTGTCAATAGGGCTAAATCGCTCTGTAACGCATTATGCGGGGACTTGCCTTTATAGCAGTCATCGTATTACCCACACCATTTAAACGCCGTAGAGAGGCAGTGAGGGCGTCAGTTAGCCAACCCACGCCGCCCCGGAGTAGATCGGGTAAACAAGTTTGCCCCTGTCGCCAATCGGCTCCATTCACATTGAACTGCCGCGCCTTGCGGCTTGTCCCCACACAGTGAGAGCGGTAGCTCTCTGGCGTAGCCTGTAGGGTTACCCGACACACAGAACAGCAACCGGAGGTTGTTGTGATGGGCTATGGAGGGTTAGAAGGTCACGAGATGGCGAGTCTGTTCACGCCATCTAAGATGAACTTCTTACCAACAGATATCTGAAGTGGCGAAGCCATTGCAGAGCGGAGCGATACATGAGCATCACTCTTTAAACACACTAGTGAACACCAGTTCACCCGGCCTTTGACCTTAAAGTCTTTAAGATCTTATGGGTGTTTTTATTTTTGGTTTTATGTTGTTCTTATTGCAGGTCATACAGGCCCCCCCTGGGTTCTCTGTGGACCCACCCTCAGCTCATGCAGAACCCACCACCACTTCATATAGAACCCCTCCCTACCCCGCCATTCTCCTTACAAGCCGAAAATTGGCAACCCAATACTGGTTTTCTGTCAAAATTTGGTGGATGATCTCACCTATTGCTCACTAAGCAATCAATCAAATTTAAATACCCCCTAAAATACCTATTAATCGCAGTTATTAATGCTGACTTAATGTTCCTACGGGTAGATCGAAGATCCTGATCCACTCAACGTCCTCTTGTAATGAACATAACGAAGCCAGCAATGGCGCGGCCTCGGCAGATTTACCAGTCAGACTGGAGCTAAACACAATCACCGATCCCTCCTGATTTCAAACCGAAATAATAATTTCTCGTGCAAAATCAACGAAAATCGTCCATTTCTGGGCCTGTGAGAGTCTCTCAGCGGGGCGCTGTGCTATGGGTGCGTCGTTTACAGTTGTGTGGAGATAACGCCGCTACAGGCTTCTGGTGAAGCGCAGGATGGATTGGTGGGTTGGCTGTTTACATTGTTGTAGGAAATGGTACGAAACAGTGGCGGCCTGGCTCGGTGAATATCGCCAGGTGATCGCAGACCTTCACCCCGTTGTGGTAACGTCTCTGTAGTAGCTTTGTGTCTGCTGGTTAATAGAAAAATGTGCTTTTATGGCGTTTGACACACTGGCAGCCTCAAAGGCCTGAAACCTGAAATTGTGTGGTGACCAGACAAACTCATCCAAAATCCTTGAACAAGAGAACTCACCTCGAATCCTCCCGAATGCTTTCCTTCTGTTGGTTAAATCGCTGTTGTGTATCCAGCTTCGCGTCAACGTTCCGAAAAGCAATACCTGACTATTCCAGTCAAGTACTTATAAGAACCATTATGTTAAATAGACCGGAAAATGAACAGCAGAATGCCCTATTGTGGCAAGTTTTCCCTGTTGTGATGTTCTACGGGATGAAGTGGTAACGTACGTTACTGGGCCTGTCGGCTCTGCGATATTTCAGCAAGAAGATAAGAAATTATTGAGGGATCGTCTGTCACGTCAGGCACATGGCCCAGAGAGCCGTAGGATATTTTCAGCAAGAGCATGTAAGCTGGATCGTCAAATAGCAGGGACATCCATGAGGTGGGGTGGATGAGTTGCCGGGAATTTTACCCGGCAGACCGTATGACAGATTAGTTAAAGGTGCAGTTTCCGCCAGACGGTGCACCGATGAAAAACTGCATCTTTTCGCAAGTCACGGTGATCTTCTGGCCCTTTTTCAATTTCGACGCCTTCGCCTTTTCTGAATCAAACATACTCAGACTGACTGGCATGAAGCGATTACCGCTTTCAAGTTTAAGAACTACATCATCCGTGAAATTTTTTGTTATATCCTGAACAGTTCCGGTTACTTCCACCTTACGACCACCAATTTTGTCATCGGCTGCAACCTCGTTAGCTTTATAAAGTTCAGCTAGATCTTTCGCTGTGGTCCGATACATGCTTTCGTCAGAATATGCAGCCTTTTGTTTTACGGTGCCAGATTGCGATTGTGCTGATGTTGTCATCTCGTCAACCACCATTTTCATAAAATCTTTTTGCATCGAGATATAGGCAGCGACCCCATCGCAGCTATCAAGGGCGATCTTATCTTTCGTTATCAACCTCCCTTTAGCTTTAAGCGCAGCACCAGCACCAGCGCCCTCAACGACAGAATTGTAGATAGCGTAATAGCTAGGCGTATCTTTCTTCATACCCTGCGTTGCCTGCTTTATCAATACATCTTCAGAACCGCCTTTCAGCGTCTGCTCACAACTGACATTAATCAGCGTTTTGACATAGGTCGCCAGGTACTCAGGGTAAGGCTGTACTTCCGCAGGGGGAACACCATCAGCGAAAGATGAGAAGGAAAAGAACACAAGAGGTAATGCAAGAATTTTTTTCAAAACAGCCTCCATAGCTGAATAGATTAAGTACACCATCGGCAAGTGTCTCAACGCCATCAATTACTTTAATCGATCGAAATTACAAAATCGATCGTTAAAATTGATCAATTTAGTTACTATAATCTTCCAAGAATGTTTACTCGGATTGCCATTTGGCATTGTAGAGGGCAGATCATTCTAGGGGGAGATATGAGAGGAATTCTATTGATTTGCGGTACTCTGGTGACTTTTTATGCAATGGCAGGCAAAATCACCATGCAACTGACAGAACAGACCCAGACTGCCAACGGGACGCTGTGTCGCTATTCCAATTCAATCTACGATTTTATGTACAAAACGAAAAGCAAGCATTGTCCAAATGTGAAAACGTTCTCTACAGAGGACAAGTAAGGTTAAATTCTGTCAAAATCAGAATTACAGCGGCGGCAATGCCAATGCTTATAGTCGTATGATCCCATCATACCGATGACCTTCTCCCTTGCTTCCATGTGGAATTTAATGTTCTCACTTTCATAGCATTTAGGGCAAAATGCTATTTCATCACCCTCTTTCCACCAAACACCGTTTTGGAAAATGAAGGTTTGCTTATCCTTTAATTGTTCCTCTAATTGCTTGTTCTTCTGTTCTGCATCAAAAAGTAGCGCCTGGGTGGTGATAACCTCCATCTTAACGCTAGCAAGCTCTGTCATGAGGTTTGCAAGCTCAAGTTTAAGCGTCGCTTTATCAAGTTCACCGCTATCATCCGCAAGTTTCTTTGCAATGCCAACAGCTTTATCAATAATCCCTACAGCCGCTGCTGTACTCGCTAACACTCCAGACATATTTTTTCCTTAAACCAAAATTCGATTCATTACAGCTTCTGAAGCAATTTTACCATAACTGATTAAATCCCTCGGCCCAAGGTGATGCACATTTGAGGGGAAGGTTTGGTACATGTATTTATAAGCCGTTGCCGCTGCTGCAATCGCGGTGTTGAACTCAGGTGTAGAACCGTTCGAAAAATGTTCAGCGTTGAAATGCGCGATTACATTGCTTCTGAACTCCGTCATTTTCTTCCAGTAAGCATGAAATTCGGTTGGCGTCGTTCGCAGTTCATCGAATAAGACCTTTCGAAATCTGTCGTGATCATCCACTACACACTTCCAGTGAGTCCCCTCAGCATCAGATCCAAAAACTTTGCACCAATGTATCGCCGCATCACCAATTAAGGCATTACAAACGCCCCTGAAAGGGAATAAATCACCAGTACCACGATCCAAGTGTTCTAAAGCATCAGCCAGAGCGAAAAAAGTGTGAATAGATCGTGAGAATATGGTTAAACACATCATGCTGTTTTCAATAGCTTTTGCCCTTGCAATATCCATCTCTTGCGATCCCTTACCCTTTTTACACATTTTATTGATAGTACATTGTAAGCCCGCAGGTGATAAGACTGTAAGCAAGGCTTTACTTCTCCAAATTTTAAATCATCCCCATTCCAAGCCATCAATCACATAACAAACCGTGGAAAGCGGGAAGGTGTGCAAATAGCGTCTAGTAATACCTGAGCCACTCTTCTCATGACCAACTACCTGTTGCAGGTGTGCCAGGTTGCCAACCCAACCAGCTAAACAGCCAGAAATCATCGTATGCCGAAAGCTATGCACCAATCGCCGCTGCCCATAATCATCAAGATAAGGAATGCCAAGCTGATCTCGAACATCTGCTAAGACCTTGCCGATCTTCGGCATGTTTTTGCCAGATACAGGGGAGAAGATTTTCTCTTTCCACTGCCGATTAACGAAATCAAGAAAACCCCACTCGATCAGTTTGGGATGAATCACTACCTGCCTTGTAGCGTTCTCAGTTTTGCCTTGCCCCCCTTCTGCGATCAGGAGATAGTGCCGCTGTCTATCTTCATCAAATTTGATCTGTGATTTCTCCAGCTTGGCGATCTCGCCTCTTCTGGCTCCCGTGTACGCCAATAGCAAAGTGATCCACTTCTGCCACCCGTCAGGCTGCTTGAGCGCCCACCCCACAAACTTTCTCATTTCTGCTGCGCTATATGCACCAAACCTTGCTTTAGATGGTGAGGCGACCACTCCATCAGTCGGAGACTTCTCCAGAATATCTTTATTGTCAGTCAGGAAGGTTTTGAACAGCGATTTGTAAATCTTCAAATGCTTGTGGATAGACTCAGCGCCAACCAAATCTTCTGGCGGAACATCATCACACTCGATCAGTTGCTGAACCGTCATTGACCGATAAGGTTGCACAACACGCTTTGGCAAGTTTTCAACAACTTCCATCACCTGCTTGATGTCCTGCTTGGTTATCGTCGTTACGTCTATTGATGCACCGAGGACAATGAACATGACTTCCATAAAGCGCTCATTAGCCTGTGAAATTGCCTTCGTCCAGTTCTGAGCCTTCTCCTTTTTGTATATATTCCACGCGCCAGCCAGCGTTAGCACTTCTTTTGGTTGTGCTTCCGTTTGTTCTTCCTCTTCTCCGGAAGGAGTACCAACCTCGCGGTATTCCTGTGCAACCATCGGCGGAATATTGCGCCGCACATCATTCAGAAATTGGTGCGCCAGCCATTGTTCATTCTGCTGCTTCAGAATATTGCCATACTCAGAAAGACGCTTACTGAAGTGATCCGGTTGGATAGTTCCACGTTGAACCAGAGGAATTACAGGAGAAGCAAAAGACATGAGCAACTGCGCCTGGGTGTGGCTGTCAGTCTCTAACGACTTACGGAAAAACTTATTATCAGGCAGGCGAAAACGAACGTAATAAACCCCGTTACGTTTAATGGTGTGGCGTATGGTATGGTGTCCCATTTCGTGAGCCTCAATGTGATCGGCTAAACAAAACGGTTCGAAAATCGCAGATAAGTCTTTGATTCTTATCTTGGATAATCGCCAGGACTACGCTGGCATTATCCAGATCAGGTGGTACGGGTATTTCTCAGCCCTTTGTGAAAAGGGGCACCCCGAGTCAAATAAAATCAATTAGTTGCGATTAACGTTCGTTAATCCAGGATCAGGATAAAGCCACGGAGAAGTCTTGTAAACGGCAAACCCACTTTCCTTACTAAAGCGTCAGTAAGTCGATAGAGAAAACGGTTTGAAGAAAATGATACGGTCTGTTTACCCAACAATCAGGACGAAAATATTTTTGAGACCAGGCATTCAACACATTCCAGGCATGCGTTCATTGCCATGCCTGGATGCCTTACTCAGCCACACCAACGACATAGCGGCCATCTTTATTCTTGATCGTGTACCTGTGCGAATCATCACAAATCACAATCAGAGAACCGCCGAACGCGGAAGGATAAACGCCTTCCACCTTGTTGCATTCATGTCCAGACTCGCGAATCAGCCTCTGGCTTTCCAGTTTCAGTTGCGGGGATCCCGAATCAGCAAGAGCGCCAGCGCATATGCCCACGCCCAACATCACAGTAAGAATCCGTTTCAAAGCAACCTCCTTCGCCGGGTAATTAACAGTACCATCGGCAAAAAGTTGAAAGAAATTAATCAATTCAGTCGATAGAAAAGGCAATATTGAGTTTAAAAATAAATAGTAACAGCACCACTGGCTGCCATATCAGGAGGTCGCAACTGAAATCATTGAACCCGTTGTGCTCTGCTGCTCAGCCCAAAATACCGTGCACAGCACTCTGCCATACCTGGCAGCGCTCTGTCACTGCTCACCGCAAGAAACTTTCAGCGTTGAGGCATCGCACGCTATTTTCACTTCTGGAGGATAAGTGCTCCTCTCCCGCCTGGGTTTTTCACCTGCCCCCGGGCGAACTAGCATTAACACATCCACTGACGAATGCTGAAATCACGGAGTGTTTATGAAAGCTATTGCTATTACTCAGGCCGCACAGAACGGCAGCAACATTGATTTTTTAACCGACATTGAATTACCAACACCGAAAGCCGAAGGTCATGATGTGCTGGTCGAAGTGAAAGCCATCTCTGTTAACCCGGTGGATACCAAAGTTCGCGCCGGGTTTAACGCCGATAAACCCCGCGTGCTGGGCTGGGATGCGACCGGTGTGGTTACCGCCGTTGGCGACAAGGTCACGTTATTTAAGCCCGGTGACGAAGTCTGGTATGCCGGGGCATTGACCCGTCCTGGCAGTAACAGCGAATTTCAACTGGTGGATGAGCGCATTGCCGCCCACAAACCCGCCTCGCTGGATTTCGCCTCTGCCGCGGCCCTCCCGCTGACCGCCATTACCGCCTGGGAAATGTTGTTTGATCGTTTAGGCGTACGTGAAAATGGCAACGAAGGCGACGTACTGCTGATTGTCGGTGCCGCAGGTGGCGTAGGCTCCATTCTGACGCAGCTGGCGCGTAAGTTGACTCGCCTGACGGTGATTGGCACGGCATCCCGCCCGCAAAGCCAGCAGTGGGTTAGCGAGTTGGGTGCGCACCATGTTATCGATCACAGCAAGCCGTTAACCGAGGAGCTGGCGCGTATTGGCATTAAGCAGGTCAGCCACGTTGCCAGCCTCAACAACACGGAGCAGCACTATCAGCAGTTGATCAACGCTCTGCAACCACAAGGCAAACTGGCCCTGATTGACGATCCGCAATCACTTGACGCTGTGCCCTTAAAAGTGAAAAGCATTTCTCTGCACTGGGAATTTATGTTTACCCGCTCCATGTTCGGGACCGCCGATATCACGGAGCAACACCGTTTACTGGCGCGTGTCGCCGCACTTATCGATGATGGGGTTATCAAAACCACGCTGGGAGAACACTTCGGCGCCATCAACGCACAAAATCTGCGTAAAGCGCACCAGTTGCTTGAAACGCACCGTGCGGTAGGCAAAATCGTGCTGGAAGGATTTTCTGCGCACTAACGCATTGAAATATAGCCAGGATTTCTCTTAAAAACACTTTTATACTCAGGCGGATAGCGAAAAAAGCGTTCCGCCTCTCCTGCTGTTCTCTTCTTTTGCTTACACTTTTTACCAAAGCATTATTTTCATAACATTTTCGCGGTTGCGACGTCGCCAGACGGTAGTCGATGATAAGCCCCGCGAAATGAAAACCCACGACACCTGGAGAGATTATGGGTAAAACAAAAATGTTGCTTCTGGGAACATTATTGGCAACGGCCAGTGCGACTTTTGCTGCACCGCAACCCCCTGCCGCGACGGGCGGAACCCAGTCTTATGAAGTGAAGGATTTTGTTGCCGATTTTACTAAATTCACCATCGGCGATACGGTCCCCGAAATGTACCGTAGCGAAGAGTACAACATTAAGCAGTGGAATCTGCGCAATTTACCTGCGCCTGATCCGGGTAGCCACTGGACCTATATGGGTGGAAATTACGTGCTTATCACGGACGCCGACGGTAAAATTTTGAAAGCCTACAATGGCGACATCTTTTACCACCGTTAATTTCAGGAAATCCTATTGATTATTCGCCCCTGGCAAGAAAACGACCGCCCTTTTCTGCGTACATTGTTCCTGCACTCCCGCAGAGCAAACTGGACATGGCTGGACGGTAACGACTGGCAACTGGAAGACTTTGACGCCGTTACCCGTGATGAAACCATCTGGGTAGCGGAAGAAGATGGGCATCGGCTTGGCTTTGCCGCCGTGTATGTGAACGACAATTTTCTGCATAGCCTGTTTGTTGACCCGAATGCACAAGGCAAAGGGGTCGGTAGCGCGCTGCTGAAAAAAGTGCAGTCTGAATTTACCAGTACAGGTTCACTGAAATGTCTGGTGCAAAACCACCACGCGCTGGCGTTTTATCAGCACCATGGCTGGCACGTTGAAGCGGAAGGCACATCGCCGGACGGGAACTATCTGCTCATGCATTATCGGCTGCCCTGACGGGCAGCCTTATCCATTTATACCGCGCGAAACGCGATATCACCGGGAATCACTTCACCCTGCCAGTAGAGTTGCGCCGCAACGCGCCCCGCCAGCTTGCGATACAAACCGGTGAACTCGCTATCCGGACGGCTGACAACCGTCGGCTGCCCCCGGTCGAGATCTTCACGCAGGCTAATGTGCAGTGGCAGTTGCCCCAGCAGTTGCGTGTGGTACTGCCCGGCCAGTTTCTCTGCCCCGCCGGTACCGAAAATCGGCTCGTGATGACCACAGTTGCTGCAAATGTGCATGCTCATGTTTTCCACGATACCCAGCACCGGTACTTCCACTTTCTCGAACATCACAATGCCTTTTTTGGCATCAATCAGCGCGATATCCTGCGGCGTGGTCACCACCACCGCCCCGGTAACCGGAATATTCTGCGCCAGAGTAAGCTGGATATCGCCAGTGCCCGGCGGCATGTCGAGTACCAGATAATCGAGATCGGGCCACATAGATTCTTGCAACAGTTGCAGGAGCGCCTTGCTGGCCATTGGGCCGCGCCACACCATGGCATTATCGTCAGTCACCAGATAGCCAATGGAATTGGTCGCCAGTCCGTGCGCCATAATCGGCGCCATATGAGTGCCATCCGGCGAGGTCGGACGTTCACCTTCCGCGCCCAGCATCATCGGGATTGACGGGCCGTAGATATCCGCATCCAGAATACCGACTTTTGCCCCTTCCGCCGCCAGCGCTAACGCCAGATTGACGGCGGTTGAGGATTTTCCTACCCCGCCTTTACCGGAGCTGACGGCAATGATGTTCTTTACACCGTTCACGCCAGGCTGATTTTTCACCCGCTTTAAGGTGGCGACATTGTGGGAGAGCTTCCAGTCAATCGCTCGCGCGCCCGTAAGTCGCAGTAGTTCGGCACTGCATTGCTCTTTCAACTCTTCAAACGCACTGCGCCAGACAAAGGGCATCAGCAGCTCAATATGGACGGTGTCATCCAGCCAGGCAACATGATGAACCGCCTTAAGCGCGGTAAGATTATGCTTGAGGGTTGGGTGCTGAAAATTGGCCAGCGTTCCGGCGACGAGCGCACGCAAGGCTTCAGGGGATTTGGCCTGGGATTGAGAGTTCATCCCGACTCCTTGTTATGTTGTTCTAAAAAGACATTGTTAAGGTTCAAGTTTACTCCACTGTCACCCATTTTTCATTTCTCAATAGTGCCCAATCCAGGGCGGGCTTTTATGGCACAACTTTTCCCTTTCAGGTAACATCAAAACCCCTTTTTACTAAAGAAGAAGTAATACCCACTATGACTCAAGTCGCGAAGAAAATTCTGGTAACGTGCGCATTGCCGTACGCCAACGGCTCAATCCACCTCGGCCATATGCTGGAGCACATCCAGGCTGATGTCTGGGTCCGTTACCAGCGAATGCGCGGCCACAATGTCAACTTCATCTGCGCGGACGATGCTCACGGCACGCCGATTATGCTCAAAGCGCAACAAATGGGCATCACCCCGGAGCAGATGATTGGAGACATGAGTCAGGAACACCAGACGGATTTCGCTGGCTTTAATATCAGCTACGACAACTATCACTCTACGCACAGCGAAGAGAACCGCGAGCTGTCGGAGCTGATCTACACTCGCCTGAAAGAGAACGGTTTTATTAAAAACCGCACTATCTCTCAGCTTTACGACCCGGAAAAAGGGATGTTCCTGCCGGATCGTTTTGTGAAAGGCACCTGCCCGAAATGTAAGTCTCCGGATCAGTACGGCGATAACTGTGAAGTGTGCGGCGCGACCTACAGCCCGACCGAACTTATCGACCCGAAATCCGTGGTGTCCGGTGCAACGCCTGAAATGCGTGATTCCGAACACTTCTTCTTCGACCTGCCTTCGTTCAGTGAAATGCTGCAGGCGTGGACCCGTAGCGGTGCGCTGCAGGAGCAGGTGGCCAACAAAATGCAGGAGTGGTTCGACGCCGGCCTGCAGCAGTGGGATATCTCCCGTGACGCGCCCTATTTCGGTTTCGAAATCCCCAACGCGCCCGGCAAATATTTTTACGTCTGGCTGGATGCGCCTATCGGCTACATGGGCTCCTTCAAGAACCTGTGCGATAAACGCAGCGACCTGAACTTTGACGACTGGTGGAAAAAAGAGTCTGATGCCGAGCTGTATCACTTTATCGGTAAAGACATCGTCTATTTCCACAGCCTGTTCTGGCCTGCGATGCTGGAAGGCAGCAATTTCCGCAAGCCGACTAATCTGTTCGTGCACGGTTACGTGACCGTGAACGGTGCGAAGATGTCCAAATCTCGCGGCACCTTTATTAAGGCCAGCACCTGGCTGAACCACTTTGATGCGGACAGCCTGCGTTACTACTACGCGGCGAAGCTCTCTTCCCGCATCGATGACATCGACCTGAATCTGGAAGATTTCGTTCAGCGCGTTAACGCTGATATCGTCAACAAAGTGGTGAATCTGGCGTCCCGTTGTGCAGGCTTTATCGCCAAACGTTTCGATGGCGTACTGGCGGCTGAGCTGGCGGATCCGGCACTGTATAAAACCTTTACCGACGCGTCGGCCACCATTGCTGATGCGTGGGAGAGCCGTGAATTCGGCAAAGCGATTCGTGAAATCATGGCGCTGGCTGACGTGGCTAACCGTTATGTTGACGAGCAGGCACCGTGGGTTGTCGCGAAACAGGAAGGTCGCGATGCTGATCTGCAGGCGATTTGCTCCATGGGTATCAACCTGTTCCGCGTGCTGATGACCTGGCTGAAACCGGTTCTGCCGACCCTGAGCGAACGTGTCGAGGCGTTCCTGAACACCACACTGGTTTGGGATGCTATCGAACAGCCGCTGCTTGGCCACAAAGTGAATACCTTTAAGGCATTGTATAACCGCATTGAGATGAAACAGGTCGAAGCGCTGGTTGAGGCGTCAAAAGAGGAAGTGAAAGCCGCTGCCGCACCGGTCACCGGTCCGCTGGCAGATGACCCGATTGCCGAAACCATCAGTTTTGACGATTTCGCTAAAGTCGACCTGCGCGTGGCGCTGATTGAAAACGCGGAGTTTGTCGAGGGTTCTGACAAACTGCTGCGCCTGACGCTGGATCTGGGCGGTCAGAAACGCAATGTCTTCTCCGGCATTCGTTCCGCCTACCCGGACCCGCAGGTGCTGATTGGTCGCCTGACGGTGATGGTCGCTAACCTGGCGCCGCGCAAAATGCGCTTCGGTATTTCAGAAGGTATGGTGATGGCCGCAGGCCCTGGCGGGAAAGATATCTTCCTGTTAAGCCCTGATGAGGGTGCAAAACCTGGCCAACAGGTAAAATAAATCGCTGAAAGGCGCTGTGAAAACAGCGCCTTTTTTTTATTGCACTATTCTTCAATGGACAGGATTTTTCTAACAAAAGGGGCTTTATGAATATGTTTAAAAAAATGATCGCCATCGCACTGACTACTCTGGTCTTATTTGCCGTCAGCGGCTGTGGTGACAAAGAACAGAGTAAGACATTTAACTGGACGGATGGCAAAACAGAGATTTCTCTGACCTATTACTATAAAGACGATGTGGTATTACGTCAGACGGCAAAGAATAAGATTCAGTACGCAAGCGTCGGGGCCGCCAATAAAGAGGCAGCTATGCAACGCCTGGGGCCGATCAGTGAGAAATATAAATCGATTCAGGGCGTGACGGAAAGTATCGATTATCAGGATACTTACGCGACAGAAACATTGACTGTCGACTATACCAAAGCCGATCGTAACGCATTGCAGCAGATACAGGGTGCGGCGTTCACCGGTGATGTGAAAGATGGCGTCAGCATGACGAAATCACAGCAGCTTCTGGAATCACATGGTTTTAAAGAAGTGAAATAATCAACGTGCCAGCGCGCTTGTCACGCGCTGGCATTGCCTTTACTGAGCAGCAGGCTTCGCGTGCTCACGCACCGCCAGTCCACGCAGGAAATAACGTAAGAACTGATCGCCGCATTCACGGAAATTTTTATGCTCGGTCGCCCGCATCATGGCGGTAATCTCCGGCATGGAGACGCGGAATTTCTGCTCGGTGAGGATCGCCAGAATATCGTCCGTTTTCAGTGAAAAGGCGATGCGTAATTTTTTAAGGATGATGTTGTTTGTCATCTTACGCTCGGTCACCAGCGCAGGCTGAGACTCATCTTTACCACGGCGTTCATAAATCAGGCCGTTGAGGAAGACAGACATCATAATGTCCGGACAGCGCTGAAAACCCTCTTCATCTTCTTTGTGCAACCAGCCGACAAGCTGCTCGTCGCTCACCGGGGCGTCTGCCAGCGCAAATACGCGCTTGAGGTCGCCATTATTCATTTTCAGTGCGTAGCGTAAGCTACGTAAGATATCGTTATTGAGCATAAAGCCTTCGAAAAAATCATCGTAAGCGCGCAGTCTACCATCAAAAGCGACAACCCCAGCGCTTCTTTTAGATTGCCGCCGGTTAAACCTTATCAATAACCAGTTGCACACGTTTTCCAATCAGTATTGCCATACCGACCAATGTATCAATGGTGAATTTTTCTGTTTTCTGGTTAACGACATCGGACACGCGGGGGCGAGAGACATGGAGAACTTTGGCGGCATCGACCTGTTTAAGACCGTTGTGTTTCATCCAGTCGGTGATTTCCATCATCAGTTGCTTCTTTAATTCATCGGCTCTTGCCATCTCTTCTCTGGACGCAGCCAGCAGTTGCGATGCCTCCTGCGGGGCAAACCCAAGGTCAGAAAAAATGTTGCCACTGGCTTTTGTGATATGACGAACCTTTGTATCCACTTTATGCGTCATTTTTTCTCTCTCCATTCGTCTCGTGCTGCTTTATATCGTGCTTTGATGATGGCGATATCCCGCTGGCTCGTTTTTTGTGTTTTCTTTTGAAAACAATGCAGGACACAAACGACATCAGAAAACCTGGCGACATACACCGCACGATACTCACCGTCTTCACCATGCAGCCGAATCTCAATGACGCCCATCCCCCACTCATTAATCGGCTTCCAGTCTGTCGGTTCCCTGCCATGCTGAACTTTGTGGAGTTCGAAACCTGCGATGCGCCTTATCGCCTGCGGGAAAGTGATGAGATCGTCGAGTGTAGAGCCTCGCCAGTTGATATCCTTTGCATACATTACTGCGCATCCTTACTGTGTGTGGATGCGTATAAAATTATATACCAGACTTATTCACAATAGCAGCGATCCTTTCTTGCGAAAAAGTTCGCGTTTTATTAGCGGCTACAACCCCAGCGCTTCTTTTAAGTTCTTAAGATAGCGACGGCTAACCGGCACAGTCTGTCCGTCGCGCAGCAGCAACTCCGCCTGGCCGTTATCTTCCAGACGGATCTCTTTCAGATGTGCCATATTCACCAGATACTGCCGATGACAACGCAGCAGCGGCGTACGGCTCTCCAGCGTGCGCAGGGTCAGTTCGGTGAAGCCCTCTTTGCCGTCGTGACTGGTGACATAGACGCCGCTCATGCGGCTACTCACAAACGCAACCTCATCCATCTGCAACAGATAAATGCGGCTATGCCCGGTACAGGGAATAAATTTCAGCGAGACCTGATTTTCCGGCAGCACCGATACGTCCTGGACATTGCGCTCCTGGCGCAGCCGGGTGAGGGTCTTCTCCAGGCGGCGCGCCTCTATCGGTTTTAGCAGATAGTCAAAGGCATGTTCCTCAAACGCCTTCACCGCGTATTCATCAAAAGCGGTGAGAAAAACCACATAGGGTCGGTGTTCCGGGTCGAGCATCCCCACCATTTCCAGCCCGCTAATGCGCGGCATCTGGATATCAAGAAACAGCACGTCCGGGCGCAATTTATGCACCGCGCCGATGCCCTCAACCGCGTTGGCGCATTCGCCCACAATCTCAATATCGCTCTCTTCCTGCAGTAAAATACGCAGATTTTCACGCGCCAACGGTTCATCATCAACAATCAGCACTTTTAACATGCGCTTTCCTCCAGCGGGAGTCGTAGGGTAATTCGGGTAAAGATATCAGGCTCGCAGGCAACCGAAATGCCGCATCCATCACCAAAGCGCGCCCGCAGGCGCTTATCCACCAGACTCATCCCTAAACCACTGGCATCTGTTTTGGGCTGATACAGCCCGGCATTATCTTCAATATCCAACACCAGATGGTCACCGTCCTGGCTGGCATTAATGGTGATTTCCCCTACGCCAAGCAGTTGTGAGGTGCCATGTTTAATGGCATTTTCCACAATCGGTTGCAGGGTAAAAGCGGGCAGATGGAGATGAGAAAGCGCGTCCGGTACGTGCAGTTGTACCTGTAGGCGGGCCTGAAAGCGTGCCTTTTCAATTTGCAGATACGCATTAACGTGTTCAAGCTCATCGGCCAGGGTGACGATTTCCGATGGTCGCTTAAGGTTTTTGCGAAAGAATGTCGACAGATATTGCACCAGCAGACCGGCCTGATCGCTGTCGCGGCGGATCACCGCCATCAGCGTATTCAGGGCATTGAACAGAAAATGGGGATTGACCTGCGCATGCAGTAATTTGATTTCCGACTGGGTCAGCAACGCTTTTTGCCGCTCATACTGTCCGGCGAGGATTTGCGCCGACAGCAACTGCGCAATCCCCTCTCCCAGGGTGCGGTTGATGGAGCTAAAGAGCCGGTTTTTTGCTTCATACAGTTTGATGGTGCCCACAACGCGCTGGTTTTCACCGCGCAATGGAATGACCAGCGTTGAACCCAGTTTGCACTGTGGATGCAGCGAGCAGCGGTACGGTACCTCATTGCCATCGGCATACACCACTTCGCCACTTTCGATGGCTTTTTGCGTCCAGACGGACGAGATAGGCCTGCCGGGAAGATGATGGTCGTCCCCCGTGCCGGTAAACGCCAGCAGCTTCTCGCGATCGGTAATCGCCACCGCGCCGATATCCAGCTCTTTATAGAGGACCTGGGCGACTTTCATGCTGTTTTCTTCGTTGAAGCCCTGACGCAAGATCCCTTCGGTCGATGCGGCGACTTTGAGGGCTGTGGCAGAAAACGCCGAGGTGTATTTTTCAAACATGGCGCGCTTGTCGAGCAGGATGCGCATAAACAGCGCCGCGCCCACGGTATTGGTCACCATCATTGGGGCAACGATACTTTGCACCAGATGCAGCGCGCTCTCATACGGTCGGGCGATAAGCAGGATGATCAGCATCTGTGTCAGCTCCGCTACGCAGGTAATGGCCCCGGCGGTGAGCGGATTAAAGACCCTGTCGGTGCGGCCACGCTTGATCAAAATACTGTGTACCAGCCCACCGAGCAGCCCTTCCACAATGGTGGAAATCATACAGCTCAGCGCGGTCATGCCGCCCATTGAGTAACGGTGTAATCCACCCGTTAACCCCACCAGCCCGCCCACCAGTGGGCCGCCGAGCAACCCACCCATCACCGCACCAATCGCCCGTGTATTGGCAATAGAATCTTCAATATGCAAACCGAAATAGGTACCCAGAATGCAGAAAATTGAAAAGGTGACATAACAGAGCAGTTTATGCGGCAGACGTACCGTGACTTGCATCAGCGGAATAAAAAGACGTGTTTTGCTCATCAGCCAGGCGATAACCAAAAACACACACATTTGCTGGAGCAGCAGCAACACCAGATTAAATTCGTACATACCCGCAGCACCGCGTTGACTGAAAGCGCGTACCTTACATGGAGTCGCGCAGAGATTCTTTGAGGGTTTCCAAAAAAATGTTAATTCGTGCTCATTATCACAATCCTGAAAGCATAATGATACGAAATGGATACATATCGAACATTAAACAAACAATTCAACCTGGTTTAAGTAAGAACGGCTAAAGTTAAAGTGGGGGATTTCTTGCAAAGGTGAAACCATGGCGCTTTACACGATTGGTGAAGTGGCGATGTTATGCGATATCAATCCCGTGACTTTGCGGGCATGGCAGCGACGCTACGGATTGTTCAAACCACAGCGCACGGAAGGCGGTCATCGGTTGTTTACCGATGCCGACATCGACCGAATTCGTGAAATAAAACGCTGGATCGATACCGGGGTCCAGGTCAGTAAGGTACAGACCCTGCTCAATAATGAACCCGAAAATGAACGCAATGGCTGGCGCGCCCAGCAGGAAGCAGTATTGCAAATTCTGCAAAGCGGCAACCTGCAACGACTGCGTCTGTGGATCAAAGAGCGCAGCCACGACTACCCGGCAGAAACGCTGATAACCCACCTGTTTATCCCTCTTCGTCGCCGTCTGCAATCCCAGCAGCCTGCCCTCACGGTGATGCTCAGTCTGCTCGACGGGGTGTTGATTAACTATATTTGCGGTTGCCTGAATACCGCGCGCAAGAAAAACGGGCGTGACGCGCTGGTTGTCGGCTGGAATGTGCAGGATACCACCCGAATCTGGCTGGAGGGCTGGATGGCAAGCCAGCAAGGCTGGCGGGTCGACGTGCTGGCGCACTCGTTGAGTTATCTGCGCCCGGAGATGTTTGAAGGCCAGACATTACTGGTGTGGTGCGGCGAGGCCCCCTCCTCGTCACAGCAAAAACAGATGCATGACTGGCAGCAAAACGGACATGCCATTTTTCCGCTGGGCATTTAATGGTTCATTAACAGCCCCGCTTCCTCGTATAATACTTTTCTTAACAAAGGAGCGAAAAATGAACCTGTCCAAACTTACCGTCATTGCGATTTTTCTGCTGATGGCGATCGGCGGCATCGGTGGCGTGATGCTCGCTGGCTACTCTTTTATTGTTCGCGGCGGTGCAGGCTGAATAAGCGGGCAAGTCGCTCAAATCCTCTATCAACAATGATAGCGGCCAGAGCAACCAGAACGGCCCCTTGCACGACGTAAGCCGTATTAAACCCGCTCAGACCGATAATGATCGGCGTTCCCAGTGTGCTGGCGCCGACCGTAGACGCAATGGTCGCCGTACCGATGTTAATAATCACGGACGTGCGGATCCCGGCGATAATGACCGGCGCCGCCAGCGGCAGTTCAACCCTGAAAAGTTGCTGCATACTACTCATCCCCATCCCTTTTGCCACGCTGTGTACGCTCTCCGGCACGGCGGCAATCCCCGCCAGCGTGCCCTGTAATATCGGCAAGACCCCATAGAGGATCAGCGCAATAATGGCAGGCTCGCGGCCAAATCCCATAACCGGTACCGCAATAGCCAGTACCGCCACCGGTGGAAAGGTCTGTCCTACTGCGGCAATGGTCTCCACCAGCGGGCGAAATTCGCGGCCCCACGGGCGCGTCACTGCAATTCCCGCCCCCAGCCCAATGACAATCGCCAGCAGACTCGACACTCCCACCAGCCAGAAATGGGCAAGCGTCAGGGAGACAAAACTTTCCTGCTGATAAACCGGTCGCGGCAACTGGGGAAATAGCGTGCCAAAGAGTGTGCCGCTGTAGGGCATCGCCACCAGCAGTGCGACAAACACGGCGATAAGCCAGAGTAGCGGGTCACGCAGAAGTCTCACTGAGCGCCTCCGTTCTGAGCAGGTCGCGAAAATGCAGCGTACCGCAGGGCACGCCTTGCGCATCAGCGACGGGGAGCACATCACACTGGCGAGCGACAAACAGCGATAAGGCTTCGCGCAAGGTCATATCCTCTCGCAGTGGTTCCCCCGCCACCGTTTCGCCCGGCCGCATCCAGGCGCTGACATGGCGCAATGAAAGCAGACGAACCCCCAACTCGCTGCGACCAAAAAAGTCGCGGACAAACGGGGTTGCCGGGCGGGTTAACATCTCCAGCGGTGTCCCCTGCTGCACAATCGCCCCACTGTCCATTAAGACCAGGTGATCCGCTAACTGTAGCGCTTCATCAATATCATGGGTGACCAGCACAATGGTGCGGCCCAGCAGACGGTGGATACGAATCATCTCCTGCTGGAGCGCACCGCGCGTGACCGGATCCAGCGCACCGAAGGGCTCATCCATCAGCAACACCTCCGGGTCTGCCGCCAGCGCGCGGGCCACGCCGACACGCTGCTGCTGACCGCCGGAAAGTTGATGGGGAAAACGGTCGCGCAGGCTCTCATCCAGCCCCAGTAAAGCCATCAGTTCATCTACTCGCGCGGCGATTTTCCCTCGCGACCATTTTTGCAATTGCAACACGGTGGCGATGTTGTGGGCCACCGTCCAGTGCGGAAACAGGCCTATCGACTGAATGGCGTAACCCATCCGCCGACGCAGTTCCAGTACCGGCAGGCTGCGGATCTCTTCACCAGCAAACAAAATGGTGCCTTCATCATGTTCCACCAGGCGGTTGATCATTTTCAGGGTGGTGGACTTCCCGGATCCTGATGTACCAATCAACACAGAAAACGCGCCGGTTTTACATTCAAGATTCAGATCGCTCACCGCCTGTTGTCCGGCGAAAGATTTGCTGACATGCCTGAATTCAATCATGGCTGTTTTACCTCCAACAGCGCGATACCCAGCGCAAACAGTGCGTCCACGACCACTGCCAGAGCAATAACCGGGATCACACCCAATAACACAAGATCCAGTGCGCTACTTAAAAGCCCCTGAAACACCAGTGCGCCAAAGCCACCTGCGCCAATCAGCGCCGCAATCACCGCCATGCCCACCGTCTGTACCGTGACCACCCGCAGGCTACGCAGCAAAATGGGTAACGCCAGCGGCAGACGTATATGCAAAAACCGCTGACGGGCGCTCATGCCCATCCCTTTGGCGCTTTCCAGTACATCTACCGGCACCTGGTTTAAGCCCGCCACCACACCGCGAACCAGCGGTAACAACGCGTAGAGAACCAGCGCAATCAGCGCTGGTGTGATACCGGTCCCCGCCACGCCGAGCGAACCCAGCCAGGGGAACTGCGCCACCAGCCCTGCCAGTGGTGCGATCAGCAGACCAAATAGCGCAACGGACGGCACGGTCTGAATCACATTCAATACGGCAAACACCGGTTGTTGACGCGACGGATGGCGATAACACCACAGGCCGATACCTACCCCCAGCGCCAGCGCCGGTAGCAGCGTACCAAACAGCAGTTTGAGATGTTGCGCCAGCGCATCGTTAAAGACGTCCTGCCGATTCGCGTACTCCTTAAGCAAAGAGAGCGAATCCAGTTGCCCACTGAGCAGCAGCCACAGGGGCAGGATCCAGATTTGCGCATGCAGCAGCCAGCGCCAGACCGGGTTGACCGTTAGCCGTCGGATTGCATCACTACTGGCCAGTAACGACAGCGCCAGCCACAGCCATAAGCCGCTGCCGGGGGAGGTGCGGGCAAGTGCGCTGCCAGACTGAGCCAGATCGGTGGCCGCCCTGCCCGCGCACCAGACTAAGGCGCAAAATGACGCTTCGGTAAGCAGTAACGTTGCCAGACTGGCAATGCGATGCGGGAGAAAGCTCAAAAGCAGTAGCCCTGCCGGTACAAGCAGTCCCCAGGCGGCAAATGCCGGCCAGACCTGCCAGATTGCACGACTTTCCCCGGAGACCAGGCGGTTAGGGGCGTAACTCACGAAGGGCAGTGTTATTGCCGCCAGCGCCAGTAACACCAGCAGCAACAACACGCGGTTATGACAACGTCGCTCCACGTTTATTTAATCAGTCCCTTTCCTTTCAGGTAATCGGCGGCCACTTTTTTGGCGTCGAGACCTTCCACTGCAATACTGGCATTCAGTTTCTGCAGCGTTTTTTCATCCAGGCTGGCAAATACCGGTTTCAGCCACTCATCCAGTTGCGGGTAAGCTTTCAGCACCGCTTCGCGCACAACCGGGGCAGGCGCATAAATGGGCTGAACGCCTTTCGGGTCGGTCAGGGTTTGCAGCCCCAGCGCCGCAACCGGCCCATCTGTGCCGTAGGCCATCGCCGCATTCACGCCTGATGTTTGCTGTGCGGCGGCTTTGATGGTCACTGCCGTATCGCCCCCCGCCAGCGACAGCAACTGCTGCTGGTTGAGCTTGAAGTTATAGGCTTTTTCGAAGGCCGGTAAGGCATCGGTACGCTCGATAAACTCGGCGGAAGCAGCAAGTTTAAAGGTACCGCCCTCTTTCAGATAGCGACTGAGATCGTCAAGGGAGACCAGCTTGTTTTTCTGCGCAACATCCTGGCGTACCGCGATAGTCCAGGTATTATTGGCAGGCGCTGGCGTCAGCCAGACCAGTTTGTTTTTCTCCGCATCCAGCTTTTTGACTTTGTCATAGCCTTGCTGCGCATTTTTCCACGCCGGATCGTTCTCCTCCTTAAAGAAAAACGCGCCATTGCCGGTATATTCCGGGTAGATATCCAGTTCACCCGAGGTGATTGCCCCGCGCACCACCGGGGTGGTACCCAACTGGACTTTATTGACGGTTTTTACGCCATGGCTTTCCAGGACCTGCAAAATGATATTGCCCAGCAGCGCGCCTTCGGTATCAATCTTGGAACCCACTTTAACCGGCTCAGCCGCCTGTGCGCCTGCGGCCAGCATCAATAACCCTGCAGCGCTCCATTGCGAAAATGATTTCATGCTCTTACCTCTTTTTTTGTGGTGCCTGGATTTCCGGCTGTGCAAAAAGCGTAGTAGAGAATCGACCTGGAATAAATCAGTCGTTCAGATTTTGATGTTTCTGATTAGACGAAGCGGTTATAACGCAAGGGGTTTAAAGATGAAAGGCCGCTAAAAAGCGGCCTTTGCGGGGTTACTGGAGGGTAAATTCACCCTGTTTAACACGGGCTGAATCCAGGCCGATAAAGACATTGAATTTGCCGGGTTCTGCGTCGTATTTCATGCGTTGATTCCAGAACTTAAGCGCCTCGATATCAATCGGGAAGCTGACGGTTTTGGTTTCCCCGGCTTTGAGATCCACTTTTTCGAAACCACGCAGTTGTTCTACCGGACGACTCATGGACGCCGTCACATCCTGCAGGTACATCTGGACAACCGTCGCGCCGTCGCGTTTACCGGTATTGGTAACATCGACGCTGGCCGTCACTTTGCCGTCACGGGTCATGGTCGGCGCCGACATTTTCACATCGGAGACGTTAAACGTGGTGTAACTCAGGCCGTAACCGAACGGATAAAGCGGACCATTGGCCTCGTCGAAGTAGCGTGACGTGTACTTGTTCGGTTTATCGGCATTATACGGACGCCCGGTGTTCAGGTGACTGTAATAGACCGGGATCTGCCCGACGGAGCGCGGGAAAGACATCGGCAGCTTGCCGGACGGGTTGTAATCACCAAACAGCACATCAGCGATGGCATTACCGCCTTCGGTACCGGCAAACCAGGTTTCCAGGATCGCATCGGCCTGCTGATTTTCTTTCACCAGCGCCAGCGGACGACCGTTCATCAGCACCAGCACCAGCGGTTTACCGGTTGCTTTTAGCGCGGCAATCAAATCACGCTGGCTTTGCGGGATGGTCAGATCCGTACGGCTTGACGCTTCGTGTGCCATCCCCTGGGCCTCACCGACGACCGCTACGACGACATCCGATTTCTTCGCCACGGTCACGGCTTCATCAATCATCTCCTGCGGGCTGCGTTTGTCCTGCACTACGGCTGGCTCATACAGATTGAGGAAATCGACAATGCCTTTATCGTCAGTGATATTCGAACCGCGAGCGTAGAGGATAGTGCCTTTAGGCCCCACTGCGTTGCGGATACCTGTCAGCACGGTTACGGATTGCCCCGCCACGCCGGCTGCCGACCAGCTTCCCATCATGTCACGCTTGCTGTCCGCCAGCGCACCGACCACCGCGATGGTCGCGTCTTTTTTCAGCGGCAGTGTGTCAAGACGGTTTTTCAGCAGGACCAGACTTTCGCGCGCCACTTCTCGTGCTTCTTTACGATGCAGACGACTTTCCGCATTGGTGTCCTTCGGGTCCGAATCTTTCGGCCCCAGGTGACTGTACGGGTCGTTGAACAGGCCCATGTCATATTTCACGTTCAGCACGTGGCGGGTCGCATCGTCGAGTTCCGCCATGGTGACCTTACCGGATTTGATAAGCCCCGGCAGGTACTTGCTGTAGTACTCGTCGCTCATGCTCATGTTAATACCGGCTTTGAGCGCCACGCGTACCGCATCTTCCGGGTCGGCGGCCACGCCGTGTTTGATCAATTCTTTGATTGCGCCATGGTCCGAAACGGTGATGCCTTTAAAGCCCCACTCATCGCGCAGGACATCTTTAAGCAGCCAGGAATCGGAAGTTGCCGGCGTGCCGTTGAGAGAGTTCAGCGCCACCATGACCGCACCGCTGCCTGCCTCGAGCCCAGCTTTGTACGGCGGCAAATAGTCGTTGAACAGACGCTGTGGGCTCATATCAACGGTATTGTATTCCTTGCCCCCTTCAACCGCGCCATAGGCGGCGAAGTGCTTGACGCTGGTCATAACCGAATAGCGATCCGCCGGGCTTTTGCCCTGCATGGATTTCACCATCGCGCGGCCCATTTCCGTGGTCAGGTAGGTATCTTCACCAAAGCCTTCAGAGCCACGGCCCCAGCGCGGATCGCGGGATACATCCACCATTGGCGCCCAGGTCATGTTCAGCCCATCATCCGCCGCTTCATAAGCGGAAACGCGCCCGACGGTTTTCACCGCATCAAGATTGAAGCTGGAGGCCAGACCCAGGCTAATCGGGAACACGGTCCGTTGACCGTGGACCACATCGTAGGCAAAAAACAGAGGAATTTTCAGGCGGCTAAGCTGCATGACCTGATCCTGCATCGCGCGGATATCCGGGCGGGTCACGGTATTAAAGATGGCGCCGACCTGGTTTTTGGCAATCATGTCACGGATGGCTTCTTTCGGATTGTCCGGCCCGACGCTAATCAGTCGCAGTTGCCCAATTTTTTCATCCACCGTCATTTTTTTTAGTAATTCAGTGACAAACGCATCCCTTGCTTGCGGCGTCAGAGGATGGTTACCAAACATCTCTTCTGCCATCACCGGTTGCAGCGCAAGGCTTACGGCGACACCTACCGAACATAGCCATTTCATGTCGTTCACTCTCTCGTTTATACAGCCACTCACGGGCCTGACCATGAAAAAAACGCAGTGTGCCATAATCGTAGTCCGGCTTGCAGAGTTATTCTCTGATTTTTCTGAGAATTCCTCACTTTCAGACACTATGCTTTAAAGCGAGAACGCTGTTCCACCACCAGGGAGAGGAAAATGTCTTCTACAACTTCCCAACACCATATCGCTTTTATCCGTGAACTCGAACGCCTCACTGGAGCTTCACATGTCCTGACCGACCCGGCCAAAACTGCACGCTACCGTAAGGGGTTTCGTTCCGGGCAGGGTGATGCGCTCGCCGTCGTCTTTCCCGGCACACTGCTTGAATTATGGCGTGTGCTCAGCGCCTGTGTGAGCGCCGATAAGATCATCCTGATGCAGGCGGCAAATACCGGCCTGACCGAAGGCTCAACGCCAAACGGTAATGACTACGACCGCGACATTATTATCATCAGCACCTTGCGACTCGATAAACTGCATCTTATCGATAACGGTGAGCAGGTACTGGCTTATCCGGGTACAACCCTTTATTCGCTGGAAAAAGCGCTAAAACCGCTTGGCCGCGAGCCGCATTCCGTCATCGGTTCATCCTGTATCGGGGCATCGGTGATCGGCGGGATTTGCAATAACTCCGGCGGCGCGCTGGTGCAGCGCGGCCCGGCATACACCGAAATGTCGCTGTATGCGCGAATTGACGAAACCGGCAGACTCCAGTTGGTTAACCACTTAGGCATTGAGCTTGGCAGTACGCCGGAGCAAATCTTAAGTAAACTTGATGACGAACGGGTGACCGACGCCGATGTGCGCCACGATGGGCGTCACGGGCACGATCAGGATTATGTCACCCGCGTGCGCGATGTGGAGGCGGATACACCGGCACGCTACAACGCCGACCCGGATCGTCTGTTTGAATCCTCCGGCTGTGCCGGGAAACTGGCCGTCTTCGCCGTACGGCTGGACACCTTTGTCGCCCCCACCCACCAGCAGGTGTTTTATATCGGCACCAACCAGCCGGAGGTGCTGAGCGCACTTCGCCGCCATATTCTTAGCGAGTTCACCCATTTGCCGGTGGCGGGGGAATATATGCATCGCGATATTTACGATATCGCCGAGCGCTACGGGAAAGACACCTTCCTGATGATCGACAAGCTCGGTACCGACAAAATGCCTTTCTTTTTTACCCTGAAAGGCCGCACCGATGCCCTGCTGGCAAAAGCCTCCCTATTTAAGCCGCACTTTACCGACCGGGCAATGCAAAAGCTGGGGCACCTGTTCCCCTCTCACCTGCCACCCCGAATGAAAAGCTGGCGGGACAAGTATGAACACCATCTGCTACTGAAAATGTCGGGTGACGGTATCGCTGAGGCGCAACGCTGGCTGACCGAGTACTTTAAGACGGCAGAGGGCGGGTTCTTCGCCTGTACAACAGAAGAAGGGAACAAAGCCTTTCTTCACCGCTTCGCCGCAGCGGGGGCGGCAATTCGCTATCAGGCGGTACATGCCGATGAAGTAGAAGACATTCTGGCGCTGGATATTGCCCTGCGCCGCAATGACAATGACTGGTTCGAACATCTGCCGCCGGAGATTGACAGCCAGTTAACCTGGAAGCTCTATTACGGCCATTTCTTCTGCCATGTTTTCCATCAGGATTATATTGTGAAGAAAGGCGTTGATACGCACGCGCTCAAAGAACAGATGCTGGAATTATTGCGCCAGCGCGGCGCGCAATACCCGGCTGAACACAACGTGGGGCATTTATATGAGGCGCCCGATGATTTAAAACGTTTTTACCTGGAAAACGACCCAACTAACAGCATGAACCCTGGGATCGGAAAAACAAGCAAGAGAAAAAACTGGCAATAGTCTATGACGTTAGTGGTTCGTCGCAGTCTAACTGCGATATATGTTTAAGCCAGGCTGTATTGTACTCTTCATTCGTACTAAAGTAGCAGGCCAGAGAAACGTTTCTCTGGCCTGCTACATTGAGGAGTTACTCCATCATGTCTGCCGTTGATGTCCTGTCCGAAAACGCACTCGTGGTGCGTGATGCCACGCTTGATGATGTTCATGCGATTTCATCTCTCTATGCCTGGCACGTGCTGCATGGCCGCGCCTCCTTCGAAGAAGTGCCGCCTACTATCGACGAAATGCGCCAACGCATGCACAAAATCGCCAATGACGGGCTTCCCTGGATGGTCGCGCTCTACCATGGCATCGTGGTGGGGTATTGCTACGCAAGTCCTTACCGTCCGCGCCAGGCCTACCGCTATACACTGGAAGAGTCTATCTATGTTGACGCCAGTATGACCGGACATGGCATAGGCAGCATGCTGATGGATGCGCTGATCGCAAGGTGTGAAGAAGGTCCGTGGCGGCAGATGATCGCGGTGATCGGCGATGGGCAAAATAATGCCGGATCGCTGCGCCTGCATAAAAAACACGGCTTTGAAATTGTCGGGCAGTTACGCAGCGTGGGCTACAAGAAAGGTGACTGGCGGGATACGGTTATCATGCAGCGCCCACTCAACGATGGTGACTGGACGCTGCCGGAATAATTAGTCGTTTTGCGCGGTTTGTGCGCCGTGGTTTTCCACCATCTGCGCCGCTTTCTGACGTTTGTAGCTTAATGCAGAAGCGGGTACAGGCTGTGCTTTCCCGGTTTCAATCCAGGTCCGTAAACGGCTGGCATCCGCAAAGTGGGTATATTTCCCGAAAGCATCCATCACCACCAGTGCCACCGGCTTATTATTAATAACGGTACGCATCACCAGGCAGTGACCCGCCGCATTGGTAAACCCGGTTTTGGTCAACTGAATATTCCAGTTATCGCGATACACCAGATGGTTGGTATTACGGAACGGCAGCGTATACCCCGGATTACTGAACGTCGCCATGTCTTCCCGCGTAGTGCTCAACTGGCCCAGCAGCGGATACTGTTTCGTGGCCACCAGCAGTTTAATCAAGTCGCTCGCCGTGGACACATTGCTGATAGATAAGCCTGTCGGCTCGACATAACGGGTGTGCGTCATGCCCAGCGCCTTCGCTTTTGCATTCATCGCACGAATAAACGCGTCATATCCACCAGGATAATGGTGAGCAAGGCTCGCCGCCGCACGGTTTTCTGAGGACATCAACGCCAGCAGCAGCATATCTTTGCGGCTGATTTCACTGTTCAGACGTACGCGAGAGTAGATCCCTTTCATTTCCGGCGTATGGCTGATATCCACTTTTATTTTTTCATCCAGCGGCAGATGCGCATCCAGCACTACCATTGCCGTCATCAGCTTAGTGATAGACGCGATGGGACGTACCAGATCCGGGTGGCTGGAGTAGATAACCTGATTGGTTTGTAAATCGACAATCATCGCGCTACCGGAGGCAATTTCAGGTTGCGCGGACGCTGTTGCCGCAGCAGTTTTTGCCAGCGCCTGCGGTGCGACGGGCACGGCAAACATAAGCGCGAGGCTTAATAAAGAAACTCGGATTTTCAGCATGGTGTGACTTCTGATGATTATTCATGCACGTGATTACGCACACCGCATCTGTTCAGGAAGTAAATAACAGAAGCTGGCCCTGGCATAATAGCCGCCACGCCCGCATGTCGCCACACAAGATTCATTGCAGAAGATTGCGTTGCTGGTACTTCAACCAGCAACGCAATGCGATTAGAACAGACGGTAGCCGTAACCCCAAAGAATGACCGTGAGCGCCAGCAGCACTTCAAGTACCAGCACCCCAATCGCCAGCGTCGAACTGGAGAAACTCAGCCCTTCCTCTCGGTTGATATTGAGGAAGGTGGGAATCCCTACATAGAGCAGATAACCGGTGTAGAAAAGTGCTACGGTCCCCGCCAGCGCGCACAGCCAGACCAGCGGATAGAGCGCCACAAGACCGCTCAAAAAGAGTGGCGTTGCGACATACCCGGCAAAAACCATACAGCGCGCCAGAGAGGGACGCTGCGGGTAGCTCCTTGCCATCCACCAAATCACACGGCCCATCACCGCCACACCGGCCAGCATCAGCGCATAGAAAATGACGGCCAGATAAAACGCGGTAAACCAGTTCAACTGAACCACGCTCTCTTCGCCAAAATTCCAGCCTATTTGCGTCGTGCCAATAAAAGCACAGATAACGGGAATCGCCGCCATGATCAGGACATGGTGGGTGTAGTGATGCGAAACGGTTTCGTTTTCGCCCTTTATGACCTGCATTTCACGATCGGGATGGGAAAAAAGTCCCCAGACATGGTTCATAACGCCCCCTTGCTGAATGCCCGAATACAGACACCTTAAGTATAAGTCACTCTGCTGGTTATTTTGTGTTCAGATCGAAAAATACGTAGCGACAATCCGCGCAACGAAACCGTGGTTGTCGGCGCATTCAATTCATAGGGTGTATGCTTAAGGGGTTTAACGGGAGAATTGTTGGACCTATGGATATGAATCATCTTATCAGCCAGTACGGCTATGCCGCGCTGGTTGTTGGTAGTATTGCTGAGGGGGAAACCATCACCCTGCTGGGTGGCGTTGCCGCGCATCAGGGGTTGCTTAAGTTTCCGCTGGTGGTCATGGCCGTTGCGCTCGGTGGGATGATTGGAGACCAGTTGCTCTATTTGCTGGGGCGCCGATATGGCATGAAGATCCTGCAACGCTTTTCCCGCCATCAGGACAAAATTAACCAGGCACAACGCATGATTAACCGCCGTCCCTGGCTGTTTGTCATCGGTACGCGTTTTATGTACGGCTTTCGCATCATCGGGCCGCTACTGATCGGCGCCAGCCATCTGCCCCCAAAAATCTTCCTGCCACTGAATATTTTCGGCGCCATCGTCTGGGCATTGATTTTCACGACGTTAGGCTACCTGGGTGGGGAAGTTATCGGGCCGTGGTTACATCAGTTTGATCACCATCTTAAGAAGCTGATTTGGCTGGTACTGGCCGTGGTGGTGGTCTTTTCCGTGCGCTGGTGGCTGCGGCATCGGCAAAAGAAACGCCGCAACCCACCGTCAGAGTAGTTAATGGCGGCTGGCGTTAAACTGCGGATTCGCCAGCATAAAGCCGCCGTCGACGATGAACGACTGCCCGGTGGTATAACTGGCGTCATCAGAACAGAGCCAGGCCACCAGGCTCGCGATCTCCTGGGTTTTACCGGGCCTTGCCAGCGGGATGTTCGGCATAGAGCCCGGTTTGGCGTCAGCATCGCTCATATTATTCATCGGCGTGGCTATCGCACCGGGCGCCACCGCATTAACCAGTATGTTGTAACTAACAAGCTCCAGTGCCATGGATTTGGTTAATCCGCCCAACGCATGTTTCGCCGCCGTATAGGCGCTGGCTTCAGGCAGTGGGGTGTGTTCATGCACAGAGGTGATATTCACAATACGTCCCCCCTGCCCCTGCTTAACCATATGACGTGCGGCAATTTGTGAACACAACATCGCCCCTTCAACATCCACGGTAAAAATCTTCCGCCACGCTTCCAGACTGACATCCAAAAACGGTGCTTTGGTCATTGCGCCGGCATTATTGACCAGCGCATCGACACGGCCGAACGCGTTAATCAGCGTCTCGATAGCCTGAGCGCCGTCCGGCAGATGGCTTAAGTCGAGCTGGATGGTACGGGCCTGTCTGCCGCGCGCTTCTACCTGTTGAACAGTATCGCGCGCCCCGCTGTCATCCGAGTGCCAGGTGATACCAATATCAAACCCTTTTTCCGCCAGCATTAGCGCGCAGGCTTTACCAATACCTGAATCCGCTGCGGTCACAATAGCGACTTTCTGCATGGTCATTTTCCCCTCCGGTCGTGAGGCCAAACCTTCAGTATAGAGAAAAGGCATATTTCTGAACGGTTGCTACACTTTGCGGTGAGTACAACGCATCAAGGGAGAGAAAAGCATGTTGAAGGTATTGCTGTGGGTTATTTTGATTATCTTTTTGATTGGGCTGTTGGTGGTCACCGGCGTGTTTAAGATGATTTTCTAAAAACTCCCCCCTCACCTCCGTGGAAGTGAGGGGGTATTGCGAATGACAGCCGTTAGCTTATCGCTTGAGCGATGCCCCTCTGCTGGCGATGACTTCCTGATACCACCAGAAACTTTTCTTACGGCTGCGCGCCAGCGTACCGTTACCGGCATCATCACGATCAACGTAGATAAAGCCATAGCGTTTGGAAATCTCCGCTTTTGACGCGCTCACCAGATCGATTGGCCCCCAACTGGTATACCCCATCACCTCCACCCCGTCTTCAATGGCTTCGCGTACCTGCACAAGGTGATCGTTAAGATAGCTGATGCGGTAATCGTCATTGATGCTGCCATCCGCTTCCGGTTTGTCTTTCGCACCCAGACCGTTTTCCACGATAAATAACGGTTTCTGCCAGCGATCCCACATGACGTTCAGCAGCGTGCGCAGGCCAACCGGGTCAATCTGCCAGCCCCATTCTGAGCTTGCAAGGTGCGGGTTCGGTACCATGCTGAGTATGTTGCCGCGCGCTTTCTGGTTCAGTTCTTCGTCGGTCGTCACACAGCCGGTCATATAGTAGCTAAACGAGATAAAATCGATGGTGGTGCGCAGCGCGTCACGATCCGCATCGCTAATGTTGAGAGTAATGCCGTTTTCACGGAAGAAACGCAGCATATAACCCGGATATTCGCCACGGCACTGCACGTCGCCAAAGAACTGCCAGGTACGGTTTTGCTGCAGCGTTTCCAGCACGTCTTCCGGTTTGCAGCTCAGCGGATACATCAGGCCGCCGAGGATCATATTGCCGATTTTGGCATCCGGGATAATCTCGTGGCAGGCTTTTACCGCCAGCGCGCTCGCCACAAGCTGATGGTGGATAGCCTGGAAGATCTCCGCTTTGCTGCTACCTTCCGGCAGGCCGACACCCGTCATCGGGGCATGCAGCGACATGTTGATCTCGTTAAAAGTCAGCCACAGCTTCACTTTGTTCTTATAACGTTCAAATACCGTGCGGGCATAACGCTCAAAGAAGGTAATGGTCTGACGGCTGCCCCAGCCGCCGTAACCTTTCACCAGCCCCCATGGCATTTCGTAATGCGATAACGTCACCAGCGGCGTCATCCCTTTGCTAATCATCTCATCAAAGAGTTTGTCGTAGAACGCCAGCCCCGCCTCATTGGGCGTGGTTTCATCACCGTTGGGGAAAATACGCGTCCAGGCAATGGACACTCGCAGGCAGCTAAAACCCATTTCCGCAAACAGGGCGATATCTTCCGGGTAGCGGTGATAGAAATCGATAGCGACATCTTTCAGGCCGCTGTCACCTGCCACGCGCTCTACCACGTCACCGAATACGCCTTTTGGTTGCACATCCGAGGTGGAAAGGCCTTTGCCGTCTTCCAGATAAGCGCCTTCCACCTGGTTTGCAGCGATAGCGCCGCCCCATAAGAAGTCATTCGGGAATGTATTCATTGATATCTCCTTTGATTAACGATTGACGGCCAGTAGCGGCATACCGGATTCCACCGATGTCGATGCCACGGTCGTCACAGCGCGATAGTCGTCACTGTTGCTGATGATAATGGGCGTTGCCAGATCGTATCCGGCTGAGAGGATCGCATCGCGATCAAACTCCAGCAGTAAATCGCCAGGCTGAACCTTATCGCCAACGCTGACATGTGCGGTAAAGGGCTTGCCCTCCAGCTTGACGGTATCGATGCCCACATGGATCAACACCTCAATACCGCTGTCGCTTAATAAGCCGATGGCATGTTTTGTCTGAAAGAGTGAGGCCACTTCACCGGCAAAGGGCGCAATCACTTTATTGTCTGAGGGGATAATCGCCGCCCCCTGGCCGAGCAACCCGGCTGCAAAGGTGCTGTCCGGCACCTGTTCAAGCGCCAGTACGGTTCCGGACATCGGTGAGAGGATGTCGTTTTCACCCGGCACAACGGCAATCGGTTTTGTCACCGTAGTCGTTTTTGGCATCCCCGCCACAAAGGTGAGGATGCACGCCAGCACCAGTGAAACAACCGTACCCAGAATCCCGCCCCACAGGGTGGCATCCACACCGCCCGGCGGGATCATCTGCGCCAGAGTAAAGACATTGGCAAAACCAAACGAGTAGACGTGACTGTCGCTAAAGCCAACAATCGCCCCGCCGATAGCCCCGGAAACGCAGCCAAAAATAAACGGACGGCGCAGCGGTAGCGTCAGACCATAGACCGCGGGTTCAGTAATACCGAAGATACCCGCCGTGGCCGCCGAACCGGCCAGTATTTTCTGACGAGGGTCACGGGTACGCAGGAAAATCCCCAGTACCGCCCCCACCTGGCCCAGTACCGCAGGCAGTAAAATGGGCAGCATCGTGTCCTGGCCGAACACGGTCAGGTTATTGATCATGAGCGGCACCAGACCCCAGTGCAGACCGAAAATCACGCACACCTGCCACAGCGCACCCAACGCTGCGCCAGCCAGCCAGGGGGCAAAGAGGTAGATGGCCTGATAGCCGTGCGCCAGCCCCTGGCTCAGCAAGGTCGCCAGCGGACCGATCACCAGGAAGGTCAGCGGCACAACCACCGCGATACAGATCAGCGGACCAAAAAAGTTCTTCACTGCCGAGTGCAGGAATTTATTACATTGCTTTTCCAGCCAGCAGCTTGCCCAGGCGGCAATAATGATCGGAATAACCGAGCCGCTGTAATTGATAAAAGTTATCGGGATTCCCAAAAACGTTTCGCTGACCGCCCCTGGTGTCTGGCTTGCTTCAAAGGCTTTTATCATCATCGGGTGGGTCAGCGCGCCGCCAATCGCCAGGGTCACAAAGGCGTTACCGCCAAATTTCTTCCCGGCGGTGTAACCGAGAATCAGCGGGAAAAAATAGAACAGCGCATCGCTGGCGGCAAACCAGATTTGGTATGTTCCGCTGTTTGTCGTCAACCAGCCGCAGACCACGGCCAGCGCCAGCAGCCCTTTCAGGATCCCTGATGCTGCCATGATACCGATAAAAGGGGTAAAAATGCCGGAGACGACATCGATCACGCGACCAACAAGAGAGACTTTTTCCCCTTGTTCCGGCTCAGCAACCGGTGTGTCATCCGTGAGCCCGGCTTCATCACGCACCGCCTGCCAGACGTCATGAACGTGGTTACCAACCACTACCTGAAACTGCCCGCCGCTTTCGACCACCATAATGATGCCTGGGTTGGCTTTCAGCCCTTCGCCATCAGCTTTCTTGTTATCTTTGAGCTTAAAGCGTAACCGGGTGGCGCAGTGCACCAGGCTGGTAATGTTCTCCTTGCCCCCAACGTGGCTGAGAATATCTTTCGCCAGCGCTTGATATTCCATGCTTTTTCCTTACTTCTTATGCCCGAAGGCTGTGACTGAGATAAAAAAAAACCTGAGTCCAGCACCTCGCGGGCCGGGCTCAGGTTTTGCCTGCGAGATGCAGTAACAATCCTGTTTTACACTTCGTTCTTCACGCTATTTTTAGCGTTTGTCTTTTCGTACGCGCTCAATATGAATCGCAAGGAACATAATCTCTTCTGTGGTGAGGTTCCGCTGATAGTTTTGTTCCAGATGGCGAGCCACCTTTTCCGCACAACGCCAGGCGCTGGCATAGTTCTCTTTAACCGCCTGGTGCAGCGACAAATCGTCATCCTCGACCACCGTGCGGGTTAACATCCGCTGGGAGAAAAATTTCAGGTGCGTGACGAACCGATGATAGCTGAGCGACTCTTCGTTATAGTCGAGTTTCAACTGGTACTTCACGATATGCAGGATCTCCTGCATCACTTTAGTGATATGCATAACATCCGGCATATCACTGTTAAGCTGGGCGGTGACCAGGTGCAGCGCGATAAATCCGGCTTCATCTTCTGGTAATTCCACGCCCAGGCGTTTTGCGATGATTGCCCGTGCCTCTTGCCCAATCTGGAACTCTTTGGGATAGAGACGGCGTATCTCCCACAACAGAACATTGCGAATCACCTGCCCTGTTTTCAGCCGTTCAATGGCAAAAAAGCAGTGGTCTGTCAGGGTGATATAGAGGCTATCCTGCAACTTCCCCAGCCGACCGCGCGCCAGTTCAATAATGCGATCGCAGGCGGTCATCACCTCAAGCGGGATCTGATTGAGCAACTCGCTTAAGCGTCTGACCAGTTCGTCACTTTGCAGGGCAAAAATCTTCTCGATTTTGCTGTCATCCAGCTCATCGCCGGTACGTTTCTGGAACGCGAGCCCCCGGCCCATAACGACCTGCTCGCGTTGTTGTTCATCCAGCACGACCACCACATTATTATTAAGTATTTTGGCGATTTTCATCCGAACCCCAGAAACAAAAAAACCTGACTTCCGGCAAATGCCAGAACATCAGGTTTAGCCTGCTTACGCAGTAACAATCCGCAGGAAACTTTATCAGGTTGCTTCATTCACTCAATCAATGCCACGCAAAAACGTGACTATGATCGCAGAGTTTACGCTTTCAGTGCCTGAATCGCGCGGGCTATGTCCGGTGAACTCTTAAGGGTACGAATCTGCTCGAACAGCGTAATCGCTTCGGCGTACTCTTTGCGCAGATAGCCCAGCCACTGTTTGATTCGCGCCACATGATACATCCCGGTATCGCCCTGCTTTTCCAGCCGCGTGTATTTTTGCAACAGCGCAACAACCTCGGGCCAGGGCATTCGCGGCGCGTTTTCTTTGACGACCCGGCTCAGGTTGGGGACGTTCAGCGCGCCACGACCAATCATTACCGCATCGCAGCCGGTTGCTGCCATGCAGTCCTGCGCGCTCTGCCAGTCCCAGATCTCGCCATTCGCGACAACCGGAATGCTAAGACGCTGGCGAATCTCACCAATGGCCTGCCAGTTAATACGCTCCGCTTTATAGCCGTCTTCTTTTGTTCGCCCGTGAACCACCAGCTCAGACGCGCCGGCCTGCTGAACGGCATCGGCAATTTCAAACTGTCGTGCGCCGCTATCCCACCCCAGACGCACTTTTACCGTTACCGGCAGATGAGCGGGCACGGCTTCGCGCATGGCTTTCGCCCCGCGATAAATCAGCTCAGGGTCTTTGAGCAGCGTTGCCCCGCCGCCACTGCCATTCACCAGCTTCGACGGACAGCCGCAGTTGAGATCGACGCCCCAGGAACCTAATGCCACCGCACGAGCCGCGTTTTCCGCCAGCCACTCGGGATATTGCCCCAGTAGTTGTACGCGAACCAGCGTACCGGAGGGAGTGCGACTTTGATGATGCAGTTCAGGGCAGATGCGGTAAAACGATTTCGCCGGCAACAGTTGGTCAACCACCCGCACAAACTCGGTGATACAGTGATCGTAGTCGTTAACCTCGGTCAGCAGCTCGCGCACCAGCGAATCGAGCACACCTTCCATCGGCGCCAGTAATACACGCATATATTGCCCCTGAAAAAATGAGGCGACATAGTAGCGCCTCTGACACAGGGAAGAAAGTGTGTTTCAAAACGCTGCTGCATCAGGCCGAGCGGGGGTAAGCGTCCACAGCCGGAAGACTCGAACTTCCTTCGCCCAGGGTGCGCTGCATAATGACAATATCCAACCAGCGACCATGCTTAAAACCGACATTGTTCAGCGTTCCTGTCAGGGTAAAACCTGCCTGCTGATGCAGGCGCAACGACCCCACATTTTCGCTGTTGCCAACGACGGCAATAAGCTGGCGATAGCCGTGGTTTTCCGCCCATTCAATGGCTTTCGCCAGTAACGCTTTGCCTGCTCCGCGCTGGCGAAATTGTTCATCAATATAGATAGAGTCCTCCAGCGTGTAGCGGTAGGCATAACGCGTGCGATAGTGTGAGAGGTAGCAATAGCCTTTCACGATCCCCTCTTCGAGAATGACAAACCACGGCAATCCGGCGCTGCGAGTCTTGTTTAAACGCGCCAGCATTTCCTCTCTGTCAGGTGCGGTGGTTTCAAATGAGGCGCTGCCATTCACCACGTGCCAGGCGTATATTTGCTGCATTGCGCTAATATGTTGTTCTTCTGCTTCGATAATTTCCATTGTCCGGCTCCTGATCAGGTGTGTTGACAGGCTAGCCGTAACGCATAAGTACAGACATAGTGCTGCGCTTATTACCTGTATAAGGAAAACTTTGGATGGCACACCTCAGTCTCGATCAATTGACGACCTACAGGCTGGTCATCAGCCGGCGCAGCTTTACCGCTGCCGCCGAAGCGCTGGGGATCTCGCAGCCTGCGGTCAGTCTCCAGATGCGCCAGTTGGAGACCGCGCTGCAAACCCGCCTGATTGAACGCACCGGTCGCGGCGTTCGCCCGACACCGGCAGGGCTGACATTACTGGCCCACTGCGAAGAAATCGAAAAAGCCGTTAGTGCTGCCGTGCAATCTGTTGCCATGCATAAGCTCGATATCAGCGGCACGGTTACGCTTGGCACAGGCGCCACGGTTTGTATTCATTTATTACCTGCCATATTGCAACAGCTACGTAAAGACTATCCTCAGCTCTCGGTTGGCGTCAGAACCGGCAATACGCAGGATATTGTCCGGGGTGTGGAGGAGAACAGTATCGACATCGGCCTTGTTACCCTGCCCGCCACCAGCAGAAATCTGGATGTAACGCCGGTCCTGGTCGATGAATTTGTCTCTATCACGGCGAAACCGCCCGAGGGCGAGTCTGGCGTTGAGACGGAGCAACTGCCGCTGATTGTTTTTGCCGCCGGGAGCAGTACACGCCAGCTTATTGATGGCTGGTTCCAGCGTGCCGGTAAGAATATCTCGCCAGTGATGGAGCTTGGCAGTATTGAGGCGATCAAACGGATGGTGCGCGCAGGACTTGGTTACAGCATTGTGCCGCGGATGTCGGTTGCGCAGGAAGAAGATTGCGCAGGCTTAACTGTGCAGCCGCTGGTCCCTGCGCTGCATCGCACGCTTGGGCTGATTATGCGCCAGGACAAAGTCGTGAATCGCGCGATGCGCGAAGTGATCCACAGCATTCAGGCGATCCCCACCGCAGAGCGTAAAAACAGCGCGTAATCCTGGAACAACAATCTTGTGGTAATGCCCGACGTTCCAGAATGGAATGTTTGGTATGCTCAGAATTCATGATGTGATCGGTAGCACATTTCCGGCTTTAATTGTATGATGAATGCGTTTCATCAAGGGTATACACCATGAGTAAATCACTGAACATTGTCTGGCAGTACCTTCGCGCATTTGTCCTGATATATGCTTGTTTATACGCAGGAATTTATATTTCATCACTGCTGCCTATTACGATTCCCGGCAGCATCATCGGCATGTTAATCATGTTTGTCCTGCTGGCACTGCAAATCCTGCCTGCCAAATGGGTCAATCCCGGCTGCTACGTGCTGATCCGCTACATGGCGCTACTGTTTGTGCCAATCGGCGTAGGCGTAATGCAGTATTACGACATTCTGCGCGCACAGTTTGGGCCAATAGTCGTCTCCTGTGCCGTCAGTACGGTGATTGTCTTTCTCGTGGTGAGCTGGAGTACGCATCTGATACACGGCGAGCGTAAAGTCGTTGGCGAGAAGGGAAGTGAAAAATGATGGCATATATCTGGTGGTCGCTTCCGCTCACGCTGGCGGTCTTTTTTGCTGCGCGTAAGCTCTCTGCACGTTTCAAGATGGCGCTGCTAAATCCTTTGCTGATTGCGATGGTGGTCATTATCCCGTTCCTGCTGGTTACCGGTATCCCCTATGACCACTACTTCCAGGGCAGCAAAATCCTTAATGATTTATTGCAACCTGCCGTGGTCGCCCTGGCGTTTCCGCTTTATGAGCAGTTGCACCAGATTCGCGCACGCTGGAAATCCATCATCACTATCTGCTTTTTTGGCAGTATCGTGGCGATGGCGAGCGGCGCCGGTATTGCACTGATGTTGGGGGCATCGCCAGAGATTGCCGCGTCCATTCTGCCTAAATCGGTCACCACGCCGATTGCCATGGCGGTTGGCGGCAGCATTGGCGGTATTCCGGCAATTAGCGCAGTCTGTGTGATTTTTGTCGGCGTCCTGGGCGCGGTCTTCGGTCATACCATGCTGAATGCCATGCGTATCCACACGAAATCAGCGCGTGGCCTGGCGATGGGCACCGCGTCGCACGCCCTGGGCACCGCGCGTTGTGCAGAGCTGGATTATCAGGAAGGGGCCTTTAGCTCACTGGCGCTGGTCATTTGTGGGATTATTACGTCACTGATTGCGCCATTCCTGTTCCCGGTCATCCTCGCGATAGCGGGTTAAAATTTGCGATGCGTCGCGCATTTTTAATTTGAATTGCATACGTTGCATATACAGTGAGATGTTGATCACATATAAAGGCTAAGACGGCCCTTACACTACGATCCCAATACATTGTTATGAGGCAACGCCATGCATTCACGTTTTCACACTGCGTTTCCGACCCTTGCGGAGAATTTACAGGCCGCACTGGCGCCGCTGCTGGCGGACGCGGATTTTCCCGCGATGTTAAGCGCAGAACAGGTAGCAACTCTGCTTAACGCCACAGGAATGGACGAAGACGCGTTGGCTTTCGCTCTGTTACCGTTAGCAGCAGCCTGCGCACGTACTGAGCTTTCGCACTTTAATGTCGGCGCGATTGCCCGCGGCGTTAGCGGCACCTGGTATTTCGGTAGCAATATGGAATTCTCTGGCGCCACCATGCAGCAAACCGTCCATGCAGAGCAGAGTGCCATTAGCCACGCCTGGCAGCGCGGTGAAAAGGCGCTGGCCTCCATCACCGTTAATTACACCCCCTGCGGTCACTGTCGTCAGTTTATGAATGAACTGAACAGCGGCCTGACGCTGCGTATTAACTTACCGGGTCGTGCGCCGCATACCCTGGGCGATTATCTGCCAGACGCATTCGGTCCTAAGGATCTTGAGATTAAAACCCTGCTACTTGATGCTCAGGACCACGGGTTTGCCCTCCGCGGAGACGCGCTTTCTCAGGCAGCTATCGCAGCAGCCAACAAAAGTCATACGCCCTATACGCAATCGCCGTCTGGTGTGGCTATTGAGTGTCGCAATGGGCGCATTTTCAGCGGCAGCTATGCGGAAAATGCCGCATTCAACCCGACATTGCCACCACTCCAGGGCGCGCTGAATCTGATGAGCCTGGCCGGGTTCGACTATCCGGATATGCAGCGTGCAGTACTCGCAGAAAAAGCAGATGCCCCTCTCACCCAATGGGACGCGACTGTCGCCACGCTGCGCGCTCTGGGTTGCCAGAACGTTGAGCGTGTTTTGCTCGACTGACCAGTCAACTGCGGGCATTTTGCCCGCAGTGATGAAAAACCCCGCAATTGAGCGCCCGTTTCTTGCGATTGCCGGACGGGTAAAGTAGCCTTGAGTGAAATTTAATCCTGTATCGAGTTTGTCCGCATGCTAAAGCGCTTTGTATACAGCCTGTTGGTCCTTATCGGCTTACTGCTGTTGACTGCGCTCGGCTTAGACCGCTGGATAAGCTGGAAAACCGCACCTTACATCTACGATGACCTGCAGGATTTGCCCTGGCGTCAGGTGGGGGTGGTACTGGGTACCGCAAAATATTACCGCACTGGCGTGATTAATCAGTATTACCGCTATCGTATTCAGGGCGCGCTGAATGCCTACAACAGCGGCAAAGTGAATTACCTGCTATTAAGCGGCGATAACGCTCTGCAAAGTTATAATGAGCCGATGACCATGCGTAAGGACCTGATTGCCGCTGGCGTTGACCCTTCTGACATCGTGCTGGATTACGCAGGATTTCGCACACTCGACTCGATTGTGCGTACTCGTAAGGTTTTCGATACCAACGATTTTATTATTATCACCCAGCGCTTTCATTGCGAACGTGCACTTTTTATTGCCCAGCATATGGGCATCCAGGCGCAATGCTATGCCGTCCCTTCGCCGAAAAATATGTGGAGCGTACGCATACGTGAATTTGGCGCACGTCTGGGGACGCTCGCTGATTTATATCTGTTCAAACGTGAACCCCGTTTCTTAGGCCCGCTGGAACCTATTCCTTCATTGCAGGAGGTACCTGAAGATGCGCAGGGCTACCCGGCGGTGACCGTCGAGCAGCTACTTGATTTAGACAAGAAAAATAACTAGATATCTCTCTACCCCACATCAAAACACGGATACACCACGTGCAGGTATTTTGGCAGGTCGAAGTAGCGAATAATTGCGTGTCATAAATTCTTGATGGTCGATATGCACTTGTCCTTGCTTATTCAGCGTCCAAAGCCCTGAGAGGGCATTAAATGGCAAAACGATTTCGCCGCCGGGCGTCGAGACAATATACTCACCAGTACGTAAGTAACCCGCATAACATTCAATACGTAACTGCGATCTATTTTGCATTGAAAATTCTATTTTACTGAATCCAGTGGGGATAACGGTATAAAACCAGGCAGGCAAATTAGTTATTTTCAGATCACCAAGATCGGCAACAACAGCATTATCCCGCAATAGCTGCACGGATTTTAAATAGTAGTGAACAGAGGTTTGTCTTTCGTGCGGCGGGTGATCAACTTTAAAATACACAACATTCATAGGCGCTCCAGTTCAGCATCACAACGGATTGCTCACCTATAATATATAGCGTAAGAAGCAGGCAATACGCCAACATTAAGAATTGACTTAAATGTTAACGTAGCGGCACTTAACTATTATGTAGTAAAAATAACAAATTGAATAGTATGATGCCTGGCAATAATGGGCAGCAGACTGCAATAAGCCACAGCTGCTGCAATGTTAATCATTCATAAACTGAGGGGTATCAGGCAACTTTTTCTTCATACTTATGCAGACTAACCTGGAGATCGTAAATGAGGCTTTTAACTTTCTCCGGCGTCAGACTAAAAAACTGCGACTCGAACGTTGAACCGCCCGGCGCATAAGGGGAAGTACTGTAACCAAAACGAATAACCACGCCATTCAAATCTTCCACTGCTCCCACCTGCCATCCATTAACGGGAAATGCAGGAAATGCTGATTCATTGTTCATCCTAATCTCCTTGTGAATGTTGTGACTCAAAGAGCGTAGCACCGAAATGCAAAAATTAACAATAAAGAATAGGTGAACTTTTAATGTAAAAGTGAATTTGTTATTCCATGCGTTATATCGTCGCGTTTATTAATTATCAACCTAAGTAAATTCCGAATATATGTTATTCAACAGGGGGTTATCAGTTAACGATTTGTTACCTTCATGTTCAAAAAAAGGACAAACGGAAGATATATCCTTGACGAATTGCTTGATAGAAATAGCCGCTTCGCTAGTTTTAGCTTTTACATAAAATAAGAAAAAATAGCGCGTTCCGTTTGTATAAAAATTAAAAAAAACGTTTCGTTATTTCTGTTCTGATAGCGCGAATGAATATTAAGGTCTACCTTAAAATTCTGGTTTACAGAAGAGGAAAATAATTATGTCACCTGCGGATAAGAAACATCTTCATTACCCACGGCCTCCTTTCCCGGCGCAGCCGCAACAGCCGCCGGGGTTGGCTTCCGAGATGAAACCTATTCCCGATCATGGGGAAACAAGTTATATCGGTTCCGGAAGGCTGGCAGGTAAGCGTGCATTAATTACCGGTGGTGATTCAGGTATCGGCCGCGCCGTTGCTATCGCTTTTGCCCGTGAAGGGGCGGACGTGGCGATTAATTATTTACCTGAGGAGCAATCCGATGCCGAAGCGGTGATCGCGTTAATCGCCGCAGAAGGACGAAAAGCAGTCGCGTTACCTGGCGATGTTCGTGATGAAGCATTTTGCCAGCAGCTCGTCGCAAGCGCCGTCCGGGAACTGGGAGGACTGGAGATTCTGGTCAACAATGCCGGACGTCAACAATACTGCGAATCCATTGAGGATCTGACCACCGAGGCGTTTGATGCAACCTTCAAAACGAACGTGTATGCGCCGTTCTGGATAACCAAAGCAGCCATCCCTCATTTGCAGGAAGGGGCGGTGATTATCAATACCACTTCGGTTCAGGCTTATCAGCCCAGCCCTATTCTGCTGGACTATGCGCAAACCAAAGCCTGTGGGGTCGCATTTACCAAAGCGCTGGCACAGCAACTTGGCGCTAAAGGTATTCGCGTCAACGCCGTCGCGCCAGGGCCATACTGGACAGTGCTGCAATCAAGCGGCGGTCAACCTGAGGAAAAAGTGAAACAATTTGGCGCATCCGCACCGCTTGGCCGCCCGGGTCAACCCGTGGAGATTGCCCCGCTGTATGTGCTGTTTGCCTCGGATGAGAGTTCCTACTCTTCTGGTCAGGTCTGGTGTTCTGACGGCGGAACGGGAACGCTGTAATACCTGTGGCAGGCTACGGCCTGCCATAGCTGTTGTGGCTACTCTTGTTTTTTATTGGGTAATAATTTTCTTATTACACGTTCAACCTCACATCGGTTTTGCTTACATTTCTCATTTTTCCGGGCATTGCGCCCTGCTCCGTTTTTGCCCCGGATATCCAAACCGAACGTATATCTCCCACCGGGAGCGCCAACGCTAAACAGGAATACATCCTCAGCGACCTTACGTCAGCTTGATGAAAAGACAGGTCATTTTCCTGCGCTATCGCCAATCCTTGTTACGCTTGATCTACGCACTTATTTATGGCGGCAGATGGCCGCCATACTTATGACCAGGAGAAAAGATGAAGAACGAGTCGTACTCTCATCCGCCGCGTCATGATGGCTATGCGGGACTGGGCGATTACGCCGCCATTGGCGATGGCCGCTCGGTGGCGTTAATCGCCCCCGACGGCGCAATTGACTGGTGGTGCGCCCCCAATATGGACTCCCCGCCGCTCTTTGATCGCATTCTTGACGCCGCCAGCGGTGGTTATTTCCAGATTGAGCCCACCGACGATTATCGCGTTGATCGCCGCTACCGGGAAAACAGCAATGTGCTGGAAACCTTTTATGAGACAGCGTCCGGTTGTGTGATGTTGACTGAATCCCTCAATAGCAATTACGCCGGACGCCTGCCCTGGTGTGAACTGGCGAGACGCGTCGAAGGCATTCAAGGCGAAGTCGAACTGCGGGTGATCTTTGTGCCGGGAACGGCGGCCTGTACCCGCTCCCCCTGGATTCAGAACACCAACAAAGGCCAGGTTATCCATATTGGCGATTTAATGGCGATGCTGCGGACCTCTGACGATGTCACCGTCACCCATTTCGATGACTACGCGATAGAGGGAACCGTTATCGCCCGTGAAGGTGTGCGTTCACTGGTGGCGTTGCTGGTCAGCCATAAAGAACCGCTCGCCGTACCCTCTCTTGAAAAAATTGACGGCCATATTGATATCTCCGACCACGTCTGGCAGTTATGGTGCGAAAGCCTGACCTATAAAGGCATGTTCCCTGAGCACGTGACGCGTTCGGCTCTGGCGCTAAAGTTCCTGCTCTATTCCCCGACCGGCGCCCTGGCGGCGGCACCGACCACATCATTACCGGAAGGCATCGGCGGCGAGAAAAACTATGACTACCGCTACGCCTGGACACGAGATGCCTGCATGATCATCCGTGCTTTTACCGTTATCGGTGCGCTGGAGGAGTGCAAGGCGGCCTTCTCGTGGCTTACCAACACCATCCTGCGCCATGACGGCAAAGTCCGCGTCTGTTATACCCTTGATGGCGGCATCGTTCCGGCGGAAAGCTACCCGCCATTATGCGGCTATAAGAACTCACGCCCGGTGCGCATCGGCAATAACGCACGTGACCAGCAACAGCTCAGTATGTATGGCGATCTGCTGGCTACCGCTCTGCTGTTTGTCCGCGCCGGACACGTGCTGGATCTTACCACCGCCCGGCTGCTCGCCTCGCTGGCGAATACCTGCGCCGATATCTGGAAGCAGGCGGACTCCGGCATCTGGGAACTGCACGACCTGCAACACTACACCCACTCTAAAATCACCTGCTGGATAACGCTGGATATTGCCGCCCATCTGGCGCGCGAGGGGCACCTGGAGGCAACCTGGGTGGCCCGCTGGGATCGTGAAAAAGCGCGCATCGAGGCATGGGTCGAGACGCATTGCTGGTCGGAGAAAAAGCAGGCGTATACCTTTTATGCCGGCAGCGACCGGCTCGATGCCTCGCTCTGTCTTGCCTGGCATTATGGTAAGCACTGTAATCCGCAGCGCATGCGTTCAACCCTCAACGCCATTATGGACGAACTGGGGCACGGCGAGCCCATGCTCTATCGCTACAGTGGTGTCGAGCAGGAGGAGAGCACCTTTGTCGCCTGTTCGTTCTGGATGGTGGAGGCGCTGGCGGAGATGGGGGATAAAACACGCGCCCGGCACTGTATGGACACCATCCTTAAGACGCTCTGCGATAAGGGCAATGTGGAGACGTTTAATGAGATGTTCGATGTGCGAAGCGGCGAATGGCGCGGCAACGTGCCGCAGGGGTTGAGCCATCTGGCGCTGATTTGCGCCGCCGATGCGCTATCAAGGTAAGGCAATCCCGGATTCGGCATTAAAACACCTTATCCGGATTTGCTGCAAAAAGTAGCCCGGATAAGGCAACGCCGTATCCGGGTTCTGATTGTTATTTCTTACGCGCGTATTTCAGGGAGTCCAGCGCCACCGCGAAGATGATGATGCCGCCCTTAATGATGTACTGCCAGTACGGGTTGATACCGATATAGGTCAGACCGTAGTTGATAACGGTGAAGATGATTACACCGGTCACCACGCCCAGAACCGTACCTACCCCGCCGCTAAAGGAGACGCCGCCTACCACGCACGCTGCGATAGCATCAAGTTCGTACATAAAACCGAGGTTATTGGTTGCCGAGCCGATACGACCTGCTTCCAGCATCCCACCGAACGCATAGAACACACCGGACAGGGCATAGATCATCAGCAGGTTCAGCGCAACGTTAACACCAGACACTTTTGCCGCTTCCGGGTTACCACCGATAGCGAATATGTTTTTGCCAAAGCGGGTTTTGTTCCACAACACCCAAACGAAGGCGACGGCAATCAATGCATAGAAGGTGATATAAGACAGACGGAACGCACCCAGCGCGATAAAGCCTTGCGTGAAGGTAGAGAAGCCGCTGTCAAAGCCGGAAATCGGCGATGCACCCACGAAGTCGTAGTACAGGGAGTTGATACCGTACACGATGATCATCGTACCCAACGTGGTGATAAAAGGCGTCACGTTGAGGTAAGCAATGATAATACCGTTCACCAGACCGATGATTGCACCGATCACACAAACAATGCCGATGACCGCGATGATCGGCATCGTGTGCATTTCCGGAAACACTTTGTTGACGTTTTCCATCGACTGCAACAAGGTCGCTGCCACTACCGCCGCCAGGCCTACCTGACGCCCTGCGGACAGGTCAGTACCCTGTGTCACAATCAGCCCGGCTACGCCCAGTGCGATGATAATACGCACGGAAGACTGGGTCAGAATGTTACTTAAGTTCAGCAGACTTAAGAACGTAGGATCCTGGAAAATAATAATCGCCAGTAACACTAAAAGAACAACGTAAATACCGCCGTCTTTCAGATAAGTGAGAAAAGTTTTTTTATTTAACGCACTCATGAGGAGCCCCTGATCTTAAAGGTGCAAAGACGCAAGACGGAGTATTTCGTTTTGCGTTGTCGTTTTAGTGTCAACAATTCCGGCAACGAGACCATTGCTCATCACCAGAATACGGTCAGTGATACCCAACAATTCAGGCATTTCAGAGGAGATAATAATAATCCCCTTGTTTTTCTTCGCCAGCTCCGCAATCAGCTGATATATCTCGAACTTCGCCCCAACGTCAATACCACGAGTGGGTTCGTCAAGCATTAAGATTTCTGGTTGGGTTAACAACCAGCGACCAATAATCACTTTCTGTTGGTTACCACCGGAAAGCGATCCAATTTGGGTACGGTGGCCGGGTGTTTTCACGCGCATGGAGTCAATAACCCATTGGGTATCGCTTTTCATACGGGAATTATCCAGCAGACCGACTTTATTTTTATAGTTCTGAATATTGGAAATAAGCGAATTAAATCCGATATCCAGGTAAGCGTAAATCCCGGTAGAGCGACGCTCTTCGGTAACCAATGCGAAACCATTATTGATGGCTTCATTCGCATTGTGGTTATTAATATTTTTGCCGTGTAGCTTAATTGTACCCGTGGCTTTTTCACGAATACCAAATAATGTTTCTACGATATCGGTACGCTTCGCCCCAACCAGACCAGCAATACCAAGAATCTCACCTTTACGCAGATCAAAGGAGATATCGCGGATTGACGGCTGGCGCAATGAGGTCAGATTACGTACTTCGAGAATCGTCTCACCCGGCGTGTTCTGGCGATCCGGGAAACGTTGGTTGAGCGAACGCCCTACCATCATCGCAATGATCTTGTCCATATCCAGCCCTTCAAGCGGCTGGGTCGCAATCCACTGACCATCACGCAGGATCGTAATTTCATCACAGAGCTGGAAGATTTCTTCCATCTTATGGGAAATATAAACAATACCGCAGCCGCGATCTTTCAGCTTACGGATAATTTTGAAAAGATGATTAACTTCTTTTTCGGTCAGCGAAGAAGTTGGTTCGTCCATGATGACAATTTTGGCATCGTATGAGAACGCTTTTGCAATTTCGATCATCTGCATTTGCGAAACAGATAATGTACCGACACGCGCACGCGGATCAATATCAATATCCAGCTCATCAAAGATGTCTTTTGTATCACGGTACATTTTGTCCTGATCGACAAACACGCCTTTGGTTGGGTAACGACCTAACCACATGTTGTCCATTACAGAACGTTGCAACACCAGGTTAAGTTCCTGGTGAACCATTGAGATACCATTTTCCAGCGCTTCTTTTGCAGAATGGAAATCGATTTCTTTTCCCTGAAAAAGAATACTGCCGGAGTCTTTCTGGTATATCCCAAAAAGGCATTTTAATAATGTCGATTTACCGGCGCCATTTTCACCCATTAATGCATGGATTGAGTGCGGACGCACTTTTAAATTCACATTATCGAGAGCCTTTACCCCTGGAAAAGACTTGTTGATATTGCTCATTTCCAACAAGAATTCACCGGACGACTGAGTATTATTGCTGACCATAATTGTACCTTGTTGGCCTGGCATATCGTATTATAAGGGCGCAACTATTATTGTTGCGCCCGGTGAGAACATGCTTAAAACGAATTATTTACCGATGAACTGAGACAGATTGCCCTGATCTACACCAACGTAAGGAATACGAACAATTTTGTTCTCAATTTTCCAGTTGGTGCCGTCAGCTGCGCCTTTACCGTCTGCCAGATTTTTCGCCAGATCGAAAGTTGCTTTCGCCTGGTTGTTGGCATCGTTCAGCACGGTACCGGCCATTGCACCAGATTTAACCAGTGCCAGAGCTTCTGGCAGCGCATCCACGCCGAATACCGGGATGGAAGATTTGTTGTGCGCTTTCAGCGCTTCAACCGCACCCATTGCCATCGCATCGTTGTTCGCAATCACGACTTCAATTTTGTTGGCGTTCGGACCCGACAGCCATGCGTCCATTTTGTCTTTCGCCTGAGCGGTATCCCACATCGCGGTATCTAACTGCAGTTGCTCAGTTTTGATGCCTTTGTCATTCAGCTCTTTGATAACGTAAGTGGTACGAGCTTCAGCATCCGGGTGACCTGGTTCGCCTTTCAGCAGAACGTACTGGATTTGACCGTCTTTGTTCAGGTCCCAGTTTTTATTGTCAGCCCAGTGTTTGGCGATCAGGTCGCCCTGAATGATGCCGGATTCTTTGGAGTCAGTACCCACATAATAAGCTTTGTCGTAGCTGTCCAGCGCTTTGCGAGAAGGCTCTTTGTTGAAGAACACAACCGGAACGTTTTGACCACGTGCTTTTTCGATAACGGTGCCTGCAGCAGCCGGGTCAACCAGGTTGATTGCCAGGGCTTTAACGCCTTTCGCCAGCAGAACGTCGATCTGGTCATTCTGTTTGGACTGGTCGTTCTGGGAGTCGTTCATCAGCAGCTGTACGCCAGAAGCTTCTTTGGCGTCTTTCTCGATGGCTTTACGGACAACTGACATGAAGTTGTCGTCATATTTATAGATGGTCACACCAATACGGGTATCAGCTGCATGTGCGGCTGCGCCAAAAAGCATGCTTGCCATAACAGCAGACAGAGTCAACACCTTCTTATTCATGGTATCTCCGGTTTTTTTATGCAGGGTAGTTCATGCGAATAATGATCGGCGGGGCAGCAAGTTAATGAAACGTTACTGTTCGCCGAAGTTCACTCAAAAAATTCTTTCTTCCGTGTTCGGTAACGCTCCAATAATGCGCTTTCTTCGATGCTTGAGGCTGAATGACTCGGTGAAAATGAATAATCACCGTTACATTGTGTTTCAGCTTCTAAAACGCTGACATCATAGTCACCGTCTTGTTAAGATACTGTGAATTTACTCACAGATTGAAAACGGTTACATCAACAAACATCATAAGTTAGTGATCGTTGCCACAGATTGACGTGAGGCGACAGAATGACGGCGTACCAGCGTTGGCATAAAGCAGTGCGTTGCCTCAGGATCGAGCTTGCCCGCAGCCCCCATCAGCGCCAGTTCAGTGGCCAGGCGGGCCATTGACGCAATCGGATATCGCACCGTCGTCAATTGCGGATCGGTATAACGGGCAATCGGTATATCATCGAAACCAATGAGAGAAAGATGCGGTGGCACCGCAATGCCATTATCTTTCAGCGCCGTTAACGCCCCGGCGGCCATGCTGTCGTTATAGGCAAACACCGCCGTAAGCTGCTGGTTGCGGCTCAGGAGCTCCACCATAGCAGCCTCCCCGCCCTGCATATCCGGTGACCCCATACCCACCCAGGCATCCGGCGCGGCAATACCCTGCTCCGCAAGCGCTTTAACCCAGCCCTCACGGCGCATGTCGTTATCTTCAATCTGATGGCTGGAGGCGAGATAGCCTATGCGTTGATGTCCGTGATTGAGCAGCATGCGGGTGGCCATCACCGCACCGCTGACGTTATCGAGTGAGACACAACGGTGGACATAACCCGGCACCACGCGATTGATAACCACCATGCCAGGAATCTGTTCCATAAACCCGGCGAGTTCTTCATCACTTAGCGCTTTTGAATGAACGATCAATGCGTTACATCGTTGACGTATCAGCACCTCAATAGCGTGACGCTCTTTTTCCGCTTCGTGGTAACTGTTGCCGATGAGCACATATTTCTGGTGCTGCTGCGCCACGGTATCTACCGCTTTCACCAGCGCGCCAAAGAAGGCGTCGGAGACGTCCATCACCACCACGCCGATGGTGTCGCTGATCTGCGTGGCCAGTGCCTGGGCGTTGGCATTCGGGCGATAGCCCAGTTGCGCAACCGCCTTCATCACCGCTTCCCGCGTTTCCTGACTGACCAGCGCACTGTTATTCAGCACACGGGAAACCGTCGCGACGGAAACGCCCGCCTGACGGGCCACATCACGAATGGTGATCATATTGACCAACCTTTATGTTGATTACGGCAGCTCACAGATACCCCCTGTTTAGCAAGGAGGCTATTCTCTCAGTCGGCGAGAGGTTGCTGCGTGAGTGGCATCACATCAATGGAAACGGTTACATCCATTTTGTTAATGATTGTGATCCAGATCGTTATCTGGATGTGCGCGGCAATGATGTCCCCGCAGCACGTGCGGTTAATTGCCGCCACAACCATTCCATCGGCCCCTGACGGAACCGGCGCAGCCAGAAAACAGAGAAGAGAATATTGACGGCCCAGACAGGTGGGACGAAAGCCAGCAGTTGCAAGCGGTCAAACTTCATCACCAGGCCGAAACGATAAAACAGCGTGGTACAAATGAGCGTTTGCAGCAGGTAATTGCTCAGTGCCATCCGCCCAACGCAGGCCACAGCATTAACCAGTCTCCAGCGGCACAGTTGCGGCCAGAAACCAAAGATAAGCGCGGTATAACCCAGCACCTGTATGGGTGCGCCCAGCTCACGCGGCGCTTGCAGGATAAACGCGCACCAGCGATATGCCCAGTCAAGTTGCCATTGGGCAATAATGGCCGGCAGGTTTATCGCTACGCCAAGCGCTATCAAAAAGCATCCCGTACGGCGATAGTGCCCCAGACTGAACTGCCCTTTCAGCCAGCCGCTACGCATCAGCGCTGCGCCCAGCAACATCAGCCCGGCCAACTCCCAGCCATACTGCGCCCCCAGCGCCAGCAGACCGCTAGAGAGCATATCAGCACGATTACTGATGGCCTCCATCATACTGCCCGTGGTTTTCCACCAGACTTCATACTGGATATTGGCTGGCCCCGGCAGCCATGAACGGTTTGGCGCACTGCCAGATATGAATCCCAGCAACAGCAGTACCACAATGCCAATCAAATACAGCGCCAGCCCGGTATTGAACAACGCTTTCACACTTTGCGCATCGCGAATCATGCGCCAACTGATAAGCCCCACCAGTCCGTAAGCCAGCAAAATATCGCCATCCCAGAAGACCAGCGCGTGAATAAAACCCAGCAGTACCAGTAACGTTAAGCGTGACTGGATCCAGCGCTTACCGCGCGGCAAGAGCATTTGCAGGCCCGCGCCAAACAGAAGCGCAAACAGGGAGAGGAATTTCACCTGCGCAAACAGGTCGAGCACAGCCCATGTCCAGGCATCGCTTAAGGTGATGCTGCCAGTCCAGGCGGGATTAAGATAGGCCGCTTTTGGCAGTCCAAAAGCGGTGATATTCAGAAGCAGGATACCGAGAATGGCAATGCCACGAACAAAATCCAGCGTGACATTTCTCTCCATGTATCCAGCTCTCCGGGCTAATTAGTTATGGTGACGTACTGCGCGCAGGAACTCCTGGCGAGTGTTCTGGCTGGACTTAAACAGGCCGCCCAATGACGTTGTGGTGGTGGCGCTGGTTGCATCACGAATGCCACGTGCTTTCACACAGTAATGCACCGCGTCAATGGACACCGCCACATTATTGGTACCCAGCAGCGTTTGCAGCGCCGTCAGGATCTGCTGCGTCAAACGTTCCTGCACCTGCGGACGCTGGGCAAAGAACTGCACAATACGGTTAATTTTCGACAGACCAATCACCGACTCTTTGGGAATATAAGCGACGGTCGCTTTCCCATCGATAGTGACAAAGTGGTGTTCACAGGTGCTGGTCAGCGTAATATCACGCACCGTCACCATCTCATCCACTTTCATTTTATTTTCGATGACGGTAATTTTCGGGAAATTGGCATAATCCAGTCCCGAGAAAATTTCATCAACGTACATTTTGGCGATGCGATGTGGGGTTTCCATCAGGCTGTCATCATTCAGATCGAGATTAAGGAGCTGCATAATCTCGGTCATATGACCGGCTATCAGGCGTTTACGGGTTTCGTTATCCATGTCGACAGGCGGGCGCAACGGGGTTTCAAGGCCACGGGCAACCAGGGCTTCATGAACGAGAGCCGCTTCTTTACTGAGTGATGACATTTTTTATTCTCCTGCAGGTGTGGCATCTTCGCCGTGCGACGGGCGAAGCGAGCAATCATTGTGCGTGAGGTCGCGCACAGAATCCAGTATTCACGGAGATAATTAATGAAATTGCTCGTACCTTTCACGCCGTACGTTTCCAGACCAAAATCCCGCCGAGCAGCAGCGCCAGCCCGGCCAGTCCCAGTGCGGGTTCCAGCCGCTGCGTAAGCCAGGTGGAGAGCGCAGACGTCATCGGCCCAATCAATTGCCCGACGGCATAGCCAGTGGTGAGCAAACCTGCCATATACCGGGTATGATTCGGCGCCAGTTCGCGGCCATACAGCAGAGATAACTGCACCGCACACAGAAAACCCCCGCCGACCAACAGCGCGCCCATGACCAGACCACTCATCCCCGGCAATACGCAAGAGGCCACCACCCCCACCCCTTGTAGCCAAAGCACAATCGCCAGCCGCTGATGGCTGTGGCCCACATGACGCAGGGCAATACTCAGCCCAATCCCGACAACTGCGGCAGCACCAAACACTGGCCAGACAAACTGTGCAAAGAGGCTACCGGGAAAGCGCAGCGCCGCCATTTGCGAAAGAAAGGTCGCGGGTAAGATGTAGCCAAACCCCGCCAGGCTATAGCTCCAGACCAGTCGTTTCAGATCGGTCGTCAAATGCAGCGGTTCTGGCTGAACGCCGGAGCGATGTAACTGGCCCGGACGCGGCAAATAGCGGGCGATCAATACCACCAGCACCAGGGCCAGTACGCCATAGACCTGCCAGGCTGCCGTTGAGGAGAGCGCGCGCGACTGAATAACCACCGCCAGCAGGCCGCTCAGGGCGATGCCCGCCCCCGGCCCGGCAAACACGGCGGCACTCAAACCCGGACGGGCGTAATGCGCCAGACGCTCGTTCGTCCAGGCCGCGGTAAGCACCATCGCCCAGCCGCTCATCGCACCAATCACCAGGCGCAGCGCGCCGTGTGCAATGGCGTTATCCGCCAGCGCCGAAAGAAAGGTCAGCGCAACAGCCCCCGCAACGCCAAGATACAGACGCATCTCGATATGTTTAGTGGCGCGCATCGCATCCCACGCCCCCAGTAAATAACCGAGGTAATTCATCGCGGAGACCAGTCCGGCGCTGGTTAACGTCAGTTGTCCATCGCGAATCATCAGCGGCACCTGGGGCGTGAAAGCAAAGCGCCCTATTCCCATTGCCACCACCAGTACGATAAAGCCACAGAGCGCAATGCGTAGCGCCATGGAAACCTCTAACGTTAAAAAAAAGTAAAATTTATGATGCATTATGATGCAGCGAGGTGAAAGTGAAAGTTACTCACAGGCGCATGAATTATCTGTATTATGAGTGATCGTCACGCTTTAACTGTTAACAAATAATCAAGGAGCCTTGCATGGAATTGCTTGAAGAGCACCGCTGTTTTGAGGGGCGCCAACAACGCTGGCGGCACGACTCCACCGTGCTGAATTGCACCATGACATTCAGCATTTTTTTACCGCCTACGAAGACAACAACCCCCCCTCCGGTGCTGTACTGGCTGTCGGGCCTGACCTGTACCGATGAAAACTTCACCACCAAAGCCGGCGCGCAACGCGTTGCGGCTGAGCTGGGGATTGTTCTGGTAATGCCAGATACCAGTCCGCGCGGCGATGACGTTGCCGACGCCGATGGCTATGATCTGGGCAAAGGCGCGGGCTTTTATCTCAACGCCAGCGAACAACCGTGGGCGGCGCATTACCGCATGTATGACTATCTGCGCGATGAACTCCCCGCGTTGATTCAATCACAATTTACCGTCAGCGAACGTTGCGCCATTAGCGGCCATTCGATGGGCGGCCACGGCGCACTGATCATGGCGCTGAAAAACCCGGGGCGCTTTACCAGTGTTTCTGCGTTTGCGCCGATTGTGAACCCGGCACAGGTCCCCTGGGGACAGAAAGCCTTTAGCGCTTATCTGGGCAACGACACCTCAACCTGGCAGGCCTGGGATAGCTGCGCGCTGATGCTGGCCAGTCAAAATAAAGATGCGATCCCGACGCTTATCGATCAGGGCGATGCCGATCAATTCCTCGCAGAACAGCTACAGCCCGCCCGTCTGGCTGAGGCCGCCCGCCAGACCGGCTGGCCGCTCACGCTTCGCGTTCAGCCTGGCTATGATCACAGCTATTACTTTATGGCCTCGTTTATTGAAGACCACCTGCGTTTCCACGCGCAATATCTGCTGAAATAATCACCGGAGGGCGGTGCCCTCCTCTTTACGATTCCTTACACTTGCAACTATCCCGCTGAAAATATTAGATTTCCCTTCATCAAAATCAACAAATGCAAATGATTTCAATTATCAGTTGTATTTACATAAATTCACTTTTTATCCACAATCCTTCCGCTTCTCCATCACCAGAGTTCTTAAAAGACAAACACTTATAGTCTTCATGGTATTGCCCGATGGAGCTTTATTCATTTAAACGGAATGACAAAATGACTTTACCTCGCGCTAAATTGCTGGCAGTTGCCGTCTGCGCTGCCACCTTCCCCCCGGCACTCCTTGCGGCTGGAGAAGACACTGTTGTCGTCTCCGCAACTGGATTTGAACAGAAAATTCAGAACGCCCCGGCCTCTATTTCGGTTATTTCTAAACAGCAGCTTGAAGATAAAGCGTACCGGGATGTCACCGACGCGTTGAAAGATGTTCCGGGTGTGGTGGTGACCGGTGGTGGCAGCAGCAGTGATATCAGCATTCGCGGCATGGCTTCGCAATACACCCTCTTTTTGGTCGATGGCAAACGAATCAGCACCCGCGGTACGCGCCCCAACAGTGATAACGCCGGTATCGAACAAGGCTGGCTGCCGCCGCTGGAATCTATTGAGCGTATTGAAGTGATCCGCGGCCCGATGTCATCGCTGTACGGTTCGGACGCAATGGGCGGTGTGATTAACGTCATCACCAAAAAAGTGTCCAATACCAAAGGCTGGACGGGCTCTGTGCATGGCGATGCCACTTTCCAGGAAAACAGTGATTCCGGCGATCTCTTCCAGACCAACGCGTCCGCTTCCGGCCCGCTGATTGACGGGCTACTGGGCGCGAAAGTGAGCGGGCTATTATCCCGTCGCGCGGAAGATAAAATCCTCAACGGCTATAACGAGCAGCGCCTGCGCAACGGTGGCGTGACGTTCAATTTCACCCCGGATGATAAAAACGATTTCGACCTGGATATTGCCCGCGAATTGCAGGATCGCAACAGTACGCCAGGTATGTCCTCGGCGGCGGAGACCTGCCGTGGCAACGTTTGTACGCCCAACAGCAAAAGTGACAGCCGCTACGAGCACACTACTTACTCGTTAACCCACAGCGGTTATTACAGCGACTTCAATACATCCAGCTACATTCAGCAGGAAGAGACCAATAACCCGGGTCGCCAGATGAAGTCGTATAACACCATCGTCAACAACCAGAACCAGATATTCCTTGGCAGCCATACCATGACGGTCGGCGGGCAGTATCGCTATGAGAAACTGCGCGATAACGGCAATCAACTGGAAGCGGCGGACGGGCTGAATAAACTCACCCGCTGGAGCTGGGCGTTATTTGCAGAAGATGAATGGGCGGTGCTCGACAGCGTGACGCTGACTGGCGGCCTGCGCATGGACAAAGATGAAAACTACGGCACCAACTGGACACCGCGCGGCTACGGCGTGTGGCATCTGACCGACCAGTGGACAATTAAAGGCGGCGTGTCGGCAGGTTATCGCGCCCCGGATCTGCGTCAGTCTTCCGCAAGCTGGGGACAAGCGACAGGCGGTGGCCGCATGAATGGCATGATTGTCGGCAACCCCGACCTGAAACCGGAAAAAAGCCTGAGCGAAGAAATCGCCCTGCTGTGGGATAACAATGACACCCTCAACGCAGGCATTACGCTGTTCAACACCGACTTCAAGGATAAAATCACCGAAGTACGTCGGTGCAACAGCAGCGCCGATCCGGCCTGTACGATCGGCAGCGTCAGTTACGATTTTGTCAGCGATCGCGTTAACGTTGATAAAGCCAATATGCGCGGCGTCGAATCCACCTTCGGCTGGAACATCACGCGCGACCTTAACCTGATGGCCAACTACACCTTCACCGAGTCAGAACAGAAAAGCGGTCAGTTTTCCGGCAAGCCGCTTAACAAAATGCCGAAACACATGGTTAACACCACGCTCGACTGGCAGGCCACGCAGGATGTGGGTCTTTGGGGACGCCTGAACTTCCGTGGCAAAACCTCGGAATACTTAAGCCGCACCTCAATGTCGCAGGGTACGCCTTCTTACAGTCAGGTGGATGTGGGTCTGCGTTACAACGCGAATAAGAATTTGCTGGTCTCCGCCGGGGTTTACAACGTGCTGGATAAACAGATTGATTACGACACCTATGACACGGTCCTTGATGGCCGCCGTTATACCGTTGGCTTAACCTATAACTTCTAATAACGCTTAACAAAAAACGCCCCGGTAATTTGCCGGGGCGTTTTTATTGGTCATCGCAGAACGACTGCCGGTTATTTCTTAAAGCGCTCCGGGAACACCATATCTTTGTAGCTTACAAAGTGGGTGCCTTTCGACAGTTTGTAACCAAACCAGATGATCAGGAACAGTGGAATACCAATATAGGTTGCCGCTACGGCGCCCCAGTCAATGGTATCCGCCAGGAAAGCCTGATAGTTCTGGCCCAGGGTGATGATCAGACACAGCACAAAAGCGAAGATCGGCCCCAGCGGGAAGAAACCTGAACGGTACGGCAGGTTGTTCAGATCGTGCCCCTGCATGACATAACCACGACGGAAGCGGTAATGGCTGATAGCAATACCCAACCAGGCGATAAAACCGGTCATGCCGGAGGTGTTCAGCAGCCACAGGTAAACAGTCTGGTTGCCAAACATCGACGTCAGGAAGCACAGACCCGCAATCACGGTGGTGGCATACAGGGCGTTACGCGGCACGCCGCCTTTCGACAGTTTAGCGAAAATGCGCGGCGCTTTGCCATCGCAGGCCAGGGTGTAGAGCATACGGGTAGACGCGTACATACCGGAGTTACCCGCCGACAGTACCGCCGTGAGGATAACGGCATTCATCACCGCTGCCGCAGACAACAGACCCGCATGTTCAAATACCAGGGTGAACGGGCTGACGCTGATGTCTTTCACATCGTTACGCAGCAGGCTCGGATCGGTATAAGGAATGATCAGGCTGATGACCAGGATAGCGAACACATAGAACAGCAGAATACGCCAGAACACCTGACGCACCGCGCGCGGAATGTTCTTCTCCGGGTCTTCGGACTCCCCTGCCGCAATACCAATCAGCTCGGTACCCTGGAAGGAGAAGCCGACAATCATCGCCACGCCAATCATCGCCGATAGCCCGCCCGCAAAGGGTGCGTCGCCTACCTGCCAGTTGCTCCAGCCAGCCGGCTGGTCGCCTTTGAAAATGCCGACGATCATCAGTACGCCAACGACGATAAAGATGATAACGGTGGTCACTTTGATAAGCGAAAACCAGTATTCCGCTTCGCCAAAGCCTTTAACGGAGATGTAGTTGAGCAGGAAGATCACGCACAGGAATACGGCGCTCCAGATCCAGCCGGGCGTATCCGGGAACCACCAGGTCATCACCAGTTGCGAAGCCACCAGGTCAACGGCGATGGTCACCGCCCAGTTGTACCAATAGTTCCAGCCCAGCGCGAAGCCAAAGCCTTCTTCAACGTATTGCTGGCCGTAAGTCGCGAAGGAGCCGGACACCGGCATATACGCCGCCAGCTCGCCAAGGCTGGTCATCAGGAAATAGACCATCAGACCGATAAGAATATAGGAGAACAGCGCGCCGCCCGGGCCCGCCTGAGAAATCGTCGCCCCTGATGCGACAAACAACCCTGTACCGATTGATCCGCCAATGGCGATCATCGTCAGGTGACGCGCCTTGAGTTCACGGCGAAGCGTGGGCGCTTGTGTGGTTTTAGTTTCGGAAACCATAAGAAAATGCTATCCATCTAAAAAATGAGGCGCGATTGTAGCAAACGAAAGGGCATCCTTCCGGCACAATCAACGTTTTATTAGAGACCTTCATGATCGCCAGTGGATTATAAGTAAAGCAGTGGAATCGACATCTGGCGAGCGAGGGGAGAAAGAGGCTGAAAGCTGACGGAGAGCGGCGTAACTGCAACCTCCCCTCTCCTTTTGGAGAGGGTTAGGGTGAGGGGGAAAAACGCAAAGACCTAATTCAGTCCACGCACTGAGGCGATAAATTGCTGCAATTCCGGGGTACGCGGCTGGCTAAAGAACGACTTACTTTCGCCCTGCTCCCATACTTTTCCCTGATGCATAAACACCACCCGGTCGCCCACTTCGCGGGCAAAACTCATCTCGTGGGTCACCAGAATCAGGGTCATCCCTTCGGCGGCAAGCTGCTCCAGCACACGTAACACCTCGCCCACCAGCTCCGGATCCAGCGCTGAGGTTATCTCATCGCAGAGTAATACTTTTGGTTTCATCGCCAGCGCACGGGCAATCGCCACGCGCTGCTGCTGCCCGCCTGACAAATTCGACGGGTAATAATCGATGCGCTCACCGAGACCGACCTTCTCCAGCATCTCAATCGCCAGCTTGCGGCACTCATCCGCCGGTAATTTCAGCACCCGACGCGGCGCCAGCATCACGTTCTCCAGCGCGGTCATGTGTGGAAACAGGTTAAAACTCTGAAACACCATCCCCACCGAGCGACTGATTTCCCGCGCCTGCGACTCCCGGTCGGTCACCGTCATCCCACCGAGTTTAATACTGCCGTCCTGGTAGCCCTCAAGCCCATTCATGCAGCGTAACAAGGTACTTTTCCCGGAGCCGCTGCGCCCGATGATCGACACCACTTCGCCCATTTCGATATCCAGACTTACGCCTTTGAGCACATGGTTCTCGCCATAATATTTTTGCACGTCATTAATGGTGATGAGCGGCATGGAATTTCTTCTCCAGATAACGGCTGTAACGCGACAGCGGGTAACACATCAGGAAATAGCCCAGGGCAACCAGGCCAAACACTTTAAAAGGAGCGAAGGTGACATTATTCAGCATGGTGCCTGCTTTGGTCAGTTCGACAAAGCCGATGATCGAGGCCAACGCCGTCCCTTTAATCACCTGTACGGAAAAGCCGACCGTCGGGGCGATGGCAATGCGAATAGCCTGTGGCGCAATTACCCGAAACAGTGTCTGACCAAAACTCAACCCCAGACAGCGACAGGCCTCCCACTGCCCTTTCGGCAACGCCTTAATACTCCCGTACCAGATATCCAGCAGGAACGCGCTGGTAAAGAGCGTCAGCGCCAGCGTTGCCGCCGTCCACGGGCTAACATCGATACCGAACAAGGCAATACCGAAGAAAGCCAGAAAGAGCTGCATCAGTAGCGGGGTACCCTGAAAAAGCGCGGCATAGGCGCTGATCAGACGTTTCGGCCAGTGCCAGCGGCTGATACGTAATACCAGCAGCGGCAGTGTCACCAGCGTGCCGCAGATAAACGCGATCAGCGACAGCAGCAAGGTCCAGCGCGCCGCCAGCAACAGGTTGCGCAGAATATCCCAGTCGGTAAATGTACTCATCAACTCTCGCTCCCCAACCACTTCCGTCCCGCTGCCATCAATACCTGACGCATCAACAGTGAAAGCGCCAGATACAGCAATGTGGTGACCAGATAAACTTCAAAACTTAAAAACGTACGCGACTGGATCAGGTTTGCCGCAAACGTCAGCTCTTCATAGGACACCTGCGAGACTACCGACGATCCGAGCATTACAATAATGCACTGGCTGACCAGGGCCGGATAAATACGCCGCAGCGATGGCGGCAGGATCACGCGAATAAAGGTCTGCGTTTTCGTTAGCCCCAGCACGCGCGCCGCTTCCCATTGTCCTTTTGGCGCCACCTGGATCCCGGCGCGGATAATCTCCGTACTGTAAGCCCCAAGGTTGACCAGCATGGCGATTAACGCCGCCTCGCCTGCCGTTAATTTCAGCCCCAGACCAGGCAGACCGAAAACGATAAAAAAGAGTTGCACCACGAACGGCGTATTACGAATAAGCTCGACATACGCGCCCCAGATATGGCTCGCCAGCGTGGGCTTGCCGCTACGTAGCGCCGCGCCCAGGATGCCAAGAGACACACCGCCGATGGTTGCCAGAATGGTTAAGGTTACCGTGGTCCAAAGCCCCGCGAGTAGCTGCGGCCAGAACGGCCACAGCGCGGCAAAATCAAGCGTTGTCGTCATGCCAGACCCTTACACGCCCAGGGTGGCGGGCAGCGGCGCCTGCATCCATTTCTGCGAGAAGTTGTTGAGCGTGCCGTCTTTCAATGCCTGTTCAATCAGCTTGTCCACTTCGGCTTTCAGCGCAGGCTCATTTTTCTTAAGCCCGATAAAGCAGGGGGAATCTTTAAGCATAAATTTGCTGACCGGCGCTTTTTCCGGGTTCTGGCGGGCAATCGCAGCCACCACCACATTACCCGTCGCCATATACTGCACCTGGCCGGAAAGATAAGCAGAGATGGTGGTGTTGTTATCTTCGTAGCGTTTGACCTCGGCATCTTTCGGGGCCAGATCGCTTAACACCATGTCCTCCACCGCCCCACGGGTGACGCCGACCGACTTCCCGCTCAGCGCGGCAGCGTCTGCCAGAGTGGCGTCTTTCGGGCCAAATACGCCAAGGAAGAACGGAGCATAGGCGCGGCTGAAGTCGATCACTTTTTCGCGCTCCGCATTCTTACCGAGGCTGGAGATGACCAGATCAACTTTATTGGTTTGCAGATAAGGGACGCGGTTAGCGCTGGTTACCGGCACCAGCTCCACCTTCACTTTCATCTCTTTGGCCAGATACTCCGCCATGTCGATATCGTAGCCCTGCGGCTTGAGATCGGTTCCCACGGAGCCAAACGGCGGGAAGTCCTGCGGTACCGCCACGCGCAGCACGCCACGCTTTTGAATATCCTGGAGCTGATCGGCCATCGCCTGCCCTGCACAGGACAATATTAATGCCGCACCCGCTGCTGCCATCATCCACTTCTTCATTCTCGTCACCTCATCGTTCATGAAACAAAAGATTCTTTGAATCACTTTTTGCAACTAATGTGCCAACGAGATAAAAACGCGAGCAGGCCCGCTATAGCGGCAGTTAAGCGGTCATAAAGAGAAGATAAAGCAGGCAGTCGCACACCAGAATGGTGCAACTGCCTGTTACTGGTGCAATCAAATGTCGCAATAACGCAAAAAGCGATTCAGTGCACTGGAAAGATGCTTTTGACGGTGGTGAATGCGCCACAGGGTGCGCACCAGGCGAGGCAAGGGAACAGGGACTTCGACCAACGAACCCGCTTCAAGCTGTTCGGCGATCACGCGCCGTGACAGGCAACTGATGCCAAGCCCGTGGCGCACAGCATGTTTGATAGCTTCTGAGTTGCCAAGCTCCATGCCGAGATGAAACTCAGGCAGATGGGACAGCAGCAGGTAATCGACAATTTCACGCGTACCGGAGCCGCGCTCACGCAGGATCCACGGCGCAGCGGCCAGACGCGCCAGCGTAACCTCCCCTTGCAACAACGGGGAGTCTGGCGGCGCGAACACCACCAGTTCATCCTCAAGCCAGGGTTCAGCGATGATCTCAGCCGTATGGCAAGGCCCTTCAATCAGACCTATATCGACACGAAAATCGGCCACCGCATTGATAACGTCCTGGCTGTTGCCCACGCTCATATCCAGCGGCAACTGGGGAAAATCCCGTCGATAGTGGGCAATGATCTCCGGCAGTATGTAGTTGCCAATCGTACTGCTGGCGTACACGCGAATTGCGCCATTTTCTTCACGAAACAGTTGCTCAATTTCCGTCGCCTGCTCCAGCAGCGCCAGCGCCCTGGGATAGAGCAAACGGCCATGCTCATTCACCACCAGCCGTTTACCGACGCGATCGAAAAGCTGAACGCTGAGCTGGCCTTCGAGGTCAGTCAGCGCAGCGCTGACCGCCGACTGCGATAAAGACAGCATTTGCGAAGCCTGGGTCGTGGAACCGCTCTTGAGCACCTCGGCGAAAACTTCGAGCTGCCGTAATGTGATATGCATAAATTTTCACCGTCGGGGCAAGGGTCACTTACCACTTATAAAGATTAATTATAAATATATAATCAATTTTACCTTTAAACCAGAGCGCCGTAACCTTTTACCCGGAGAAAGGAGAAGGTTATGACTGAAATCACACATCATGTTCCACGCAAGAATTACGTCGCGTTGTTCGCACCGGGTCTGTTACTCAGTGCGGTCATCGCCGGGCTGGCATTGTGGCTGGGTAATATTCCTTCGGTTGCGGGTGCAGGCTTTAGCGCGCTAACGCTGGCTATCTTATTTGGTATTGTCGCAGGCAACACGCTTTACCCGCGCATCCATGTTCACTGTGATGCGGGCGTATTATGGTCAAAACAGTATTTGCTGCGTCTCGGTATTATTCTTTATGGCTTGCGCCTGACATTTTCGCAAATTGCCGAGGTGGGCGTCAGCGGCATCGCTATCGATGTGTTGATGCTCTCCAGCACCTTTATACTGGCCTGTTTACTCGGTCAAAAGGTCTTTGGGCTGGACAGAAAAACCAGTTGGCTGATTGGTGCAGGCAGCAGTATTTGCGGCGCTGCCGCCGTGCTGGCAACCGAACCGGTGGTCAAAGCGGAGTCCAGCAAAGTCGCCGTTGCCGTCGCCACCGTGGTGATTTACGGAACGCTGGCCATTTTTATCTACCCGGCCATGTATCCGCTGCTGGCGCACTGGTTCACCCCGGAAGCGTACGGCATCTATATGGGTTCAACCATGCATGAAGTGGCGCAGGTGGTGGCCGCAGGCCATGCCGTCAGCCCGGATGCCGAGAATGCGGCGGTCATTACCAAAATGCTGCGCGTGATGATGCTGGCACCGTTCCTGATCCTGCTCGCCTCGCGGGTTAAACAACTCTCCCCGGCGGCAGACGGCGAAAAGAGCAAAATTACCATTCCGTGGTTTGCGGTGTTGTTTATCCTGGTGGCCGTATTTAACTCGTTCCATCTACTGCCGAAAAGTGTGGTTGATGTCCTGATTACCGTCGATACCGTTTTGCTGGCGATGGCGATGGCCGCACTGGGATTAACCACCCATATCAGCGCACTGAAAAAGGCAGGAGCGAAGCCGCTACTGATGGCGCTGGCGCTGTTTGTCTGGCTGATTGTCGGTGGCGGTGCAATTAACCTGCTGGTGCACCATGTGATGGCATAAAACCTTACGTCTGTTCCCTGTTAACCCGCTATTATTGGAAAAATGTTTATTTAATTACGCAAAATCCTTCGCGTTGTATCAAGGCGGCAAATGAAAGCATCCCCGGCGCGGGGTGTGTGAATGAAGCCAACAACGATGCAGCGTGAAGGATGACGCGTATTGCGGGTTTAACAGGAGTCTTTACATGAAATACATCGGAGCGCATGTCAGCGCCGCCGGCGGTCTGGCCAATGCCGCCATTCGCGCAGCAGAAATCGAAGCCACTGCGTTTGCCCTGTTCACAAAAAATCAGCGTCAATGGCGTGCCGCGCCGCTCACCAGCGAGACGATTGATGAATTCAAAGCCGCCTGCGAAAAATACCACTATCAGCCGGGACAAATTCTGCCCCACGACAGTTATCTGATTAATCTGGGTCACCCGGTTGAAGAGGCGCTGGAGAAATCCCGCGATGCCTTTCTCGATGAAGTGCAACGCTGCGAACAACTGGGGCTGACGCTGCTGAACTTCCACCCCGGCAGCCATCTGATGCAAATCGATGAAGATAAGTGCCTGGCGCGCATTGCCGAATCCATTAACGTTGTGCTCGCACAAACCAAAGGCGTCACGGCGGTTATCGAAAATACCGCAGGCCAGGGTAGCAACCTCGGCTTTCGCTTTGAGCATCTGGCCGCCATTATCGATGGTGTCGAAGACAAATCCCGCGTCGGCGTGTGTATCGATACCTGCCATGCGTTTGCCGCCGGGTACGACCTGCGCACCACCGAAAGCACCGCGAAAGTGTTCGCCGAATTTGAACGCGTAGTGGGGTTCAACTACCTGCGCGGTATGCACCTCAACGATGCCAAAAGCGCATTCGGCAGCCGTGTCGACCGCCATCACAGCCTGGGCGAAGGCAATATTGGTCATGATGCCTTCCGCTGGATCATGCAAGACGATCGCTTCGACGGTATTCCGATGATTCTGGAAACCATCAACCCGGACATCTGGGCAGAAGAGATTGCCTGGCTGAAAGCCCAACAAAATGAAGAGGCCGTGGCGTAAATGAACGACAGGGAAAAACAGATATTACAAATCCTGCGCAGCAACCCACTTATTCAGCAAAATGAGATAGGCGATATTTTACAAATCAGCCGTTCACGCGTCGCCGCCCATATTATGGATTTGATGCGTAAAGGGCTTATTAAAGGCAAAGGCTACATTCTGACCGAGCAGGATTACTGCGTCGTGTTTGGCGCCATTAATATGGATATTCGCGGCGTGGCGGATATCCATTACCCGCAGTCCGCCTCCAACCCCGGTAACATCCAGTGCTCCGCAGGCGGCGTAGGGCGTAATGTTGCCCACAACCTTGCCCTGCTGGGCCGCGATGTGCACCTTATCTCCGCCGTGGGGGATGATTTTTACGGCGAAACGTTACTGGAACAGACCCGCCAGGCCGGAGTGAACGTGCAAAGCTGTATTCGTCTGCACGGGCACAATACCTCTACCTATCTGTCGGTTGCCAATCAGCAGGAAGAGACTGTACTGGCCATCAACGATACCCACATTCTGCAGCAATTAACGCCGCAGTTGCTCAATGCCTCACGCGATCTGGTGATGCATGCGGGTGTGGTACTCGCTGATTGCAACCTGACCGAAGAGGCATTGCAGTGGGTCTTCACCATGGCGGGGAATATTCCGGTCTTCGTCGATACGGTTTCCGAGTTCAAAGCCGATAAGATTCGCCCCTGGCTGTCACGCATTCACACGCTGAAACCCACGTTACAAGAGCTGCAAATCTTATGGGGTCAGCCGATTCGTCGTGAAGCAGACAAAATCGCGGCGGTCAATTCACTCCATGAACAAGGGGTGCAACGCATCTTCGTGTATCTGGACGATGATTCCGTGTTCTGCTCTAAACGTGATGGCGAGCAGCTTCTGCTGACCTCTCCGGATCACACCTTCACCGACCGCTTCGGGGCCGATGACGGATTTATGGCGGGGCTGTTATATAGCTTCCTGGAAGGGGGAGATTTTACCGAGAGCGCCCACTTTGCCATGGCCTGTGCGGCGATATCCCGCGCCAGCGTGAGCATCAACAACCCTGCCCTCTCAGCAGAAAATGCGATGGCGTTACTCAATACAAGCAAAGCTGAAGCGTAAGAACGCACGCCAGTGACACTGGCGTGCCGTTGACTCAGGCAAGACCGATAAAGAACCCGGCGATGGTGGCACTCATCAGGTTAGAGAGCGTTGCCGCCGCCAGCGCCCGCATCCCAAGCTGGGCGATTTCCGGCGCACGTTGGGGAGCTATCGCGGAAAACGCGCCAACCACCACGCCAATGGAACCGAAGTTGGCAAACCCACACAGCGCAAACGAAATAATGGCGATGGTTTTGACATCCAGCGAGCCGCCCGCTTGCAGATAAGGGGAGAAATTGAGATAGGCAACGAACTCATTGATCGCCAGTTTCTGCCCGATCAGGCTGCCAGCCAGCGTTGCATCGTGCCAGTCCACACCCATGATCCATGCCAGCGGTGCCAGCGCATAACCAAAGATCCCTTCAAGCGTCGCGTTGCCGAAACCGAACCAACCGCCCACACCACCAATAATGCCGTTTAATAGCGCAATGATCGCCACAAATGCCATCACCACCGTCGCCACACCGGCGGCAATTTTCAACCCGGTCATTGCGCCAGACGCCGCCGCTTCAATGATGCTTTTTGGCGGTGTTTCGGTAAACGAGAGATTTTCAAACGTGACCTGCGAGGCCTCGGTTGCCGGACTCAGCATACGGGCAAACAGGATACCGCCCGGAATCGCCATGAGTGACGCGGCCAGCAGGTAGTCAATCGGCACCCCCATTCCGGCGTAGCCGATCATCATCGACCCGGCAATTGACGCCATCCCGCTACAGATAGCGGTAAACAGTTCGTTGCGATTGAGCTTATGAATAAACGGCTTCACGATAGCCGGGATTTCATTCTGCCCGAGGAAAATCGTGGTCACGGCGACGAAGGATTCGATTTTGCTGATCTTAAGCGCTTTCTGGAAAATCCCACCCAGAATGCGGATCAACAGCCCCATCACGCCAATATAGTAAAGCAGGCTGATTAAGGCGGTAACGAAGATGATCGCTGGTAGTACGCGGAAGGCAAAAATAAACCCGGCACCGTCAAACAGCACATCCATTTTAGGCCCGACCAGCGCACCGAAAATAAAGGCACTGCCCGCGTCGCTGTAGGACATCACTTTATGTACCCCCAGCGCCGCCTGCTCAACCAGCCATTTGCCCGGCGGGAAATAGAGCATAATCCCGCCGATAGCGATTTGCAGCAGCAGCGCCGCGCCAACCGTGCGTAAACTAATGCGTTTTTTATTTACTGACAGCAGAAAAGCGATGGCCAGTAATACCACCATACCCAGAAAACTTCTCATTATATCCATAATGATTTTCCCTTCATGCCAGGAAACCCGGCGTAAACGCCAGGTTTTGGTATGTCTGATATCCCTGCGGGCGACCGCTCACTGCCCGCGCCCGGTTTATGCGAGACGTTGGTACTCTTTTGCGATTTCACATGCCAGCACGGCGTTGTTGAACACCAGCTGAATGTTTGATTTCAGGCTATCGCCGCCGGTTAGTTCGGCTACACGAGCCAGCAGGAACGGCGTGCTCTCTTTACCAACCACGCCCTGCTCTTCGGCCTCTTTCACCGCCCGATCAATAGCGGCGTTGATTTTCTCTTCCGCCATCGCAAACTGTTCAGGAATCGGGTTCGCTACCACCAGGCCACCGTTAAGGCCGGTTTGCCATTTCACCGCCATCGCACGCGCGATCTCTTTTGCGCTGTCCAGACGAATGCTGACCTCAAACGGGCTGGTACGGCAGAAAAACGCCGGCAATGATTTGGTCTGATAACCAATTAACGGTACACCGAAGGTTTCCAGATATTCGGTGGTCAGGCCGAGGTCGAGAATAGATTTCGCCCCTGCGCAAACGACCGTGACATTAGTGTGCGCCAGCTCCTGCAAATCAGCGGAAATATCAAATGTATGTTCGGCACCACGGTGAACGCCGCCAATACCTCCGGTCGCAAAAACTTTAATACCGGCCAGCGCGGCAATAATCATGGTGGATGCCACCGTGGTTGCGCCATTTAATCCAGCGGCGACCACAAAAGGTAAATCCCGGCGACTGACTTTTGCGACGCTGTGCCCTTCACGGCCTAATAATTCAATTTCCTCTTTCGTCAGACCAACTTTCATGACGCCTTTAATAATGGCGATAGTTGCCGGTACCGCACCGTGTTTTCGAATAGTCTCTTCGACTTCAATTGCCGTTTGCGCGTTTTGCGGGAAGGGCATACCGTGAGAAATAATTGTCGATTCCAGCGCCACAACCGGTTTATTATTTTCCAGCGCTTCTTTTACTTCCGCAGAAATATGCAGTAATTCAGGGGAAATCGTTAATTCAGACATCTTGTTTCTCCACTAGTGATGTGACTTTTGAAAAAGATAAGTCAGGATTATTGGTATATTCGGACGCCAGAGCCATAGACGAACACCCTTGCGCAAAACGGACCGAATCGATAAATGAAAAACCTTCTACCCAACAGGCCGCCAGACCCGCCATCATGGCGTCACCCGCCCCGGTGACATTAACGACCTGGGTTTTAATCGGAGGTGACCACCCACTTACGCCATCGCGCTCGCTGTAATAAACGCCGTCGCCGCCCATGCTCAGTACCAGCCGTCGCAGGCCGCGAGCATGAAACCATTCGGCAACCTTTCCTACATCGTCGCGCCCGGAAAGCGTAATGCCACTGAGCGTTTCGGCCTCAAGGCGGTTGGGTTTCAGCGTATGAATCTGTCCCAGCCAGTCGCGTATTTTGACGCATTTCCAGGCGGATACCGGATCGATGAAAACAGGCGTATCTCCCGTATGTGTCAGCAGCCAGGCGAGCGCGTCTTCACTGATATTGCAGTCGGCAACAATTACGCTGGCGTCGCGAATAAAATCGATATGTTTTGCCAGGAAATCCGCAGACAAATGATCGGTAATATTCATATCGTTAATGGCTACCAGCATTTCGCCGGTATTATCGAGGAGCGATAAATAACTCGATGTATTTTCACCTGCAACAATAAGACATTTTTCTATTCGTACACCGGACTGACTGGTTTGATTTAAGAGAGACTGGCCATAAAAATCATCGCCCACCACGGTGAGTAGCCATGACTCAGTTCCCAGCAATGCCAGATTCTGTGAAATATTACGCCCCACACCGCCCGGCGTGAATTTTATTTTCCCCGGATTGGAATCCGCGTAATTCAATACACCATGTGAATAGCCCGCCACATCCATATTGGCGGAACCAATAGTGATTATATAATCCTTTTTACGCATAAAACGCCCTCTGGCAAGAAATGCCATATTAATGAGATCGTCGAGACAACAATTCGTTTATCGTCTGGTTGCGAAACCTTATTAGAGCACATGTTTATTTTTGAACATGTGTTTATCGTAAGCTGAATTTGCGTAAAGTAAATACGCCCAGACAAGCGAAGGTGAATAGATATGAAGGTCATCACAAATTTATAGGGGATGGGACTAAAACACGTTACAGAAATGAGATGCGGGGCACAGAAGGCGGGGAAATAAAAAAAGGGCCGGTCTCCCGGCCCCTTTATTACTCAGTCAATCACATTATGCGGCTTTGGCAACAGCGTCGGTTTCCGGGCGTTTCAGGAACGCATAGACCAGGCCTGCCAACAGGGTACCTGCCACGATAGAGAGCAGATAACCTACAACCGGGGTGATTGCACCTGGAATCAGCAGAACGAACAGGCCACCGTGCGGTGCCATCAGTTTCGCGCCAATCGCCATGGAGATAGCCCCCGTCAGCGCGCCACCGGCGATACAGCATGGCAGAACACGCATCGGGTCACGTGCCGCGAACGGAATCGCACCTTCGGAGATGAAGCACAGGCCCAGTACCAGCGCCGCTTTGCCCCCTTCCTGCTGCCCTTTATCGAATTTCTTACGGGCAACAAGGGTCGCCAGACCCATCGCCAGCGGCGGCACCATACCGGCAGCCATGATAGCGGCCATCGGTGCGTAAGTCTGTGTACTCAACAGACCAACACCAAAGGCGTAGGCCGCTTTGTTCACCGGACCACCCATATCGGTACACATCATGCCACCGAGGATTGCCCCCAGCAGGACAGCATTCGCCGTACCCATGGATTGCAGCCAGGACGTCAGACCTGCAAGGATACCCGCAACCGGTTTACCGATAAGGTAGATCATTGCCAGACCAACAATCAGGCTTGAGAACAGCGGAATGATCAGGATCGGTTTCAGCGCTTCCATGCTTGGCGGCAGCTTAACGCCTTTACTGATGGCTTTCGCCAGATAACCCGCAAGGAAACCGGCAATAATACCGCCGATAAAGCCAGAGCCGGTACTTACGGCCAGCATACCGCCAATAAGACCCGGCGTCAGACCCGGACGGTCAGCGATGGAGAAGGCAATGTAACCGGCCAGCACCGGCACCATCAGGGCAAACGCAGACCCACCACCGATTTGCATCAGCGCGGCAGCCAGCGTATCCGGCGTTTTAAATGCAGTAATACCGAAGGCAAAGGACAGGGCGATACACAGACCACCGGCAACGACCATCGGCAGCATGTAAGAAACACCGGTCAGCAGGTGGCGATAGGCGCCCGCACTCTCTTTTTTACCTTCACTGCTCGCAGCTTGCGTACCGCCGCTCGGCTGATACGTTTTCGCTTCGGCTTGCGCTTTGTCTAATTCCTGCGCCGTTTTCTTCAGTGCCAGGCCCGTGGTGGTACGGTACATCGGTTTGCCAGCGAATTTCGCCAGATCCACTTCGATGTCAGCGGCAACGATCACCAGATCGGCTTGTGCCACTTCTTCCGGCGTGATGGCGTTACCCGCGCCAACAGAGCCGCGTGTTTCCACCTTCACCCACCAGCCGCGTTTTTTCGCTTCGGTTTCAATGGCCTCTGCCGCCATAAAGGTGTGTGCAACACCCGTCGGGCAGGCGGTGATGGCCACGATACGTTTCGGACCACTGTTGGACGTCACAGGTGCCGCCGCCGGAGCCGTGTACGGAGAAGCGTGGTTCTTTGCTTCACTTAAAAACAGTTCCGGATGAGCCACAGCGCGATTGATGTCGCCCAACCAGACTTTCTTACCGCTCAGCGCGCTGTCAGCCGGCACGCGGGAGCCCAGAACGATCGCCAGTTCAGCTTCACCGGGGTTGTCGATAAACTGCAAATTCGCTTTTTGTGCCGCTGCGCCTAACAGGCTTTTCGCCATATATGCGCGAGCTTGACCGAGTTCAGAATCAATTATCAGCAGCGTTTTCATTATGCTCTCCTGCTGTTAGTTAAAGGGTTTTAAGTCAACACGCGCCATCATCGCGGCTAACTGGGTACGATCGGTAATACCTACATTGCTCTGGCTAACGGCCAGTGCAGCCACGGCAGTGGCCAGGCGCAACGTATGTTCACTGGACTCTCGCATTAACAGGCCATAAATCAGACCGCCAACCATTGAATCCCCTGCGCCAACGGTGCTTACCACCTCCATTGACGGCGGTTTGGCGATCCATTCGCCCGAAGCGTTAACCCACAACGCCCCTTCCGCGCCCAGTGAAATAACCACATGGGCAATTCCTTGTTCACGAAGCGCATGCGCCGCGTCGATCACATCTTTCAATTCTGGTAATTTGCGACCAGCCCAAATTTCGAGTTCGCGACGGTTAGGTTTAACCAGCCACGGCGCAGCTTTCAGACCGGCAACCAGCGCATCGCGGCTGCTGTCGAAAATGATGCATGGGCACTGGCTGCGCAGGCGCGTCATCCAGTCGGTAAAGGCTTCCGGGCTCACACCCGATGGCAAGCTGCCGCTGACACAAACCATGTCGAACTGACCCAGCCAGGTCAGAGAGTCTGCAACAAAACGTTCCCAGTCTGCCGGCGTCACTTCGAAGCCGGAGAAGTTGAAGTCAGTGACTTCGCTGTCTTTTTCCGTCAACTTCACGTTGATACGCGTACGGCCCTGAACAATCTGGAAGCGGTTAGCAATGCCCAGTTCGCTGAACAATTGCTGGAAACCGTCCTGGTTGTCTTTACCCAGGAAGCCGCCAACGGTCACGTCGATGCCCAGATCTTTCAGCACTTTCGCCACGTTGATACCTTTACCCGCAGCATGCAGGCCGGTAGTGCGAACCAGGTTTACTTCACCGCGTTCAATTTCCGGGGTATACCCGACCAGATCATAGGCAGGGTTAAGGGTAATAGTAGCGACACGTCTGCTCATTATGCGCCCTCCCCCAAACCGGCAGCGATGGCTTCGCCAATCGCTTTCAGCGCCTGTTCAGCATCATCACCCTGTGCGGTAAAACGCAGACGGTGACCTTTCTTCACGCCCAGCGCGACCACTTTCATCAGGCTACGACCATTGGCGGATTTACCGGTACCGTCGAGGTTAGCGACAGTCACTTCGCTATTAAATTGTTTGATGGTATTGACCAGCATGGTGCCCGGACGGGCATGAAGGCCATGTTCGTTGCGTACAACAAACTCGGCGGTCAGCAGGTTGTCAGCAATAGCGTCATCGCTGGTCAACAGTGCCAGCAGAGTAGCGGCATCTGCGCTCAGAAGACGGTCAGCTTTGTTGTCGAGCAGCAGATTACTCAGACGTTTGAGCACGGCAACCGGCTGGTCATCAGCCATTGCTACGCTGACCAGCAGCGCAACGCTTTCACCGTTCACATCAAATGCTTTTGCAGCCCGGCTGACAGCCACCGCGCTCGCCAGGTTGCCCTGTGCGCTGTCGTTCAGCCAGATCCCCTGACCGAGATTCAGCGGTTGTTCGTTAATCGCGCGTGCCACATAGACAGCATCAACCGCGCCCGCTTCTTTCAGCCGCGCAGCGTTCAACGCCTGCAGCGTCACCAGGTCGCTGGCGACAACGTCCAGGCTCAGGGTATCGTTATCCAGTTTCAGCGACGCCACTTGCTGTTCACCCATCAGTAACGCACGCAGTTCTTCTGCTGTGGTCGCCGATTGCAGTTGTGCAGCAACAGAATCATCGCTCAGGACGTGGGTTAGCTGACGCAGCAGGCCCAGGTGTTCATCAGAACTGGCGGCAATACCGATAGCCACATAGGCGACCTGGCCTTCCCCCCAGAGAATGCCTTGCGGGAACTGGAACACTTTGACGCCGGTTTTCAACACCTGGTCGCGGGTATCAGTCGTCCCGTGGGGAATGGCGATCCCGTTGCCAAGGAACGTTGACGTCTGCTGCTCACGCGCCAGCATGCCATCAACATAACCACCGGCGACATTGCCTGCTTCTGCCAGTGCGGCAGCAATCTGACGAATCGCCTCTTCTTTCGTCCCGGCCTGCTGGCCCGGATGGATGTCCTGAACGGATAACTGGAACATGTAAATCCTCTCCTGCTGAACTGAATCGTTTCAGCTAACTTGAGAAATAATGCGCCACCCTGAAATGTGTTGAAAACAAGATGACGCTGAAACGTTTCGAGAAGTCTTGACTTTTCCGCTTCAGCAATCAAGAAAAGTCTCGTTTTTGATTGCAAAATTACGATCTACTGCACATTTCACTCCCTGGCATCCCATTTTTGCTGAACAAAGCTGACCGTCTTTTAGGTCACATTCAGCACCCATCAGCACGGCAGTATCGTTGAAATGTTGTTCCGTTTTTGTGAGCAAATAAGAGAGGGGGAAAAATACCTGTCCGTTTTTCGGTTGTCGCCCGTCACGCCTTATCGGTACCGATAAGCGGCCATTCAACAGAGGATTGTGATGATGAATTTTGCCCTTTTACACCGACAAGACGGCTCGTTACTGCTAGCAAATGTCTGGGATGTCTTCAGCGCCAGAGCCGCACAGGCCGCGGGTTATCAGGCAATGGGTGCCGCCATTGCCACGATGTATGGCTATGACGATGGCGACGGCATTACCTTCGCAGAACTCCACCACCCGATCGTCCGTTTACAGGCATGCTGTTCCATCCCGCTGGCCGTTGATATGGAGTATGGCTATGGTGACAATCACGAACAGATCATCGAAAACCTGCTCGCGCTGGCTGAACTCGGTGTCGCAGGCATTGACCTGGAAGACAGCCGCGTTCAGCAAAGAAAGCGGGTGTTGCAGGATTCTGCTGAATTTGCATCACTACTGAACGCCATCCGCCAGCGCCTTGCTGACGAACAACACCATCTGTTCATTATCGTATTGCGATTGTCATCCCCTGCCACCGGATCCCCGGCAAGGACGGTGCAATGACCGGCTACGGCGGCGGTATTGCGCGCAAGAAATGGTTACTGGAGCATGAAGCGAAATATCAGTACAGCGCGGAGTCGCCTTAAGGTGTGGTCGCGGCTTCCAGATTAATCAGGAAAGTCATGGCCGCCTCCCGATCGCTGAAACACATGCCAGCGCTCGGTTGCAGGCTGGCGCACACCGCTGGACGTAGCGGGGAGCCGAAAATTTTACACGTGTTGTCATCCGCCAGTTGGACACAACGCGTGTTGGCCGGCTTGCCCTGTGGCATACCGGGGATAGGACTTGAAATCGAAGGGGCGATACAGCACGCTCCGCAATCCGTACGGCATTCCATAATCATGACTCTCTGTTGGGCTGGCCGCCAAACTACCTGTTTTCCCCGTCAAACGCAAAACTCAGCGATTCCACTTGCCTGTAAAGGCCCTCGCGGGTACTTTGTCGCGATATTTTCGTTATTTCTAATTTACAGGATCCCACTGATGCCAAGAGCGAACGAAATCAAGAAAGGTATGGTGCTGAACTACAACGGCAAGCTGCTGATTGTAAAGAATATTGATATTCAGTCACCGAGCGCCCGCGGCGCCGCAACCCTCTATAAAATGCGTTTCTCCGATGTGCGCACCGGCCTGAAAGTCGAAGAACGTTTCAAAGGTGACGATATCGTTGATACCGTGACCCTGACCCGCCGTTTCGTTGACTTCTCCTATGTTGATGGCAACGAATACGTGTTTATGGATAAAGAAGATTACACGCCGTACACCTTCACAAAAGAGCAGATCGAAGAAGAACTGCTGTTTATCCCGGAAGGCGGGATGCCTGATATGCAGGTGCTGACCTGGGATGGTCAATTGCTGGCGCTGGAATTGCCGCAGACCGTTGATCTGGAAATTGTTGAAACCGCACCAGGCATTAAAGGCGCGTCAGCCAGTTCACGTACCAAACCGGCAACCATGAGCACGGGTCTGGTGATTCAGGTTCCGGAATACCTGACCACCGGCGAGAAAATCCGCATTCATATTGAAGAAAGCCGTTATATGGGCCGTGCGGACTAAGCCAGCCTGTAAAAGTAAAAAAGGACAGTAAAAACTGTCCTTTTTTTATTTCAGAACGAAGCTAACGGATTACAACAGGTCGCGGAACAGCGTTTTCTTAAGCGCCAGTTCCACGCCGCGCACTTCCGCCATCCCTTTCAGACGACCAATCGCCGAATAGCCTGGGTTGGTTTTCTTACGCAGGTCATCGAGCATCTGATGACCGTGATCCGGACGGAACGGAATCGGACGCAGGTCGCCGGCTTTCTTACGGCGCTGCTCTTCACTCAGGATCGCCGCCACAACCGAAACCATATCCACATCGCCCTGCAGGTGCGCCGCTTCATGGAAGGTTTTCGGGTTATCTTCACGGCAGGTAGAACGCAGGTGCGTGAAGTGAATACGGTCGCCGAAAGTCTCAATCATATTCACCAGATCGTTATCGGCGCGTACACCATAGGAACCCGTGCACATGGTGAAACCGTTATTGATGCTGTCGACCGCGTTTTTCAGCCAGTGCATGTCCTCAATGGTCGAGACAATACGCGGCAGGCCAAGGATTGGACGCGGCGGATCGTCCGGGTGCACCGCCAGACGCACGCCGACTTCTTCTGCCACGGCAACAATTGCACGCAGGAAATAAGCCATATTTTCGCGTAACTGATCTTTATTGATGCCATCGTATTCCGCCAGACGGGCACGGAACTGATCCAGCGTGTAACCCTCTTCCGCACCCGGCAGACCAGCAATAATATTGCGCGTCAGTTTTTCAATTTCCGCTGCGCTCATCGCTTCAAAATAGGCCTGCGCCTGCTGCTGTTCTTCTTCGGTGTAATCAGCCTGCGCGCCGTCGCGTTTGAGGATATAAAGTTCAAACGCAGCAAAAGCAATCTGATCAAAACGCAGCGCTTTGGAGCCGTCCGGCAGTTCGTATTCCAGATCGGTACGCGTCCAGTCGAGGATCGGCATAAAGTTGTAGCACACGGTATCGATGCCACAGGCTGCCAGGTTGCGGATGCTTTGCTGATAGTTAGCAATCCAGGTGTCATACTGTCCACTGTGCGTTTTGATATCTTCATGCACAGGAATACTTTCCACCACCGACCAGGTCAGCCCTTTTTCAGCCAGCAATGCCTGACGCTGTTTGATTTCTTCTACCGGCCAGACCTGACCGTTGGGAATATGGTGCAGTGCCGTCACAACACCTGTTGCGCCAGCCTGACGCACATCATCTAATGAAACCGGATCGTTCGGTCCGTACCAACGCCAGGTTTGTTCCATCGCCTCACCCTCAAAGTTGTTATACCAATACCGCAAAGCCTATGACGACTACCATACATGTTTAACGGAGAGGGTCAAACGCCGCCGCAAGAATGATTGATCCAGCTCACATTACCCGGATATTTCAGGCACACCAATTCAATTTGCTGTCATATAACTTTACACTGCATATTGTTAATTAATGGTTAAACAGGTGTATTTCAATGCAAACAATTGCCTCCGTAACGCTGCCAGAAACGGTGCAGTTACCTCAATATGATCGCCGTTCATTGCGTTCGCGCATTGTTCACTTCGGTTTTGGCGCCTTTCACCGCGCCCATCAGGCACTGTTGACTGACCGTGTGCTGAACGCGCTGGGGGGCGACTGGGGCATATGCGAGATTAGCCTGTTCAGCGGCGACCAGCTTATGGCGCAGTTGCGCGCGCAGGATCATCTGTACACCGTGCAGGAAAAAGGGGCTGAAGGGAATAAAGCCTACGTTGTTGGTGCGGTTAACGAATGTCTGAATGCCAAACTGGACTCACTGGCGGCCATCATTGAAAAATTTTGCGAACCGCAGGTAGCCATTGTTTCCCTGACCATCACCGAGAAAGGCTATTGCATCGACCCGGCAACCGGTAAACTTGACTTCACTCAACCGCGCATTGCCCATGATCTCCAGGAACCTGGCGAACCGCATTCCGCACCAGGCATTCTGGTTGAAGCGCTCGCCCGTCGACGTGAGCGCGGCCTGCCCGCCTTTACGGTGCTTTCTTGCGACAATATTCCGGATAATGGTCACATCGTGAAAAATGCGGTACTGGGTATGGCGCAGACCCGTTCCTCCGAACTGGCGCAGTGGATTGATACGCATGTCAGTTTCCCCTCAACCATGGTGGACCGTATCGTGCCGGCCGCTACTGACGAATCCCTGGCGGAAATTGCCGCTGAATTGGGGGTTGCCGATCCCTGTGCCATCAGTTGCGAGCCTTATATTCAGTGGGTCATTGAAGACAACTTTGTTGCCGGTCGTCCGCAATGGGAAGTGGCAGGCGTGCAACTGGTACAAGACGTTCGCCCGTGGGAACAGATGAAGCTGCGTATGCTGAACGGTAGCCATTCGTTCCTCGCGTACCTGGGGTATCTGGCCGGGTTTGCCCATATCAGCGATTGTATGCAGGATGAGGTTTTTCGCCGTGCCGCACGTCAGTTGATGCTTGGCGAACAGGCCCCTACGCTTGCTATTACCGGCGTGGACCTCAACGCATATGCGGACAATCTGATTGCCCGTTTTTCCAACCCGGCGCTTAAACATCGCACCTGGCAGATAGCGATGGACGGTAGCCAGAAACTGCCGCAGCGTATGCTGGATAGCGTTCGCGTGCATTTACAGCGTGAAAGCCACTGGCCGTTGCTGGCACTCGGCGTGGCAGGCTGGATGCGCTATGTCAGCGGAACGGATGACGCAGGCGAGGCCATTGATGTGCGCGATCCTCTGGTCGATAAGTTACGGGCTATCGTCGAGACCAGCAGTGAAAGGGAGCGCGTTGGGGCGTTGCTGGCGCTCAGTGAAATCTTCGGTACTGATTTACCCACCGACCCGCGTTTTGTGAATGCCATCGACAGTGCATGGCAACAGTTGCGCACGCAAGGGGCGCACCAGGCGGTGCGTAACGCCCTGCAGATTTAACATTTTCTGCCATTAAAAGGGGCGGAAAGTGCTTTCTCCGCTCCTGCCCTTCTCTTTTTTGCCAATTTTCGCCAGGATTGTCGCACTTATTATTGTGCGTAATGCTGGAGTAAACGTGACGAAAACAAATCTGATTACTGGCTTTCTTGGCAGCGGGAAGACGACGTCCATTCTCCATATGCTGGCAAATAAAGACCCCAACGAAAAATGGGCCGTTCTGGTCAATGAATTTGGCGAAGTGGGCATTGATGGCGCGTTACTGGCGGACAGCGGGGCCTTATTAAAAGAGATCCCCGGCGGATGCATGTGCTGCGTGAACGGCCTGCCAATGCAGGTTGGCCTTAACACGCTGTTACGTCAGGGTAAACCCGATCGTTTACTGATTGAGCCTACCGGCCTGGGCCATCCAAAACAGATTCTCGATATGCTCACTGCCCCGGTCTATGAACCCTGGATCGATCTGCGCGCGACCCTGTGCCTTATCGACCCACGTCAGTTGCTGGACGAAAAAGTGACGGGTAATGAAAACTTCCGCGACCAGCTTGCGGCGGCTGACATCATTGTTGCTAATAAAGAAGACCGCGCCAGCGTTGAGAGCCAACAGGCACTGGAAGTATGGTGGCAGCAACATGGCGGCGACCGTCTGCGTATCAACGCCACACAGGGAAATATTCCCGTGTCGCTGCTGGATAACCCTCGCCGCAATCTGCGCGCACTTCCCACCAGTGCCGAACATCATCACCACACCGGCGAAAGAAAAGGACTGGCGGCGTTAAGCTTGCCTGAACATCAACGCTGGCGACGCAGCCTGAATAGTGGCCAGGGTCATCATGCGTGCGGCTGGATTTTTGACGCAGATACGCAGTTTGACACCATTGGTTTACTTGAGTGGGCGCGCCTTGCGCCAGTTGAACGCGTCAAGGGTGTAATGCGTATTCCCGAAGGGCTGGTGCGTATTAATCGCCAGGGGCTGGATCTGCATATTGAGACGCAAAATGTCGCGCCGCCGGACAGCCGTATTGAATTAATTACCGCCTCCGAAGCGGACTGGAATGCCTTGCAGGCCAGTTTGTTGAAGCTTCGTTTAAGTTAAGGACACTACTGTTTTGCCCGTATTGTTCAAAAATGGATAAAGATGAAGACTCGTTTACCGCTTATTTTTTTGCTTAATGTCGCTGGTTTTGCGCTGTTCCTGTCCTGGTATTTACCGGTCAATCATGGATTCTGGTTTCCGCTGGACGCGGCAATTTTCCACTTCTTCAATAACGGCCTCGTTGAGAACCGTGCATTCCTGTGGCTGGTCGCGCTGACCAACAACCGCGCCTTTGACGCCTGCTCGCTCATTGCAATGGGTTGCCTGATGCTGTCGTTCTGGTTGCGTGAAGACAGCGCCGGACGTCGCCGGATCGTCATTATTGGCCTGACTATGTTGCTGTTTGCGGTGGCTATTAATCAGCTCGCGCAATTGCTTATTCCCGTTAAACGCGAAAGCCCGACACTCTTTTTTAGCGGCATTCATCGGGTCAGTGAATTACTGGATTTCCCGACCAAGGATGCCTCCAAAGACAGTTTCCCGGGCGATCATGGCATGATGTTGCTTATTTTTTCTTCTATCATGCTGCGTTATTTCGGTAAAAAAGCGTTCGCCATTGCCCTGATTATTTTTGTGGTTTTCGCATTCCCACGCGTGATGATTGGCGCCCACTGGTTTACCGATATTGCTGTTGGTTCTCTTTCTGTGGTGCTGATTGGCCTGCCGTGGTGCCTGATGACACCACTTAGCGACAAAATAATTAGCCTGTTTAATCGTTACCTACCGGGAAAATAAACAACTTTCATACAATTTAATAACATGGATGTACGCTAATCATCAGGGATCGTTTTCGATCCCTGATGCAAATTTGTCAAAACTTCGCCTTTTCTGTCATCCCCCTGTCATAACAATCACTATTCAAATTAGCGATTTGCATGATTCTTAACCTAAATTGCCGCTTTTTTAGCCATTCCTGATAATTAACTTTCTGTATCATAATTTCTTATAAAAAAACGCAGAAAAGCGCTCGCAATGCCCGTAGTGATAGGGTAATCTCGGGTCTGCTTTGAGCTAATGAGCAATTATTCTCATAACAAATAAATTTGTGCGTTCATCCACAGATTTGACCACGGGTAATTGTCTCATTGCATACAGCTAATTACTCTCGCTGCGTTGGCATTTTTTATAACGATATTTATCGTTAAGGACTTCAAGGGAAAATAATTAACATGGTCAAATCTCAGCCGATTTTGAGATATATCTTGCGGGCGATTCCCGCGGTAGCAGTGGCGGTTCTGTTATCAGCTTGTTCAACAAATACCGCGAAAAACATGCATTCTGAGACGCATGCTGTGGGCGAAGATATCTCTTCACTGCAAGCCTCTCAGGATGAATTTGAAAATATGGTGCGCAATCTGGATGTGAAAAATCGCATCCTCGATCAATATGCTGACTGGAAAGGTGTACGTTACCGCTTAGGCGGCGACACCAAGAAAGGTATTGATTGTTCCGGCTTCGTCCAGCGCACTTTCCGTGAGCAGTTTGGTTTAGAATTACCGCGTTCAACCTACGAACAGCAGGAAATGGGTAAGTCGGTATCACGCACCAGTTTGCGTACCGGTGACCTGGTGTTGTTCAGAGCGGGGTCAACGGGTCGCCATGTAGGCATCTACATTGGCAATAACCAGTTTGTCCATGCTTCGACAAGTAGTGGTGTGGTGATTTCCAGTATGGATGAACCTTACTGGAAGAAGCGCTACAACGAAGCGCGCCGCATATTGTCCCGCAGCTAACGCATGTTTTCGCCGGTTATCCCTTGGCTGGCGCGAAACGATAAAAGAACACTGCTTCGGCGGTGTTTTTTTATACCCGTTTTTCTTGCCTTTTTATATGTCTCATTAACACTTTCCAGGCTATATTCCAGGAAATCAAACAGAGCAATCGCCTGGCTTTTTTTCGCTCAAACTCGCCAGATATGGATATAAGTGATGTTGACCCGCAGCTTTTCCGCCAGCCGGAAAATTCTTCTGTTTAGCCTTCTGGTCGGTCTCTTCGCGGCTATTGCCGTTAGCGGGATTCAATTTTTAGTTGTTCAGAAGAAACACGAACAAAAGATGAATGCCGTACTCGCGGGCATGCAGCACTGGCTCACAGACTATTTTAGCGATATCAAAACCACCGCTGAGGCGCTCCAGCCGCTAACGCTCAATGAGTGCGCTGATGTCGCCAGTGAACTGACCTCGCGCGCCGCTTTTAGCACCAATGTCCGCGCATTTTTATTAGTCAAAAACGATAACGCATTTTGTTCTTCCGCTACGGGCGTGATGCACGTGCCGATGAAGGATCTCCTGCCGGAGATTGATCTGCACAAAGACTTTAATATGGTCATCTTACACGGCACGCCAATGATGCCGGACAAACCTGCAATTGCAATGTGGTTCCGCAGCCCCTTGCTTGATGACCGTGGCGTTTTTGTATCACTCAATGTCAACCTCCCCCCTTTCCTGCTTTATACCTCACAGCAACAAGAATTGACCGGTATTGCTCTCGGAATCGGCCACAACGCGATCTCCACCTTTTCGACGGGCCTTGTTGATCTGCGTACCCTGAAAACCACGCCGTTTCGCACGGCTCATCTTGTTGGCCTTCCGCTGACTATTAATCTTTATACTGAAACCTGGAAGCCCGAAGATGTACAGTTTGCCCTGCTGTTTGGCGGCATGGTGGGTACGCTTGCCGGTTTGCTGACGGCCTGGTATCTGTATATCCGAATGCGTCCTGGCAAAGAGATCCTTACCGCCATTAAACAGAATCAGTTTTATGTGGTGTACCAGCCAGTGGTTGATGCCAGCGAATTACGGGTGCGCGGTGTCGAGGTACTCATGCGCTGGAAGCACCCCACTGCCGGAGAGATCCCACCAGATGCATTTATCCAGTATGCCGAGGCGCAACAGCTAATCGTGCCGCTAACGCTGCATCTGTTTAAGCTTATTGCCCACGATGCGCCGGTCTTGCAAACGCTGCTGCCGCAGGGGGCCAAACTGGGTATTAATATCTCGCCCGGCCATTTGCATGTTGAAAGCTTTGCTGAGGATATTCGCCAGTTTACCCATTCCCTTCCGGACGACTATTTCCGCCTCGTGCTGGAAATCACCGAGCGGGATATGTTGCGCCAGAGTGAGGCAGTGAAATTATTCCAGTGGCTGCGTGATGAAGGTTATGAAATTGCCATTGATGATTTCGGCACCGGTCACAGCGCACTTATCTATCTTGAACGATTCACCCTTGATTATCTTAAAATTGATCGTGGCTTTGTGAATGCCATTGGTACTGAAACCGTCACGTCACCGGTGCTTGATGCCGTGCTGACGCTGGCGAAACGTCTGAATATGTCCACTGTTGCAGAAGGTGTCGAAACGCCGGAACAGGCTCGCTGGCTGCGGGAACATGGCGTTAATTTTATGCAGGGTTACTATTTCAGCCGCCCAATGACACTTGAACAATTCACAATGTGGCATCCCCCGCAGTTTTCATCACGACTTTAGGCCGTTAATTATTTCACAATGGGCGCACCCTCCCTTATTATTCAATGAGAAAACGTTGGTGCGCCCGGAGCGCCACTGGTAAAGGATCCCGCCCGATGAAGTTTGTGCGCCTGTTTATTTTGAGTTTGCTGCTAGTGGGCACCATTACCCATGCGCAAACCATTAAAGAGAATTACGCGTTTGCCGTTATTGGCGAGCCCAAATATGCCATCAATTTCTCACATTTTGACTATGTGAATCCCGCTGCGCCTAAAGGCGGCAATATTACGCTTTCCTTTCTCGGTACGTTCGATAACTTTAACCGCTTTGCGCTGCGCGGTAACGCCGCCGTGCGCACCGAGTCGCTCTATGACAGCCTGTTTACCACCTCTGATGATGAACCGGGAAGCTACTATCCGCTGATTGCTGAGGTGGCCCGCTACGCCGATGATTATTCATGGGTCGAAGTCTCAATCAATCCGCGCGCCACCTTCCACGACGGCTCACCTATCCGGGCCAGTGATGTGGCATTCACCTTCCATAAATTTATGACCGAAGGGGTGCCGCAGTTCCGCCTGATCTATAAAGGCACCACGGTAAAAGCGATCTCCCCGTTAACCGTGCGTATCGAACTGGGTGAACCGGGCAAAGAGAACATGCTTAGCCTCTTCTCACTGCCGGTTATGCCTGAGAAATTCTGGAAAGATCATAAACTCAGCGACCCGCTATCGTCCCCTCCCCTCGGGAGCGGCCCTTATCGCATCACCAGTTGGCGGATGGGACAGTACGTGACCTACTCGCGTGTGAAAGATTACTGGGGCGCGACGCTGCCGGTCAATCGCGGGCGCTGGAATTTCGACAGTATTCGCTATGACTATTACCTGGACGACAATGTCGCCTTTGAGGCCTTTAAAGCTGGCGCGTTTGATATGCGCACCGAGGGCAGTGCAAAAAACTGGGCGACGCGCTATATCGGCAGCAATTTTGACCGTGGCTATATCATTAAAGATGAGCAGCCAAACACCTCCGCGCAGGATACCCGTTGGCTGGCGTTCAATATCCAGCGACCAATGTTCACTGACCGTCGGGTACGTGAAGCTGTCTCGCTGGCCTTTGATTTTGAGTGGATGAACAAGGCGCTGTTTTATAACGCCTACAGCCGCACCAACAGCTATTTCCAGAACACGGAATATGCCGCACGCAATTATCCGGATGCCGCGGAGCTGACGCTACTGGCACCGATGAAAGCCGACCTGCCGCCGGAGGTTTTCACCTCTATTTATACTCCACCCGTCTCCAAAGGCGACGGCTATGACCGGGAGAACCTGCTGAAAGCGAGTGAGCTACTCAAGCAGGCAGGCTGGGAAATGAAAGACCAGAAGCTGGTGAACTCCCAGACCGGTAAACCGTTCGTTTTCGAGATGCTGCTGCCTTCTGGCGGGAACAACCAGTGGGTGTTGCCGTTTCAGCACAACCTGGCGCGGCTGGGTATTACGATGGAAGTCCGTCAGGTCGATAACTCGCAGATAACCAATCGTCTGCGCACCCGCGATTACGACATGATGCCGCGCGTGTGGCGGGCAATGCCGTGGCCCAGTTCCGATCTGCAAATCTCCTGGAGTTCGCAATACATTGATTCAACCTATAACTCCCCCGGCGTGAAAAGCCCGGTACTGGATAAACTGATCGCACAAATTATCCAGGCGCAGGGAGATAAGCAAAAACTGCTGCCGCTGGGGCGGGCGCTCGACCGGGTGCTGACGTGGAATTACTACATGTTGCCCATGTGGTATATGGCAGCCGATCAGGTGGCCTACTGGGACAAGTTCTCGATGCCAGGCATTCGCCCCGTCTATTCACTCGGTTTCGACACCTGGTGGTATGACGTGAACAAAGCGGCAAAACTGCCCGCAGACAGACGCTAAGGAGACAGGATGGGCGCCTATTTTATTCGACGCTTATTGCTGATCATTCCCACCTTGTGGGCGATTATCACCATTAACTTTTTCATCGTACAGATTGCCCCAGGAGGGCCGGTCGATCAGGCCATTGCGGCGATTGAGTTCGGTAACCAAAGTGGCTTACCGGGGACGACGATCGAAGGTGGCGGTGCCACACACGCCCGAACCGGTGTCGGCAGCGCTACCAGCAACGATAGCCACTATCGCGGCGGGCGTGGGCTTGATCCGGAAGTGATTGCTGAAATTACCAAACGCTACGGCTTCGACAAACCGATTCATGAGCGTTATTTCAAAATGCTCTGGGACTATGTCCGTTTCGACTTCGGCAATAGCCTGTTTCGCAGCGCCTCAGTGCTACAACTGATCAAAGAGAGCCTGCCGGTTTCCGTCACGCTTGGGCTATGGGGAACACTGATTATCTATCTTGTGTCGATTCCCCTGGGGATCCGCAAAGCGGTCTATAACGGCAGCCGGTTCGACGTCTGGAGCAGCGCTTTTATTATTATCGGCTACGCGATCCCCGCATTCCTGTTCGCTATTTTGCTGATCGTCTTTTTTGCGGGCGGCAGCTACTACGATATCTTCCCGCTGCGTGGGCTGGTTTCGTCGAACTTCGACACCCTGCCCTGGTACGCTAAGGTAACCGACTACCTGTGGCACATCACCCTGCCCGTGCTGGCAACCGTCATTGGCGGCTTTGCGGCCCTGACCATGCTGACGAAAAACTCCTTTATGGATGAGATCAGAAAGCAGTATGTGGTGACCGCGCGCGCAAAAGGCGTCAGCGAAGGCAATATTATGCGCAAGCATGTGTTTCGTAACGCGATGTTACTGGTGATCGCAGGCTTTCCTGCCACCTTTATCAGCATGTTTTTTACCGGCTCACTGCTCATTGAAGTGATCTTCTCACTTAATGGGCTGGGGCTGCTGGGCTACGAGGCCACCGTCTCGCGCGATTATCCGGTGATGTTTGGCACGCTTTATATTTTCACGCTTATCGGCCTGTTGCTGAATATCCTCAGCGACATGACTTATACGCTGGTCGACCCGCGCATCGATTTCGAGGGACGCTGATGTTTAAATTAAGCTACGTCAACCAGACTCGCTGGGCGCGTTTTCGCCATAATCGCCGCGGCTTTTGGTCGCTGTGGATTTTTCTGCTGATTTTTTTATTCAGCCTGTTTGCCGAACTGATCGCCAACGATAAACCGCTGCTGGTGCGTTACCAGGGTCACTGGTACGCGCCGGTGATTTTCAACTACAGCGAGAGCGAATTTGGCGGTCCGTTTGCCACGCCTGCGGATTATCAGGATCCCTGGCTGCAGCAGCAAATCGCTCAGCATGGCTGGATGATTCATGCCCCCATCCGCTTTGGCGCGCGCAGTATCAACTACTCCACCACTCAGCCTTTCCCCTCGCCGCCCTCAAAGCAGAACTGGTTAGGTACCGATGCCAACGGCGGGGATGTGCTGGCGCGTATTCTCTACGGGACGCGTATCTCATTGCTGTTTGGCTTAATGTTGACGCTCTGCTCCTGCGTTATCGGCGTGCTCGCAGGCGCACTACAGGGCTATTACGGCGGGAAAATCGATCTGTGGGGCCAGCGCTTTATTGAGGTCTGGTCAGGCATGCCAACGCTATTCCTGATTATTCTGCTCTCCAGCGTCGTACAGCCTGGATTCTGGTGGTTGCTGGCTATTACGGTACTGTTCGGCTGGATGAGTCTGGTGGGCGTGGTGCGCGCTGAGTTTCTGCGCACGCGAAATTTCGACTATATCCGTGCGGCGCAGGCGCTGGGGGTGAACGACCGCAGCATTATGTTGCGCCATATGCTGCCCAATGCGATGGTCGCCACGCTGACCTTCCTGCCGTTTATTTTATGCAGCTCGATTTCCACCCTGACCTCGCTGGATTTCCTCGGCTTCGGTTTGCCACTGGGTTCACCGTCGCTTGGCGAATTATTACTGCAGGGGAAGAATAATCTGCAGGCGCCCTGGCTGGGTATCGCGGCGTTTTTATCTGTGGCGGTATTACTGTCGCTGTTAATTTTTATTGGTGAAGCAGTGCGCGACGCCTTCGATCCCAACAAGGCGGTATAAGATGACCCCTCCCCTGTTACGCATTGATTCCCTGTCTATCGCTTTTCGTCAGCAGGAGACACAACGCACGGTGGTGGATTCGCTTTCGCTGCAAATTGAGGCGGGCGAAACACTGGCGCTGGTCGGCGAATCCGGCTCGGGTAAAAGCGTGAGCGCATTGTCGATCCTTCGCCTGCTGCCCACGCCACCCGCTGTCTATCCGCAGGGCGATATCCTCTTTCATGGCGAAAGCCTGCTGCATGCCAGCGAGAAAACCTTGCGCCAGGTGCGCGGCAATAAAATTGCGATGATTTTTCAGGAACCGATGGTGTCGCTCAATCCACTGCATAGCGTGGAAAAGCAGCTTTACGAGGTCTTATCGCTACACCGGGGGATGCGCCGGGAGGCCGCCCGCGCCGAGATCCTGACCTGTCTTGACCGGGTGGGTATCCGCAATGCCCGCCAGCGCCTGGGGGATTTCCCCCACCAGCTTTCTGGCGGCGAACGCCAGCGCGTGATGATTGCCATGGCGCTGCTCACTCGTCCGGAATTATTGATTGCGGACGAACCCACCACCGCGCTGGATGTAACGGTGCAGGCGCAAATCCTGACGCTGCTGCGCGAACTGCGTCAGGAGCTGAACATGGGGCTTCTGTTTATCACGCACAACCTGAGTATTGTGCGCAAACTGGCAGATAACGTCGCCGTGATGCAAAACGGTCTGTGCGTCGAGCAGAACAGCGCAAGCGCCCTGTTTGCCGCGCCAACGCACCCTTATACCCAGCGTCTGTTGAACAGCGAGCCCGCGGGCGACCCGGTCCCCCTGGCCCCGGACACACCGCCACTGCTGCGCGTCGAAAATCTCGGCGTCAGTTTTCCGATCCGCAAAGGTATCTTTAAACGCGTAGTGGGCGAAAACCGGGTGGTCAATAACATCAGCTTCACCCTGCGTGCAGGGGAAACGCTGGGGCTGGTTGGGGAGTCTGGCTCCGGGAAGAGTACCACCGGACTGGCGCTGCTGCGCCTGATTGCCTCGCAGGGCACCATTATCTTTGGCGATAGCCCTTTGCACGCATGGAATCGCAAACAGATGCTACCGGTGCGCCACCGCATTCAGGTGGTATTTCAGGATCCGAACTCTTCGCTGAATCCACGCCTGAACGTGCAGCAGATTATCGAAGAGGGATTACTGGTGCACCAGCCGACGTTGACGCACGAAGCGCGGGAGGCAGAAGTCATCAGAGTCATGAACGAGGTTGGTCTGGATCCAGAAACCCGCCGACGTTTCCCGGGTGAGTTTTCTGGCGGTCAGCGCCAGCGTATTGCCATTGCCCGGGCACTGATACTGAAACCGGAGCTGATCATACTGGATGAACCCACCTCCTCCCTTGATCGCACAGTACAGGCGCAGATCCTCGCCTTACTGAAATCGCTCCAGCAGACGCACCATCTGGCTTATATTTTTATCAGTCACGATTTGCAGGTGGTACGCGCGTTATGCCATCAGGTGATTGTGCTGAAACAGGGAGAGGTGGTTGAGCAGGGAGAGTGTCACCGCGTGTTTAGCGCGCCGCAGCAGGACTACACGCGTCAGCTTTTATCATTGAGCTGACGCTCAGAAAGGGTTCTGAGTGGTGAAGGGTTCAGCGATCGCGACGCCAAAGTTTTTCAGGCGGCAGGTCGCTGCAAACTCATCCTGACAGTTCACGAACAGACAAGGTTCACCTTCGCATTCCACGACGGAACAATCTACTGCGATGTCACTCAGTGCCTGACTCAGCTTGTGCATAACCGGCCAGGCGCTATCGCCATCCGGACTCAATAACTTCAGCGCCACAAGACTCCCTTCCGCGTCATCGTCATTTTGCGGAATCGGTTCAACCCTGGCGCCTGCAAAACCGTCAAGCCAGCGATAGCTCTGGGGTAAACGGTGGATGATGGAGAGTTGTAATGTATTCACTTTCTGTCCCCGGAAGTACCAATTACTTCACAAATATTTCACATTCATATTAACACATTATTGACAAACCGTCTCGTCAGCGACACATAAAACGTAAGACGCCGCGATTTGTGCGGGTTAGCGGTTCATTTATCAGGTTTTTATTGATGAACCCCGGCCCTTTTTTCGGCTATATGTACCCGTTTATGAGATCTAACTCAACTTATTTTACTACAAGGATGTGACTTTTTACACAAACGGATTTTACATAAAATAAACAAACACGTCCGAATGTATGTCGGGTTTGGTTGATGTGCATCAAAAAAGGGAGCGTTTCTGCTCCCTTCTGTTGAAAGGTTACGCCTGTTTTTTGCCGCGACTGGCGTAAAGATAGAAGAGAATGGAACTGGTTGCGCAAAAGGTGATGGACCAAATCATTGGCCATGCGGAGTTGAACGCCGACATAGAAAGCAGCGTGCCGACAATTGCGCCAATACCAAAGCGGAACGTACCGGCCAGAGAGGAGGCGGTTCCTGCCATATGGGGAAACTCATCAAGAATGACCGCCATCGCGTTCGACGACACCAGCGAAACACAGCCGACAAAGGCGGCCACGCCCACCACCAGTGACCAGAAACCTACGCCAAGCAGTGCCGTGATAACCATCCATAGCGCCATCACAAACTGAACCCACAGCCCACCACGGAACATCTTTAATGCACCCACACGGCGGACGAAACGTCCATTGATGATGGTCATCAGGAACAGGAACACAATATTTAGCGCGAAGTAGTAGCCAAAATCCTGTGGCGAAACATGGTTGATTTCAATATAGACAAACGGCCCGGCGCTCAGAAAAGAGAACATTCCGGCAAAGCTAAAGCCGCTTGCCAGCATATAGCTGAGCACGCGTTTATGACGAAACAGAGAGGCAAAATTGCCGACGGTAGTACGCAGATGGAACGGCTGCCGACGTTCTGGCGGAAGCGTTTCACGTATAAAGAACGCAATCATCACCGAGACCAGCAAGCCCGCTACCGCCAGGATCCAGAAGATCATATGCCAGCTAAACCAAACCAGCACCGCGCCGCCGATCATCGGGGCAAGCAACGGCGCAATGGTGGTCACCAGCATGACAAACGACATCATCCGCGAAAACTCTTCGCGCGGATAAATATCGCGCATCAGGGCATTAATCACCACGCTGGCTGCGGCTGCCGCGAGACCATGAAAGAAGCGCATAGTGATCAGTTGATCGATACTCTGTGCCAGCGCACAGGCCACGGCCGCCGCGGCGAAAATCAGCGTACCGCCAAGGATAACCGGCTTACGCCCGATGCTGTCCGCCATAGGACCATAAAGCAGTTGCCCCAACGCAAAGCCCAGAATGTAGGTGCTTAGCGTCATTTGCGCGCTGCCCGCCGGTACGCCAAACTGCCCGGCAATTACCGGGAGCGCGGGCAGATACATATCAATAGATAACGGCATCAACATGGCCAGCAGGCCAAGAATAATCACAATGCTCAGTGATGAGTGTGGCCTGTTGGTCACGAAAAGCTCCTCTAAGTTAACGCGCAGGCAAACCGACGCTGGCAATCTCTTCTTCTGTCAGTGCGCGGTACTCTCCCGGCGCCAGATCGTCGTCGAGGGTAATCGCGCCGATACGTTCACGATGCAGCCCGACAACGTGGTTGCCCACGGCGGCAAACATACGTTTTACCTGGTGATAGCGCCCCTCGCTGATAGTTAAGCGTACCTGCGTCGGCGTGATCACCTCGAGCTGAGCCGGTTGGGTCAGGTCTTTCTCGTTATGTAACTGGACACCTTTGGCAAAGCGTTCCGCAGTGTCTTGCGCCACTGGCGATTCCAGGTCGACCAGATAGGTTTTCTCGCAGTGATGGCGCGGTGAGGTGATACGGTGCGACCACTGCCCATCGTCGGTCATCAGCACCAGCCCGGTAGTATCGATATCCAGGCGCCCCGCAGCATGCAATTTGTGCGCTACAGGCTCATCCAGAAAATAGAGTACCGTCGGATGATCGGGATCGTCCGTTGAGCAAACATAGCCCTGCGGTTTATTGAGCATGAAATAACGAGGGCCGGTTTGTTGAGCCAGCGCGTTGCCCTCATACTCCACCTCGTGTTGCGGGAGCAATTTGAACGCGGCATCTCTGACAATTTCGCCGTCTACGGTAATGTGGCTGGCGCGGATTTGACGTCCGGCAATAGCACGGCTTACGCCGAGTTGCTGAGCGATAAACTTATCAAGTCGCATGAAGTTGTTTTGCCTGTATGGTGCTGGAAGCAGGACTTTCGTCCTTAAGAAGACTCAGGTGATTTACGCCTGTCAGTATAGCGGTCATTCTACGCCGCTCAAGGGAAAGATTCGTGGCATACTTGTGACATGATGTTGTCACACCATGAAGAGCATGACTTTTACCTTACGCCCTTATCAACGCGAAGCGGTAGACGCTACCCTCGCCCACTTTCGCCATCACGATGAACCTGCGGTGATTGTCCTGCCTACAGGCGCAGGCAAAAGCCTGGTCATTGCCGAACTGGCAAGGGTGGCGCGCGGTCGCGTACTGGTACTCGCACACGTTAAAGAACTGGTCGCGCAAAACCATGCGAAATACCTCGCTCTGGGTCTGGAGGCGGATATTTACGCTGCGGGCCTCAAGAGTAAACAGAGTGAGGGCAAAGTAGTTTTCGGTAGCGTACAGTCCGTTGCCCGTAACCTTGACCATTTTCAGGGTGAGTTTTCACTGCTGATTGTCGATGAGTGCCACCGCATCAGCGACGATGACGAAAGCCAGTACCAGCAAATTTTACAGCACTTGCGCAAAGTGAATCCCCGCGTACGTTTGCTGGGACTCACCGCGACCCCTTTTCGTCTGGGGAAAGGCTGGATCTACCGTTTTCATTATCACGGTATGGTCCGGGGCGATGAAAAAGCGCTGTTCCGCGACTGCATTTATGAGTTGCCGCTGCGTTACATGATCAAGCATGGCTATTTAACACCACCGGAACGGCTGGATATGCCCGTGGTACAATACGATTTCAGCCGCCTGCAGGCGCAGAGTAACGGCCTGTTCAGCGAAGCGGATCTGAACCGTGAACTGAAAAAACAGCAGCGCGTCACACCGCACATCATCAGCCAGATTGTTGAGTTCTCAGAAAGCCGCAAAGGCGTGATGATTTTTGCCGCGACCGTAGAACATGCCCATGAAATTACCGGGCTATTGCCTGCGGGCGAAGCAGCGCTGATTACCGGCGAAACGCCAGGTCCACAGCGTGATGAGTTGATTGAGGCGTTTAAAGCGCAACGCTTTCGTTACCTGGTGAACGTGTCGGTGCTCACGACTGGCTTTGACGCGCCGCATGTGGATTTAATTGCCATCCTGCGCCCGACGGAATCCGTCAGCCTGTATCAGCAAATCGTCGGACGCGGCCTGCGACTGTTTCCCGGCAAGACCGATTGCCTGATCCTCGACTACGCCGGAAATCCGCACGATCTTTACGCGCCGGAAGTCGGTGCGCCGAAAGGAAAAAGCGACAACGTACCTGTGCAGGTGTTTTGCCCGGCCTGCGGCTTTGCCAATACCTTTTGGGGAAAAACCACGGCAGATGGCACCTTAATCGAACATTTTGGCCGTCGCTGCCAGGGCTGGTTTGAGGACGATGACGGCCAGCGGGAACAGTGTGACTATCGTTTCCGTTTTAAAAATTGCCCCCAGTGTAATGCGGAAAACGACATTGCTGCCCGTCGTTGCCGGACCTGCGACACTATTCTGGTCGATCCGGACGATATGCTTAAAGCGGCGCTGAAACTCAAAGACGCGCTGGTCCTTCGCTGTAGCGGAATGGACTTACAGCACGGCGCGGATGACAAAGGCGAGTGGTTAAAAATTACCTACTACGATGAAGATGGCGCAGATGTCAGCGAACGTTACCGCCTGCATACCCCTGCTCAGCGTACCGCTTTTGAGCAGCTCTTTATCCGCCCGCACACTCGTACGCCCGGCGTGCCATTACGCTGGATTGTCGCCGCCGATATCCTCGCCCGGCAGGCGCTGTTACGCCACCCTGATTTTGTCGTGGCGCGCAAAAAAGGCCAGTACTGGCAGGTACGGGAAAAGGTGTTTGATTATGAAGGGCGCTTTCGCCGCGCCAACGAGTTACGCGGCTAAGCCATAGCCGTCTGACTTGTAACAGAGGGGGGATACGGGTATAATCCGCCCGCTTTTGCATCCGCAAAGCAGATCACTTGCCTGTTGCTGGGTCGCCTGTAGCAGGAACTATTTAAGAGAAATTGACATGTTTACTATCAACGCAGAAGTACGTAAAGAGCAGGGTAAGGGTGCGAGCCGCCGCCTGCGCGCAGCTAACAAATTCCCGGCTATCGTTTATGGTGGGAAAGAAGCTCCAGTTGCTATCGAACTGGACCACGACCAGCTGTGGAACATCCAGTCTAAAGCTGAATTCTATGATGAAGTTCAGACTCTGGTTATCGATGGCAAAGAAGTAAAAGTGAAAGTTCAGGCTGTACAGCGTCACGCTTACAAACCGAAACTGTCTCACATCGACTTCGTTCGCGCGTAATCGCTGACAAGTTGAAAAAACCCCGCTCTGCGGGGTTTTTTTATGTCTCATCAAACTCGATACGGCCTACCCGTTCGCGGATCGTCCGGCTGTACTCGTAGATCATCACGCTTAAGCTGATTCAGCAATGCTCTCTGGCGAATCGATGCGCTCTCGGGCGTCCACGGCAAAATATATTTGCCCCTTACTCAAGGCATCAAATACCTTTTCGTTGCTCATCAGATCTGTGCCCTGCCAGGCCTGGTCATCAAACTGAAAGTCGAACCAGACCTTGAGCCCCGTCGCAGCAATGCAGCATCGACAGAGGCTTTCTGGCGTATTCCTTTATGCACAGTGCGGTCAGTTGCCACCGGTTCTGCGTTGCAGTTGATCGCGCAGATTCGGCGGTGTGCCCTTAATGGTCAACGTATCCGTGGCCGGATCCCAAAAAATACGCTCGCCCAACAGCAAGGCATCAAAGTTAATGGTTAACCCGCCGCCGCTACCCGCATATTTAGTTAACTGGCGCAATGTGCTGCGATCCGCCGGGAAGCTCTCTTCAAGCTCATATCCCTGCCCGGCGGTAAATTCTTCAAAGCTCACTTCGCTCACGCCCGCCAGCTCTTTTGACAGTGACGCCAGTTCAATCTCTTCGCCTGCCTGCAGTTGTTCATTACAGTAGGTGTAGACCTGCTGGCGAACATCCTGGCGCTCTGATTTATCGAGCTGCGCCTGGGCGGTAAAGTCATCCACCGCCTGCAACAATCCGCGGTTCTGCGCTTTGGCGTTTAATCCTTCGGTTGCACCAAGGAAATCCATGAAAAAGTCAGAGACCTTACGTCCAACGCGCCCTCTGAGGAAGGTTAAATAACGCGTCGATTCCGGGTTAGTTTCCCACTCGGTTAAATCCACACGCGCCACGATGTCCGCATGGTTAATGTCGAGATAATGCGTCGCGCTGATGTCCAGTTGTTCATTAACACGCATACTGCTTAAGTTGTTCAGCACCGCGACCAGCAGGTATTCCACTGCCAGATAACGATAGTGGCAGAACAGCACAATGCCGCCGTCCGCAAAGGGATATTTTGCCAGTTCATCACGTAAACGCCCCGTCGCCGCACGGCTGAACGCGAGAAAATCTTCCTCGCCCTGACGCTGAAGGCGTAATGCCTGCGCCAGTTCGCTGTCGTTGTTAAACAGGCCGTAGGCTTTACTTTTCGCGCTGTAAACCCGGTGTAACTCGGCGACCATCTCCTCAACGGGAGCAGTCGGTTCCAGCAAAGATTCGCGCAACACCAGCTCAAGGTTTTGCTCATCGCGTTTGATAAGCTGGTGCAGGGCAATCTGGTTGATGTCCAGACTCATGATAAACTCTCCTTTTAGACCGGGCGGTATTCAACCACCACGCAAGCAACTGTGCAACTGCTGATAAAAAAGCAGAAAAAAAGCTGTTGCTACGGTAATATGTTGCCCTTTATGAATAACTGATTTCGATTTATGCCACAAATTTCCCGCTATAGTGATGAACACGTTGAACAACTGCTAAGTGAGCTGGCCAACGTGCTGGAAAAACACAAGTCTCCGACCGACCTTTCCCTGATGGTTCTGGGGAACATGGTGACGAACTTGATCAATACCAGCATCGCCCCTGCTCAACGCCAGGCCATCGCAAAATCTTTCGCCCAGGCATTGCAGTCGTCCGTTAATGACGATAAAGCGCATTAAGGTAAACAGCGACAAGTTATGGTGACTCATCGTCAGCCCTACCGTGAAAAAGTCTCCCAGATGGTAAGCTGGGGGCACTGGTTCGCCCTGTTCAATATTTTATTGTCCATTGTGGTCGGTAGTCGCTATCTGTTTGTCGCCGACTGGCCGACAACGCTTGCCGGGCGGATTTACTCTTACCTGAGCGTGGTCGGTCATTTCAGCTTTCTGGTGTTCGCCACCTACTTACTGATTTTATTCCCCCTCACCTTTGTGGTGATGTCCCAACGCCTGATGCGCTTCCTGTCCGTTATTCTGGCGACCACGGGCATGACACTGTTACTTATCGACAGCGAAGTTTTTACCCGTTTCCACCTGCATCTCAATCCCATCGTCTGGGAACTGGTGATCAACCCCGATCAGAATGAGACGGCGCGTGACTGGCAGCTCATGTTTATCGGTGTGCCGGTTATCCTGCTCATTGAGATGCTGTTCGCCACCTGGAGCTGGCAAAAACTTCGCAGCCTAACCCGGCGGCGGCGCTTTGCAAAACCCGTGGCAGGGTTCTTTTTCGTAGCCTTCATTGCCACCCACGTTATGTATATCTGGGCGGACGCCAACTTCTATCGCCCTATCACCATGCAGCGGGCGAACCTGCCTCTCTCCTACCCGATGACGGCACGCCGCTTCCTGGAGAAACATGGCCTGCTGGATGCGCAGGATTATCAGCGTCGCCTGATTGAACAAGGTAGCCCGGAAGCCGTTTCGGTACAGTATCCATTGAGCGATCTGCGCTATCTGGATATGGGGCCCGGGCAAAACGTTCTGCTGATTACCGTTGATGGCCTGAATTATTCAGGTTACGAAAAACAGATGCCGGCACTTGCCGCGTTTGCGCAACAGAACGTGACCTTCACGCAGCATATGAGCTCTGGCAACACGGCAGACAGCGGCTATTTTGGCCTGTTTTACGGTATTTCGCCGAGCTACATGGACGGGGTGCTGTCGGCACGCGTGCCTGCTGCGCTGATCTCTGCGCTCAATCAGCAAGGTTATCAGTTAGGTTTGTTCTCTTCCGACGGGTTCAGTAGCGCGTTGTATCGTCAGGCATTGCTTTCGGATTTCTCGCTGCCTGCGGCAAAAACGCAGACAGACGCGCAGACCGCCGATCAATGGATTGACTGGCTGGGTCATTATGCTCAGGACGATAACCGCTGGTTCTCCTGGGTGGCGTTGAACGGCACCAACCTGCCAGAGAGCAATCAGCAGAATTTTGCCCGTCGCTATGGTCGCGCCGTTACCGATGTCGATACGCAGATCAACCGCTTACTGGATGCGCTGCGCGAATCGGGCAAGTTGGATGATACGGTTGTGATCATCACCGCGGGTCACGGCATGCCTGCCGATCGGTCGGCCACTGACTTTGCCTGGTCGCGCGATAATCTACATGTGCCGCTGGTGATTCACTGGCCGGGCACACCTGCACAGCGCATCAACAAGCTGACCGATCATAAAGACGTGATGACGACGCTGATGCAGCGCCTGTTACATGTCAGTACGCCAGCAAACGAGTATTCGCAGGGCCAGGATCTGTTTAACGCAACGCGACGCCATACCTGGGTCACCGCAGCAAGCGGCGATGCGCTGGCGATTACGACGCCACAGATGACGCTGGTGCTCAATCAGAACGGCAGCTATCAGACCTGGAATCCGCAGGGTGAAAAAGTTCAGGATCAGAAACCGCAATTGAGTTTGCTGCTACAGGTCCTGACAGATGAAAAACGGTTTATCGCTAACTGATTGATTATTTATGAATCAGTTAGCTGTCCCCTCACTTGCAATCAGCGCTGAAAAGGGTACTATTACCGCCACAAATCGGCACGTAGCGCAGCCTGGTAGCGCACTGTCATGGGGTGTCAGGGGTCGGAGGTTCAAATCCTCTCGTGCCGACCAAAATTCCCTAAAAAAACCAACCTCTTACGGTTGGTTTTTTTATACCTGAAATTTGGTGATAATAAAACAATTGGTTAAAAACCAGGCCATTGATACCAGCCAACCACTTTATCATGAAGGAGTGGCCCATCAGTTTCGCGAATTACGGGTTGCTAACATAAAGTTCAAATCAAGTCCGCTGACGAATGAGATGATTACGACTCAACGTAACTGCTGGTAACTCTTCTGCAGGCTCCTCGTTTTCTGCGCTCCCGTTCAGAGGCCCAAAGATAAATGGTGTTTCCACCTACCAACATATATAGAAGATGATGTATGTCATTTTTACAGCAAAACTCACAGGCAGAAGCACTTGCTTCGGCCTCGAGGAAGATACTGATAATCTGTTCGTCGGAAAAGGCTTCTTCATGGGTATACCTTCAGATTGCTGATGAAGACTTTTTTAACAATGCGGTATGTTAATAATTGAGAGCAAGTCAGGCATAAGTGTCGACGGAAACATGCTGCTAATGTTAAAGTTAATTTAGAATGTAGCTAAATCGGAACAATAGTTAATGAATCCACAAAAAAATAATCTAACAACCTCTGTTGCTCCTGGTGGACGAAATTTACACCTCGATGGTATTAGAGGTATCGCTGCTTTATCTGTAGCGCTATTTCATTTTTTTAGATCTTTTGATAACCAGTTCATCTCCTATGAAAAACCGATCAACCATTCTCTTCTAAGTTCAATGTGGAATGGTCATTATGCTGTAGCTTTATTTTTCGTTTTAAGTGGTTATATATTCTTTAAGAAATTTTATTTATCTTCGTTTAAAAAAGGGTTAAATGCTTCCGTAAAGCGCTTTTTAAGATTAAGTATCCCTATTATGTGCGTATGTTTTTTTGCATATTTAATTCACAGATTTGGTCTTTTCTATAACGCAGAAGCATCTGTTGCAACTCACTCAGATTGGCTTGCTAGGTGGTATACATTTCAGCCAGACCTCAAACTTGCTATTATTGAATCTATCTGGACAGACTTCGTATCTTTTGATCCAACTCTCACATATAACTCCAATTTATGGACGATATCGTATGAGTTATTCGCAGTAATTATTGTTATTGCTTTTGCAATTGGATGTAAGTTCATTAACTTTTATGCTCAAGTTTTTTCCTTAGCAGTGCTATTGTTTTTTTCCTACAATACACACTACTTTGAATTTATGCTTGGCGCAGCGCTTGGCTTGCTTATAAGCAAGCACCGCAACCTCCCTTTGTTGGTAAGTATCACTTTTCTTATTCTAGCCTTATCAATGGCAGCGTTAGCTCTTCCACCAATTCTTATGCCATTTTCAATCAACACCGCGTATCCCATTGCTGCATTTTTATTATTAGCAAGTGTATCGATGAACAATTTCGTTGCTAAGATTTTTTCAAACCCCGTTTTTATAAAACTTGGCGATATTTCTTTTGGTTTATACCTGATACACTTCTTAACTATCAATAGCATTGCTTCATTTATTTTCCTTAAAACAGGTTCCCTATCCATAACATTCTTCTTATATATTACATCTACTCTTATACTTTCCTATATGTTTGCTTCTTTTGTCGATCATCCATGGACACATCTTCTGGATCGATTGTTCAGAAAGCAGAGTTCTACTTTCTCGATGAGCAACGTAAGTTAAAAACAAATAATAGCTTAATGCCTATAACCCTATGACATTGTTCTGAGGGGGTATAGGCATCGTAGTTTTTGGGTGAAACAAAATTTTCAGTACCTGTGTCAGACGGTGCTTGTAATTTTCTATTTCAGGCAAGGTATAAGGCATAAAAAACAAAATTTTTAATTAAAAATTAAAAGGTTAACTCATAAAACCGTTCCCTCTCGTGCCGACCAAATATTTCGCCGGTAAGCTTTTACGCGATCGGTTACCCCTTAAGAACCCGCAATCTCTCTGAGTTTGCGGGTTTTTTAATGCCCGCAATACTCTCACGTCTTTAGCGTGCTCTCCCCTTATCGATGAAAAACAGTGCGGATAACGCGTTTGTGATCAGATGCCAGAGTGGTTTTCGCCTGATTCCTGATACAGATCTTTTCACATCTGTGTCCGGCTCAGCATTTTTCAACGCGTGAAATATCCTAAGCTCATTTAGGCTTACATAACGCCATGCTTACTTCTTGTAGATAGCCAAGACTCATGCGGATCAAAGGCAGGGAATCACATGAAAAACGTCATTATCAGTATGATCGCAAAGATTTCAAAGATGGATGCGGAGGCGAAACAGTTGACTGCTCGCGTAGAGGCACAGTCACTGTTACTTAGCGCCCTGGTGCTGACGCTGGGGAAAAACGGCGGCGTCCGCGAGATTATTGAAAACGTAAAGAAAGCCATCAACACGGCGGTGGATGTCTCCGACACGCCGCTTAAATCCGACGCCGAAATGCTGCTCAGTGAATTTACCGATCTGCTTTCCGTCACCCAGTTGCTGGATGACGCTGAATCAGAAATTGATTTCGAAACACTGAACGATCTTTTATCGAATACCGACGATAACCCCGAGCAGAAATGAGTACCGAAAGACCTGTCCCTGTCAATTACAAGACTGAGGCATCAATTTGTTGGTGTTTTCCCGCCAGCCATAACAGCTCGCTTTGAGCGCAGTCGGTTTAGGTTCATAAAGGACTAACAATCGCTGACCGGATTCATTGATTTTCCAACTGACGCTGGCTGCCGTCTTTTCTGCCAGTTTTATTGGTCGGTTTTGTGTATCCAGTCCATACAGTTCAACTTGCCCGGCTGCGGCACCAAATTGAAGCGTCACGGCCAAAAGAGCATTTCCTTGCCAGCGCCATTCAGGCAGAGGTTGCAACGCAGGTGACCAGGCGTCCGGCCAGCTTGTTGACCACACCGATGATGCAGCCCCTTTATCCTGCTTGAATAGCGCAAGGTAAGAAACGCTGGAATCTGCCCGCCCTTCCTGCCAGACGACCCAGCGCAATGCCCCCTGAGGATCGGCATCCATGAGACTCAAATTACGTACCGGTTCCGCCATGATGCGATTAATCGCATCAGGCGTTTTGTTTTCCGCTGCCTGCACGGCAATACTGCTGATAAAACCCAGGGCAAAAAAAGGAATAGCAAATACAGTCTTCATGGGGTTACAGGTCCCTGTAGCGTGCTGGCTGGCACAACGATGATGGATTGTAATGTAATCAAGCCTGCAGTTTTATCGGTAATAGCATTTATCGGCCGGTCACTCAGATAAGCAAACGCAGCTCGACTTAAATCAAGAACACGCGCCATTGAACCATCGCCAGCCCCACGATCATTCACTTTAACGATGACCGACCGCCCCTGGTATGTCAGTTTTAGTTTTGTGCCAAGCGGTACGGCATGCCAGCGTTCACGCGGCAATAAAGCGGCGGTATACGCCGTATGGGTGTAAAGATCGCCGCTTGCAGTCATTTTATTGATAAAGAAATCTGAATAAGTCGAAGCCACACCAGATACCGGAAGTCCCATTCTTTGCTCCGCAATGATGTTAATAAACATGCGCCCTTATTAAGGAAGAAGCTAATAATAAACCTAACTTTTTAGCCGCGTAATAATAGAAACAAATATTCAGCAATGACTCAGATTAATCTTAATCACGTGCCGTTCATATATTTTATGGCGGAAAAAGAAGGCGGCAGACACCTTATTGTTGCGCCCGGATGGTCAGCAAAATATCGACCAGAACAGCGACTATCGAGACGGCTATCTGACCGCAGGCAGCAGAGGTGGTCAGTAGGGTTTCAGGGGGAATGATGGTTGTGATTTTGCTGCTGTTGCTGGCAAATCAGACTCTCCACCGATGAGGTATTGCCCCCCTTTGCCCGGCGCTACTGGCGGCGAAATCAATAGGTATTGCACACCGTTTGCCAGCCAATTTTATTGCAGTAGGTGGTTTTCGGCATCGAGTTCTGGAGAGTTTGCAAAGACTGACTGAGCGCCTGTTGTTGCTGTGCGGCAAGCTGTTGCTGCTGATAATTATGCTGTTCTTGCTGCTGACGTTGGACAATGGCGACGGCAAAGCTATCGCACTGTGCTTTTGTTGGTGGCGTTTTTTCTGCCGCTGCTGACATTTCATTGAATGTGGTCTGATAAAACACCGGGTCATAAGTCCAGCTATTTAAATCGCGCGCTGCGTAATTTTTCGCTGCTGCAGCAATCTGATAATCCAGAAAGCCAAGCGAGACACATTTGTTTGCCGCGACATCGGCAAGAGCAATGCGTTGGTAATTGACATAAGGGATGGTGGGTTTTGGCGTAGCACAGCCAACAAGCACGGCGGCAAACGTTGCAGTAAGAAGAAAACGTGTCAAAAGAGGATCCTTAGAGGCGAAAAATGATATTTATCGCAAATAAGCATCCTCTACCTATACAAAAAAGTAAATAAATCATGAGGGTGCTAAAGAGGATAAATCGTCTCTAAGAGACCGTTCAGACCCGACGCTCCCGAGCGCAACGTGCTACTGCAAAAGCCCGCCGTAAGACTGAGGGCAGTTGCCGTGGCAATGAAGAGCGCACCAATGGACCTGTGAAAAACATCAATGGTAACGAAACAGATTTAAGTCGCTTAAACGTTGCGACAAAAAAACCTGCCGAAGCAGGTTTTTCGATTACAGCGCAATATCCGCCGCGGGTTCATTCTCCGCCGGCACAACATGCGAGGGTTTTCGTACCGGCGGCGTAGCATCCGCCAGCGGCGATTCGTCGCATTTCAGCCCCAGCACGCGACTGGTGTAATGCAACTCTTCATCCGAGGCTTCAACATTGCCGTCAAGCTTCACGCCGAGGAACGGAATGATCTCTTTGAGTTTCGCCTGCCACTCAGGAGAGGCGACTTTTTCCGGGAAGACCTTCTGCATCAGTTCCAGCATGATCGGTGCGGCGGTGGACGCGCCCGGCGATGCGCCCAACAGCGCAGCGATAGTGCCCTCTTTATCGCTCACCACTTCGGTGCCCAGACGAAGTTCGCCCAATTTCTTCGCATTGCGTTTGATGATCTGCACGCGCTGCCCGGCCTGCCACAAACGCCAGTCCTCTTTTTTAGCCAGCGGATAGTACTCACACAGGGCATCAAAGCGATCGTCGTCGTTTTGCAGCACCTGGTTCATCAGGTATTTCACCAGGCTGAAATTGGTCATCCCGACGCTTAACATAGGCAGGAAGTTAGAACTGTTAGTTGAGCGCAGCAGATCCCACAGCGAGCCATTTTTCAAAAAGCGCGTTGAGAAGGTGGCGAACGGTCCAAACAGCAGCACACGTTTGCCATCAATGATACGCGTATCGATATGCGGCACCGACATCGGTGGCGCGCCCACCGTCGCCTGACCGTAGACCTTCGCCAGATGGCTATTCACCACGTCAGGGTTTTCGGAGACCAGGAACTGGCCGCCGACCGGGAAGCCCGCGTATTCCGCCGCTTCCGGGATACCGGATTCCTGCAACAGTTTCAGCGCGGCGCCACCAGCGCCAATAAAGATAAATTTGGCCTTGATGACCTGATCGACGCCGCTGTTTTTCAGGCTGGCAATGGTCACATTCCAGGTGTTATCCGCATTGCGTTTGATGCTGCGGACTTCACTGCCCAGCTTCAGCGAGAAGTTGTCTTTGCGTTGTAAGGAATGAATAAGCTGACGGGTAATCTCGCCAAAATTCACATCGGTACCGATTTCCGTCCGCGTCGCCGCCACTTTCTGCTGCGGGTCACGCCCTTCCATAACCAGCGGCGCCCACGCGCGGATCTGCTCATGGTTTTCCGTATAGCGCATGCCACGGAATAACGTACTTTGCTGCAACGCTTTGTAGCGGGCACGCAGGAAGTTAACGTTATCATCGCCCCACACCAGACTCATGTGCGGGACGGTATTAATGAATGAGCGCGGTTCGCTCAGCACACCGGTTTCCACCTGATGCGCCCAGAACTGACGAGAGATACGAAACGCTTCGTTAATCTCAATCGCCTTTTTGATGCTGATTGTTCCATCCTGGTTTTGCGGGGTGTAGTTCAGTTCCATCAAGGCGGCGTGCCCCGTACCGGCATTATTCCAGCCGTTGGAGCTCTCTTGCGCCAGCGCGTCCAGCCGTTCCACCATGGTGATAGACCAGTTGGGCTCCAGCTCCTGGAGGTAGGTTCCCAACGTGGCGCTCATGATCCCACCACCGATTAAAAGCACATCCGTTTCCTGCTCTTTCGATGCGTTAGCTTTTGCTGCCGCGGAGACAGCATTAAGCCCGACAGCCATCGAAAACAGTCTGGCAGTCATTCTTTTCATAATGTTAATGCCTTACTTTTAGTGCTGCTTTATTAGCAGTTATCGCGGGTAACTTCGTTAGCGCATCTAACCTAGCACGGGGGAAAGAGGATTTAAATAATGTTTAAACATTAAATAGTCATTGCATAAATGTTATTAATAAGTTTAATAATTGCATTAAAAATAACCATGTTTACTGGCAACTTTTGCAAAGAAACAGTAGTATTCTTCGCTTTGTCAAACACATGACATCCCATCCATTTATTGATGCCTGTCGTTAATCACCCCTGCAAAAAGTTATGACTGAAAAATTATTCTCCCCGACGGGTCGGGTTAGCCATGTGCTGCGCTCCCCTCAATTGATGACACGCGAAGCGCTGGCGGGTGTGATTACCGCGCTGGCGTTGATTCCGGAAGTGATCTCCTTCTCGGTGATCGCGGGCGTCGATCCCAAAGTCAGCCTGCTGGCCTCCGTGGTGCTGTGCATCAGCATGTCGTTGCTGGGCGGGCGACCGGCGATGGTAACCGCAGCGGCCGGTTCAGTTGCGCTGGTGATTGGCCCGATGGTTCACCAACACGGCGTGGAATACATTCTGCCCGCCGTCGTGCTTGCAGGCGTCATACAAATTATCTTTGGCTTAACGCGAATGGCGCGTCTGATGCGCTTCGTGCCACAAGCAGTGATGACAGGCTTTGTGAATGCGCTGGGTATTTTGATTTTCTTCGCCCAGGTGCCTCATTTCTGGAGCCGCGAACCGCTGATCCTCGCGCTCTTCGTCCTGACAGTGCTGATTGTCCTGTGGTGGCCGCGCTGGGTGAAAAGCGTGCCCGCACCGCTGGTGGCTATCGTGGTGCTGACCTTATTTACCATCCTCACCGGACAAACGCTGCCCACCGTGGGCGACGAAGGCCCCATGCAAGGCGGCCTGCCTGGCTTCACCGAATGGCGAGTACCCTTTAACCTCACCACCCTCGGCATTATCTGGCCCTGCGCGCTCAGTATCGCCTTTGTTGGCCTGCTGGAATCATTGTTGACCGCACGTCTGGTGGATGATTTAACCCATACGCCATCCAGCAAAAGCCGGGAAAGCGCCGGGCTGGGGATCGCCAATATTCTCGCGGGTTTTTACGGTGGTATCGCGGGTTGCGCGATGATTGGGCAGACCATCGTCAATGTAGAAATGGGCAAAGGACGCAGCCGCGTATCCACCATCGTGGCGGGGCTGGTACTCTTATTGCTGGTGACGGCACTGAGCGAGGTAATGGCGGAAATTCCGATGGTGGTCCTGGCGGGCATTATGACCATTGTCGCCTGTAAAACCTTTAGCTGGCATAGCCTCTATCCGGCAACGCTGCAACGCGCGCCGATTGCCGAAACCGTGGTGATGATTGTCACCGTTGCGGCAACCATCAGTACCGGCAATCTGGCGATTGGCGTACTGGCAGGGATGATTGCGATGGCTCTCCTTCCTGCACGTTTACATAACGCGCGTGGCGCTACAGCAGAAAAATCGTCGCCAGCCCAAGAAAAATAAAAAAGCCCCCGGTGTCGGTAATCGCCGTGATCATCACGCTCGAGCCGACCGCCGGGTCACGCCCGAAACGTACCATTGTCATCGGGATAAGCACGCCCATCAACGCCGCCATCAGCAAGTTGAGCACCATCGCCAGCGTCATCACGCCACCCAGCGCAGCATCATCATAGAGCAGCCAGGTAACGCCCCCCATGATCCCTCCCCACACCAGACCGTTCACCAACGCCACACCCATTTCACGCAAGACTAAAAAGCGAAAATTGCCCGGTTGAATGGTCTGCAACGCCAGGGCGCGAACAATCATTGTGATGGTCTGATTACCGGTGTTTCCGCCGATACCGGCAACAATAGGCATCAACGCGGCCAGCGCTACCAGCTGTGAAATGGTGTGTTCAAAACCGTCAATCACCCGTGAAGCAATAAATGCCGTGCACAGATTAATCGCCAGCCATGCCCAGCGGTTTTTCACCGCACGGGTCACTGGCGCAAAGACATCCTCTTCGGCACTCAGACCGCCCATCTGACGTAAATCGTTGTCAGTCTCTTCGTAGACCACATCCACGATGTCGTCGATGGTGAGGCGGCCAATGAGTTTGCCGTCGGTATCGGTAACAGCCGCGCTAATTAAGTCATCGCGTTCAAAGGTATGCGCCGCGTCTTGCGCCTGTTCATCAGGCGAAAAGGTGACCGGATCGTCATTCATCACCTCGCCTACCCGGCAGGCACTGCCTTTCAGTAAGATGGTTTGCAGCGCCAGCTCGCCAAGCAGTATGCCGTCACGTCCGGTGACGAAGAGTTTGTCGGTGTTTTCCGGCATCTTGCCCAGCCTGCGTAAATAGCGCTGTACGGTGGCCAGCGTCAAATTCGGACGCACGGTGATCACTTCAAACTCCATGATCGCCGCAACGCAGTCTTTGCCGTAGCGCATCACCTGGCGTACCCGGGCGCGATCGGTTGCCGGCAGTGTTGCCAGCAGACGCCCGGTCAGATTACGCGGCAGATGCTGCACCAGCCAGATTTGGTCGTCGATATCCAGCGTTTGCAATGCATCCAGCAACGCCTTATCACTCATTCCATCAATCAGGTCTTCCCAGACGTTTTCCGACGCTTCCAGCAAGACTTTGCCACGCTTGTCATCTTCTACCAGTCGCCACAGGGCAAGACGCCCGTCTATCGGCAACCCTTCGAGGGTATCGGCTAAATCCGGCGCCGGTAAATGCGCCACCAATGCGTTGACCTCAGCCATGTCACTGCTGAGCTTATCGGCGTCAAATTGTTCCGCCAGAGTTAACTCGCCAAGCAACGTTGCGGTGAGTGATTTTTCGGTGGTGAGAAGCCAGATTAAACGCGCACGTTCCTGATCGCGTAATCTGCTACTGCTTTTTTTGCTGACAGACATTGGACGTTCCCTGCGTAGTAACTCACCTTTATGAGATGAAGGCGTACAGGTCTAAGCATAGCGGCAGGTGATGTAAATATTAATAAGCTGTGCGTACAGATGGGTAAAAGAGAGATATGTTGCGGATTTTCCGGACGTTTCCGCCCGAAAATTAACCATCAAGCCGTGCGGGCAACCGCATCGCGGGAGGCGAGCTCACGCTCCTCCCCGGTCAGTTCGCTTAATTGACCGTTACGCATTTCCAGCAAACGATCGGCATGGATAAAGTAATGATCATCGTGGCTGATGGCGAAAATGGTTTTCCCCATCGCCTGCATCAGCGGTAACAGCACCTGGTAGAACTCGCGACGGAAGTGCGGATCCTGGTCGGCAGCCCACTCATCAAGCAGCAAAATATCGCGGTCTTCCGCCAGTGCCAGCAGTAGCGCGACTCGCTTTTTCTGCCCTTTCGACAGTTTCAGATCGAGGATTTTGCCATCCTTGAGCTCCAGCTTGTGCGCCATTTTCAGCTGTTGCAGCCAGTGGTCCACCAGCGCCGGATCCGCCTGTTGACCCTCCGCGCCCAGCAGTTGATCAAACAGCCAGACATCGGTAAACACGGCGGAAAACAGCTTGCGATAATCCTCCGGTTTTTCCTTTGCCAGCGGCTTACCGTCCAGCAGAATTTCGCCAGAAACTGGTTCATACAACCCGGTTAACAACATCGCCAGCGTCGATTTACCGCTGCCATTGCCGCCAATCAGGAAGACCAGTTCGCCGCGCCTGAGCGTCAGGTTAATCGGCCCCACGGAAAACGTTTTGTCCTGATAGGTAAAAGTGACATCGCGCAGTTCCAGCGTTTCCCAGTTCGGGTAAAGCTGCGGTCGCGGGAATTCAGGCTGATACGGCGCCAGCGAGAACTGTTTAAGTTTATTGAACGCCACCTGCGCGCTCAATAGTGTCGGCAGCGCACCAATGGCTGAGAGCAGAGGGGTGCGCAGGAACAAAAGTGTCAATGAGTAGGTCGCCGCGACATTGGTATCCGCCCACCCCAGACTGTTTGCCATCCAGAACACCAGGCCAATCGCCCCCAACATCATAATATTCGACCAGTTCACCGCGCTCAGGTGGAAAGTGTCAGCACGGATAATGTGGTGGCGATATTCGCGGGCATCCGGCAGATACAGATTGTTATAGACATGCCCGGCACGTTCGCGATTAAGGGTCAGCTCTTTGCGCCCTTCCAGTACGGTCTGAAAGTCGTTGTACAGCTTGTCTTCGGTTTCACGCAGCGTCGCCATATGTTTATAAACGCGGGAGACCAGAATAAATCCGCCCCAGATAGTCAGTGCCATCCACAGCGCGGTGATGACCAGCATTTTACCGGACAACCAGGCCAGATACGCCGAAGAGCCAATCGTCAGAATAATCCCCTGCACCAGTTCCGGCAGACGCACAAACGCAATGGTAATACTACGCACGTCGCTGGTCAGCCCGGCCAGCAGCGTGGCACTGCCAAGCTTCTCAATACGCTCAACAGGGGTGTCGAGTATGCGTTTGATAAACTCACCGCGCAGGCGATAGACAAAATGGTGGCCGAGGGTGGTCAATGCCAGTTGAGACCCCAGCGTCACCGCCATCAGCAACAGAAGTAAACCCAGGAACTCCGGCAACACGGCCAGCGACATATCCACCGTTTCAATCAGGCGGAGATTGATAAAGGCAATAAGCCCGATGCCCAGCGCGGCGCTAAGCAGCGTTAGCGCGATAACGGCGATAAAAGGCCAGCGGTACTGCCGCCAGACCAGCAGGAGAAGTTCCATCACAAAACCCGGTCAACCAAAACAGCCAGCAGTTTAAACGGCTGATTGTTTACATCAAGAATAATTCTTATTTTTATTCAATCTTTCTTGCCTGGCGAAAAGTGAGGTTAAAACGGCACTCTCCGGTCGCCGGATGATGCCCCGGTTTAAGCGGTAAAATGCCATGATAAAACAGTCGTGACGCCCCACCCCACACCACCACGTCGCCGTGCTCAAGCATTAAACGTTGTATGGGGTCATTGCGTTTAAGGCCACCAAACTGGAACACCGCCGGCAGGCCAAGCGAGACAGAGACGATAGGCGCACGTAAATCCGGTTCGTCTTTATCCTGATGCAACGAGAGTTTCGCACCGGGTACATAACGGTTAATCAGGCAGGCATCCGGTCTGAAATCCGCATAGCCTGCCGCCACCGCCGCATCATGGCAAAGCGTCGCAAAAGCATCAGGGATAGCAGGCCAGGGATTGCCCGTTTGTGGATCAATCCCGGAATAGAGATACCCTCTGGCGTCGGTCGTCCAGCCCACTTCGCCGCAGTTGGTCATCGCCACCGACATGGTGTAGCCGCCGGGCGTTACCATATGACGCAGCGGCGACACCTGCGTTACTGCCTCAATGCCCGCCAGTAAAGCCTGTGCTTTTGCCAGCGCAAAACGCCGCAGGACCACCGCGCCGGGGGCGAGAGGTTCTTGCCAGGGTTCTTCATCGGCAAATAAATCGAGCATTATGTCTCCTTCGATTCTGATTCCTGCCGCAGAAGGCGGGCTTTACGCGTCGCCCCCCAACGATAACCGGACAGCCCGCCATCGGAGCGAACCACCCGATGACAAGGCACAACAATGGCAAGCTTGTTCGCCGCACAGGCGCGGGCGACGGCACGCACCGCCCCCGGCTTACCAAGGGTGTTTGCCAGCGACTGATAACTGACGGTTTCCCCCACCGGGATGGCGCGCAGCGCGTTCCAGACCTGGAGCTGAAATGCCGTACCGCGCAAGTCCAGAGGCAGCGTAAAAGGTGACGCCGGATTATCAATGCGCCTCACGACCTCCTCAACCTGTTCAACAAACCTTTCATCTGCCTGCTCGCGTCGGGCGCCGGGGAAGATACTTCGCAATTCCTCCAGCAGTGCGTCCTCGTTATCAGCCAGCAAAATGGCGCAGATCCCGCGTTCACTTTGCGCCACCAGGCAATGCCCTAAAGAACAATGACTCAGGGCATAGCAGACATCCGTATCGTCACCGCCGCGCCGATACTGGCGCGCCGTCATTCCCAGCGCGGCGTCAGCCTGCCGATAGTAGCTGCTGTTATCGGGAAACCCTGCCGCCAGTACCGCATCGGTGATCGTGGCGCTTTCATTAAGCGCGTTGCGCAGACGCTGCGCACGAAAAGCAAGCTGCCAGGCTTTCGGCGTCATGCCGGTTACGGACTTAAACAGCCGGTGGAAATGCCAGGGGCTCATGGCGACGGCATCCGCCAGAGTTTCCAGGGTCACACTCCCCTCCTGTTCCAGCAAGCGACAGGCCTTTTCCACTTTTGCAATCCGTTGCTGCTGCGGGTCCGCTCTTTCAGGCTGACAGCGTTTGCAGGGGCGAAACCCGGCAGCCTGCGCGGTGTCGGCATCGGGGTAAAAACCGACATTCTCGCGCAGGGGACGGCGTGAACGGCAGGAGGGGCGGCAAAAAATGCCGGTGGTTCGTACCGCGAAGACAAATTGCCCGTCGTGGCTGGCATCACGCGCGCAGACAGCCTGCCAGCATTGTTCATCGGTCAACGGTTGTTGATATAACGTCGTGGATGTTTTCATCTCAGGCTCCTCTTTCAAGCATAGCTTCACTGTGCCCGATAGCCCGGACGAAAAAACCCGCATTCTTGCTGTCTAATTTTTCTCGTTGAGCAGAAACGCAGAAAACTGTGGCGACATCCAGGTGGTAAACGTGTCACCTTCCCGCATGATCATATAGACCGCCAGCCCCTCTTTGCGCACGATATCCTGCGCTTTCGCCGTGCCAAGCACCATCAGGCCGGTATCCCAGGCATCAGCTTCCAGTGCTGTGGGGGCAATCACCGTCACCGAGACCAGATTATGCTCAATGGGGCGGCCGGTCTGCGGGTCAATCACGTGGGAAATGCGTTTACCGTCCAGCTCATAGTAGTTGCGATAGCTGCCAGAGGTGCTGATGCCGTGGCCATTAATATCCACCACCGCCTGCACCGCATTTTCCTGGTCGGTCGGCTTTTGTATCGCTACACGCCAGGGTTGCCCCTGCCCGTTCATACCCCGACTGACCAGCGCTCCCCCCACCGACACCAGATAGCGCGAGATCCCTTCATGCTCCATCAGTCGCGCAAGATGATCGGCGGCATACCCTTCGCCAACGGTCGAGAGATCGACGAAAAGATCCGGCAGATCTTTTTGCAGATACTGCTGTTGCGCCTCGTTAATGACCTTAAGATGTTGTAACCCGGTACGCGCTTTGGCCGCATCGATTTGCGCCTGATCCGGCACTTTGTTGGGCTGCTTGTCCGGCCCAAAGCCCCATAAATTTACCAGCGGTCCAACCGTGATATCCATTGCCCCCTGCGTGTGGGCTCCAACGCGCAATGCGGCGGTGACAATATCAGCCATATCGGCGCTCACCGGCCACGGCGCCAGACTGGCAGAATGGTTAAAGCGCATTAGCGCCGAATCGGGTTTCCACGTTGATAGCGCTTGATCGTCGGCATCAAGCTGCGCCTGAATTTTCTGCGTCAGGCTTTTCGCTTTCTCCGGGCTTAACGCGATGGCGCTCACGCGCCAGAAGGTGCCCATCGTTTTGCCTTCAAGCACCGTGGGGGGTTCCACCTGGGAGGCGGGGTTATCGCATCCGTTTAATAATGCGAGCGCAAGCAGCAGGCCTGCACGCAGAAATGTCGTCGCCATCGTCTTTTCCCTATCCGTTTTGCGCCGCCAGAGTACACCAAATTTAACGAGGGTGAGACGGGGTTCAGCCATAAAAAAAGGGGCCAGAGGGCCCCTTTGTCGAGAATTGCTGCTTAGAACTGGTAAACCAGGCCCAGGGCAACAACGTTGTCGGTGCTGATACCAGCCTGACGAGTGAAGGTGTTGTCATCCAGCAGGTTGATTTTGTAATCAACATAGGTGGACATGTTTTTGTTGAAGTAGTAAGTCGCGCCAACATCAACATATTTCAGCAGATCCTGGTCGCCGAAATCGGTCGTACCGTTGGTAACGTCTTTACCTTTAGACTGCAGGTAAGCAACGGACGGACGCAGACCGAAGTCGAACTGGTACTGAGCAACCACTTCAAAGTTTTGCGCTTTGTTCGCAAAACCATAAACGGTGCTGTTGTTCTGAGAGTTACCGAAACGGGTTGCGTTGTAGGTCTGGGTGTACTGCGCCGCCAGATAGATGTTGTTGGCGTCATATTTCAGACCGCCGCTATAAACGTCTGCATTGTCGCCGCTACCATAAACGCCAGCCGCATTCTGGTCAGCAGTACGTTTAGAGGTAGACATTGCAGCGCCTGCGCTAAAGCCAGCACCCAGATCGTAGGTCAGAGACGCGCCGAAGCCGTCGCCGTTCTGTTTCAGCGTGCTACGACCTGTGCTGTTTTCACCGCCGACGCTGCCGTTTTTGCCCTGATACTGCAGAGCAAAGTTCAGGCCATCAACCAGACCGAAGAAGTCGGTGTTACGGTAAGTTGCAACGCCGTTAGCACGGGATTGCATGAAGTTATCAGCGCCGTAGGTATCCCCACCGAATTCCGGCAGGACGTCGGTCCAGGACGTTACGTCATAGATCACGCCGTAGTTACGACCATAGTCGAAAGAACCCGCATCACCGACACGCAGACCAGCGAATGCCAGACGAGTCCAGGCCTGATCGCTTGAACCTTCAGTGTCGTTTGCCTGAACGTTGTATTCCCACTGACCGTAACCAGTGATCTGGTCGTTTACCTGGGTTTCGCCTTTGAAGCCGAAACGTACGTATGTCTGATCGCCATCAGCGCCTTTATCATCGGAGAAATAATGCAGACCGTCGACTTTACCGTACAAATCTAATTTGTTGCCGTTTTTATTATAAATTTCCGCTGCATTTGCTGCGCCTGCTACCAGCAGTGCTGGTACCAGGAGGGACAGTACTTTAACTTTCATGTTATTAACCCTCGGTTATATGCGTTTTTATAGCCACTGCTCACTGATCAATCCTATTAATCAGCCTGCAAGTTCATTCTCCTTAAAAATACAGAATAATCCAATAAGAATATGATACGAAAACTTTGAAGATGTTTCATATTGCATTATAGATGTTTCAATTTGTAAATTCAGGGGAACTTTTTTTAGCACAAATAGCTAAATAATAAAGCACAAATAATCAAAATATAATTTAAGATACAATAAAAACAATGAGTTAAGTGATTTACATGTTTTTAGCACTGAATGCAAAACCAAATGATAAATTCCACACTAATATAATCATCGCTATCATCATTAACTTTATTTATTACCGTCATTCGATTCTGAATGTCTGTTTACCCCTATTAGGACCGAATGCCTGGCATTCGGTTTTTTTTTACCTTTCTTTACGTAAATAAATTCAATTTGTGCTAAATGAAAGAATTTGTAATGACTATTAATTAAACAATATTCGTGCCAGGTACAGTGCAAAAAGATAATCCATTTTTTATTTTCTTGTTATTTAGTGCGATTTTTCCCAACGAAGCGGTAAATATCTGTACAGAATCGCATGAATTGTACATTTTTTAGCATCTGGTTTAGGCGAGCTTTTTTCGTTCGTCTGCAAGACATTTGCCCGAACGAGAGTCTGGAAATTCATTCATTACCCGATATACTGCCTGCTGTACACAGCTCTGCAACATCACGCCGGCAAGACCGCCGTCATTGCTGGCAGGTTCTTACGGCATGGCAGCAACATTGTCTCAACGCGGATACTGAGTAGTAATCTGCAGTGTTGTCATTACGGGTTACACACACGAATGAGTCGATCGGACACCATGACCCCAGGAAAATTTTCTCTGATACCGGGCAACATCACCCGCTTCTTTCTTCTATTGATCATTGTCCTGCTGGTCACGTTGGGCGTAATGATACAAAGCGCCGTTAATGCCTGGCTAAAAGATAAAAGCTATCAGGTTGTCGATATCACTCATGCAATGCACAAGCGCATTGATACCTGGCGCTACGCTACCTGGCAAATCTACGACAACATCGCGGCAGCGACCTCTGGCAGTTCAAGTGATGGTTTACAGGAAACCCGCCTTAAGCAGGACGTTTACTATCTGGAGAAGCCGCGACGTAAAACAGAAGCGCTGATCTTCGGCTCCCATGACAGTTCGACGCTGGAAATGACGCAGCGAATCTCCACCTATCTGGATACCCTGTGGGGCGCGGAGACCGTTCCCTGGTCAATGTACTACCTCAATGGTCAGGACAACAGCATGATCCTGATCTCTACTCTGCCGTTGAAAGATCTCTCCTCCGGGTTTAAAGAGTCCGCAATTGGCAGCATCGTCGATTCACGCCGCGCGGAGATGTTGCAACAAGCTAACGCGCTGGACGAACGCGAGAGCTTCTCCGCACTGCGTCGCCTTTCCTGGCAGAATGGCCACTATTTCACCCTGCGCACCACGTTTAATCAGCCCGGTCATCTGGCGACGGTTGTGGCATTTGACCTGCCGATTAACGACCTAATCCCACCGGATATGTCGTTGGACAGCTTCCGTCTCGATACGGATAACGCGCAAAATAATCTGCGTTCCACCGATAAAGAGAGCACAGACAGCGTCACCATCAATTTCAATAGCTCGAAAATCGAGATTGCCTCTTCGCTCAACTCCACCGGCCTGCGCCTGGTCTGGCAGGTGCCGTTTGGTACGCTGCTGCTGGAGACCTTGCAAAATATTCTGTTGCCGCTGTTGTTGAACATTGGTCTGCTGGCGCTGGCGCTGTTTGGCTATACCACGTTCCGCCATCAGCCGGGCCGTCAGAGCGACGGACTGGCCCCTGCGGGAAACAGTAACGAGCTGCGCGTTATGCGCGCCTTTAATGAAGAGATTGTCTCTCTGTTGCCGTTAGGGTTGCTGGTACATGACCAGGAAGCCAACCGCACCGTGTTGAGCAATAAAATCGCCGATCATTTGCTGCCACATCTCAACTTGCAAAATATCACCTCTATGGCCGATCAGCATCAGGGGGTGATTCAGGCCACTATCAATAACGAATTGTATGAAATTCGCCAGTTCCGCAGCCAGGTGGCGTCGCGCACGCAAATTTTCATCATCCGCGATCAGGACAGAGAAGTACTGGTGAATAAAAAGCTCAAACAGGCGCAGCGCCTGTATGAGAAAAATCAGCAAGGTCGCGCAGCGTTTATGCAAAACATTGCCGAAGCACTCAAGCAGCCTGTCAAAGCCCTGGCTGGCGAAGCCGCTGCGTTGAGCGATAAGGAGGGCAACCAGCTTGCTGATCATGCCGAAGCGCTGGCGAGACTGGTGGATGAGATCCAACTGGCCAATATGCTGGAAAACGACACATGGAAAGGACAATCCACGTTGTTTTCCATTCAGGATTTAATTGATGAAGTGGTGCCGCAGGTACTGCCTGTGATTAAGCGCAAGGGACTACAACTGCTCATCAATAACCATCTTCATGCTAAAGAAGAGCGCCACGGCGACCGTGATGCCCTGCTACGTATTTTGCTGCTGTTGATCCAGTACGCCGTGACGACAACGCAGATTGGCAAAATCACTCTTGAAGTGAGCATGGACGAATCCGCGGAAGATCGTCTGACCTTCCGTATCCTGGACACCGGCAATGGCGTAAGTAATAGCGAGATCGACAACCTGCACTTCCCGTTCCTCAATACCACTCAGGGCGATCAGTATGGTAAAGCCAATGCCCTCACCTTCTGGCTATGCGATCAACTGGCCAGAAAACTCGGTGGTCACTTAAATATTAAAGCACGGGAGGAGCTCGGTACCCGTTATTCACTACACGTGAAAATGGCAGTGCGCGCTCAACATGAGGAAGCCGAGGAGAAATTACTGGACGACGTGGTCGCCATGATTGATATCACCTCCAGCGAAATCCGCAATATTGTGGTTCGACAGCTCGAAAACTGGGGAGCAAGCTGTATCTCTCCGGATGAAAGGCTGTTAAGTCAAGAATATGACCTGTTTTTAACGGATAATCCGTCTAATCTTACATCCTCGGGCTTGCTTTTAAGCGATGATGAGGTCGGCGTGCGGAAAATTGGCCCCGGACAATTGCGCGTCAACTTTAATATGAGCAATGCAATGCAGGAAGCAATATTGCAGCTTATAGAAGAGCAACTGGCACAGGAAGACGTTATGGAGTCGCCTTTGGGGGGCGATGAAAATGCCGAACTCCATGCCAGCGGTTATTATGCGCTGTTTGTCGACACAGTACCGGATGATGTTAAGAGGTTGTATACTGAATCGGCGACAAGCGATTTCGCTGCACTGGCTCAGACAGCACACCGCCTGAAAGGGGTGTTTGCCATGCTTAATCTGGTTCCTGGTAAGCAGTTATGTGAAACGCTGGAGCATTTAATTCGTGAGAAGGATGTTCCAGGCATAGAAAATTACATCAGCGACATTGACGCTTACGTCAAGAGCTTGCTGTAGCAAGGTAGCCCAATACATGAACAATATGAACGTAATTATTGCCGATGACCATCCGATTGTACTGTTCGGTATTCGCAAATCACTTGAACAGATCGAATGGGTGAATGTAGTCGGTGAATTTGAAGACTCTACAGCACTTATCAATAATCTGCCGAAACTTGAGGCCAATGTTCTTATCACCGATCTGTCAATGCCAGGCGATAAATACGGTGATGGCATCACGCTGATTAAATACATCAAACGCCATTTCCCGAACCTGTCCATCATTGTTCTGACGATGAACAACAACCCGGCTATTCTGAGCGCCGTGCTGGATCTGGACATTGAAGGGATCGTGCTGAAACAGGGCGCACCAACCGACCTGCCTAAGGCGCTGGCTGCATTACAGAAAGGCAAGAAATTTACCCCGGAAAGCGTTTCCCGCCTGCTGGAAAAAATCAGCGCCGGTGGTTATGGCGATAAACGTCTGTCACCGAAAGAGAGTGAAGTATTGCGTCTGTTTGCCGAAGGTTTCCTGGTCACCGAAATCGCCAAGAAACTGAACCGCAGTATCAAGACCATCAGTAGCCAGAAGAAATCTGCCATGATGAAACTGGGTGTTGATAATGATATCGCCCTGCTGAATTACCTCTCCTCGGTCACACTGACCCAGACCGAAAAAGAGTAATGCCTACGACCCCGGCTCCCGCCGGGGTTTGTTTTTATCGCCGCTCTTTTCTTACTCGCGCACTGTAAAGCGCCAGCGTCTGTTTCAGCACATCCAGTGTTACCGGCTTCGACAGGCAGCTATCCATACCCGACTCAAGACAACGCTGTTTCTCTTCTGCCAGCGCATTCGCCGTCACGCCGATAACCGGCAGGGTCATCCCCAATTCACGGATGCGTTGTGTCAGGCGATAACCGTCCATGTTCGGCATGTTAACGTCGCTGAGCACAATATCGATGGGGTTTTTACTCAGGACATTCAGGGCATCTACGCCGTCGTTTGCCGTTTTGCACTGATACCCCAGCGAGCCGAGCTGATCCGCCAGCAGACGGCGGTTGATCGGGTGGTCGTCGACCACCAGAATCATCATGTCGTCATTACGCGCCTCGGCCGCGCCCGGCGGCGGCAGCGCGGTAGTGACTTCCGGCACTACCACCTCAACACGGTGAATTCGCCCAAGGATCGCAATCAGATCATGCGGCGACGCCACGCTAACCAGCCATTCATTTGGCGTACGCTCCAGCGGAATACCAATATGGCGACGGCAGAACATGACGGCAGCCCGCCCGCTCCAGGACGCGGGCAGTTCATCATCCGTAATAAAGGTGTCGTTTGCCCCCAGCGGGCGACCATCATAGTGCTGGACCTGAATGCCATTATGCGCCAGCAAGGTTTCCAGATAACTGTTAAGAAATGCATTGCGTACCGCCAGCCAACAACAGGTATTCGCAAGGCCATCAACATCCGCAGACGCAAGCTCAACGGCGTTATACAGCGGAATACGGATGGTAAACTGGCTGCCCATACCCGGTTCGGTATCGACGCTAATATCGCCATCCATCATGCTGATCAGTTTTTCGCAAATCGCCAGCCCCAGCCCGGTCCCCTGGAAGTTACGCTGCACACCGGTACCCACCTGGAAGAAGGGATCGAACAACCGCACCACTTCCTTGGCCGGGATCCCGACGCCGGTATCGCGCACACGGATACTCAGATAGTGTTCATCCCGGCGGACATGGAGAATAATGCAGCCGATATCGGTAAACTTAATGGCATTGCTGAGCAGGTTGGAGATAACCTGCTGCAGACGCATCGGATCGCCATTCAGCGTGGCAGGCACGTCCGGCTCGATAAAACAGTAAAGGCCGAGCTGCTTACGGACCACCAGCGGCGCATAGTTGGCGGTGATATGACTCATCACCTCGCGCGGGGAGAACTCACGCGGCTCAATTTTGAGTTGCTCAGATTCGATTTTCGAAAAATCGAGAATGTCGCTGATGATTTTTAGCAGCAGACTCGACGAGTTATTCATCGCCGTCACCAGACGGTCGACGCCTTTCGGCAGATCTTTGGTTTGCAGCAGATCGAGGTTACCAATAATGCCGTACAGCGGCGTACGCAGTTCGTGACTGACGGTTGCCAGGAACATCGATTTCGACTGGCTCGCCTGCTCTGCCGCCTGCGCCATCTCCTGCAGCGACTCTTCCATTTTGACGCGCGCAGACACATCCACCAGCACACAAATCGCCACGTTTTCGTTGCGATAACGGGAATGGACGAAGCTTATCTGCAAATTGGTATTGTTGCTGGTCAGTACATCCACAAAGTTTACCTGCTGCCCGCAGATAATTTGCGTCAGACGTTGCCGATCTTCGTGGGTGAGCATATTCAGGTAGTTATGCGCCAGTTCATTACTCAGAATGTTGGTGCCATCCTGGGTACGTAAAATACAGATCCCCACCGGCGCTGAGGCGACGATTTTACGGTTGAATTGCTCGTGCTCTTCCAGACGCTGGGCGTCTGTTTCCGCCGGAATAAAAATTCGCCGTTCATACATGCGTGCAAGGGTAAACAGCGCAATCCCCACAAGGATGTTAAGCAGCACCGCATTGAGGATCAGCATGCGAATACGCTCAAGCACCATATCCACCGGTACCGAGTAGACGATACTCAGCGGCGAAGGCGGCAGGCTTTTTTTGAGGATAAGGTCATGAAAACCGGAGGTGTAACCAAACCAGGAGCGCACCTGCAGCCAGCGCGGATCCGCCTCGATACGGTTTTCCGCACCGGTCAGAGAAATTAACGCGCGTCCGCTTTCATCAAAGATGGTCACCCCCATCGGCAAACTGCCCGGAGTGAAGAAGTTCTCCATCCGAATGGATTGTTCCGTTCCCAGCAACGCCTGCAGACGATTGCCCAGATAAACCGGCGTCAGCGCATAAAAATAGCCGACTCCCGGACGCGGCCCCTGGCTCATCCAGTACAGGTTGTTACCACGTTCATCCTGCGGCGCGTTGCGGTATTTCAGAATGCGCTCATGCAGGCTTTTCAATGTCTCGTCGCGCTCGACCGGCACATCACGCAGGCCAAAATCCGCCACGCAAAGATTCTCGCTACCAATCAGGAATACGCGATTCAGGTCGTAAGCCGCCGAGAAGTTATCCCGCCAGTAGCGCATAAACCAGGCCAGTGACTCCAGAGAACCACGCCAGGCCGTGCCCATTTTCGAGCAGTCAGAATCGGGGAACAGCGGCTGAAAATCAGGTACATCAGTTTTCGCATCCAGCCCACGAGAGGCAAGAATACCGTTTTCTGCCGTCAGACGGTTTTCAGCGATGTATTTCAGCTCTTTCATGACGTCGGAGGTGCGCTGAATATACCGCTGCGCCTGATCGGCGCTGAGGTTAAATTCCTGGCGTATTTCCGACTCTTTATCACGCAACGCGTTGACGATGTAGAACACCGAAAAGAGAGCAATCAGCAGCCAAAGCACCAGAGCCAGCGCGCGGAAAAGATAGCGCGAGACTTTCAAAGTGCTACGAAAAGAGACGAGGTATTTCAACCTGGGGAAACTCCGCCATGAGGGTGTAAAAGTGACTGAGATTAAAGTAGCGGTAAAATGCCGGTGCCGCAATGGCAAAGAGAAAGGGCCGGAAAACCGGCCCTCAGCACAGATTACTCGTCGGTGTCGGCGTCGTCGTCAGCCACGCCATCGTCAACTTCCGGGGCAATTTCATCATCCCCTTCCGCGACGCTGCCATCGATGGAGTCAAGTTCTTCGTCGTCCACCGGTTCGGCTACACGCTGCAGACCGACCACGTTTTCGTCTTCTGCGGTACGAATCAGGATAACACCCTGGGTGTTACGCCCTACCACGCTGATTTCCGACACACGCGTACGCACCAGCGTACCGGCATCGGTGATCATCATGATCTGGTCGGTATCAGTGACCTGTACCGCACCCACCACGGAACCGTTACGTTCGGTCACCTTGATAGAGATAACGCCCTGCGTACCACGTGATTTGGTCGGGTACTCGGTTTCAGCCGTACGTTTACCGTAGCCATTCTGCGTCACGGTGAGGATTGCCCCTTCGCCACGTGGAATGATCAGCGAAACGACTTTGTCCTCGCCTGCCAGCTTGATACCGCGAACACCTGTTGCGGTACGTCCCATCGCACGAACGGCGCCTTCTTTGAAGCGCACCACTTTACCGGCGGCAGAGAACAGCATGACTTCGTCCTGACCAGAGGTCAGATCGACGCCGATCAGTTCGTCGCCTTCATTGAGGTTAACCGCAATGATCCCGGCAGAGCGCGGACGGCTGAACTCGGTCAGGGCGGTTTTCTTCACGGTACCGCTGGCGGTCGCCATAAAGACACTTACGCCCTCTTCATACTCGCGTACCGGCAGAATGGCGGTGATACGCTCATTCGGCTCCAGCGGCAGAAGGTTGACGATCGGACGTCCACGCGCGCCACGGCTCGCTTCCGGTAACTGATAAACTTTCATCCAGTACAGACGACCACGGCTGGAGAAGCAGAGGATCGTGTCGTGGGTGTTGGCCACCAGCAGGCGGTCGATAAAGTCTTCTTCTTTAATACGCGCCGCAGACTTGCCTTTACCGCCACGACGTTGCGCTTCGTAGTCGGTAAGCGGCTGGTATTTCACGTAGCCCTGATGCGACAGCGTAACCACAACATCTTCTTCGTTGATCAGATCTTCGATGTTGATGTCGGCGGTGTTGGCGGTGATCTCAGTACGACGCTCGTCACCGAACTGCTCACGAACCAGTTCCAGCTCTTCGCGGATAACTTCCATCAGACGATCGGCGCTGCCGAGGATATGCAGCAGCTCGGCAATCTGTTCCAGCAGTTCTTTGTATTCTTCGAGCAGTTTTTCATGCTCAAGTCCTGTCAGTTTCTGCAGACGCAGATCCAGAATCGCCTGTGCCTGCTGTTCGGTCAGGTAGTATTTACCGTCACGAATACCGAACTCTGGCTCCAGCCATTCAGGGCGCGCGGCGTTATCGCCCGCACGTTCCAGCATGGCGGAAACGTTGCCCAAATCCCACGGCTGCGCGATAAGACCGGCTTTGGCTTCTGCCGGGGTCGGCGCACGGCGAATCAGCTCGATAATCGGATCGATATTCGCCAGCGCAACGGCCAGCGCTTCAAGGATATGCGCACGGTCGCGCGCTTTGCGCAGTTCGAAAATGGTACGACGCGTCACGACTTCGCGGCGGTGACGCACAAACGCGGACAGAATGTCTTTCAGGTTCATGATCTTCGGCTGGCCATGGTGCAGTGCCACCATGTTGATACCGAAGGAAACCTGGAGCTGGGTCTGGGAGTACAGGTTATTCAGTACCACCTCACCCACTGCGTCACGTTTGATTTCAATCACGATGCGCATGCCGTCTTTATCAGACTCGTCACGCAGCGCGCTGATACCTTCAACGCGTTTATCTTTAACCAGCTCGGCAATTTTCTCGATCAGGCGTGCTTTATTCACCTGATACGGAATTTCATGCACGATAATGGTTTCACGACCGGTTTTCGCGTCAGCTTCCACTTCCGCGCGGGCGCGAATATAAATTTTGCCACGCCCGGTTCGGTACGCTTCTTCAATACCGCGACGACCATTAATAATGGCGGCGGTCGGGAAGTCCGGCCCTGGGATATGTTCCATCAGCCCTTCAACGCTGATGTCTTCATTATCGATGTACGCCAGGCAGCCGTTAATCACTTCCGTCAGGTTATGCGGAGGAATGTTGGTTGCCATCCCGACTGCAATACCGGAAGACCCGTTCACCAGCAGGTTCGGGATCTTGGTAGGCATAACATCAGGGATTTTTTCCGTACCGTCGTAGTTGTCGACGTAATCAACGGTCTCTTTTTCCAGATCGGCCATCAGCTCATGGGCAATTTTCGCCAGACGGATTTCCGTATAACGCATTGCCGCCGCGGAGTCGCCGTCAATCGAACCGAAGTTACCCTGACCATCAACCAGCATGTAGCGCAGTGAAAATGGCTGTGCCATACGCACAATGGTGTCATACACTGCGGAATCACCATGGGGATGGTATTTACCGATTACGTCACCAACGACACGGGCAGATTTTTTGTAGGCTTTGTTCCAGTCATTGCCCAAGACGTTCATGGCGTAAAGTACGCGACGGTGAACCGGCTTTAGACCATCGCGGACATCTGGCAGCGCACGGCCAACAATGACCGACATGGCATAATCCAGATAAGAACTTTTCAGCTCTTCCTCGATGTTGACCGGTGTAATTTCTCTCGCAAGGTCGCTCATCTAACCGCTATCCCTCTACTGTATCCCGGATTCAAAGGTCGCAAATTATAACACAACCGTAATGAATCAGGTAAACGGAAAGACCCCGCAGGGCGCTTTATTAGCGCCAGCAGACTGTTATACTCATCCGTCTTGCTAAAAAAGGAGTACATATCCCCATGAATGCCGAAAAAACGTCGGTTGCTCAAAACGTTGACCAGGCTGAAATCGCCAAATTTGAAGCGGTTGCCTCTCGCTGGTGGGATCTGGAAGGCGAATTCAAACCTCTTCATCGCATTAATCCATTACGTCTGGGCTATATTGCAGAACGTGCTGACGGTCTGTTTGGCAAGAATGTCCTGGATGTCGGCTGCGGTGGCGGCATTCTGGCGGAGAGCATGGCGCGCGAAGGGGCGATAGTCACCGGGCTGGATATGGGCTTTGAACCGCTACAGGTCGCCAGGCTGCATGCTCTGGAGTCCGGCATTCGCGTCGAATACGTGCAAGAGACCGTCGAAGACCACGCCGACAAACATCCGCAGCAATATGATGTTGTCACCTGCATGGAGATGCTGGAACACGTACCGGACCCGCAATCGGTGGTCAACGCCTGCGCGCGGCTGGTCAAACCCGGCGGCCATGTCTTCTTCTCGACGATTAACCGTAACGGCAAAGCGTGGTTAATGGCGGTGGTTGGCGCGGAGTATGTGCTGAAAATGGTGCCGAAAGGGACGCACGACGTGAAGAAATTTATCAAACCCGCAGAACTGCTCGGTTGGGTGAATGAATCCGGGCTAAAGGAGCATCACATTACGGGCCTGCATTACAACCCGCTGTTAAATACCTTTAAGCTCGCGCCCGGTGTGGATGTGAATTATATGTTACATACAAAGCCAAAAAACGTCTGACGTCATTCACTATTCTTATAAAGATTGCGCTACATCATGTCGCGCGATCTCCCCTTCCCGATGAAGAAATCAGCGTTTGATCAAATTTTCATTTTTTTTTGCGAAATATTGACATCCCCGCCAGGCCTTATGCGACGTGGACTTAGCCTTTATCACTCTTTTGCAACCTCAATTTAACGTCAAAATCAACTCTTGTACTCAAAAGAATCCTTACTAGAATACTCACCATATAGCGTTTCTCTTATCATATACCCCCAACATATAGTATTTATCCACAGACTTAGTCACAACGTGGTTCTGTGGATAATTGGGGGATATTTTTTATTCACGGACAGGTAAATTTCACATGAATCAGAGTCTGCTGGTGACAAAGCGCGACGGTAGCACCGAGCGCATCAATCTCGACAAAATTCATCGGGTGCTGGATTGGGCGGCAGAGGGGCTGAGTAATGTATCCATCTCCCAGGTGGAACTGCGTTCCCATATTCAGTTCTACGACGGCATCAAAACGTCCGACATTCATGAGACTATTATCAAAGCCGCTGCGGACCTGATCTCCCGTGAAGCGCCAGACTACCAGTACCTCGCCGCGCGCCTTGCTATTTTCCACCTGCGTAAAAAAGCCTACGGTCAGTTCGAGCCGCCAGCGCTGTACGACCATGTGGTAAAAATGGTTGAACTTGGCAAATACGACACGCATCTGCTGGAAGACTACACGGAAGAAGAGTTCAAGCAGATGGACGAGTTTATCGACCACTGGCGCGATATGAATTTCTCCTACGCGGCCGTTAAGCAGCTTGAAGGCAAATACCTGGTTCAGAACCGTGTAACCGGCGAAATCTACGAGAGCGCGCAGTTCCTCTATATCCTGGTGGCTGCTTGCCTGTTCTCAGGGTACCCACGCGAGACGCGTCTGAGTTACGTGAAGCGCTTCTATGATGCGGTCTCCACGTTCAAAATTTCTCTGCCGACGCCGATTATGTCCGGCGTACGTACCCCGACCCGTCAGTTCAGCTCTTGCGTGCTGATCGAGTGCGGCGACAGCCTGGACTCGATCAACGCCACTTCCAGCGCAATTGTGAAATACGTTTCCCAGCGTGCCGGTATCGGTATCAACGCGGGTCGTATTCGTGCGCTGGGTAGCCCGATTCGCGGCGGTGAAGCGTTCCACACCGGCTGTATCCCGTTCTACAAACACTTCCAGACCGCGGTAAAATCCTGCTCTCAGGGCGGTGTGCGTGGTGGTGCGGCGACCCTGTTCTATCCGATGTGGCATCTGGAAGTTGAAAGCCTGCTGGTTCTGAAAAACAACCGTGGCGTTGAAGGTAACCGTGTGCGTCACATGGACTACGGCGTACAGATCAACAAACTGATGTACACCCGCCTGCTGAAAGGGGAAGAGATCACCCTGTTCAGCCCGTCTGACGTCCCGGGCCTGTATGACGCGTTCTTCGCCGATCAGGATGAGTTCGAACGTCTGTACACCAAATATGAGAAAGACGACAGCATCCGCAAACAACGCGTAAAAGCCGTTGAGCTGTTCTCGTTGATGATGCAGGAACGCGCCTCTACCGGCCGTATCTATATCCAGAACGTTGACCATTGCAACACCCACAGCCCGTTTGACCCGGTGGTTGCGCCAGTGCGCCAGTCTAACTTGTGCCTGGAAATCGCTCTGCCAACCAAACCGCTGGAAGACGTGAACGACGAAAACGGTGAAATCGCGCTCTGCACGCTGTCTGCCTTTAACCTGGGTGCGATTTCTAATCTGGATGAGCTGGAAGAGCTGGCGGTGCTTGCCGTGCGTGCGCTGGATGCCCTGCTGGATTACCAGGACTATCCGATTCCGGCGGCAAAACGCGGTGCAATGGGCCGCCGTACGCTGGGTATTGGCGTGATTAACTTCGCCTACTGGCTGGCGAAAAACGGCAAACGCTACTCCGATGGCAGCGCCAACAACCTGACGCACCAGACGTTTGAAGCCATTCAGTACTACCTGCTGAAAGCATCTAACGAACTGGCGAAAGAGCAAGGCGCATGCCCGTGGTTTAATGAAACCACCTACTCCAAAGGCATTATGCCTATTGATACCTACAAGAAAGACCTGGACGGTATCACCAGCGAGCCGCTGCACTACGACTGGGACGCCCTGCGTGAATCGGTGAAAACTTACGGCCTGCGTAACTCCACGCTGTCTGCGCTGATGCCGTCGGAAACCTCATCGCAGATCTCCAATGCCACCAACGGCATTGAGCCACCGCGCGGCCATGTGAGCATCAAGGCGTCGAAAGACGGTATTCTGCGTCAGGTGGTGCCGGATTATGAGCTGCTGAAAGATAAGTACGAGCTGCTGTGGGAAATGCCGAACAACGACGGCTATCTGCAACTGGTAGGCATCATGCAGAAATTTATCGACCAGTCGATCTCTGCAAATACCAACTATGACCCGACACGTTTCCCGTCCGGAAAAGTGCCGATGCAGCAATTGCTGAAAGACTTGCTCACTGCCTATAAATTTGGCGTGAAGACCCTGTACTATCAAAACACCCGCGACGGTGCGGAAGATGCGCAGGATGATCTGGTGCCGTCCATTCAGGATGATGGCTGCGAAAGCGGCGCATGTAAGATCTAATGTAAATGCCGGGTGACGCTACGCTTACCCGGCCTACGATTTTGTTTGCCCGATCTACAAAATCTCTCACAGGACACACTCATGGCATACACCACCTTTTCACAGACGAAAAACGACCAGCTCAAAGAGCCGATGTTCTTCGGGCAGCCGGTCAACGTGGCACGCTACGATCAGCAAAAATATGACATCTTTGAAAAGCTGATTGAAAAGCAACTCTCCTTCTTCTGGCGTCCGGAAGAAGTCGACGTTTCCCGCGACCGTATTGACTACCAGGCGTTGCCGGAACACGAAAAACACATTTTTATCAGCAACCTGAAATACCAGACGCTGCTGGACTCTATTCAGGGTCGTAGCCCGAACGTGGCGCTGTTGCCGCTGATTTCGATCCCGGAACTGGAAACCTGGGTTGAAACCTGGGCGTTTTCAGAAACGATCCATTCGCGCTCTTACACCCACATCATCCGTAATATCGTGAACGATCCGGCGATTGTGTTTGACGATATCGTCACCAACGAGCAGATCCAGAAACGTGCCGAGGGCATTTCGGCCTATTACGATGAGCTGATTGAGCTAACCAGCTACTGGCATCTGCTTGGCGAAGGTACCCATACCGTTAACGGTAAAACCGTGACCGTGAACCTGCGCGAGCTGAAAAAGAAACTGTATCTGTGTCTGATGAGCGTGAACGCACTGGAAGCTATTCGCTTCTACGTCAGCTTTGCCTGCTCTTTCGCCTTTGCGGAGCGCGAACTGATGGAAGGCAACGCCAAAATCATCCGTCTGATTGCACGCGATGAAGCGCTGCATCTGACCGGGACTCAGCACATGCTGAACCTGCTGCGTTCAGGTAGCGATGACCCGGAAATGGCGGAGATTGCCGAAGAGTGCAAACAGGAGTGCTATGACCTGTTCGTCCAGGCGGCGCAGCAGGAGAAAGAGTGGGCAGAGTATCTGTTCCGCGACGGCTCCATGATCGGTCTGAATAAAGACATCCTGTGGCAGTATATTGAGTACATCACCAATATCCGCATGCAGGCGGTCGGCCTGGACTTGCCGTTCCAGACCCGCTCTAACCCGATTCCGTGGATCAATACCTGGCTGGTCTCTGACAACGTTCAGGTGGCTCCGCAGGAAGTGGAAGTCAGCTCTTATCTGGTTGGCCAGATCGACGCCGAAGTCGATACCGACGACCTGAGTAACTTCCAGCTCTGATGACGCGTGTAACCTTACGTCTGACGGGCACACAGGTGTTGTGCCAGGAAGAACATCCGTCTTTGCTGGTGGCGCTGGAATCACACCGCGTGCCGGTGGAATACCAGTGCCGCGAAGGTTACTGCGGCTCCTGTCGCTGTCGCCTGGTCACAGGCCAGGTCGACTGGCTGACCGAGCCGCTGGCCTTTATCCAGCCTGACGAAATATTACCCTGCTGCTGCAAAGCAAAAGGGGATATTGAGATTGAAATGTAAAAGGGCCGCGCGCGGCCCTTTTTATTGCCTTATCGGCGCTTAGCCGCCACTTGTGCATGATGTTTGCGTTCGCCAATCATCACCACAATCAGCAAAAGCACAGCCAGAATGCTGCCGCCAATCATCACCATAAAACCACCGTCCCAGCCAAAGAAATCGACGGTGTAACCCACAATCGCACTGGCCGCCACCGACCCGCCAAGGTAGCCGAATAAACCGGTGAAGCCCGCTGCCGTACCGGCGGCTTTTTTCGGAGCCAGTTCAAGAGCGTGCAGACCAATGAGCATCACCGGGCCGTAGATCAGGAAGCCAATGACAATCATACAGACCATATCTATCGTCGGATTGCCCGCCGGGTTTAACCAGTAGATGATCGTGGCAATGGTGACCAGCGTCATAAAGAAGACGCCTGTTGCACCACGGTTACCTTTGAAGACTTTGTCCGACATCCAGCCGCAAATCAGCGTCCCTGGGATCCCGGCATATTCATAAAAGAAATAGGCCCAGGAAGATTTATCCAGCGCGAAATGCTTCACTTCTTTCAGGTAGGTGGGTGACCAGTCCAGAATGCCGTAGCGCAGCAGATAAACGAAAACGTTGGCGATGGCGATATACCAGAGCAGACGGTTCGGGAAGACGTACTGCATAAAGATTTGCTTCGCCGTCAGTTCCTCTTCTGCCTTTTCGCTGTAATCGTCCGGGTAGTCGTTTTTATACTCTTCAATCGGCGGCAAGCCGCAGGACTGAGGGGTATCTCGCATCATAGCGAACGCGAAAATCGCCACAATGATTGCCCCAAACGCAGGCATATACAGCGCCGCGTGCCAGTCGTTAAACCAGGCCATACCCAACAGGAACAGCAACGGGGGAATACCGCCGCCGACGTTGTGCGCACAGTTCCATACAGACACTATCCTGCCACGCTCTTTTTGCGACCACCAGTGCACCATGGTACGTCCGCACGGCGGCCACCCCATTCCCTGGAACCAGCCGCACATGAACAGCAGCACAAACATAATGGCAATGCTCGATGTCGCCCACGGGACAAATCCCATGAACAACATGACTGCCGCGGCCAGAATCAACCCGGCGGGCAGAAAAACGCGCGGATTCGAACGATCCGAGACCGACCCCATAATGAATTTTGAGAAACCATAGGCAATCGAGATCCCCGACAGCGCAAACCCTAAATCACCGCGAGAAAAGCCCTGCTCCACGAGGTAAGGCATGGCCAACGCAAAATTTTTGCGCACCAGATAATAGGCCGCATAGCCGAAGAAAATACCCAGGAAGATCTGCCAGCGCAGACGACGATAAACCGGGTCGATACGATCTTCAGGAAGTCTTTCTCGGTGGGATTCTGGCCGGAAAATACTCAACATATATGCCTCCGTGGCAGGGTTTTATCATTATATGTGACTACTATGAGTGAAAACGAAACCATGATTTCGTTTGTAACGGTTTTACCCGGCAAATTCTAACGACAAAAGGCAATTTGTCGCACCTTATGTTACATATTTATGACAAAGCTCCACTTTCAGACATAAAACCACTCTGGTTATTTTCGTTTTTTGCTCGAATATGCGCGATATCAAACAATCCATAGCAACAGTGTGGCTAAATGTTTCTATGGAATCCCGCTCGGAAGACGAAAATATGGGTAACTCAGACGATTACGATGTCATCATCATCGGCGGTGGCGCGACCGGAGCAGGCATCGTCCGCGACTGTGCATTGCGCGGACTGCGCGTGGTACTGCTTGAACGCCATGACATTGCCACAGGTGCCACCGGCCGCAATCACGGTTTATTGCACAGCGGTGCGCGTTATGCAGTGACCGATAACGAATCCGCCCGGGAATGTATTGCAGAAAACCACATCCTCAAGCGTATCGCTCGCCACTGTATTGAGCCTACAGACGGTTTATTTATCACCCTGCCGGAAGACGATCTGGCTTATCAGCCTGTCTTTATTGATGCCTGCCAGCGCGCGGGGATTAACGCGCAGGCCATTACGCCAGAAGAAGCGCGGCGCACGGAACCCAGCGTAAACCCGGCACTGACTGGTGCCGTCCGCGTGCCCGATGGCACTGTGGATCCTTTTCGCCTGACCGCCAGCAATATGCTGGATGCGCGTGAACATGGCGCCACTATCCTGACAGGCCACGAAGTCTGCGGATTAATACGCCAGGGCGACAGGGTCACCGGTGTACAACTGATGAACCCGCAAACCCATGAAATTTATCCTCTGCATGCTCCTGTCGTGGTCAATGCCGCCGGGATTTGGGGCCAGCGCATCGCGGAGTATGCGGATTTACGGATTCGCATGTTCCCGGCCAAAGGAGCCCTGCTGATACTCGACCACCGTATCAATCAGCATGTGATAAACCGTTGTCGTAAACCGGCAGATGCCGACATCCTCGTACCCGGCGATACCATTTCCCTGATTGGCACCACCTCGACGCATATTGACTATAAGGATATTGACAACATCCGGGTGACGCCCGAAGAGGTCGATATTCTGCTGCGTGAAGGAGAAAAGCTGGCGCCAGTGATGGCGCAGACCCGTATCCTGCGCGCCTATGCAGGCGTACGTCCTTTGGTTGCCAGCGATGATGACCCGACAGGACGTAACGTAAGCCGCGGCATTGTGCTGCTCGATCACGCTCAACGTGACGGGATGGAAGGCTTTATCACCATTACCGGCGGCAAGCTGATGACCTACCGTCTGATGGCGGAGTGGGCCACAGATGCCGTCTGCCGCAAGCTCGGTCTTAGCACCCCTTGTACCACAGCGACAACGCCGTTGCCCGGTTCACAGCAGCCTACCGAACAGGCGCTGAAAAAAATTATCTCACTGCCGGTGCCGCTACGCGGTTCGGCTATTTATCGCCATGGCGATCGCACACCAGCCTCGCTGGGCAGCGATCGCCACAGTCGTAGCCTGGTGTGCGAATGCGAAGCCGTCACCGCCGGGGAAGTCCAGTATGCCGTTGAAAACTTGAATGTTAACTCTCTGCTGGATCTGCGCCGCCGTACCCGCGTGGGCATGGGCACATGTCAGGGTGAGCTGTGCGCCTGTCGCGCAGCAGGCTTACTGCACAGCATGCGGGTGACCAGTGAAACAGAATCTATTAACCAGCTTTGCGCATTTTTGAATGAGCGCTGGAAGGGCATAAAACCTGTCGCCTGGGGGGATGCGCTACGCGAAAGTGAATTTACACGTTGGGTCTATCAAGGACTGTGCGGGCTGGAAAAGGAGCCAACTGATGAAATTTGATACGGTTATTATCGGCGGCGGCCTCGCCGGGTTACTCTGCGGCATTCGGCTGAGCGAAAACGGTCAACGCTGTGCCATTGTCAGCCGCGGTCAGAGCGCACTCAATTTCTCTTCCGGCTCGCTGGACCTACTCTCCCGTCTGCCGAACGGGCAACCGGTCAACGACCTTATCGCCGGGGTAGGCGCGTTACAGCGTATGCAAAGCGAACATCCTTATGCCTTACTGGGCGCTGAAAGGGTACGCCACTATGCAAAAATGACCCAGACCATGCTGGCAGACTGCGGCCTGGCGCTAAAAGGTGAGGCCGATACGCCGCATATGCGTGTCACCCCACTGGGCACCTTCCGTCAGGCCTGGTTAAGCCCCAATGAAATTCCTCTCCAGCCGACAAAAGATATTGCCATTGGGGTCGTCGGTATTTGTGGTTTTCTCGATTTTCAGCCGCAACTCGCTGCCGCGTCACTGAAAAAACGTGGCATAAATGCCACCGCAGAAGAGATAACGCTGCCAGTGCTGGACCGCGTGCGGGATAACCCAAGTGAATTTCGCGCCGTCAATATCGCCCGTGTACTGGATGTTGCTCAGAATTTTGACGAGCTGTACCGCGCCTTGCTGCCGTTAAGCCGTCAGTACGACGAGCTTTACTTCCCGGCCTGTTTCGGCCTGCAGGATAGCGCCGTCTTTACACGACTTAACCAACAACTCTCCTGTCCGCTACGGTTGCTGCCTACTCTGCCGCCATCAGTTCCCGGCACCCGCATGCAATCACGCCTGCAACAGCGTTTTATCCAAAGCGGTGGGACATGGATGCCCGGTGATGAGGTGATCCGTGCCGATGTGGAAAGTGGACGCGTGACACAACTGTGGACGCGCAAGCATGAGGATATTGCGCTACGTCCACGCCATGTGGTGCTCGCCAGCGGCAGTTTTTTCAGTAACGGTTTGATTGCCGAACGCGATCGCGTACGGGAAACCATTTTTGACCTCGACGTGTTACAAAGCCCCGGACGGGAAAGCTGGTATCGCGACAACGTCTTTGATACCCAGCCATGGCAGCAGTTTGGCGTGATCACTGACGAAACGCTACGCGCTAAGCGCCAGGGCACGACGCTGGATAACCTGTATGTGGTGGGCTCCGTTTTGGGTGGCTTTGATGCGGTTGCTCAGGGGTGTGGGGGTGGCGTTTGCGCGGTTACCGCGCTGTATGCCGCAGAACAAATTTGCGCCGGGGAGAGGTAAAATGACCACAACTCAATTTGAAAGCTGTATCAAATGCACCGTGTGCACCACGGTTTGCCCGGTCAGTGCGGTGAATCCTGCTTACCCTGGCCCGAAACAGGCGGGGCCGGATGGGGAGCGTTTACGTCTAAAAGACCCGGCGTTGTTTGATGAGGCGCTGAAATACTGCACCAACTGTAAACGCTGTGAAACCGCCTGTCCGTCTGGCGTAAAGATTGGCGATATTATTCAACGCGCACGTTCGCAATATGCCGTTAATCCACCTTCACTGCGTAATGCCATTCTGAGCCATACGGATTTGATGGGATCGTTATCCACCCCATTCGCGCCGCTGGTCAATACCGCCACGTCGCTCAAACCCGTTCGCCAGTTGCTCGATAAGGCGCTGAAAATCGATCATCACCGGACGCTGCCAAAATATTCCCATGGCACTTTCCGCCGCTGGTACCGCTCCGTGGCTGACAAGCAAAAGGCGTTTGATCAGCAGGTGGCGTTTTTCCATGGCTGCTATGTGAATTACAACCATCCGCAACTGGGCAAAGATCTCTTGCAAGTGCTGAACGCGATGGGAATCGGTGTGCAGCTCCTGCGTCAGGAAAAATGTTGCGGGGTGCCGCTGATTGCCAATGGCTATTTTGCGAAAGCGAAAAAGCAGGCGGAATTTAATATTCGGGCATTACAGCAGAGCATCACAGGAGACGGTATTCCGGTGATTGCCACCTCATCAACCTGTACCTTCACTTTGCGAGATGAATATCCGCATCTGCTGGACGTCGATAACCACCATTTACGTCCGCACATCGACCTGGCTACGCGTTGGATCTGGCGCAAGCTGGAAGAAGGCAATACGCTCAAGCTCAAAGAGTTACCGTTGAAAGTGGTTTATCACACACCGTGCCATATGGAGAAAATGGGCTGGACGCACTACACACTGGATCTGCTGCGACGTATTCCCGGACTGGAACTTACCGTACTGGATTCACGTTGTTGCGGGATAGCGGGGACCTACGGCTTTAAGCGCGAAAACTACGCCACAGCGCAGGCGATTGGCGAACCACTGTTCCGCCAGATTGAGGAGAGCGGTGCGGATTTGGTGATCACAGATTGTGAAACCTGTAAGTGGCAGGTGGAAATGTCCACAAGCCTTCGCTGCGAACATCCTATTACACTACTGGCGCAGGCGCTGCGCTAAAAGGTTCGCCCGCCGTAATCCTCCCGGCGGGCGAATAATTAATAACTGCCCTTCGTTGCCGATGCCGAAGGTCTGGCCCCTTTAAATATCGCCAGCCGTTCATCTAACGCATTGGTATACAACATGGTGTCCACACCGACTGCCACGAAGTTAGCCCCCCACTCCAGCACTTTTTTTGCCATGAGCGGATCGACCGCCAGAAAACCCGCCGCTTTCCCGGCATCACGTATCTGCTTAATGGCCTGTTCAATGGCGCGTTGCACGTCCGGATGACCACTGTTGTCAGGATAGCCCAACGATGCGGAGAGGTCGGCAGGACCGATAAAGACCCCATCAATACCATCAACATGCAAAATGGCATCAAGGTTATCCAGCGCCGCTTTGCTTTCAACCTGAATCAACAAGCACAACTCTTCATTCGCGCGAGCCATATAATTTTCGACTCGCCCCCAGCGGGCGGCGCGCGCGACACTCGCCCCCACACCGCGAACACCTTGTGGCGGGTAACGCGTGGCCGCCACCACATCCTGCGCCTGCTCTGCGCTCTCCACCATGGGAATTAACAATGTACGGGCACCAATATCGAGCACCTGTTTGATAAGAACACGGCTCCCCTCAACGGGCCGAATGACGGCCTGGCTGGTGTAAGGCGCAATGGCCTGCAACTGGTGATAGAGATCCTGAATAGTATTCGGCGCATGTTCGCCATCAATCAATAACCAGTCATACCCGGAGGTCGCTGCAATCTCAGCCATATACGACGTAGTGGAACTTAACCACAGGCCAATCTGCGTTTCGCCTTTTAGCAGACCCGCTTTAAACGGGTTGGATAAAATCGGATCCATTGTCATTTCACTTCCTTTTTGTCATGAATGAACGCTGTTCGAGTGAGAGACAGCCTGTCTTACATTCAGTGTTAAAATGATCAGCGCACCGGCAATCGCCACGCCAGCAAGGGTGAGAAGCCCGGCAGCGCCGCTGGCAAACAGGGTTTCGGCTTTGACACGAATGATCGGGGCCAGAAATCCGCCGACCGCACCAAACAAATTCACAAAGCCAATACCCGCCGCCAGCGCCGTTCCGGACAGAAGCTGCGTTGGCATGGTCCAGAAAACCGGTTGTACAGCAATAAATCCCACCGCCGCGACGCATAAGGCAACAATGGCCAGCACGGGAGAGACCAGGCCAGATACGCCAATACCAATGCCCGCCGCTAACAGCGTCAGTGCAGCAATGTTGCGTCTTTCACCGGTCTTATCGGAATAACGAGGAATAAGCCAGGTACCAAACAGGGCGGCAATCCAGGGGATAGCGGTGACGACAGAGGCGGTGAACCCCACTTTTGTCCCCAGCAATGCGGCCACTTGCGTCGGCAGGAAAAAAATCAATCCATATACCGCGACCTGGATAGTCAGATAAATGATAGCCAGTTGCCATACCCGCCCATTACGCAGCGCATCGGTCAGACGTGAAGTCACTTTACTCTCCTCTTCGCTGGCAAGCTGGGCCTCAAGAACGCCCTTCTCTTGCGGCGTGAGGAACCGTGCCTGCGCTGGCGTATCATCCAGCCAGAAGAAAGTAAAGATACCTGCAGAGACAGCCAGCAGGCCTTCAATCAAGAACATCCAGAACCACCCCGGATGCCCCATAAAGCCATGCATCTCAAGTAAAGCGCCGGACAGCGGTGAACCCAGCGTCAAAGCTAATGGCGCCCCCATGTAAAAAAGCCCCATAATGCTGGCGCGATTGCGCTGTGGGAACCATTGAGAGGTCAGGTAAATCATGCCAGGGAAGAAGCCAGCTTCCGCGGCGCCAAGAAGCGTGCGGACAAGCAGAAATTTGGCTTCGGTATCAGCCCAGGCCATTGCCGCGGAGAGAAACCCCCATAACAGGGTCGTCCCTCCAATCCAGTAGCGTGCGCCAAACTTACGCATCAACAGATTAGCCGGCACGCCGAGGAAGGCGTACACCACAAAAAAGATCCCCGCCCCCAACGCATAGGCTTCGTTGCTAAGGCCGGTGTCTATCTGATACGTCTCTTTTGCAAAACCAATATTCGAACGATCAAGAAATGCCAGGACGTATAACATCAACATAAAGGGGATTAAACGGGCGCGGTTTTTCTTTACCACGCTATCCAATAAGCTGGTATTCATCGTAATGACCTCATGTAGGGCTGCGCCGCGTTATGGCGGCGCGACGCGGAGGAATTAATGGTTATACGGGCGCTTTAAATTACAGTTGCGATTAAGCTCAACACCGAAGCCCGGTTTATCCAGCACACTCTTATGAATGCGACCATTTACTGGCACCGGTTCATCCACCAGGATGGGATCAAATTGCGGACGCAGCGTAGAGCAGTCGGGGCTGGTCATTAAAAACTCACTAAATGGCGTATTAGTGAAGGTAATAACCGCGTGATGGGAATAAACCGAAGAACCATGTGGCACGACAAGCTGCCCGCGTGCTTTTGCGATCGCAGCGATTTCCACCAGCGTCGTTAAGCCACCGCACCAGCCGACATCGGGCTGCATGATATCAATCCCGGTTTCCGATAACGTACGAAATGATTGCAGCGTACCGTGATGCTCACCGCTGGTGACCATCATGCCAGCAGGAGCATTACGTTTAAGTTCGCGATAACCCTCATATTGTTGCGGTGGCAGACACTCCTCGATCCATTTCAGATTATACGGGGCACAGGCATGGGCCAATTTGGTGGCATAATTAACATCCTGGCTCATCCAGCAATCCAGCATCAGCCAGAAATCTTCACCGCATTTCTCGCGATATTCAGCAACCATTGCCGCATCTTTGCGAATACCCGCATCACCATCATGCGGGCCCCAGTGTGTCGGCATTTTGCCGCCAATAAACCCCATCTCTTTAGCCAGGTCGGGGCGCGCGCCAGTCGCATAAAACTGGATTTCGTCACGCACAGCCCCACCGAGCAATTTATAAACGGGTAACCCGACAACCTTGCCAAACAGATCCCATAAGGCCAGATCGACACAGGAAATCGTATTCATAACCAGCCCGCCAGACCCTGCGTAATACAAGGTGGAATTAAGCATTTGATCATGAATAAGTTTGATATCGCTGACGCATTTACCCTCAATAAAGCGGTTTAAATGCTTTTCAACGATAAAGCAGCCCATCTCGCCTGCCGTGGAAACAGCAAAGCCCGTCTGACCATTTTCGGCTTCCACTTCAACAATTAAGGTTCCCAGCACGTTAATACCGAAAGACTGCCGGGATTGTTCATAGGCCTTGTATTTGCTCATTGGGGTGGCGATATGGTCATCTATCCAGTGATGAGCGCCCTGATCGTGATAATCACCGCCGCCTGCCCCTTTCTCTGCGGTAGCGCCGCCAATGAACCAGGCTCTGACATGTTTAATTTTCGGTAAGGTCATGATGTTCTCCTTTTTATGATGCTTGCTTGTCGAAAGGGCTTTTCCACCCTAAAAGCCGGGAAATATCTTTTGCGCAAGTAATCGCCTTACCTGCGAGGTAATCCCGGTTTTCCTCATTAATTTGCAGTCGGGTTCCCACGACCGAAATGGCTGCCGTTAGCGCATTGCGGGCATCAAAGACGGGGGCAGCGACACATCGGACATCGGGGTAATCTTCGCCATTGTCATAGCTCCACCCCCTGGAACGAATCAGCACCAGTTCATCGTGTAATTGCTGGGCATTGGCGATGGTCGACGACGTCGCTTTTTCCCAGTGCAAATGACGGATGATTTCATCGCGCGTTGCGGGCGGTTGCCAGGCCAGCAGACACTTCCCTATGCCGGAGCGATAAAGGGAAAGACTTTTGCCCTCATGCGAGCGCACGCTGATAGTGGAGGAGGATTCTATTTTGAGAATGTAATAGGCATTTGCGTCATCAATAATGCCGAGATGGCAGAGCAGACCGGTCTCATCCATAAGTTCAGTCAGCCGGGGACGGGCAATCTCGCGCAGATCCATTCTTCCCAAAGCATGCCCGGCAAGTTCAACGAGCTTTGTCCATAAGCAGTAGTTGTCATTGCTATCAATACGCAATAACCGCGCTTTCTTTAATTCCGCTAAAATTAAATAGGCGGTGCTTTTGGGAATGCCTGTCTCTTCAATGATTACCGCAGCGCTGCAAGGCCCAATACGTGCGATGAGATTTAGGATTTCAATTGCCCGGCTGAGTGCCGGTACTTTGCTTGATTCCAACATATTGGACTCCAGTCCTGAATATTGGAATCAGTGTTGCGGCTTAGGGGAACCGATTTTGTGAGAGCGATCATAAAGCCATGGTGATCCAGCATGCTGGACATTACATGAATAGAAAATGTGAAGTATTACGCAGATTTTTTCAGGTGGAGTACAACAGGCTGGACTGGAAAAGCGCCGGAAGGACAATTTCTTCCGGCGTAAAAGGATTACTCAACAAATAAGGATTCGACGACATTAATCCAGCCATGGTCGCTGGCAACGTCCTGACCATTGAGCCAACGACGCAGAATATTCAGCGCCATCATGGCACAGACTTCCTGACGTACCGTCAGGCTGTGTCGGTTCGTATTAAACTTGACGCGTAAGGCATGTGTACCTTCCGGCGTCGCCAGCGCGAAGTTCAGATGCTCATCTTCGAGTCCCGTGACGGTCAGCGCCAGCCCGGCCAGATGGCGATCGCGCAGCCCCGCAGCCCAACGTGCAGTCTGCACTAACGCTTCATCCTGCGAAGGAATAACTTCGCTGACCAGCAGCGGCGCACCCGCACGCGAAAGTTGCAACGCCACCAGGCCGCCGGTGAACTGTTCACTCAGTGTCAGGCTAAGTTGACGTTCACGCAACCGCCCGGCAAGCAGTGCCGGCAAACCAACAGTGCCTTCGAAAATGAGGCTTTCACCGGCCACGCGCTTCACTTCCGGCCATAACGCCTCCATCGCCTCGCGATGCTCAGCAGGACCAGTGAGTTTCAGTTCAATAATGGGCATTGAGGAGCGATAGCCCATCACTACACCTTCAGGTAACGTCAGATGCGACAGGTTTTGCGCCAGATCGCTTTCGGAACGGCCAAAGGTTGTCAGGCGCAGGCAAACAGGCGGCTCAGGAAGCGTAAAGCGTGCGCGAATGCGCGGCAGAATTTCACGTTCCACCATCACTTTAAACTCCGAAGGCACTCCTGGCGTAAAGAACATCAGGCAGCGATTAAGCTGTATGGCAAAGCCACAGGCGGTACCGACCGGATTATCCACCAGCTCCGCACTGGCAGGAATTTCCGCCTGCTTGCGGTTGCTGGGCGCCATGACGCGTCCGCGCTCGGAAAAAAAGCGCGCCATCTGCGTCAACCACTCTTCATGTAATACCAGCGCTTCGCCCTTCGCCGTTGCCGCCGCCAGCGCACTGAGGTCATCGCTGGTTGGGCCCAGGCCACCATTAACAATAAGAATATCCGCCTGTTGGCTGCGCTCACGCAGAATGGCCACCAGGTCGTCGAGGTTATCGCCAACGGTATTACGTCGGGTAAGCGGTAGCCCCTGATTAAAGAAAAAATCTGCCAGCCAGGCGGCATTGGTGTCCACGATTTGCCCGTGCAAGACTTCATCGCCGGTTGACAGCATCTCTACGTTTAACATTATTTTCTCCAGCAATAGAGGTTGAAACACTATACCGCATGAAGGGAAGAAAAGAGGTAAGAAACTGGCGCGGACGGACGCCGCGCCGAAGGATCAGAAGCTGGCATTGACGCCGACATACGGGCCATCCGCCACTGCATTATCGCGGTTGCCTTCTTTACCGGTCAGCTCGACATAACGGTAACCGGCTTCGATACTGAGCGGATGAATAATGGTCAGACGCGCACCGGCATTCGCTTCACGGTAGTCGTTAACCCCGCTGGAGAGGGAATCCGGGGAGTAATAATATTCGCCAAAGAGACGGAAGCTGTCGCTAACCTGCCATGCCAGACCACCACCAACGGCCAGCGCATACCCTTCGCTCCCGGCATTCGGGTTAAGGTAAACGCCTTTACCGCCAACCGTCCCCATAAACGGCCCCAGCGGAATGTTGTAACCCAGGCCCAGACCGGCGATATCGCCATCATCATCGTTATGCGCCCAGTTGCCGCTCAACGCCAGGCCACTGGTTTCCGTTCCCATACCCACACCGAGGTTGGTGTAGTGCTCACCCACCTGGCCGCTCAAGCTCACAGCATTTGCCCCGGCAGACGCCAGCAGAAGGCTGGCAAAACCCAAATATATACTCTTTTTCATTTCTCTTATCCGCGCAACAATAGTCCAATGTTCCAAAGCGGCTGATTGTACGATCATTTTTTTTAAGAATACTGAACTAAAAATGATTTTTTACATCAATCCACGATTTTTACGCGCCCATTTTCATTAAATGCGCCTGCACAGGACAAGTTGCTCTTTTTTGGCAGCTTACTGCATCCCCGCAAGCTTGGTGGTATAAACCCTATACCCGTCATAAGGATAAGGACTAAATCATGCGTCAAAGGACAATTGTATGCCCACTGATTCAAAATGAAGGTGATTATTTGCTATGCAAAATGGCGGATGATCGCGGTGTTTTTCCCGGTCAATGGGCACTCAGTGGTGGGGGAGTCGAACCAGGTGAGCGTATTGAAGACGCGTTGCGCCGCGAAATTCGCGAAGAGCTTGGTGAGAAACTGGTGTTGCAGCAGATAACGCCATGGACCTTTAGCGACGATGTGCGCATAAAAACCTACGCCGATGGCAGCAAAGAAGAGATCTACATGATCTACCTGATTTTTGACTGCATCAGCGCGAACCGTGAAGTGGAGATCAATGAGGAATTTCAGGATTACGCCTGGGTTAGCCCGGCGGATCTGACAAAATACGATCTGAATGTCGCCACCCGCCGCACGCTGAGCCTGAAAGGGCTACTTTGAGAAAAGAGCGGCGCAGTCTTAATGTTTGAGCTGCGCCAGTTCAGCTTCACTCAGACCAGTGAAACGCTGCACGACAGCTTTGTCCATCCCACTGCGTAACATTTCACAGGCGATGCGAAGCGCCTCGGCTTTTTGTCCTTCGTGACGTCCTTCATGGCGCCCCTGACGAAAGCCCTTACGCCTGCCGAGTTCTTCCAGTTGTTCAGCAATAGTCATCAACGTCTCCTTATGTTGTGGCGAACGGTGCACCAGTCGGCGAAGAAAAGCGCCTGGCGCTGGCGTGTTGCCTCTGCTCAGTAGATAGTGCATTGCAGCGCGCAACTGCTGGCGGGTAGTGTATCCCAGCGACAAAGTCGTGACCAGTTTGTCCAGCAAAAGGGTCATATCCCGCAGACGAATGTGCTTTTGTAATAATTCGAGTAAGGCAACACGTCGGTGCGTCATGATCTGCTCATCAGGCACAACGGTAATATCCACCAACGGAAATGGCGTTGTGTACAGTTCATGGGCATATTGTGGCTGGCTGAACATATCCAGCCAGCATAACGAAAAGGGATAAGGGCTAACGCGCCCATGATAAAAAAGCATTGGAATCACCAGGGGCAAGACCGTGTTTCCCGCATCGAGATGCCGCTGCATTGCCGCTACGGCATAACGCATCAAGCGAAAAGCCATAAACCTGTCGGGTGAACTTTGGTGCTCAATGAGTACATAAATATAGCCCTCACCCTGCCGGGTTTTGACCGAGTAGAGCACATCGGAATGGGTTGCGCGCAGTGCCTCGTCAACAAAGCTGCCGGACTCCAGTTTCAGCGTCGCGAGATCGCAAAGCTGGCGTAGCGACGCGGGCAAATGGAGGGTCAGAAAATCGCGCGCCGTCTCTTTATGGGTAAGAAACTGTTTGAAAAGCGCATCATGCGCGGTAGGTGCAGCGGTGTTCTTCATGGCATTCCTTGCCTGAGTAGAGATGTCAGGACACTAACATCCTCCCACCGCCGGTGGGCATTTCCGGCTTGCAAACTGGAAAACGCTACGCAAAAAATCTACCGTTCGGCGACCCATGACTGTAGCGCACGGCGTGATATTTTAATGCCGCCGGACGAAAGATGCGTCGGCAAGCGCAACCACGCAACGGGCTGCTGGAAGCGCGCAAGCTTGTCCTGTACCCAGGTGGTGAGCTGCGAGAGCTCAACGGCGCCATCACACTCCACCACCGCCACAGGTCGGTGGCCAAATTCGCGGTCTTCGCGGGGAACAATAAAAACCTGTTGAACCTGAGGATGTGCCACGATAACACGCTCTACTTCCTCCGGCTGGATACCCTCGCCGCCGCTGAAAAACAGATTATCCAGTCGTCCCAGAATCGTCAGACGGCCATCGTGCAGAACGCCTTTATCACGGGTGGCAAACCAGCCCTCATCATTGAGCAACGGCAATAATTCCCCGTCGCGCCAGTAACCTGAGGCCATACTTTCCGCCCGCAGCCACACTTCATCGTCAACGATACGCAACGCTCTTCCCGGCAGTAGGCAACCGACATCAGACTGCCCATCAGCCTCTTTCCCGCATACCGTTGAAGCGAACTCCGTCAGGCCATAGCCACACCAGGTACGAATCCCGCGCTCACGCGCATGTTCGGTCAGTTCGACAGGGATCGCCGCGCCGCCCAGCAAAACGGCTTTAAGAGAGACCTCCACCGCATCATTCAGCAAGCGCCACAGTTGCGTTGGCACCAGCGACGCATGAGTACACCCCTGCAAAGCCTCTGCCAGATTGTTCTCAGAGACGGTTAAGCGCGCGCCCGCCAATAACCAGCGCCACAGAATTCCCTGCCCTGAAACGTGATAGAGCGGCAGTGACAACAACCAGTCATCTTCTGGCGCGAAAGGAATCATCGCCAGTACCCCTTGTGCGCTGGCGAGGTGTGCCGCGCAAGTGTGCACCGCCGCCTTAGGTAAACCTGTTGAACCCGAAGTCAGGGTCATCGACGCCAGCCGTTGAGGCTGCCAGTCAATAGCATAAGATTGGGCAACAGGTCGCAGTTCAAGAGGCGTCAGACCGACAAAGGTATTGCTATCAGCCAGATTAACGGCAAAACGCAGCGTCAGGGTTGGCAGCAATGCCTCCAGCAACAGCGAGGGTAATTGGGGATTGACCGGCAATACACGCGCGCCACATTGCAGTAACGCCAGCCACGCTAACAATACCTGAGGCTGGTTTCGCCCACGTAGCATCACACCATCGCCCTCGCTCACCCCCTGGCGGGCAAAACCGGCGGCCAGCGCATCGACGCGCACACACAGGTCGCGCCAGCTTAAAGTCTCATCCTGCAAGCGAATTGCGGGCTCATCGCCACGCATTTCGCGCCAGTCATGCCAGGGCCAGGTATTGAACGTCATAGCAGTGGTTCCAGCATCTCAACGCTATGGCAGGGTAATGGGCTATCCGGCCAGCGACGCACAAGCTGAGCCTGCATCAGGTTTAACGTATCGAGACCCGGGATGGTGTCAGGGGTGAGCCATGCGGCAATACGCGCCAGTTGAGTCAGACCAAGGCTGGACTCGATTGACGAACTGATAACCGCTGTCATACCCAGTTGTGTGGCTGCTTTCACCTGCCCCTGAACCTTCTCAAGGCTTCCGGTTAAGGTGGGCTTAATCACCACCGCACGCACGCCCTCTTCGCGCTCAAAGGTAAAATCGGCATCGCGCAAACTTTCATCCCAGGCTATCGCTATGCCCGTTTCACGGGCAAAGGCGCGCGAATCATCACGGGTTTTACAGGGCTCTTCCAGAAAAGCAATGCGATGGCGGTATTGCGGATCCACATATTTTGCGAATTGCTGCGCTTTGAGCGGCGTCCAGGCGCGGTTAGCGTCCAGACGCAGGCGCAAGTCAGGCATCGCCTCCAGCAGCAAGTTAGCCACCATACCATCGCGCACCGCTTCATACAGGCCCACTTTCATTTTCGCCACTTTTTCGCCCGGCATGGCAGCCAGTGCGGCAAAAAGCTCATCCGGGTCACCCGTGCACAGTGTCGCGGCACGGTAGTCCGCCGCCGTTGGCAACGTACCGCGCAGTTCCGCCAGCGCACAGCTGATACCAAAGTCAACCGACGGCAACCCCGGCAACACGCCGCAATCCCCCGCTCGCCACCCTTGCGCCCAGGCACAGACGGCGGCTGTCGCCTCCTCAAGAGACTCCACGCTAAATCCCGGCAAAGGCGAAATCTCGCCCCAGCCTTCCTGCGCGTCATCCCGCAAATGAATAAACAGCCCGTCACGGGTTTTCAGCCGCCGATCACGCAGCACGACGCCCGCATCCATCGGTATCTGCCAGCGGTAAACCTGCGCGCTGCGCATTACGGATTCCGTTTAAATTTGCTGAAGTCCGGCTGGCGTTTTTCGTTAAACGCGTTGCGGCCTTCCTGACCTTCTTCGGTCATGTAGAACAGCATGGTGGCGTTACCCGCCAGCTCCTGCAGACCTGCCTGACCATCACAGTCGGCGTTGAGTGCCGCTTTCAGGCAACGCAGCGCCATCGGGCTGTTCTGCAACATTTCACGGCACCAGCGTACGGTCTCTCTCTCAAGCTCAGCAACCGGCACCACCGTGTTTACCAGCCCCATATCCAGCGCTTCTTTTGCATTGTACTGACGGCACAGGAACCAGATTTCGCGCGCTTTTTTCTGACCAACGATACGCGCCATATAGGATGCCCCCCAGCCGCCATCAAAGGAGCCCACTTTCGGGCCGGTCTGGCCAAAGATAGCGTTTTCTGCCGCAATCGTGAGATCGCACATCATATGCAGCACGTGACCGCCGCCAATGGAGTAACCCGCAACGGCCGCAACCACCGGTTTCGGGCAGGTACGGATCTGGCGCTGGAAGTCCAGTACGTTCAGATGGTGCACGCCGGAGTCATCCTGGTATCCACCGTAATCGCCACGGACTTTCTGATCGCCACCCGAACAGAACGCCTTTTCGCCTTCACCGGTCAGAATGATCACGCCGATGTTATCGTCATAGCGCGCATCAGCCAGCGCCTGAATCATCTCTTTGACGGTCAAAGGACGAAATGCGTTGCGCACCTGAGGGCGGTTGATGGTGATTTTGGCAATACCATCCACCGATTTGTGATACCGAATATCGGTATAGCCTTCAGAGCAGTCTTGCCATTCAATCGGTGCGTACAGCATGGTTTCATCGGGATAGATCATAATATGCCCTTTATATCGAGACGCAGAATTTGCGCCAGGCAGTTCGCCACACTATCGGGGCGTTCCCGATGCGCGTTATGCCCGGCGTCAACAATGACATGACAGTTCGCGCTGACCTCAGCCGCCAGCGTGCGAAATTTACTGTCAAACTCACCACATAAATAATGAAATGGAAAAGGCGCGTTACGCAGCGCAGCGCGTAAATCCGGTTGTACAGCGAGCGAAGTCGCCTCCAGCATAGCGGCCAGCGCCGGGCCGTTGTTCTGGCTGCGTAACGCCACCAGATGTTGCCGTTGCTCGTCACTCAACGACGCAAACACCTGCTGTTGATACCAGTCGTTAAAAACGCTGACAAGCGGTTGCGCACGAAATCGCTGCGCCCATTGTCTATCTGATATCAGGCGCTCCTGCCGTGCGGTCGCATCCGTCAGGCCAGGGTGCCCTCCTTCAACGATCACACCCAATAGTCCCTTCGGCTGGGAGCAGGCAAAGTGCATCGCCACCCGTCCGCCCAGCGAGTACCCTATCAGCCAGTAACTTAGTATGTTGTAACTACAAAGCGTATCGCACAGCGCATCGTTAAGCAGTTCGAAGGAAGTCACCATGCTATCCGCCGAACCTCCGTGGCCCGGCAGGTCAATATAGAGGCGTGAACAGGCCGTAAAGCGCTCGCCGACAGGCAACCATTCGCGGCTGTCACCCGAAAAACCGTGCAGAAAAATTAGCCACGGCTTTTGCGGCTCTCCCGGCATAGCCCGCGCATTCAGGATCACAACTGACTTACCTGCGCGAGCAACTGTTGCAGCGTATGCGCGCCGTCAGTATCTTTCACCACCAGCTCAATCAGCGTTGCCCCCGCTTTACTCCATGCCCCCGCCAGCGCTTGTTCAAGCTCATCCCAGTTTTGGGGATGATGGTATTTCAGGCCAAACATCGCCGCCGCATGCTCAAAATGGACGTGCTGCGGCATTAAATAAAACTGTTCGCGCTCGCTTTGCGGCGTCGGCAACAGCGAGAAGATCTGCCCGCCGTTGTTATTGACCACAATCAGCACCAGCGGCGCAGAAGCCTGGCGCAGTAATGCCAGCGCATTCAGATCGTACAAGGCAGACAGGTCACCGACGATTGCAAGCGTAGGCCGCGCCGTGCCGCGCTGTACACCTGCGGCAGTAGAAATCAGGCCATCGATACCGCTCGCACCACGGTTGCTGTAAACCGGGTAACCGGCCGGTAACTGCCCCAGCGCATCCACCAGGCGGACCACCAGGCTATTGCCGAGGAACAGTTGCCCCTGCTCCGGCAGATACTTCGCCAGTCGATGCGCTAACTGTGCTTCACCAAAGGTGTCGCGTTGGCTGGCAACCGCCTGCCACGCCTGAGCGGATAATTGTGGAATGTCAGTACACCAGGGCGCGCGTGATTCCGCCGGGTGCAGTTCCAGCCACTCGGCAACACCGGAAACCAGACGGCGGCCACGGTGATGTGAAGGATCAAGCCGCCCGGCAACGGAATCTACCAGCCAGTACTCCTGCGGCTCGCAGGTCGCCTGCCACTGGAGCAACCGCTTACCGGTCAGACTGCTGCCCAGTTGAACAACAATTTGTGCCGTTTGCAGCTCACTCACCGCGCGAGCATTGCCCAGCCACAGGTCGGCGCACGGCAGCGGCTGCCCGGTTTGTGAAAGGACATCGCCAATGAGCGGCCAACCGAGCATTTTCGCCCATGCGGCAACCAGCTTGCCTTCCGACGCGCTCATTCGACCCGCCACAACCACGCCGCGTTTCTGCCGCCAGAAAAACCAGTCGCGTTGTTTCGCGCTGCCGCTATGCAAATCTTCACGCAGCCAGGGTTTGTCGTCCTGCCACCAATCGCCGGGCGCCTGTTGCCAGGCAAGCCCCGTATCATCCATTTCACCGTACAGCGGTTCGGCAAACGGGCAGTTGATGTGCACAGGCCCCGTCTGCGCGGACGCCATTAGATGATCGATAGCAGAGAGCAACCAGCGGGCCGGGATGTCTTGTGATGGACGCGGCAGCGCCAGTGATTGCGCCGGGTGCGATGCAAAGATCCCCGGCTGGCGTATTGCCTGGTTGGCCCCGCAATCAATAAGTTCAGGCGGCCTGTCAGCGGTGAGAAAAATCAATTTTTCCCCGGTGAGGCTGGCTTCGATCAGCGCCGGGTATAAATTCGCCACAGCGGTACCGGAGGTGACAATCACCGCGACCGGAGTGCCGCTTGCTTTTGCCAGACCGAGCGCAAGATGCCCCAAACCGCGTTCATCAAAGTGCGTGTGATGGATAAAGGACGAATTTTCTGCCGCCGCCAGCGTCAGCGGCGTGGAACGGGACCCCGGTGCGATACAAATATGTCGCACGCCGTGGCGCGTTAAAGCTTCAAGGATCACCGCCGCCCAGCGTCGGTTAAAAGCACTCACTGACATAAGTTTGTCCAGTATCAATATTGTGGCTTAGTATAAAGAATCGAAAAAAATAGATTTTTGATATGGGTCGGTTATACGTGTTTCATTATCAAGAGCGAACGCAATCCCGCTGCTTTATTTTCGATTTCCTGCCATTCCATTGTCGGGTCGGAACCCGCCACGATCCCGGCTCCCGCGTATAAACGTACGGTTGTACCACTGATTTTTGCACAACGTAATGCAACGCAGAACTCGCTTTGTTTAAGTGACAAATAGCCTGCCGAACCGGCATACCACTCACGCTCAAAGGGTTCATGCTGGGTAATAAACGCACGCGCCGCCAGGCGGGGGAGCCCGGCCACCGCCGCTGTTGGCTGGAGCAGCGTTAAGCACTGTGCATCATCGTTATGATGCATCTCGGTCCAGATACAGCGTCGCAAATGCTGCACTTTACGCAGTCGAACAATCTGCGGTGGCAACACATCCAGCGTAGAGGTTGCATGCTGTAATCTCTGACAAATATCTTCAACGACCAGCATATTCTCGCGCTGGTTTTTATCGTCATTCATTAACCAGTCGCCAAGCTCAGTAGCCCGGGTATCGTCTGTATCATTGGCGACGGTACCGGCCAGCGCTTCGGTACGCAATGAGGTTCCCCTTCTGCGCCACAGGCGCTCGGGAGATGACCCCAGAAACGCATTGTGGGGATCGAATGCGATAAAAAAATGAAAGCAATGGTGGTTAAGACGACGGCTCGCCGCCATAACTGCAGCAGCATTAACCGGTTGGGAGAAATGATAATCCGTGGCACGCGCGAGTACGACTTTATCCATCTCGCCGCGGGTAATCGCCTGCGTGGCCTGTGTGACCAGCGCTTCCCAGCCCGATTGTTGCGGAAAGTGATGTTGCGAGACCAATTCCATTTGCACATCTGGCAGCGATTTCGCCCGTACCAGGGCATCAATAAATTCCTGGGCCTGCGCGACATCGTTTTGTTGCGCGTTGCCATTGAGGACAATAAGGCGTAAAGATGCCCGCCCCCCTTCCCTACGCCATTCGAGACGCGGCAGGAACAGCTCGCCTTGTTGAGGGTCAAAAGCATTCAGCCCCCAGATACGCAGGTCATGTTCGGGATTATCGTTGAGGAAATGCCGGGCTTCTGCCAGTGAGGGAAAACGCAGCACCTGACCCAGCGCTGCGGCTTCATCTTCACCGCTACGTTGCTGCCAGTAGAATTGGGGGAAACAGGGCTGGCTGGCTAAAAAAGTCAGTGGGTCGAAAGCGTCATTGAGGGCAAAGGCAACGTCAAAAACGTAGAATCCAGGTGAGTTGGCATCAATGCCGGATAACTTCTCGCGTAACTGCTCCAGCGCAACTGAAATCGAAAGCACGCAATCCCCTCCCGCTCAAAAACGCTTAGTATACGGGGTGACTGCGAAAATTAGCAGTACCCCCGTTGAGGGAGGGGATTTTTATTAACGGCGGGCCAGCAGCAAGCCCAGGACAAGACCGACAGAGGCACCTACGCCAATACCGTGCCAGGGGTTTTCGTGCACATAATCATCCGCGCGGTAAACCGCTTTTTTCGCCCGATAGTAATAGGTATCAGACGCGCTACTGACGCGGTTTTTCACGTCATGCAGTGCCTGTTCTGCGCGTGCTTTAAGCTCAATATACTTCTGGTCAGCAGGGTCGCCTGAGGAACGTAACACTTCTTCCAGCGTCTCGCTCAGCAGGGCCAGGTCATCATCGATACGTGAATCATAAAATTGATTAGACATCGGTTTTCTCCATGTTATGTACCTGTCCGCTAACTATAGACAATCACTGACGGTTACGCCTGGCGCACTTCCCGCGCCATACCGATGTGTAAAATGCCATCTTCGTCATAAACATCAGTCACCGGAACAAAACCAAAGCGGGCATAAAAATGCTGCAGATGGGCCTGCGCCCCCAGATACAGCGCGTGCTGCGGCCAGTGTTGCAGGCAGGAAGCTACCGCACGTTCCATCAGTTGGTAACCCAGTTTTTCACCGCGAACCTGCTCACTGACAATCACCCGACCTATCACTACAGGCTCCAGATCGTCTTCACTTTTCAGAATCCTCGCATACGCCACCAGCTGATTTTCCTTCCAGCCGAGCAGATGGCGGTTTTGACCAACCAGGTCATCGCCATCGACATCAAGGTACGGGCAGGTTTGTTCAACAATAAAGACTTCACAGCGCAGCTTAAGCAGGGCGTAAAGATCAGCGACGGTCAATTCAGAGTGGTGGAGGTCCTGCCAGCGAATCATGATGTGCTCCTTATTTGGTGTGACCTCGTTATACTAAATGCTTTGCCATTAACGCAAAGGGCGTAATGCATTGTGGAACTGATTTTTCTTGGCACCTCTGCGGGCGTGCCAACCCGCTCGCGTAATGTGACCGCGATATTGCTCAATTTGCAGCACCCGACGCAGGCTGGCCTGTGGTTATTTGACTGCGGCGAAGGGACACAGCATCAACTGCTGCGCACGTCCTTTAACCCCGGCAAACTGGATCGTATTTTTATCACTCACCTGCATGGTGATCACCTTTTTGGCCTGCCAGGGCTGCTCTGCAGTCGTTCAATGGCGGGCAATGCGCAGCCGCTGACGATTTATGGACCGAAAGGGATTCGCGAATTCGTGGAGACCAGCCTGCGTCTCAGCGGGTCGTGGACCGACTATCCGCTGACGATTGAAGAGGTTAGCGAGGGTCTGGTTGTGGATGATGGTTTACGCCGTGTCACCGCTTTCGCGCTGAACCATCCGGTGGAGTGTTATGGCTATCGTATTGAAGAGCATGACAAACCAGGCGCCCTGGATGCCCAGGCATTGATAGCCCAGGGCGTACCGCCCGGCCCGCTTTTCCAGCGTCTCAAAAACGGCGAAACGGTGACGCTGGCAGATGGCCGCATTATTCGCGGTGAGGATTTCCTCGCCCCGGCAACACCGGGGAAAAAACTGGCCATTTTTGGTGATACCGCCCCGTGCCCTGCCGCGCTGCAATTGGCGCAGGGTGTCGACATGATGGTACATGAGGCTACGCTGGAATACGCCATGGAGGAAAAAGCGAACAGCCGTGGACACAGCTCAACGTATCAGGCGGCGCAACTGGCGCGGGACGCAGGCGTGGGCAGGCTCGTCATTACTCACCTCAGTTCCCGCTATGACGCCGAAGGAAGCCAGCAGTTACTTCACGAATGCCGGACAATATTTGTACAAACCACCCTCGCAAAAGATTTTTATACCATTGCGCTGTGATGTGATATTGCGCACTCTACTTTTTCAGTAATGTGCCGATAACAGTCTTACCGCAGGTATTTCACATTGAGGGCACCATGGATAATTTCCAGAAAGATATTGATGACAGGGCGAATCTCACCCTGTCTAACCGTTTTGAGCTGTTGCTGTTTCGTCTTGGTGCCTCGATGAAAAACGAGAAATCAGAACTTTTCGGCATTAACGTTTTTAAATTGCGCGAAATCGTTCCGATGCCAACCTTTACCCGCCCTGCCGGGATGAAACCACCGTTAATGGGGATGGTGAACATTCGCGATCAGGTGATCCCGGTGATTGATCTCTCCGCCGTTGCAGGCTGTAAGCCTGAGACTGGACTCAATATTTTGTTAATTACTGAATATGCCCGCAGCGTACAGGCATTTGCGGTGGAGTCGGTAGAGAACATTATTCGTCTGGACTGGAAACAGGTTCATACGGCAGAGAAGGCCATCAACGGTCAGTACATCACCAGTATTGCCTGTCTGGACGAAGACAAAGACAGCAACAATCTGGCGATGGTGCTGGATGTTGAGCAGATTCTCTATGATATTTCGCCCGCCGATCACGATCTGCACGGCAACCATCTTCCGGATAAGAAATTCAACATCAAACCCGGTGCCGTCGCGATTGTGGCAGAAGATTCTAAAGTGGCCCGAGCAATGCTGGATAAAGGTCTGCAGGCAATGCAGATCCCCAATACGATGCACATTACAGGTAAAGATGCCTGGGAGCGTATTCAGGTGCTCAGCCAGCAGGCCGATGCCGAAGGCGTCCCTATCAGCGATAAGATTTCAATGGTTCTGACGGACCTGGAAATGCCAGAAATGGACGGTTTCACCCTGACCCGTCTTATCAAGAGCGACCCGCGTCTTAAGCATATTCCGGTAGTGATTCACTCCTCGCTATCCGGTAGCGCTAACGAAGACCACGTGCGCAAAGTGCAGGCCGATGGTTATGTGGCGAAGTTTGAAATTAACGAACTGTCGTCGGTCATTCAGGAAGTGCTTGAACGTTCAGCCAGCCATATCACCGGGCCGCTGGTCAGTGGACAAAAAATCATGTCCAGGCCGCTGCTGGCAAAATAAGTTCACAACGTTTTTCCGACATAAAAAAACCGCCGATATCGGCGGTTTTTTATTATCTGAGAGGCATTACATCAGCGGTTTCGCCAGTTGTACCAGCGAAATCAGCGGCTGCGGATAGATACCCAGCAGCAGCACCAGCAGTGCAGAGATCAGTACCACAACACCACCGGCACTATACTGCCAGTTACCCGGTGCATCACGGTTAAGCTGTTGCGGCGCACTCAGATAGAGACTTACCGCGACGCGCAGGTAGTAGTAGAGACCGATGGCAGAGCCCAGAACCACGGCCGCCGTCAGCCACCACAGATGTGCCTGAACGCCCACTGCCAGCACGTAGAACTTACCGATAAAGCCCAGCGTCATTGGAATACCCGCCAGCGACAGCATCATCACCGTCATCACCGCCGACAGAATTGGGCGGTGCCAGAACAGGCCACGATAAGAGAACAGAGATTCCGCGTCCGGGCCACGATACGGGCTGGACATCAGACTCACCACGCCGAACGCGCCAAGGCTGCTGAACAGATAACCGGCCAGGTAGACACCCACCGTTTCCATCGACATTTCACCGCTTTGCAGCGCAATCAGCGCCACCAGCAGATAACCCAGATGGGAAATGGAAGAGTAACCAAGCAGACGTTTAATGTTGGTCTGGCTCAGCGCCATCAGGTTACCGAAGATGATGGAGACAAAAGCGATAATCCCCAGTACGACGCGGATGGCTTCGCTTTGGCCTACCGGTGCGTACAGGAACAGACGCATCACGACGCCAAAGATAGCAATCTTGCTCGCCGTTGCCAGGAAGGTTGAAACCGGCGCTGGCGCACCCTGATAAACGTCCGGCGTCCACAGATGGAACGGAACCAGAGAGAGTTTAAAGCCAAGGCCAACAATCATCAGACCCAGACCGGTTAATAGCAGCGGTTCATGCAGCACGTCCCCGGCGATGCTCTTGCCCAGCGCAACAAACGACAGATTGCCGGACTGTGCGTAAACCAGCGCCATACCGAACAGCAGGAAAGAAGAGGCTGCGGCAGACAGAATGGTGTACTTGATACTGGCTTCCAGCGAACGTTTTTGACGGAAAGCGTAACCAATCAGCCCGAACAGCGGTAAAGAGATAAGCTCGATACCGAGGAACAGGGCCGCCATATGGTTGGCGTTCGCCAGCAGAATTCCGCCCAGCGCGGCGATCAACACCAGCAGGTAGAACTCTTCTTTATTGTCGTTGTAGCCTTCAAGCCAGGGATAGGCAAACGTACAGGTTGCGAGGCTCGCCAGTAGCACCAGGCCGGTATACAGCATGGCGTAACCGTCTACGCGCATCAATGGCGTCACGTCCATTGCACCCGCCTGGCCAACAAACCAGAGCGACAGCAGAGCGACGTTCAGACCAATAACCGATAGCGTGGCATTGAAGAAATGGTTGCGTCGCCACGCAATGGAGAGCATCACAACCACCACCGTCAAGCCGACGATCAGCAGCGGCAGCAGCGCAATCAGGTGTTGTGTGGTTAAAGTCATAAGCGCTTTACGGCCTTGTAGTAGAAACAGAATTAACAAACCACTGCTGGATATTACTCATCGCGGAATGCGAGGTATCCAGAATCGGCTGCGGATAGAAGCCAAGCAGTACCAGAAGTACAACCAGCGACAGAATCATCAGCAGCTCGCGCAGTGACATCCCTGGTAATGTTTGACTGGCCAGCTCGCTTTTTGCTTTACCGAAGTAAGCGCGATGCAGCATCGCCAGTGAATAAACAGACGCAAACACCAGACCGAAGGTCGAAATAACGGTAATTACCGGAACGACCTGGTAGCTGCCGAACAAAATCATAAATTCGCCAACGAAGTTACCAGTGCCTGGCATACCCAGCGTGGCAACCGCAAAGAACATCGACAGCGCAGGCAGCCATTTAATTTTGCCCCACAAACCGCCCATCATGCGCATATCACGGGTATGCAGGCGTTCGTACAACTGACCACAGAGGATGAAAAGACCGGCGGCGGAAAGACCGTGGGCAATCATCTGGATAACCGCACCCTGATAGGCCAGTTGGCTGCCGGTGTAGATGGCAATCAGCACGAAGCCCATGTGGGAAACGGAGGTATAGGCGATCAGACGCTTGATATCGTACTGCGTGAAGGCCATCCACGCACCGTAGAAGATACCGATCACACCGAGCCACATGGCAATCGGCGCAAACTCAGCAGAGGCGTTCGGGAACAGCGGCAGAGCGAAACGCAGCAGACCGTAGGCCGCCGTTTTCAGCAAGATGCCCGCCAGGTCAACGGAACCCGCCGTCGGAGCCTGAGAGTGCGCATCCGGCAACCAGCCATGCAACGGAACCACCGGCATTTTCACCGCAAACGCGATAAAGAAGCCCAGCATCAGCAGGTATTCAACACCGTGCGACATCGGGGTTTTCAGGAGATCCTGATAATCGAAGGTCCAGACGCCCGTCGCGTTATGATGCACCAGCACCAGCGCCAGAATCGCAATCAACATCACCAGACCACTTGCCTGGGTATAGATGAAGAATTTGGTCGCGGCGGTGATACGTGTCTTCCCGTCGGAGGCTTTGTGGCCCCAGAGTGCTATCAGGAAGTACATCGGCACCAGCATCATTTCCCAGAAGAAGAAGAACAGGAACATGTCGATGGCCAGGAACACGCCGATAACGCCACCCAGGATCCACATCAGGTTCAGATGGAAAAAGCCCTGATATTTTTCAATTTCACGCCAGGAGCAGAGTACCGCCAGTACGCCGAGGAAACCGGTCAGCACCACCATCAGCAGGGACAGGCCGTCCAGTGCCAGATGGATATTGATGCCAAAACGCGGGATCCATGGGAGTAAGAACTCCGATTGCCACTGCGGAATGCCAGCGGATTGCGTCAGTGAATAGCCGCCCTGCAACCAGAGTTGCAGGCCAAGCGCCAGCGTCAGTCCCATGGTGACCAGTGCGATCCAGCGCGGAACACGGACGCCAAAGCGTTCGGTCTGCCAGCACAGGAAACCACCGATGAAGGGAATTAATATTAGCCAGGGTAATAACATGGCGATTTTTATTCCTTGTTAAAGTCCCTAAGGGACCGATTTTCAACGAATTCGACAACATTCACGATTGGGTGCTGTTTCTTGTGCCGGGTGGCGCTAACGCTTAGCCGACCTACGCTCTCGTAGGCCCGGTAAGCGCAGCGTCACCGGGTAAAACCGCACCTCAAATCAAACTCAATGCAATACCATCAGCAACGCCAGAATCACCACTGCACCGATGCTCATCGACGCCACATACCAGCGCAGATAGCCGTTCTCACTTAGCAGCAGACCTTTGCCTGCAAAGCGGGACAGGATCGCCGGAATGTTCATCAGTGCATTTAGTGGATCGCGTTTCAACAGCCATGCCACACCGAGGAATGGTTTGACGAAGACGCGATCGTACAGCCAGTCAAAGCCCCACGCGTTGTACCACCAGGTACCCAGCAGACGGCCCGGTGCGCTGTTGGCAATCGATGTCACCAGGGTACGTTTACCCAGCCACAGCCAGGCAGCCAGCAGGATCCCGACGATAGCCACAACACCCGAAGCCACTTCCAGCATAACCACGCTACCGTGTTCAAGCTCTGTGGTTTCCGGCAGTACGCCATGCAGCGGCGGAACAATCATTGCGCCGACAAACGTGGACAGTACCAGCAGTACAATCAGCGGCAGATGATGGGTAATCCCCTTCCCTGCATGCGCATGAATTTGTTCTTTGCCATGGAAGACGATGAAAATCATACGGAACGTATACAGCGAGGTCATAAACGCGCCGACCAGGCCCGCAACCATCAGGTTGATATGACCGTTAGCCACGGCACCCGCAAGAATTTCGTCCTTACTAAAGAAGCCCGCAGTCACCATCGGCAATGCTGACAGCGCCGCACCACCCACAAGGAAGCAGGCATAAACCAGCGGAATAGACTTGCGCAGACCGCCCATTTTGAAAATGTTCTGCTCGTGATGGCAGGCCAGAATCACCGAACCGGACGAGAGGAACAGCAGCGCTTTAAAGAACGCGTGCGTCATCAGATGGAAAATCGCCGCATCCCACGCCTGCACGCCCAGCGCCAGGAACATATAGCCAATCTGGCTCATGGTGGAGTAGGCGAGAACACGTTTGATGTCGGTCTGTACCAGTGCGGCAAAACCCGCCAGCAGTAAGGTTACTGCCCCGACAATCCCCACCAGATGCAGAATTTCCGGCGTTAACAGGAACAGGCCATGCGTACGCGCAATCAGGTAAACACCCGCGGTCACCATCGTTGCGGCGTGGATCAGCGCGGAGACAGGCGTCGGGCCTGCCATCGCATCAGCCAGCCACGTTTGCAACGGAAGCTGTGCAGATTTACCGACCGCACCACCCAGCAGCATTAGTGTCGCCCACTGCAGCATGGTGCTGCCGTTGGCGAAATGCTGCGGTGCCAGTTCAACCATTTCGCGGAAGTTCAGGGTGCCCAGTTCGTTATAAAGAATGAACAGCGCAAAGGCGAGGAAGACGTCACCCACGCGGGTTACGACAAACGCTTTCATTGCGGCTGCGCCATTCTTCGGATCGGTGTAGTAGAAGCCGATCAGCAGATAAGAACAGAGGCCCACGCCTTCCCAGCCGAGGTACATCAACAGCAGGTTATCCGCCAGTACCAGAATCACCATGCTGGCGATAAACAGGTTGGTGTAGGCGAAGAAGCGGGAGTAACCCTCTTCGCCGCGCATATACCAGGAGGCGAACATATGGATCAGGAAGCCAACGCCGGTCACCACAGAGAGCATGGTCAGCGACAGACCATCCAGCACCAGACTAAAGCTGATGTTGAAGTTGCCAACAGACATCCACGTCCACAGTGGTTGGGTAAAACCCTGATGACCGTTATTGATGAAATCCAGTCCGACAATCGCCGTTACCAGTGCAGATAAACCGATAGAGCCGATACCCACGGTGGCAGACAGATTTTCCGACCAGCGCCCACGTGAAAAAGAGAGCAGCAAAAAGCCAATCAGAGGAAAAATAATGGTTAAGGCGAGCATGTTCATCCACGCATCTCACTTACTGAATCGATATTCAGATTCTGACGGCGACGATGGAGTTGCAGCAGCAACGCCAGGCCAATACTCGCTTCCGCAGCCGCGAGGCTAATGGCGAGGATGTACATTATCTGACCGTCGGTCTGCCCCCAGTAGCTGCCTGCCACCACAAAAGCCAGCGCGGCGGCATTGATCATGATCTCAAGCCCGATCAGCATAAACAGCAGGTTGCGACGAATCACCAGACCAGTTAAGCCCAGCACGAATAATATCGCCGCGAGGATCAGTCCATGTTGTAAAGGGATCATGCGCGCTCCTCCGTTTTTCTTTTCGCGCGATCGTCCGCCCGATTGCTCAGCACTTCACCCATACGGTCTTCACGACCGACATGGAAGGCGACCACCAGGCCTGCCAGCAGCAGCATAGAAGCCAGTTCAACCGCCAGCACATATGCGCCGAACAGGTCTTTGCCCACCGCTTTGGCGCTGATCGGCGTACCATCAATACCCTGATCGTTAACGCCAGTAATGGCGTAAATCATCACGCCCAGCAGCACAGCAGACAACAGTGCCGGGCCAACCCACACTTGCGGTTTCAGCCACTGACGCTCCTGTTCGATTTCGCTGCCGCCCAGATTGAGCATCATCACCACAAACACGAACAGCACCATAATCGCGCCCGCGTAAACGATGATTTCCAGCGCACCGGCAAAATAGGCGCCAAGCGAGAAGAAGACCCCTGCAATCGCCAGCAGCGACACAATCAGGTACAGCAACGCATGCACCGGATTGGTATGGGTAATAACCCGTAGTGTCGCGAGGATGGCTACCAGGCCACAGATATAAAAAGCGAACTCCATTGCCCCTCTCCTTACGGTAACAGGCTCTTGACGTCGATAGGTTTGGCTTCGTTCTGCGCCTCGCCCTTATCTTTTCCGTCGATTGCCATACCTGCCATCCGGTAGAAGTTATATTCCGGATATTTACCCGGACCGGAGATCAGCAGATCCTCTTTTTCGTAGACCAGATCCTGGCGCTTGTACTCACCCAGTTCGAAGTCCGGGGTTAGCTGGATTGCAGTGGTTGGGCACGCCTCTTCACACAGACCGCAGAAAATGCAGCGCGAGAAGTTAATGCGGAAAAACTCCGGATACCAACGGCCATCTACCGTCTCTGCTTTTTGCAAAGAGATACAGCCTACCGGGCACGCTACCGCACACAGGTTACAGGCAACACAGCGCTCGGCGCCGTCCGGGTCACGCGTCAGGACGATGCGTCCACGGTAGCGCGGCGGCAAATATACCGGCTCTTCCGGGTACATCCGAGTTTCGCGTTTCGCAAACGCATGCAGGCCGATCATCCAGATACTACGCACCTGGGTGCCGAAGCCCACGAGTAATTCTTTTAAAGTCATGGTCTTTTCACCCCTTATTGCGCTTGCCAGAGAATGACAGCCGCCGTACCCAACAGATTGAGAAGCGTCAGCGGCAGACATACTTTCCAGCCGAAGGACATTACCTGGTCATAACGCGGACGGGGTAACGCTGCGCGAATCAAAATGAACATCATCATAAAGAACGCGGTTTTAATCGCGAACCAGATGAATGGCGGTAAGAACGGGCCATGCCAGCCACCGAAGAACAACGTCACCATCAGTGCAGAGATGGTCACGATACCGATGTATTCCCCCACAAAGAACAGACCGAACTTCATACCGGAATATTCAATGTGGTAACCATCGGCCAGTTCCTGCTCGGCTTCCGGCTGGTCAAACGGGTGACGGTGACACACCGCCACGCCCGCGATAGCGAAGGTAATAAAACCGAAGAACTGCGGGATAACGTTCCAGATATCAGCCTGGTTATTGACGATGTCGGTCATGTTGAATGAACCGGCCTGTGCTACCACGCCCATCAGCGAAAGCCCGAGAAAGACTTCGTAGCTCAGCGTCTGCGCAGAAGCACGCATCGCGCCGAGCAGGGAGTATTTGTTGTTACTCGACCAGCCAGCGAACAGCACCGCGTAGACCGCAAGACCTGCCATCATCAGGAAGAACAAAATCCCGATGTTCAGGTCCGCTACCACCCAGCCAGGACTCACCGGGACAATGGCGAAGGCCAGCAGCAGCGAGGTAAAAGCGATCATCGGCGCGAGGGTGAAGATAACCCGGTCAGTGAATTTCGGGATCCAGTCCTCTTTAAAGAACATCTTGATCATGTCCGCGACGATCTGGAGTGAACCACCCCAGCCTACGCGGTTCGGTCCGTAGCGGTTCTGGAACAGCCCCAGCAGACGACGTTCGCCAAAACTCATGAGCGCGCCGCAGGTGACAACCACCAGCAGGATCACGACAGCCTTGATGATACCTAACAGAATGTCGATAACATCCGGTGTTAACCAACTCATGCTTGCGCCTCCTGCAGATTTTCAAGACGTGCGCCGGCCAGTACCGGGGCAATGCCCGGCATGCCCATCGGCAAACCAACCTGCCCTGCCGTCAGCCCTTCGGAAAGCTGCAGCGGCAGGCTTAACGTCTGACCGTCGTAGCTGAACGAAATATGCGCGCCCACATTCACACCCAACTTCGCGGCGTCAGCCGGGTTGAGTTTGATATACGGCTCAGGCATACGGCTCTGGAAGACCGGAGAACGCTGAGACAGTTCATCACTGCCGAACAGATGGTAGTAAGGCGCAATACGCCACTGACCGTCCTGCGGTTCAAAGCCTGCCGGAACAGAAGTGAAGTAATCCAGACCGGTCGCCGAGGCTTCGATCAGCCGCACGCCCGGATCGCCGTGGCGCAGTGAACCGCCCACCTCAGCCTGGAATTTGTTCCATGCTTGCGGGGAGTTCCAGCCCGGAGCCCATGCGAACGGAATTTGTGAACGCGGTGCGGACGGCTGGTTGTTCCCTTCCATTGAGAAAGCGAACATGGTGTCTTTATCCTGCGGCTGACGCGGTTCGTGAACGCTGATATTGGCGCGCATGGCCGTACGACCACTGTAGCGGTGCGGTTCACGTGCCAGTTTCTGGCCACGGATACGGAAGCTGGCATCCGGTGCAGCGTCTTTGATACCGGCGAACTGCGGCATTTTTTCAACCACAGCGTCGATAACATGGTCAAGCTGCGTCCAGTCCACTTCACGGCTCTGTACGGTGCTGTGCAGGGAGTGCAGCCAACGCCAGCTTTCCAGCATAATCGTTTTGCTGTCGTAGTAGGCCGGGTCATACACCTGGAAGAAGCGCTGCGCGCGTCCTTCATTGTTGATAACCGTACCATCGCTTTCCGCGAAGCTCGCCGCAGACAGCACCAGATGCGCATGGTCCATGATCGCCGTGCGCTGATGGTCAATAACCAACACCAGCGGCGCTTTATCCAGCGCGGCATTTACGCGACTGGCCGCAGCGTGACGGTGCAGATCGTTTTCCAGCACGATAACCGCATCAGCGGCACCGGTTTCCAGTTCGGTTAATGCGTCATCCAGCGAACCACCGCCCATCAGACCCAGACCGACGCTGTTGGTCGAACGGGCAATCATGGTGATACCGACATCGGCACCGCGACCTTTCAGCGCTTTCGCGACATTTGCGGCGGCCTGAATCACAGCCGTGCTGCCAGTGTTGGTACCGGAGATGATCAGCGGCTTTTTCGCGCCTGCCAGCGCCTGAACGATAACATCAACCTTGCCACGCAAGTCGCTGCTTAACCCCTCGACCGCCGGAGAAGCGTCATCCAACGCATGAGCGATGGCGAAGCCTAAACGGGCCTGATCTTCTACCGGTGCGCGGTAGGTCCACGCGGCGATATCGTCCAGACGGGTATCGTCCACGTTGGTGACAAACAACGGATGTTTGGCGCGCTGACCAATGTTAAGGATCGCCGCAATCTGCCAGTCGGCCACTTTCTGCGCCGCTGCCATCTCACGTGCTTTCCCTTTCACGGCCTGACGGACCGCCAGTGCGACACGTGCGCCCGTCTGGGTAATGTCTTCGCCCAGAACCAGAACCGCATCGTAAGATTCAATTTCGCGCAGCGCCGGGGTACGAATACCGCCCTCACGCAGCACTTTTAGCATTAATTGCAGACGTTCCTGCTCGCCGCTGGCGATGCCGGTATAGAAGTTTTCTGCTCCAACCAGCTCACGCAGCGCGAAGTTGCTTTCGACACTGGCACGCGGGGAGCCGATACCGATCACTTTCTTCGACTGGCGCAGAATATCTGCCGCGCCCTGCATCGCCTGCTCGGCGTTAAGAGTGATCAGGTCATTGCCACGGCGCTGAACCGGCTGACGCGGACGGTCTTTCAGGTTGACATAGCCATAGCCGAAACGACCACGGTCGCAGAGGAAGTAGTGGTTAACAGTACCGTTGTAGCGGTTTTCGATACGACGCAGTTCACCGTAACGTTCACCCGGGCTGGTGTTACAGCCCAGTGAGCACTGCTGGCAGATGCTCGGTGCAAACTGCATGTCCCACTTACGGTTGTAACGCTCGGAGTGGGTTTTATCGGTGAAGACGCCGGTCGGGCAGATTTCTACCAGGTTACCGGAGAATTCGCTTTCAAGCGTACCGTCTTCCGGGCGACCAAAGTAGACGTTGTCGTGTGCGCCATAAACGCCAAGATCGGCGCCGTCTGCATAGTCTTTGTAGTAACGCACGCAGCGATAGCAGGCGATGCAGCGGTTCATTTCGTGAGAGATGAACGGCCCCAGGTCCTGGTTGCGGTGAGTACGTTTGGTGAAACGGTAGCGACGGAAGCTATGACCCGTCATCACGGTCATATCCTGCAGGTGGCAGTTGCCGCCCTCTTCACAGACCGGACAGTCGTGCGGGTGGTTGGTCATCAGCCACTCTACAACGCTTTCACGGAACTGCTTCGCTTCTTCATCGTCGATAGAAATAAAGGTGCCATCGGATGCCGGGGTCATACAGGACATGACCAGGCGACCACGCGTGTCTTCCGCGTTTTGATATTGCTTCACCGCACACTGGCGGCACGCACCCACGCTTCCCAGCGCCGGATGCCAGCAAAAATAAGGAATATCAAGGCCCATAGAGAGACATGCCTGTAGCAGGTTGTCCGCTCCGTTAACCTCGTATTCTTTGCCGTCTACATGAATCGTAGCCATTAGCGTGCTTCCAAATTAGAAATTTAACTCACCAGCGCGTTTTAAGCAGGTTCGGCTGAATCCCATGAATAGCCTGGGTATTGCTGAACTGTTGCTTAATGCCTGCCTCGAATTCTTCGCGGAAGTATTTAATTGCGCTCTGCAGCGGCTCTACCGCACCTGGCGCATGCGCGCAGAAGGTTTTACCCGGTCCGAGGAAACGACACAGTTGCTCAAGTGTCTCGATATCCCCAGGTTGGCCTTCGCCGCGCTCTAACGCGCGCAGAATTTTCACGCTCCACGGCAAACCGTCACGGCAAGGCGTACACCAGCCGCAGGATTCGCGGGCGAAAAACTCTTCCAGATTACGTACCAGCGAAACCATACCAATTTCGTGGTCTACCGCCATGGCGAGCGCCGTACCCAGACGGCTGCCCGCTTTACCGATGCTTTCGAATTCCATCGGCAGATCGAGGTGCGCTTCGGTCAGGAAGTCAGTCCCTGCACCGCCCGGCTGCCAGGCTTTGAATTTCAGGCCATCACGCATACCGCCCGCGTAATCCTCAAGGATTTCGCGAGCCGTGGTGCCAAACGGCAGCTCCCACAGTCCCGGATTCTTCACGCGACCTGAGAAGCCCATCAGTTTAGTGCCAGCGTCTTTGCTCTTCGAAATGTTCTGGTACCACTCAACGCCGTTAGCGAGGATTGCCGGGACGTTACACAGGGTTTCGACGTTGTTTACGCAGGTCGGTTTACCCCACACGCCGGAGCTCGCCGGGAATGGCGGTTTGGAGCGCGGGTTGGCGCGGCGACCTTCGAGGGAGTTAATCAGCGCGGTCTCTTCACCACAGATATAACGCCCTGCACCGGTGTGCACGAACAATTCGAAATCGAAACCAGAACCGAGGATGTTTTTCCCCAGCAGACCCGCTTCAGTCGCTTCAGCAATCGCACGGCGCAAATGCACCGCCGCTTCAATATATTCGCCGCGCAGGAAGATGTAGCCACGGTACGCTTTCAGCGCAAACGCGGAGATGAGCATGCCTTCTACCAGGAGGTGCGGCAGTTGCTCCATCAGTAAACGGTCTTTGTAGGTACCCGGCTCCATTTCATCAGCGTTACACAGCAGGTAACGGATGTTCATGGATTCGTCTTTCGGCATCAGGCTCCACTTCAGACCCGTGGAGAAGCCAGCGCCGCCACGACCTTTAAGACCGGAGTCTTTGACCGCATTGACGATGTCATCCGGCGCCATACCGGTCAGCGCGCGACGCGCACCGGCATACCCGTTTTTGCTCTGATATTCATCCAGCCACACGGGCTGCTTGTCATCACGCAGACGCCAGGTCAGCGGATGCGTTTCGGGAGTACGGTTAACGGTTTTCATTTATACCGCTCCAGTAATTCGGGAATGCCTTCCGGGGTCAGATGCGCATGAGTATCCTCATCAATCATCATGTTCGGCCCCTTATCGCAGTTACCCAGACAGCAGGTCGGCAGCAGCGTAAAGCGACCGTCGAAGGTGGTCTGGCCCGGCTTGATCTTCAGGTGGCTTTCAATCGCAGACTGAATACCCTGGTAACCGGTGATATGGCACACCACGCTGTCGCAATAACGGATAACGTGACGGCCCACCGGCTGGCGGAAGATCTGGCTATAGAATGTCGCCACCCCTTCCACATCGCTCGCCGGGATACCCAGCACATCAGCGATGGCGTAAATCGCGCCGTCTGGCACCCAACCACGCTGTTTCTGAACGATTTTCAGCGCTTCAATGGACGCAGCACGCGGATCTTCGTAGTGGTGCATCTCGTGCTCAATAGCTTCACGCTCTGCCGCACTCAGCTCAAAAGCCTCGGTTTCTGGTAATTGATTCTCGTGCATAATTAGCGGTCCACATCTGACATAACAAAATCGATACTACCCAGATACACAATCAGGTCAGAGACCAGACTGCCGCGGATGGCGGACGGGATCTGCTGCAGGTGCGCAAAGCTTGGCGTACGTACACGAGTACGGTAGCTCATGGTGCTGCCATCACTGGTCAGGTAGTAACTGTTAATACCCTTGGTCGCTTCAATCATCTGGAAGGACTCCTGCGCCGGCATGACCGGGCCCCAGGAAACCTGCAGGAAGTGGGTGATCAGGGTTTCGATATGTTGCAGCGTGCGCTCTTTCGGCGGCGGCGTGGTCAGCGGGTGATCCGCTTTGAACGGGCCTTCCGGCATATTATTGAGGCACTGCTCAAGGATGCGCAGACTCTGGCGCAGCTCTTCCACTTTCAGCATCACGCGGGTGTAGCAGTCGGAAACGCCGCCGCCAACCGGGACTTCAAAGTCGAAGTTTTCATAGCCAGAGTACGGACGCGCCTTACGCACGTCGAAGTCAATCCCGGTGGCGCGCAGACCCGCGCCCGTGGTGCCCCACTCCAGCGCTTCTTTCGCGCCATAGGCAGCAACCCCCTGAGAACGACCTTTCAGAATGGTATTACGCAGCGCGGCTTTCTCGTACGAGGCCAGACGCTTCGGCATCCAGTCGAGGAATTCGCGCAGCAGACGATCCCAGCCACGCGGCAGATCGTGAGCCACCCCGCCGATACGGAACCAGGCCGGATGCATACGGAAACCGGTGATCGCTTCCACCAGATCGTAGATTTTCTGACGATCGGTAAAGGCGAAGAAGACCGGGGTCATCGCGCCCACGTCCTGAATAAACGTGGAGATGTACAGCAGGTGGCTGTTGATACGGAACAGCTCGGAGAGCATCACGCGAATCACATTCACGCGGTCCGGCACGGTAATACCTGCCAGTTTTTCCACCGCCAGTACGTATGGCATTTCATTGACGCAACCGCCGAGGTATTCAATACGGTCGGTATACGGGATGTAGCTGTGCCAGGACTGACGCTCGCCCATCTTCTCGGCACCACGGTGGTGGTAACCGATATCCGGTACGCAGTCGACAATCTCTTCGCCATCAAGCTGGAGGATAATACGGAATGCACCGTGCGCAGACGGGTGGTTCGGACCGAGGTTAAGGAACATGAAGTCCTCATTGTCGGTACCACGCTTCATGCCCCAGTCTTCCGGCTTGAATTTCAGTGCTTCCATCTCCAGATCCTGTTTCGCTTTTGTCAGCTCAAACGGATCGAATTCGGTCGCACGCGCCGGATAGTCTTTACGCAGCGGATGGCCTGTCCACGTCTGCGGCATCATAATGCGCGTCAGGTGCGGGTGGCCTTCGATATCAATACCGAACATTTCCCATGTTTCGCGCTCATACCAGTTCGCGTTCGGGAAAAGTTTGGTGAAAGTCGGTACACGCAGATCGTTTTCAGATAACGCCACCTTGAGCATGATATCGCGATTGCGTTCAATGGAAATCAGGTGATAGAAAACGGAAAAATCCGCGGCAGGCAAACCTGCGCGGTGCGTACGGAGACGTTCGTCCATGCCGTGTAAATCAAACAGCATGACGTAAGGTTTTGGCAGTTTCTTGAGGAAATCACCTACTTCCAGTAACTGTTCGCGCTTCACCCAAACAACGGGTACCCCGGTGCGGGTAGCCTGAACGGTAAAGGCATCCGGCCCAAAACGGTTGCGCAGCTCGCCAATGACCGGATCATCAAGGTGATCGCGGGTCTGCCATGTGGCTTCTTGCGCAGTTAAGTCAGTCATATTGTTCACCATTGCAAAAGGTCCGTGGTGACTGTCAGGTAAGGCTCCGCGTTAGTTGATTATTAAAATGCGAAGTGTTTGCCATTACCTACAGGCGCAAATTAAATCTCGTCAGGTGTACGCAGATTCGTGACGGCAATACGTTCGCCGCGTTTACGCTCGCGCTCTGATTGCATATTGGCGCGATACACGCCTTGATCGCCAACAACCCACGACAGCGGGCGGCGTTCTTTACCAATGGATTCCTGCAACAGCATCAGGGCCTGCATATAGGCTTCCGGACGTGGCGGGCAGCCGGGGATGTATACGTCCACCGGGATGAATTTATCAACGCCCTGAACGACAGAGTAAATATCGTACATACCGCCGGAGTTGGCACATGCGCCCATGGAAATAACCCATTTTGGCTCAAGCATCTGGTCATACAGACGCTGGATTACCGGCGCCATTTTGGTGAACGGCGTGCCCGCGATAACCATCAAGTCGGCCTGACGCGGTGAAGCACGTAACACCTCAGCCCCGAAACGCGCAACGTCATGCACCGCAGTGAATGACGTTACCATCTCAACGTAGCAGCAGGAGAGGCCAAAGTTATAAGGCCAGATTGAGTTTTTACGGCCCCAGTTAACCAGGTCATGGAGTTTGCCCATGAACACCGTTTTATTCACTTCCTGCTCAAGAGGGTCGGTTACGATCTCCTGTTTTTGCAGGGGGTAACGGTCGTTCTCACCGTTGGGATCTATGCGGGTGAGCGTATAATCCATCTTATTGCCTCGCGGTTAGCGTTGACGATTAGTGTAGCTGTCGGTTTCCGGATTGAGTCGTTCGCGGCGTGAACGCGCAGGCGTCCAGTCCAGCGCACCGATACGCACCAGGTAAACAAGACCTGCCAGCAGCACTAAAATGAAAATTGCAGCTTCGACAAAACCAACCCAACCACTCTCACGAATGGAGGTTGACCATGCATATAAATAGAGCGCTTCAACGTCGAAAATGACGAAGAACATGGCCACCAGGTAGAACTTGGCAGACAGACGAAGGCGAGCTGAGCCTACCGAATCGATACCGGACTCGAACGGGACGTTTTTGTGTCTTGCACGCGCCCGACCACCGAGGAACCGGCCACCGACGAGCATCAGGCAGCACAGGCCAATAGCGACAATAAGAAAGATAGCGAATGCCCAATGATGAGCGATGATTTCAGTGGATGTTGACATACGCATTGCTTAACTCAAAAGGTAGCGCTTAATACCTCTGCTCTTCTCGGCAGATGGCGCCACATCGATTCATGGGGAGGAATAAAACCACACGTTCAGTGCGAATTTGACAAAGTCGGTCAAACGATGTGGGTTTTTACTCCTTTCTATAACCTTTTGTCAACTTTAACAAAAGCTTCCTCACATTAGTTTACATCGACAGCAATTCATTAACATTTAATGCCGTTTTCTTCTTCAACCTCAAATAAAGCCCGCAAACAATCAGGGTGTTGAATCGTGTCCGTTGTGAGGTTTTACAAATATTACCCTCTTATTTTGACAGGATTTTGCCTGGATTCCTCCCCCTCTATGGGAGTATTTTCTTGATCTGAGACACGCTTTTGTTAATTCATTCCTAAAAACGGCAACAAAATGGCTAGTTTTTTAACATGAATGGCCATTACCAAAAACTATAGAACAAAAGTGATGAGATAACAGGCGGGATAATTAAGAATTTGATTTATTTAGTTATTTAACGCATTTACGTTTCATAAAGCACTAAATTGTGCAAAAAACAAACCGATGACAGCATTTTTGCTGCCAGCGGTCTATTTTCACACTTACATTTTGTTACCAGTTTTTGGCGCGGCTGTTACCCAAAATCGCCCTCGATCACCAGAGAATCCCCTCCCCCTTCGGTGGCACTACTGCCGTAATGCCAGGGATTCTGATAGTGCTCCATTGCCTCGAAAATTACCTGCGCCAGTTCATTTTGACTTAGCAGGTTATAGCAAAGGAGATATTCAGTCTCAGGCAGGAGCGGCAGGCCATCTGATTTACCCAATACCCGCAAATCAGGACTCATCATTTCAACGGGGCGGGCAGTGATCCCAAGCCCGGCTTTTACTGCCGCTTTTACCGCTGAAAGAGTGGACGCGACATAAGCAATACGCCAGGGAATATCCGCCTCATTAAGCGTATTTATCACGATATCGCGAAAGGGACTTGGTTCATCTAACAGGACCAGTGGTACCGCTTCACCTTTTTGCAACACGAATTCCGCAGAGCAGTACCAGTGCGTGGGTGAAGTTCGCAGCGTCAGGCAATCGAATTCACCAGGACGATTAGTGGTAACAACAAGATCGACATCATCTTCTTTCAGTCTATCTCCGGCAAAAGGATTACGTTTGACACGCACGTCCAATGCGAGCTTTGGATAAACAGAACTAATACGATTAAGCAGGAACGGCAAGATAGTGTCGGCAGATTCATCAGAAGCGCCGATCGTTAACGCTCCCTGTAAATTGCTAAACATTAACGATGTACATGCTTCATCATTGAAACGTAAGATCTTTCTTGCATAGCCCAGTAACTGAATGCCGTGCTCAGTTAACAGCTTATTTCGACCATGACGGGCAAAAAGCTCTTTTCCTACTAACTGCTCCAGTCTTTGCATTTGCTGACTTACCGCTGACTGGGTGCGACAAACTGCGGCGGCTGCCGCAGCGAACGTGTTCAAATCAGCGACCGCAACGAAGGTTCTCAGCAGATCGAGGTCGAGATTCAGTATCGGACGATTTGCATTTATCATAATTTTTCACTTACGGGTTCCTCACTCGGAGTTACCCGGGTTTATGCTGTGCGCGTAAGATTTAAGCAATTCCCTTTTTAATGTGCATCCAGCAGAGTTATCACCCTGGTCAACTTGACAAAAAGTTCAGGTGTTTATAGTTCACAGTCTGGGGCAAGACAAACTCAACGTCTTTATTCTGCATACTCCCTTCCCTATTGAATATATAAACCATGCGAATACTTGTTAATCCTTTTAAGGAAAAAGCATTTTTTTGCAACATTCTTAGCCGTACATGGCGAGCACGTCATATACGGCCAATTCATATGGCCGAACGGGAGTAGAAAAACGAGTAATAACAGCAAACTAATAATAACAAATAGTCCATACAGAAAGCATGGCTTTCCTGGTGGAACCATTTTCGGGCATCATTTTAACCTAAAACCATTATATTTATAAGCATTATTGCGATTAATCTGATCGCCAAAAATCATCTCGCGAACGATTTAGTTTTATTAATATTAAAAGGGTCCGCCTTTTCCTTTCGCAATATTAAATAAACGCGAAAAATAAATCACCTTATGTATTAATAATACTTAACATTATCTTCACAGATTAGTCGTTTCTCAGGCACTGTCTTACTTTCAAATTTATCACTTTCTATGTATTGAGAATGATTATGAGACGAAATCATTCTTCACCATTGTCGTGCATACTACAGAACCTTTCTTTTTTAGCAGAAAAATCGACAAAAAACAGCTTAAGAAGAACCATAAACCACAAACAATATCATTAACACTGAGATATACAGATTTAACCAATAATAGTAGTTTAAAAAACGTTAATTGTGATGTGGTTAAGGCAAAATCTTCTTCTGTCCACCCTTCAAAACCTGCGTTCGCGGGAGTACATTGTTCGGTGCTGACTTCCACGGCAGGAAGTGGCACTCACAGCTAAAAGGTCAAAGGTTCATGTCCTCCATCGAAAAATCCAGCAAATTAGACAACGTCTGTTATGACATACGCGGGCCGGTTCTCAAAGAGGCGAAACGCCTGGAAGAAGAAGGCAACAAAGTTCTTAAACTAAACATCGGCAACCCGGCGCCTTTCGGCTTTGAGGCGCCAGATGAAATTCTGGTCGACGTCATTCGAAATCTGCCAACCGCGCAAGGTTATTGTGACTCAAAAGGTCTGTACTCAGCGCGTAAAGCCATCATGCAGCACTACCAGGCACGCGGCATGCGCGATGTTACCGTTGAAGATATCTACATCGGTAATGGCGTTTCAGAACTGATCGTCCAATCAATGCAGGCCCTGTTGAACAGCGGTGACGAAATGCTGGTCCCAGCGCCGGACTATCCTTTATGGACAGCGGCAGTGTCGCTTTCGAGCGGTAAAGCTGTGCACTATCTGTGTGATGAATCCTCTGACTGGTTCCCGGATCTTGATGATATCCGCGCGAAAATAACGCCGCGCACCCGTGGGATCGTCATCATTAACCCGAATAACCCCACCGGGGCGGTTTATTCGAAAGAGTTGTTGATGGAAATTGTCGAGATTGCACGACAGCATAATCTCATTATTTTCGCCGACGAGATCTACGACAAAATCCTCTATGACGATGCCGAGCACCACTCTATTGCCGCGATGGCACCGGACGTGTTTACCATTACCTTTAACGGCCTTTCCAAGACCTACCGCGTTGCCGGTTTCCGTCAGGGCTGGATGGTACTGAGCGGACCGCAAAAACACGCCAAAGGCTACATTGAAGGGCTTGAGATGTTGGCCTCTATGCGTCTTTGCGCGAACGTCCCCGCACAGCATGCAATTCAGACCGCGCTTGGCGGCTACCAGAGCATCAGTGAATTTATCGTGCCTGGCGGACGTCTTTATGAACAACGCAATCGTGCGTGGGAATTGATTAACGAAATTCCGGGCGTGTCCTGCGTGAAGCCGAAGGGAGCACTCTATATGTTCCCGAAAATTGACGCTAAACGCTTCAATATTCATGACGATCAGAAAATGGTGCTTGATTTCCTGTTGCAGGAAAAAGTGCTGCTTGTTCAGGGAACGGCTTTCAACTGGCCCTGGCCGGATCATGTGCGCATCGTCACACTGCCGCGCATGGACGACCTGGAAATGTCCATCACCCGTTTTGGCCGCTTCTTGTCCGGTTACCACCAATAATTGCGCCGGGGGAGGATTTGCATCTTCCCCCACTCTCTGCGCACAATGGCTCATCGTCGCAGTTACAGACAAGGTTTACTATGAGTCAAAGCCACTTCTTCGCGCACCTCTCCCGTCTTAAATTAATCAACCGTTGGCCACTGATGCGCAATGTGCGTACCGAGAACGTCTCGGAACACAGTCTGCAGGTTGCCATGGTGGCACATGCACTGGCGGCGATTAAAAATCGCAAATTCGGCGGCCAGGTTAATGCGGAGCGAATCGCGCTGTTAGCGATGTATCATGATGCCTCAGAAGTATTGACCGGTGATTTACCCACCCCGGTTAAATACTTCAACTCACAAATCGCCCAGGAATATAAAGCCATCGAAAAAATTGCCCAGCAGAAGCTGGTCGAGATGGTGCCGGAAGAGCTACGCGATATATTCTCAGAGCTGATCGATGAACATTATTATAGCGCTGATGAAAAATTGATCGTTAAACAGGCAGATGCGCTCTGTGCATATCTGAAGTGTCTTGAAGAATTGTCTGCCGGAAATAACGAATTTATGCTGGCGAAATCGCGGCTGGAGAAAACCCTGGATGCCCGACGCAGTCCGGAAATGGATTACTTCATGCAGGTTTTTGTACCAAGCTTCCATTTATCGCTTGATGAAATAAGCCAAGATTCACCGCTTTAATACGCTTCTTTGCGCTTACGGCGTTACTCTCCACCTGTGAAAGGTTACCCCGGCGCTCACACCGCCGCCGGGGTAACCTTTAAAACGGAAACAGAACAGGAATCAACACGACGCACACCGCCATGACGAGCAGAGTAAACGGCACGCCGATTTTCACGAAATCGCTGAATTGGTAATTACCCGGCCCCAGAACCAGCGTATTTACCGGTGATGATACCGGCGTCATAAACGCTGCCGAGGCGGCCATCGCGACAACCATCGCGAAAGGATAAGGAGAGACCCCCATCGATTTTGCTGTCGCCAACGCGATAGGCGCCATTAAGACAGCCGTCGCGGTATTGGAGATAAATAGCCCGATAGTGGCGCACAACACAAACAGGCATACCAGCATCATATAGGGCCCATAGCTGCCGCCGAAATCGAGTAAGGCTTTAACCACCAAATCTACCCCACCCGTTTTTTGCAGCGCCAGCGCAAAAGGCATCATCCCGACGATCAAAATAAGGCTTGGCCAGTGAATAGCTTTATAGGCGCTCTCAGCATCAATACAGCGGAATTTCCCCATCAGCAGGCAGGCCGTTATTGCCGCCACCGGATTGGGAATTTCATCTGTCAGCATCAGCGCAACCATCAGCACCAGACAGAATATCGCATGAGGCGCCTGGCTATGGGCAGGAGAGACGGCGCTCTCTTCCACGGGCATATTAAGAACCAGAAACTCTCGTCCTTTCTGGCCCAACTGGCTAATTAACTTCCAGTTACCCACCACTAATAAAATATCCCCGAGTTGCAGGGGCTCATCGACAACGACGCCGGGCATTGCCTCACCGTCGCGCTTAAGCCCAACCACGTTTAAGCCATAACGGGTACGAAAACCAATTTCACGTACGGTTTTACCTAATAACTCGGTCTCTGGTATCGGCGAAACTTCCGCCATCCCCACATCGAGAGCCTGGTCGGAAAAGTATTCACCGCGTAAAATCATCGGCTCCAGCAGTTGTTCGGCGCAGAATTCGCGTAAATCGACATCCGCCGCCGACATATCAATGAGTAAAACATCGCGTGCGCGAAATTCCGATACCCCATTAACGTTAACAATCACACGGCGGAAACGCCGCCAGCGTTCAACGCCGATAACATTCGCGCCATAGCGTTCACGCAGTTTCAGGTCGTCCAGCCGCTGGCCAATTAAGGGGGAGCCCGGGCGAATTGCCAGGCGTCTGGCGCGCCCTGTCAGCCGGTACTCTTTTATCAAGTCGCGGAAGGTACGTCGTTTCCAGCCGTCACGCTGGCTGTCGTCTTTGTCGCTCTTAAGCATAAAGCGCATCAGCAGCATATAGACAATGCCCATCAGCAAAATCACCAGCCCCAGCGGGGTAACGCTAAAAAAACTGAACCCGCTCAACCCCTCACGTAGCAGTTCGCTGTTGACCACCAGATTTGGCGGTGTCGCCACCAGCGTCATCATGCCGCTGATAAGCCCGGCAAAGCTGAGCGGCATCATTAAACGAGAGGGAGAGATTTGCATACGCATCGAGACGCTGAGCACCACCGGAATAAAAATCGCCACTACGCCTGTGGAACTCATAAAGGCACCAAGCCCTGCGACTGTGAACATTAGCAGAACCAGCATTTTAATTTCGCTGCTGCCGGCCATTTTTACCAGCCATGACCCCATGCTGGTCGCCACGCCGGTCCGTACCAGTCCGTCACCAATAATGAAAAGCGCGGCGATCAAGACAACGTTGGGATCGCTAAAACCCGACAACGCCTCGGTCATCGTCAACGTCCCGCTCAGAATAAACGCCACAATGACCAGCAACGCCACCGCATCCATGCGCACTTTACCCGTCGCAAAGAGGACGACAGCTATCATCAACAGGCATAACACCCAGATAAGCTCACCGTTCACAACATGTCCTTGTTTAAAATGGGGTGATTCATCTTGCCATAAAAAAGCCCCGACGGTGCGGGGCTACATCATGACTCAGGCTTTTCGTCTGACAACGACATGACCATCAGGCTGCTTTGTCACGACCACTTCATCCAGACGAGCAAGCACAAAGTCCGCCTCATCCAGGCGCGGCGAATCGGCAGGCACATTCACTGCGATAACATGGCAGTTTGCTGCAAGACCAGAAAGCACACCGGCCCCTGCATCTTCCACTACCACACACTCTTGCGGCGGCAAACCCAGCAGTTTTGCCCCAAGCAGGTACGGATCCGGTTCAGGCTTGCCGCGCTTAACCTGCTCCGCCGTGACAAATACATCCGGCATCGGCAAACCCGCCGCGCGGTGGCGAGCATGAGCAACAGGGATGGAGCCCGACGTCACGATGCCCCACGGGATATGGGATTCATTGAGATGGTTCAGTAACTCGAGCGCGCCGGGCAAGGCCACGACACCTTCGGTATCCGTCGCTTCAATCTCCTCCAGCCAGGTAAACTCCGCTGCGATATCCTCTTCAGAGTGACCGGCCATAAAGTGACGTAACGAAGTAATGGCCTGTTTGCCATGGATAAAATTCAGCACTTCGTTATGATCGATGCCGAAGCGGTCAGCCCAACGGCACCATGACCGCTCCACGACGGGCAACGAATTCACCAGGGTGCCATCCAGGTCAAACAGAAATCCTTTGCACTGCACGCGAGCCTCCTCAGGCATTGATAATTTGGTTAATTTCATTCGCGCTCAGATGATACTGGCGCGGGCAGGAGTGCCATACATTCAGCATACGCTGGTATTTTTCCCACATTGGCGTCTGGGCATTAAAGCCGTGTGTACCGGCATCGAAATGGGTATAACGCCCTTCAATATTGACCATAAAGCGTACATAGCCGAGATAACGCGCTTCGGTGGCGGCATCAAAACCTAAGAAGGTGACGCGGCGTTCATCTATAGATTGCGCGTCTTTCAGATTGGCCCAGGAGACATGTAACGCATGGTACATCTCCATAATGTCGATAACGGTACGGCAGGTTTCTTCTTTAAGTTCGCCGAATTCACGATCCAGCTCACGCATTTGCAGACCATAGCCGCGCTCGATAATGGTCTGCAGGCGGCGATAGCGCTCGGCATTAGCAGGATCCATCATGGTCATCATTTTATACTGATTAGACAAAATCAGTCGTTGGGCATTGGTCATTTCCATCTTACGACTCCTGTGCGCGTTGAAGATTAAAAAAAAGACACGGTAACTATTAATGGTTACTGTGCCTTTTTTTACTGACCGTTTCGATGATCAATCACAAGTCATCAAGGAAAGTTTTATCGAGTTGTTTGAAGGCGCGCTTAAGCGTGTCAGCTAATGCCTGATAATCCGGCTTACCTTCGACAGGTGCCAGCGCCTGCCCCGCCTCCTGCAATTTACCGCGGACTTCATAAAACCAATGCAGAATTGATGGGGGCAACGGCGTGACAGAACGCTTACCAAGCCACCAGAGCCCTTGCATAGGCAGGCTCAGGGCAAACAGCGCCGTCGCGACAGCCGGACCTAACTGCCCGCCAAGAGCGATTTGCCAGCACAGCGTAAACACAGCAACGGGCGGCATAAAGCGAATGGCATAACGGGTGGCGCGTATCGTCCGATTCTCAATAAATAGCGGAGCGAGGCTTTTTTCCATGGGCCAGGTCTTCGCATAGTGCTGTCCCCGGCGAAACAATCCAAAAAAATTGACGGGGCGATTTTCTGAAGTGGACATGGCGTTACCTCAACTTCACATATAAAAATTAAAATAATTGTGCAAAACAACAACTGTGCATGACAACGTTAAAATTTTTTGTCAATTGCGCACGGTATCAGGTATCCTGTGCCTGCCTTAACAGGCCGTAGACGAAGTGTGGTCGCTCGTCAACTTTGAAGTCCATTATGCCACTGTCTGAAATTTGCGCAAAATGGCATAAAATCTTAAGTATTCTTTCCATCATGCCAGAAAATTAATCAGGCATGATGTTAATCATAAATGTCAGCGTCATCATCCGTTATTCTGTGAGACTCACTGACGTTTTTTTAGCCACGTATCATAAATAGGTACTTCCATGTCGAGTAAGTTAGTACTGGTTCTGAACTGCGGTAGCTCCTCACTGAAATTCGCGATCATCGATGCAGCCAACGGTGAAGAGTACCTTTCTGGTTTAGCCGAATGTTTCCATCTTCCTGAAGCACGTATCAAATGGAAAATTGACGGTGGTAAACAAGAAGCGGCTTTAGGTGCAGGTGCCGCTCACAGTGAAGCGCTGAACTTTATCGTTAACACTATTCTGGCACAAAAACCAGAACTGTCCGCACAACTGACAGCGATCGGTCACCGTATCGTGCACGGTGGCGAAAAATACACCAGCTCCGTGGTTATCGATGAGTCCGTGATTCAGGGCATTAAAGATGCAGCCTCATTTGCACCGCTGCACAACCCGGCTCACCTGATCGGCATCGCGGAAGCACTGAAATCTTTCCCGAGCCTGAAAGACAAAAACGTTGCCGTTTTCGACACCGCATTCCACACCACCATGCCGGAAGAGTCTTACCTCTATGCTCTGCCGTACAAATTATACAAAGAGCACGGCGTTCGTCGTTACGGCGCGCACGGTACCAGCCACTACTATGTGACCCAGGAAGCCGCTAAAGTTCTGAACAAACCGGTTGAAGAACTGAACATCATCACCTGCCACCTGGGCAACGGTGGTTCTGTATCCGCCATCCGCAACGGCAAATGCGTTGACACCTCCATGGGTCTGACCCCGCTGGAAGGTCTGGTGATGGGTACCCGTTCTGGTGATATCGACCCGGCTATCATTTTCCACCTGCATGACACCCTGGGCATGAGCGTTGAAGCTATCAACAAAATGCTGACCAAAGAGTCCGGCCTGCTGGGCCTGACCGAAGTGACCAGCGACTGCCGTTATGTAGAAGATAACTACAAAGATAAAGAAGACGCAAAACGTGCCATGGACGTTTACTGCCACCGTCTGGCGAAATACATCGGCTCTTACACTGCGCTGATGGATGGTCGTCTGGATGCAGTTGTGTTCACTGGTGGTATCGGTGAAAACGCAGCAATGGTGCGCGAGCTGTCCCTGGGCAAACTGGGCGTTCTGGGCTTCGAAGTTGATCACGAGCGTAACCTGGCTGCCCGTTTCGGTAAGTCTGGCTTCATCAACAAAGAAGGCACTCGTCCGGCTGTTGTTATCCCGACCAACGAAGAGCTGGTTATCGCGCAAGACGCGAGCCGTCTGACTGCCTGATTTCACACCGCCAGCTTAGCTGGCGGTGCTGTTTTGTAACCCGTCAGAAATGACGGTAACGAAAAGAGGATTAACCGTGTCCCGTATTATCATGCTGATCCCTACCGGAACCAGCGTCGGCCTGACCAGCGTCAGCCTGGGCGTGATCCGTGCTATGGAACGCAAAGGCGTTCGTCTGAGCGTCTTTAAACCTATCGCCCAGCCACGCGCTGGCGGCGATGCGCCAGACCAGACCACCACCATCGTACGCACCAACTCCGGCCTGCCAGCGGCAGAACCGTTGAAGATGAGCTACGTTGAGTCCCTGCTCTCCAGCAACCAGAAAGACGTGCTGATGGAAGAAATCGTCGCACGCTACCACGAGAACAGCAAAGACGCTGAGGTTGTGCTGGTTGAAGGTCTGGTCCCGACCCGCAAACACCAGTTTGCTCAGTCTCTGAACTTTGAAATCGCGAAAACCCTGAACGCGGAAATCGTGTTCGTGATGTCTCAGGGCACCGATACTCAGGAACAACTGAAAGAGCGTATCGAACTGACCCGCAGCAGCTTCGGCGGCGCGAAAAACACCAACATCACCGGCGTTATCGTTAACAAACTGAACGCACCGGTTGACGATCAGGGCCGTACTCGCCCGGATCTGTCTGAAATCTTTGATGACTCCTCTAAAGCGAAAGTGATCAAAGTTGACCCGGCAAGCCTGGCGGCTTCCAGCCCGCTGCCTGTACTCGGCGCAGTACCATGGAGCTTCGACCTGATTGCGACCCGCGCAATCGACATGGCGCGTCACCTGAATGCGACCATCGTTAACGAAGGTGAAATCAGCACCCGTCGCGTGAAATCTGTGACCTTCTGTGCGCGTAGCATCCCGCACATGCTGGAACACTTCCGCGCAGGTTCTCTGCTGGTGACGTCCGCAGACCGTCCTGACGTGCTGGTTGCCGCATGCCTGGCCGCGATGAACGGCGTTGAAATCGGCGCGATCCTGCTGACTGGTGCCTACGAAATGGACCCGCGCGTCAGCAAACTGTGCGAACGCGCATTCGAAACCGGCCTGCCGGTATTCATGGTTGAAACCAACACCTGGCAGACCTCGCTGAGCCTGCAGAGCTTCAACCTGGAAGTGCCGGTTGATGACCATCAGCGTATCGAGAAAGTTCAGGAATACGTTGCCAGCTACATCAATGCAGACTGGATCGAGTCTCTGACCGCCACGTCTGAACGTAGCCGTCGCCTCTCTCCGCCTGCCTTCCGTTATCAGTTGACCGAACTGGCACGTAAAGCCGGTAAACGCGTTGTACTGCCAGAAGGCGACGAACCGCGTACCGTTAAAGCAGCGGCTATCTGTGCTGAACGCGGTATCGCAACCTGCGTACTGCTGGGTAACCCGGACGAGATCAACCGTGTTGCTGCGGCACAAGGCGTTGAACTGGGTACGGGCATCGAAATTGTTGATCCGGAAGTGGTACGTGAAAGCTACGTGGCACGCCTGGTTGAACTGCGTAAGAGCAAGGGTATGACCGAAGCGGTTGCCCGCGAACAACTGGAAGACAACGTTGTTCTGGGTACCCTGATGCTGGAGCAGGATGAAGTTGACGGTCTGGTTTCCGGTGCGGTTCACACCACGGCAAACACCATTCGTCCGCCGCTGCAGTTGATCAAAACAGCACCAGGCAGTTCTCTTGTCTCTTCCGTGTTCTTTATGCTGCTGCCGGAACAGGTTTACGTTTACGGTGACTGTGCAATCAACCCGGATCCGACCGCTGAGCAACTGGCAGAAATCGCGATTCAGTCCGCTGATTCCGCTGCTGCCTTTGGCATCGAACCGCGCGTGGCAATGCTCTCCTACTCTACCGGTAACTCCGGTGCGGGTAGCGATGTTGAGAAAGTCCGCGAAGCAACCCGTCTGGCGCAGGAAAAACGCCCGGATCTGGTTATCGACGGTCCGCTGCAGTACGACGCCGCCGTTATGGCCGACGTTGCGAAATCCAAAGCACCGAACTCCCCGGTTGCAGGTCGCGCTACCGTGTTCATCTTCCCGGATCTGAACACCGGTAACACCACCTACAAAGCGGTACAGCGTTCTGCTGACCTGATCTCCATCGGGCCGATGCTGCAGGGTATGCGCAAACCGGTTAACGACCTGTCACGTGGCGCACTGGTTGACGATATCGTCTACACCATCGCACTGACTGCAATTCAGTCTGCTCAGCAGAAATAATTGCCGTTAACTGAAAAAAGCTCCTGCATGCAGGAGCTTTTTTTTAGCTTAGCGAAAACACTTTTCCTCGCGGGACAAAGGGCAGCCGACGATTCTGTGGCAATAACCAGGCATGCTCCATTTTCACCGAAACATTATTCTCGCAAAACCCGTCGGTAATAATCAGTAACGGCCCTCCACGCGGAAAATCTCCGCGCAACGCCAGGCTATCCAGTAATTCAATACCCGGCTGCAAGACGGTACCGCCTCTCCCTTGCAACGTAAAATGGTGAAGGAGTTGTTCAGGCTGGACCCACCCGCGATCGTAAGCTTTTGCATCACAACAAATAAAGCGCACGGCAAACACCTCGCGCGCCAGTGAATAACTGGCGATGGCACCAAGCGCCTTGCCCAGCAACTGAGGGTCCATCGATCCGGACGTATCCAGAACGACGCCAAAAACGCGCGAATGCCTTTCTTCTTCGCTCGGGGCTTGAATAGCTGGCCGGGGGATATCCAGTGTTGCACTCTGACGGCGAGACGGACGCGCATAGGTACGACGTCGCTCGGGTGGCGGGAAATGCTCATCGAACCACTCAGCCAGGGCGACATCCCAGGGGACAGGCGGTTGCGCCAGGCTGCGGATTTCTTCAATCAACCCCGCAGGCAGCGCCCCCCGGCTCTGGCCATACAGACAACGCTCCATCCCCTGATACAAAGCCCGACGACAATAGGCCTCAGCATTCATAAATCGCGGATCGCCATCCTCGCCCAGGATATCGCCCCCGGCCCTGCCCCTGAGGGTAATAAGCTTACGCGACCGGCGCATATCCATGGCGAGCGAGTCATAAATTTCTTCTGCCGACATTCCCCTAAACTGGGCGTCATAGAGCAATCCCAGCTCCGGCGGCGCGCCAACCTGCATCTCAATAAGCCAGTCGTTGATGATAAAATCGCAGGCTACATTCCACAGTTCCGCGTCGCGTCCGCGGCGCCGGGATGCATGGTTCAACCCTGCATGTAACAACTCGTGGGCAAAAACAAAGAGCATCTCAGCCTGGTTTAAGCGGGCCGTCGGGTTGATCCAAATTTTGCCAATACCGACGTCGATTGCTGCCACCGCGATATCATACTGACTGCATAACTTCGCATCTTCTTCAATGTCGAATCCTGCCGCCAGCGCGCCCAGCAAGGGGTAAAGGGTCATTATCTGTTGTCGGGCTTTCTGCGCTAACGTCAGCTTATATTTCTGACCCTGCTGAGGCTGGTATCCCCCGACCTGTTCGAGTGCCTGGCTGACGCTATTGCTCAGGCCATCCGCCAGCAATTCCTGCCAGTTGACGGAATGATAGCGCGATGATTTTTCAACGTGGACAAAATGACGTTGCTCGCCGCAATAGATGGCCTGCCAGCGGGCAAGCGATTCCGAAATACCCTCTTCCTGCAACTGGCGAAACAGAAGCTCCGCATCGCTGTATATGTCCTGGGGGAAAAGGTAAGACTGCAACTCTTCTGGCAATGGGCCGATTTTAAGCCCTTCGCAAAAATGCATTGTAGAAATCAGTACTGCCAGCTCCCAGGTAGCCGCAGGCGTCCGGGGGGTGATATAACCAAACCCCAGCGCCGCCAGCGCCTGGGCAACCATCCGCGCCCATTGTTCTGGCCGGGCATGGCGCTTTGCATTAAGCCACAAATAGCCATCATTGCTGATTGCCAGCCAGTTTTTCGCACTCACCTGCGCGTGCGTATGGTCAAAACGCACATAGATGTGAGCGAAAATGGGCGAGAACAACGGATGCCATGCAATGATCTGCAACCCTGCCTGACAGGCATCGAGCGCAGGGTTGCGCTCCGTTTTGCGTTTCATTGTCCTTAGTTCCTTACCGCCAGGCGAGGAAGATCGCGTGCAACCTCCAGTAAAAACCAGGCCGGAAGCTTTTTGCCATTTTCATCTTCACTCATCACGGATTGCGCAATCTCAACGCTGATTCGCGCCAGCGTTTTCAGACAGTCTTTCGCTCGCATCGCAAGCTGCTTGTGCTCATTACGCAATGCCTTGTCCGTTTCGGGCAGCTCTTTATAAAGATGGGTACGGAAAGATTGGGCAAGGAAATAGAGAATGTCGCGATCGGCGGGATCGTCCGGCCAGTTCGCATCGCCTTTAAGAATGGCGGAAACGGTATGTTTTTGGCGAATCTGTTTGATAAACCCTTTAAAACTCGCCGCATGTGCAGGCGATAAAAGACCATAAATCAAGGCTTCCAGCATCTCATCACTGATAGCCTCACCAAATGATTTAAGGGCATCAGAAAGCATGTGCCAACTGCGTGGCGTCGAAAAAGGTTCTTCATGCTTCGGTGGCTCATTCCAGAGTTGATCCGGACGTAGCTGAATGTACTCCACAACCCAGGGGTGAATGGAGGATTCATTGATAGCCCAGTGCAGCCACTGACGATGGTCGGCGCGCAGATGGACATGCACCATACGGTTGATCAACGCCGAGGGCATCGGTTTCACGATGGCCGCATCTTTAGCACGGTTCCCAGCACCAATGACGACGGTGCCCTCCGGTAGCCGATACTCACCAATACGCTGCTCCAGGATTAACGAATAAAAAGCTTTCTGAATTTCATGGGAGGAGGCGTTCAGCTCATCCAGGAATAAAACGAAGGGTTTGTCACGGACGATATTTGCCGGGGGATAAAATCGCGAACACTGCCCGTCAATTTGTGGAATACCCAGCAGGTCTTCTGGCGCAAGCTGGCTACCCAGTAGCGAGACGCACTCCATGCCGACCTCATCAGCAAAACGTCGGACCAGGGCACTTTTACCAATCCCCGGCGCCCCCCATAAAAAGACAGGGCGGGTAATGGCAACATTCAGGAGAAATTCAAAGGTCTGATCGGGTGTCAGTTGAATAGCTGAAAGCATATAAAAATTCCTTTTTCATTATATTTTTCGCAACCTTTCAAGGTAATACAAAAGCGAAAACCCGTCACCTTAAATTTTCCGCTGCTCTTTTTACGCGCGTAAAAAAGCCACGCTGATTATTCATCAGCATGGCTCATTGACGTGTTCAATTCGCCGCGTGTTCAGGCCAGGCTTTTGCCGTAACCTTATTCTGTTTCTTCGGCTTTTTCGACAGAGTTGCTGGCGTTACGGCTCATCCACAGCGCCAGAGCTTTTAACGAATCCTGGGTGAATTCATCGCAGCGGGCGGTGATCTCTTCCGGCGTCATCCACCAGACTTCGCTCACTTCCTCTTCCTGCAGGGCAAACGGGCCATGAGAGACACAGCTAAACAACCCGCCCCACACCCGGCAGTGTTCGTCTTCAAAATAAAATGTGCCATGTTCAGCAAACGGGACACCGGCAATACCAAGCTCTTCTTCGGCTTCACGGCGAGCGGAATCCAGCAGCACTTCATCAGCCTGCACAACGCCGCCTGCGGTGGCGTCCAGCATACCCGGCATAAAATCTTTGGTTTCCGTACGGCGCTGAACCAGGATCTTGCCCATCCCATCATGGACGACAATATAGGTCGCGCGGTGACGCAAACATTGCGCGCGCATTTGCTCGCGACTCGCCTGAGCGATGACTTCGTTGTCCTCGCTGACAATATCCACCCACTCCGTGCCTGTAAAATGATTCGGTTCCACCATCAGAAATGTCTCGTCATTGCGCTCTTATGGCGCGTTTTAGTTGAAGGGTAACTTACGGATTAATCGCGACCTGTGCAATAAGCCGCTTATCATTCAGTGCCATTACGCGCAAAACACCCTCTTCCAGCATGCCGTAACTGGCGTCGAATCCCCCTTTGGGAATACTCACCGAGCCCGGATTAAAGTGAAAAATGTCACCCTGCCGCTGCGCCACCGGCAGATGAGTATGACCATAGACCAGCACGTCACCCTGCGCCAGCGGCGGTAAATTATCCGGCCCGAACAGGTGACCGTGGGTCAAAAACAGCCGCTGGTCAGGCAATAATACTTGCTGCCAGGGGGCCGTAATGGGGAAATTGAGCAGCATCTGATCGACTTCGCTGTCACAGTTGCCACGTACCGCAATAATACGCGACGCGTGTTCATTCAGCCGCTCCGCCACCTGCGCGGGCGCGTACCCTTTCGGCAGCGCGTTTCTTGGCCCGTGATTCAGCACATCACCCAAAATCACTAACCACTGTGCCCCGCTTTCAGCAAACAGCGCCAGTACGCGTTCGGTGGCAGGCAGCGAGCCGTGAATATCGGATGCGAACATCAGTTTCATCACTACACCTCAGGTTAAAAAGAATGCCGTATCATACCGCAAGTCCGGCCAGGTCTCAGCCCGCACGCTTCGCCGACAGTGCAACATAGCGTTGTATTGAGGAGCGTTGCCACTGAAAGGTGGCGTAATCCACCAGACGCTCCGGTACCTCATCGCCATTCATTACCAGCCGGTTAATCATCAGGGCCAGATCGGCATCGGCGATACACCACTCGCCAAACAGATTCGGCTTACCGTGCGCCAGTAATTCCCCAGCAAGGGCAAAGAGTTTGGCGGCACTCTGCTGGCCTGCGGCGCTGAGCGGCGCTTTCTTCGCCCCGGCGAAAATCACGTCGGTGCTACGCTCTTCGCGAATCGGCATCAGATCGCTGCGGACCCACGCCTGCACCTGACGGGCACGGGCGCGTTTTTGTAAATCGTGAGGATAGATACGTTCATATTCCGGCGGTGCGAAGCGCTCTTCCAGATACTCATCAATTGCCGAGGATTCGCTGAGCTCGAAACCGTCAATTTCCAGCACCGGCACGCGGCGAGTAAGATGATAGCCAGTCCATCCCGTCTTCTGCTGCTCGCCGTGTTCCAGATCAATGGTTTTAAGGGTAAAGGGCAGCGCTTTTTCCTGCAGCGCAACATAAGCAGACATGACATAAGGGGAGAAAAAATCCGCATCTGACCACAACGTGATTGTCGACTCGCTCATAACATCCTCTCAACGATTAGGTTTTTCATCAAAATATAACGTCTTGTTAAGAGTGTCACTTGATCAAAACTCAAGGCCGATAAGTAACGCTTATACTCATTAAAACCCTTGCTGCACCAGGGGAAAAAAATGAATGTTCTCTTTTACGCTGCAACTCCAAACGGGCAAAAAATCACGCTTTTTCCTGAAAAAGCGTAGCTTGCCTGGAGGCTTATTCGGGTGGATATCAGCAAAGGCGAGTATTACAGGATCGGTCATGGTTAACGCCCGCCAGCGGCAACAAATCGTACTGGATAATGACCCGGCGGCGAACAACAGATTTGAGCGTATTCGCACCCGGCCTGCGGCGATACCCGCGCTGGCGAAAGCGCAGTAAATCTAAATGGCAGCAATGTTTTCCTTGTGTATGATGAGACTGTTATTACTGAGGGAAGCCTGCAATGTCACAACCAGACGCCATTATTCGGATTAAAAATCTGCGCCTGCGCACATTTATCGGTATCAAAGAAGAAGAGGTCATCAACCGTCAGGATATCATTATTAATGTCATCATCCATTACCCGGCCGATAAGGCCCGCGCCAGCGAAGATATCAATGACGCGCTAAACTACCGCACGATAACTAAAAGCATAATTCACCATGTCGAGAGTAACCGCTTCTCGTTATTGGAAAAATTAACTCAGGATGTGCTGAATATCGCACGCGAACATCACTGGGTCACTTATGCTGAGGTTGAGATCGATAAACTTCACGCATTGCGTTACGCCGACTCTGTGTCCATGACCATGAGCTGGCGTCGTCAAGCGTAGCCCTGGAGGTTGCATGAAGATTCTGATTACCGGTGGTACAGGCCTGATTGGTCGTTTTTTGATTCCTCGTTTACAAGAGCTGGACCATTCCATCACCGTGGTGACACGCGACCCCGCCAAAGCGCAGCAAACGCTTGGCGATACGGTGGCGCTGCTACCAGGTCTGGACGATCTCACTGACCTCAATGATTTCGACGCCGTTATCAATCTGGCGGGCGAACCGATTGCCGAAAAGCGCTGGAGCGATGAGCAAAAACAGCGCCTGTGTGAAAGCCGCTGGAAAATAACCCAGAGGCTGGTCGATCTCACCCTCGCCAGCGCGAATCCACCGGAAGTATTTATCTCCGGCTCTGCTGTCGGTTATTACGGCGATACGGGAGATGCGGTGATCACGGAAGACGAGACGCCGCATAACGAATTTACCCACGAACTGTGCGCCCGCTGGGAGCAAATCGCCAGCGGTGCGGAAAGTGAACGTACCCGCGTCTGTTTACTGCGCACCGGCGTTGTGATTGCGCGCAAAGGCGGGGCAATTGCCAAACTGCTGCCGCTCTTTCGCGTCGGGCTTGGCGGCCCGGTCGGTACCGGTCACCAGTACATGTCCTGGATTCATATCGACGATATGGCTAACGGCATCATCTGGCTGCTCAATAACGACCTGCGCGGCCCGTTCAATATGGTTTCGCCCTACCCCGCACGTAACGAACAATTCGCTCACGCTCTGGGACATGCGCTTAATCGCCCGGCGGTTATGCATGCCCCGGCCGCCACCGTGCGCCTGATGATGGGAGAATCCGCCGTGCTGGTCCTTGGCGGCCAGCGCGCACTGCCAAAACGACTTGAAGCCTCCGGGTTCGCGTTTCGCTGGTTTGATTTAGAAGAAGCGCTCAAGGATGTGGTGACACCCCCACCATTATAAGGCGTTTACCTGCGCCATTCCGGTGTTAAGCTAAGACGCTTTGCTACCGGAATGGCGAAACCATGATATTGACCACCGAGCGCCTGACGCTCTCAGCGTTTACCGAGGCCGACTGGTCTTTTTTCCTCACTCTACGCCAAAGCCCGGATGTCATGCGCTTTATGGGCGCAATTGCCTGTGAAGACGATATCCGTACCCTGTTTATCTCCCGCCTGAACGATAATCACGCCCGGGTGATTCGCGACAGAAATGGCGAACCACTGGGTGATATTGGGCTGCATATCAGTACGCACTATCCGCAGGAAGCCGACATCGGCTACGCCATTGCCCCTTTCGCACAGGGGAAAGGGGTTGCCAGTGAAGCGTTGAAAGCCATGCGGGATTATGCCTTTACGCAGACCCACGTCACCGCGCTGAATGCCTGGGTGCTGGCGGCGAATCAGGGGTCGGTGCGGCTACTGGAGAAACTGGGGTTTACGCGTACGCAGGTGCTGGAAAAGGGCTATACGATTAACGGCGTGGATTATGATGACTGGGCTTACCGCCTGGAAAAAACGCGATAAGGCGCAGGGACACTGCGCCTTATGCCTGTTTACACGCTCTGTTCCACCTCTTCCGCTGAACGTCCCTGACGCACGCGTTTGGGCTGCGGCACTTTGATGATAAAGGTCAGCACACCGGCGAAGATATACAGCCCGGTGTAGGCCCATACCACGCCTACGATATCGAAAAACGGCAGCAGTGCGGAGGCAATCGCCGGGGCGACAAAGTTGCTCATCCCGGCAGAGAGGTTGTAGATGGAGACCGCCGCGCCTTTGTGATGCGGTTCCAGCGTCGGGAAGACCGCCGTCATCGGCACGAAAGCCGCAACAAAAATCCCCAGCATGATTGCCGGAATCAGCGCCACCGCGAAGTTATGCCCGGCATAGACCGGCAGGTAGTAAAACGTCAGGCTGGAGATGGCCATGCCCAGGCAACCGAACCAGCGCACCTGGCGGATCCAGCCAATGTATTCCCCGGTGATCCCCCAGAAAATATTGGTGAAAATGGTGACGAAGAAGAACACCGCCCAGATTTGCAGCCATTCAGAGATGCTAAAGCCCAGCCGATCAACAAACAGCAGCGGCATCACAATCGCAAAACCAAACAGAGATAGCGTATTGATGATACGAATCAGGCAGGCATAGAAGATATCGCGGTTAGTAAACAGAATGGTCGCCGCGCGGGAAAGCTCGGTCATTTTGTCGCGCAGCGGCAAATTCACCCGCGAACGGTCCACTGGCACATTGCGCAGGCTAAAGAACGCCACCAGGCCACCACAGCCGACCCAGACGATGGCAAACCACAGCGTCCCCGTTTCGCCAAACATCGGAATGGTCAGACTTGGCAGGTAACTGCCCACCACGCCAATGCCGATGGAATACATGGCCCAGAACCAGCCTGTCGCCGCCGCCAGATTCGGGCGCGGCAGCACCTGAACCAGCATCAACATGAAAGAGTAGATAAACATCGGATAGGCCAGGCCGCGAATACCATAGAACAGCAGCATCAGCGGGTAGTTACGCATCCCCAGTCCCATCGACATAAACAGGGCATGCATAATGACCCACAGGACACAGCCAATGGTCATAGCGCGTTGCGGGGTGATGAGTTCTGCCACCACGCCGGATGCCCAGGCCGCCAGCGCTGCCGCCAGGCCGTAAATCGTAAAGACGACAGCCGACTGCGCAGGCGAGAAGCCCATATCGGTTATGTGCTTTGATAAGAATGCCATTTCAAAGCCATCGCCAGCCATAAAAATCGCGATAGCCACAAATCCCCAGAGCAGTTTTTTCGGTAAGCCAAACCAGTATTCATTAGATTGCATAACAATCTTCCTTTATAAGCCGGGAGATATGCCCCGGCGAGGGTACAGAGGCCGGGGCTAGAGGTTTAAGGCAGTAACGTGCGGGCGACCTGTTGCTGCTGATAGAGCAGCCGGAACAGCGCCAGCCGTTTCGCCAGCCATTGACCGCGTTCAGGCTGCGGCGTAAAACGGGTGACCACCGGGGGTTTCAGACAGACTTTCGCCTCATCGCCGCCATCTGCCAGCCAGGCCAGACGCGCAGCACCCAGCGCACCGGAAGAACTTGCCGGATGCGTGACCATCGGAATGTTCAGCACATCGGCAATCAGTTGCCCCCACAGAGGGCTTCTTGCCCCACCGCCCGTCAGGCTGCACTGGCAAATCGAGGCGTTACCCAGCACATTCAGTCCATCGGCCAGCCCGAAGGTGACGCCTTCAATCACCGCGTAACCCAACAGCGCACGGCTGGTTTCATGGCGCAGATTGAAAAAACTCCCTGCCGCCAGCGGATCGTTATGCGGTGTGCGCTCCCCCGACAGATAAGGCAGGAATACCGGCGCGCGTTTCAGTTCCTCTTCCGTCAGTTGGGCAATCTCGTCCATCAACTGGCTTTCGGTGACCGAAAGCAGATTACAGATCCATCGCAGACAACTGGCGGCGCTCAGCATCACGCTCATCTGGTGCCAGCGTCCGGGGAGCGCATGGCAGAAAGCATGTACGCCAGAGTCCGGGTCTGCCTGCAGCGCATCGTTGACCACGAAAATCACCCCGGACGTCCCCAGAGAGATAAACGCGTCGCCCGGCGCCACCGCACCGACGCCCACGGCAGAGGTGGCGTTATCCCCCCCGCCCCCGGCGACCACCACCGAGGAGCTTAAGCCCCACTCAGTAGCCAGCGCGGCACGCAACGTCCCGCTGGGCGCACTGCCTTCCACCAGTGACGGCATCTGGCTGCGGTTGAGGTCAGTCATGGCAAGCAGTTCGTCTGACCAGTCGCGTTTTGCCACATCCAGCCACAGGGTGCCAGCCGCGTCGGACGGGTCGCTGACAAACTCACCGGTTAAACGCCAGCGCAGGTAATCTTTTGGCAGCAGTACTTTTGCCACCCGACTGAACACGTCAGGCTCGTGCCGGGCCACCCACACCAGCTTCGGCGCGGTAAACCCCGGCATGATCATGTTGCCGCTGATAGTCATCATTTCCGGATGATGCTCACTCAGCCATGCGCACTCGTCGGCGCTGCGGGTGTCATTCCATAAAATGCAAGGACGCAGCACGTTGCCGTCGTTATCAAGCAGTACCGCACCGTGCATCTGCCCCGACAGACCGATGGCGCGAATAGCCGCCCACTGCTGCGGATGCTGCTGGCGCAGTTCGGTGACCACCCGACCACAGGCCTGCCACCAGACCTGCGGATCCTGTTCCGCCCAGTGCGGATGCGGACGTTGCACCGTCAGCGCGGCATGCGCCGAGGCGACAATCTCACCGTAGCCGTCAATGAGCAGCGCTTTTAATTCTGAGGTGCCAATATCAATGCCCAGGTACATAGCGCCCCCTTACACTGCCGCCAGTTGTGATTCAGGTTGTTTTATCCACTGCTCCAACTCCGCGACGGTACGACGCAGCAGGGTTAAGAACTCTGCGGATGTCGCAAGGCCAGCAAACAGCGCGTCGTCCGCCGCCCACATCGCCAGCGGATCAGGCGCGTTGAAAACGGCGCGTACGGCATCGGGTTGCATCACGCCATCCTGATAGGTATAGGGCAAAGAACCGTCGGCCCAGCGTTTCAGGAACAGGAAGAACAGTGCAGGCAGCACAGCGGTCGCAGAGGGGACGTCGCCGCGTTTGTAGCATTCGATAAGCGTCGGCGTGACCATTCCAGGAATTTTGGACAGACCGTCAGCGGCGACGCGCTGGTTAGTGTCTTTGATGTAGGGGTTGCTAAAGCGCGCCAGCACCACATCGCGATACTTCGCCAGATCGAGCGGACTTGGCGTCAGTGAGGGAATGACATCGCGTGAGACATACTCCCAGGCCATCTGACGAATGGCGCTCTGGCGGGTGCTGTCATCAATAAAGCTCAGACCAATCAACGTTCCCGCCCACGCGATGCAGCTATGGGTAGCGTTCAGAATGCGGATTTTCGCCTCTTCCCAGGGCAGTACGGATTCCACCAGTTCCACCCCTACCTTTTCGAGCGCCGGGCGGCCATTAATAAAATCATCTTCAATTACCCACTGAATAAAGGATTCGCCCATTACCGGCACCGCATCTTTAATGCCGGTTGCCGCCAGTACCCGCTCGGCCACATCCGGTGTCGGGCGCGGAGTGATGCGGTCGACCATGGTATTGGGTGACGTGGTGTTGTTCTCTACCCACTGGCGTAATTCGGTTTCGCCCTTCGCCTGCAAGAAGGAGAGAAAGCCGTGGCGAAAGCGCTCGCCGTTATGGCGCAGGTTGTCGCAGTTCAGCAAGGTAACGGGGTTGCCATGCTGCGCAATACGCTGTTTCAGGATACGGGTCAGCGCGCCGTAAAGTGTGCGGATCCCACCGTTCAGATCGGCCTGAATGTCGGCCTGCCGCTGATCCAGCTCATGCTCGGGCGTCAGGTAGTAACCGCTTTCGGTAACCGTAAAGGCGATGACGCGCGTTTCGGCATCGGCACCCTGTTTCACCAGTGCGCTAATTTCGCTATCCCAGGGCAACACTTTGCGAATTGAGGTGATGGTTTCGTACTGCCGTTCGCCCTCCGGCGACACGGTTTCCAGCACATATTCACCGTTTTGCGCGGCGAGATGGCCCAGCAGCACACGGGCGTCATCGCGAATATTTCCCAACGCGATCCTCCAGCGGTCATCCCCCTGCTCCATCAGTTTGTGCAGATACCACGCCTGATGAGCACGATGAAACGACCCGGCACCAATATGCATCCACACCGCTTTTTTCTCGGACATAATCATCACCTCAATTTTGAGCATTTGACAGTTTTACGGGCTTATGCCCGTTTGTTGTATGTATGTTAGTAGCGAGATGCGAAGGTTTTCTGCGAGGAAACTCACGAAAATAGCTTTTGCTCTTTAAAATGACATTTGCCCATTTTTGTTAAGCTGACCATTGCGCGTACAATGGCGGCAGGAAATTAGGGGAATGTTTGATGAACAAAGAAGAGAAAAAACAGGAACTCGCCGCCCGTGCCGCATGGATGTATTACGTGGCGGGATTAACACAACAGGATATTGCCTCGGCGCTGGGCCTGTCGCGCCAGGTAGCACAACGGCTCATTTCCGGCGCCCGCGAAACCGGGATGGTTACCGTCAATATCAGCCATCCGGTGACCCGTTGTCTGAAACTGGCGCACGACCTACAAGAAAAATATGCCCTCAACCTGTGTCGCGTTGTGCCATCTGCCGGGCTGGAAGATGATGCCATTCAGCAGATGCTGGCCGTTGAAGGGGCACAGGTGATGGCACAATTTATCTGTGAAGAGAAACCGCAGGTCTTTGGTGTCGGCTCCGGTAAAACGCTGCGCGCCGTGATTGACGCCCTGCCGTCGCTGGAGCGACCGCAACATCAGTGCGTGTCGATGATCGGCGCCATCGCACGGGATGACTCCGGTACCCGTTACGATGTGCCGCTGAAAATGGCGGAAAAAATGCAGGGTAAGTATTTTTTCATTCCGGCGCCGCTCTATGCCGATAGCCCGGAAGATAAAAACAGTTGGTGCCAGCATCAGATCTACCAGCGCGTGGCGGCAAGAGCGCTTAACGCGGATGTCACTTTCCTTGGCATTGGCGAGGTGAAATTGGGTTGCCCGCTGAACACCGAGGGGTTTATTACCGACGCCCAGGTCAAAGATCTGGAGACGCAGCATGTCGCAGGCGAGATGCTTGGCCATTTCTTTAACCATCAGGGGGTACGCCTGGATTCCGAACTGGATGCGATGCTGACCAGTGTGCCGCTCACCAGCCACACGCAACGAAAAGTGGTCGGCTTTGCCGGAGGGGAACGTAAACTTGCCGCCATTCGCGCAGCCCTGGTCGGTGGCTGGGTCAATGGGCTGGTGACGGACGAAGATACCGCACTTCAACTGCTGGCGGACTAAGCGGCTACCGGCGAGCGCCGGTAGCCCGATGATTACTTAAGTGAACCTTTGAGGAACTGCTGCAGACGTGGGCTTTTCGGATTGCCAAACAGCTCATCCGGCGCGCCCTCTTCTTCAATTTTGCCCTGATGCAGGAAAATCACATGGGTGGACACATGGCGGGCAAAGCCCATTTCATGCGTCACCACCACCATGGTTTTTCCCTCTTCCGCCAGTTGCTGCATGATGCGCAGCACTTCGCCCACCAGCTCCGGGTCCAGCGCGGAAGTGGGTTCGTCAAACAGCAAGACTTCCGGTTCCATTGCCAGCGCACGGGCAATAGAGACGCGCTGCTGCTGACCGCCAGAGAGATGCACCGGGTATTTCGCCTGCTGAACACCATCAATACCCACTTTTGCCAGGTATTTCACCGCACGCTCGCGGGCCTCCTGTTTGCTCAGCCCCAGCACCTGGATTGGCGCTTCCATGACGTTTTCCAGAACCGTCATGTGGCTCCACAGGTTGAAATGCTGGAACACCATTGTCAGGCGGGTACGCAACAAACGCAGTTGCTGTTTATCCGCTACCCGTAATTGACCGTCTTTATCGCGCACCAGGTTGATGTTCTCGCCATTGACGATGATCGTTCCTTCACTTGGCTTCTCAAGGAAGTTTATGCAGCGCAGAAAGGTACTTTTACCGGAGCCGGACGAACCAATAATGCTGATCACATCCCCGGCGTTAGCCTGCAGCGACACCCCTTTCAACACCTCATGCTCGCCGTAGCGTTTATGTAAATCGATAACGTTTAATTTATTGTCAGACATGATGTTCTCAGTGCGTCGAAGAAGGTTTTATATGCTGCAGCCAGCGTTTTTCCGCCTTGCGGAACAGGCTAATCAGCACATAAGAGATGATCAAATACAGTACTGCCGCCATACCAAACGCGGTGAACGGTTGGTAGGTCGCGGAGTTAATATCACGGGCGATTTTGAGCAGATCCGGCACCGTCGCGGTAAAAGCCAGCGCGGTAGAGTGGAGCATCAAAATCACTTCGTTGCTGTAGGCAGGCAGCGCAATGCGCAGCGCCGACGGCAGGATAATGCAGCGATACATTTTCACCGACGAGAAACCATAGGCGCGGGCGGCTTCAATTTCCCCGGCCGGTACCGAACGGATCGCCCCGGCGAAAATCTCGGTGGTGTAAGCACAGGTATTAAGCGTTAACGCCAGCACCGTACAATTAAGGCCGCTGCGGAAAAACGCGTTGAGCAGTTCCGTTCCCTTCACGATTTCCAGCGTATACATGCCCGAGTAAAACACCAGCAACTGCACATAGAGCGGCGTGCCGCGAAAAATATACGTGAACAGCCAGATGGGAAATTGAATGTATTTGTTGCTGGAGACGCGACCAATGGCCAAGAATACCGCCATGACGCCGCCCATCACCACCGAAGAGATCAACAGCCACAGGGTAATAGCCACCCCGGTGAAGCGGTAACCATCGGTCCACAACAGCGATTTCCAGTACTCCTGAATAATCTCGATCACAAGTCAGCCCTCTTCACACCTACGGAGTAGCGACGTTCGAGAAGAAGCAGTACGCCATTAGAAACGGTGGTAAACACCAGATAAATCAGGCCGCATACGACGGCAAAGTAGAACGGCTCCCAGGTACTTTTCCCGGCGAGCTGCGTGGCTTTCACCACATCTTCCAGCCCCAACAACGACACTAACGCCGTCGCTTTGAGAATAACCTGCCAGTTGTTGCCAATCCCCGGCAATGCGAAGCGCATCATGGCCGGAAACAAAATACGTCGGAAGGTCTGTGAGTTGGTGAAACCAAACGCGGTGGCAGCCTCGATATGCCCTTTCGGCACCGCCATATAAGCGCCACGGAAGGTTTCGGTGAAATAGGCACCATAAATAAACCCCAGGGTGATAATACCCGCCACCATAGGATCAATATCGAGTTGCTCCATACCCATCGCATCGGTCAGCGTGTTGAGGGCTATTTGCAATCCGTAAAAAATCAGCAGCATCAGCACCAGATCGGGCACGCCGCGAATCAATGTGGTGTAACCTTCAAAAACCAGCGCTAACGGACGGTTTTTAGAGAGCTTTGCGCCCGCACCGGCCAGGCCAATCAGTACCGCCAGCACCACGGAACTGATAGCCAGTTCCAGCGTGACAAGGGCACCATGAAAGATAACTTGAGAAAAACCATACAGCATGCAGCCTGTCCTGTCGTATTCGTGTCTGCCGCGTCTCTTCCCCTTCCGGGCGGAAGGGGTCGCACGTTAAACACGCGTGGAATTAACCACCATAAACATCAAAATCAAAATACTTTTTCGCCAGTTTTTCGTAAGTTCCGTCTGCACGCATTTCCGCGAAGGCTTTATTCAGCGCTTCACGCAGTTCGTTATCGTCTTTACGAATCCCCATACCGGTGCCGACGCCAAACAGCTTCTCGTCTTTAATAGACGGACCGCCAAATTTGTAGTCTTTACCCATTGCCGTTTTCAGGAAACCTTCGCTGGCGGCCACTTCATCCTGAAACGCAGCATCAATACGGCCTGCGGTCAGGTCAGAGTAGATATTGTCCTGTCCCTGGTAGGAGACGATTTCAATACCCTGCGGCGCCCAGTGAACATTACCGTACGTTTCCTGCGTGGTGCCCTGCAATACGCCAATGCGTTTGCCTTTCAGCTTCGCGAGATCGGGAACGATGTCAGAGTCTTTCGCCACAACCAGACGAGAATCCGCTGCATACAGCTTGTCGGTGAACGAAATTTCCTGTTGACGTTTTTCAGTAATTGAGAGAGATGACATGATGGCGTCGATTTTTTTCGCTTTAAGCGAAGGAATCAGCGCGTCCAGTGGGTTTTCAATAAAGACACACTGGGTTTTGATACGCGTACACAGCTCTTTCGCCAGATCGATGTCAAAACCAACCAATTCGCCCTGCGAATTCTTTGATTCGAAAGGAGCATAAGTTGGGTCAGTACCGATGCGGAGTTTTTGCGGAATGGCTGCGAATGCGCTTGAAACGCTGGAGATAGCGAGCACCAGAGAAAGTGATAACACCAATTTTTTCATAATTATCCTCAACAGACTGTCTTTCCTAAGGGATTTATTAGAAGAATACGGTGTCGCTATCGTGCCATTATATGGCACGGCAAGGCAAAGCATTCTGCCCGCCTGCCGGCTTTTTTTGCATGGTTTTTGCTTAACTATGCAGCGTTGCGCCATTTCGGTGCATCAGGCGCACCAACTTTAAACATCACACGTATTTATGCACCATCCTGGAAAACCAAAATGGCGCATCGTTTATCCCAAAAACAGCTGCTTTACTCGCCGTAGACGTTAAAGTCGAAATATTTCTTCGCGAGCTTATCGTAGGTACCGTCTTTACGAATTTCAGCAAAGGCTTTGTCGAAGGCCGCTTTCAGCTCGGTATCGTCTTTACGCAGACCGATCCCGGTGCCGTCGCCAAAGTATTTTTTATCTTTAACGGACGGACCGGCGAACGCAAAATCTTTACCGGCAGGCTGTTTCAGGAAGCCTTCGCTGGCAGCCACTTCGTCCTGGAATGCAGCATCCAGACGGCCTGCGGCGAGGTCAGAGTAGATCAGATCCTGGTTCTGGTAGGCCACCACGTCGATACCTTTAGTGCGCCAGTTGTCATTCGCATACCCTTCTTGCGTAGACCCCTGCAGAACCCCAACGTGTTTGCCTTTCAGAGAGTCCAGCGTCGGCACGATCGGCGAGCCTTTTTTGGCGATCAGACGGGAATCAGCAGCATAGAGTTTGTCGGAGAAAGCAATCTCCTGCTGACGTTTTTCGGTAATAGAGAGAGAAGAGATAATCGCGTCGATTTTCTTCGCTTTCAGAGACGGGATGAGCGCGTCAAAATCGCTGCCAACCCAGGTACATTTGACCTTGATGCGGGTACACATCTCATTACCGAGATCGATGTCAAAACCGACAAAATTCCCTTTCGCATCTTTGGAAGAGAAAGGTGCGTATGTCGCATCAGTACCGATGCGTACAGTCTGGGGAAGCGCTGCGTAAACACTGGATGCCGCGGACAGGCCCAGCAGTAAAGACAGAGCAATAACCGTCTTCTTCATACATTACCCTCAAGTATTCTGATTTTATTTTGTGCTGCGTTGTGTTGTGTGTTGCTACGAGTTTACTTGCACGTCTTATGCCAGATTTTTAGCGCTGAAAAACAACAGCGTTAAATTTGTTAATGAAACGTTGCAAATTGACCTTAATGGTGAAAGATAGCAGGTCCGCCGAACGAACCGGAGTGTTAACAGGGGAAAAAAGGAATTAAATGTTGAGGATATGATCGTGATTGCAAAAATGCCCTGAAAAAGGGCATCGGGCAATGATGCGCACTATCTGGAGGCGTCCCCCCCCTGCCAGCGGATGAACAGATCTTCCGGCAGAGCGATATCAAATTGATCCAGTACGCGGTTCACGGTCTGGTTAATAATGTCATCCAGCGTTTTCGGCGCATGGTAAAACGCGGGCACAGGCGGCATGATAACAGCCCCCAGTTCTGCGGCCTGGGTCATCAAACGCAGATGGCCTAAATGCAACGGTGTTTCACGCACGCACAGCACCAGCGGACGACGCTCTTTTAACACCACATCCGCCGCACGCGTCAGCAGGCCGTCTGTGTAGCTGTGCACAATGCCAGAGAGCGTTTTTATCGAACAGGGTAATACAACCATGCCTGCGGTCTTAAATGAGCCGGAAGAGATGTTAGCAGCGATATCGCGGGCGTCATGCACCACATCTGCCATAGCCTGAACATCACGCAGAGAAAAATCGGTTTCGAGAGAGAGGGTCTGGCGCGCGGCCGGGCTCATCACCAGATGGGTTTCAATGTCCGCCACGTCGCGTAATACCTGCAACAAGCGCACGCCGTAAATCGCGCCGCTGGCCCCTGAGATCCCCACAATGAGTCGTTTCATATCCGTCGCCTTTATCTACACTGAGGCAGACTTTGCCGGATTATGCCAACAGTTGCAACTGATGAGCGCCCCCTCCGGGCGGAGAGGGCGAAAACGGGTCGATTACCCTTCGTTGTGCATCTCTAAGCTTTCGAGATCGTTCTGCATCTGCACGGCTTTCGCATCGTCGTTACGCAGCGAGTCGAGGTAGTCGAGATACCCCTGATCCACGTCTTTGGTGACATAGATGCCGTTGAAGACTGAGCACTCGAACTGCTGGATATCCGGGTTTTCCGCACGCACAGCGTCGATCAGATCGGTCAGATCCTGGAAAATCAGGCCATCAGCGCCGATGATCTGGCGAATCTCATCCACTTCACGACCATGTGCAATCAGTTCGTTCGCGGTCGGCATGTCGATACCGTAGACGTTCGGGAAACGAATTTCCGGCGCCGCAGAGGCGAGGTACACTTTCTTCGCCCCGGCTTCACGGGCCATCTCGATAATCTGCTCGGAGGTGGTACCACGTACGATGGAGTCATCCACCAGCAGCACGTTTTTATCGCGGAACTCAGCGCGGTTCGCGTTCAGCTTACGGCGGACGGATTTACGACGCAGTTGCTGGCCCGGCATGATAAAGGTACGGCCAACATAACGGTTTTTCACAAAACCCTGACGGTACGGCTTGCCAAGAATGCGGGCGATTTCCAGCGCGATATCGCAGGAGGTTTCCGGGATGGGAATAACCACGTCGATATCCAGATCTTCCCATTCACGCGCAATCTTCTCGCCAAGCCTGGTGCCCATATTGACACGCGCGCTGTAGACGGAGATTTTGTCGATGAAGGAGTCCGGACGCGCAAAATAGACGTATTCGAACAGGCACGGGTTGCTGACCGGATTATCCGCACACTGGCGGGTAAACAACTGGCCTTTTTCGGTGATGTAGACGGCTTCGCCCGGCGCGATATCGCGCAGGAATTCAAAGCCCAACGTATCGAGCGCCACGCTTTCTGACGCCACCATGTACTCAGTGCGGCCGTCACCAATATCGCGTTTGCCCAGTACCAGGGGACGAATACCGTTCGGGTCGCGGAAAGCAACCATACCGTGGCCGATGATCATCGCAACACATGCATACGCGCCACGGATCTGGCGGTTGGTCGCGGCGACAGCGGCGAAAATGTTGTCTGCTTCCAGCGGATAATGGCGGAAATTATCCAGCTCGCTGGCGAAAATATTCAGCAGGATTTCGGAATCAGACGTGGTGTTGATGTGGCGGCGTTTTTCTTCAAACAGCTTTTTACGCAGCTCATGGGCATTGGTCAGGTTGCCGTTATGGGCAAGCGTGATGCCGTAAGGGGAGTTAACGTAAAAAGGCTGAGCCTCGGAGGCGCTGGAGCTGCCAGCGGTTGGGTAACGCACATGGCCGATACCCATGTTGCCCTGAAGACGCTGCATATGGCGGGCTTCGAAAACATCGTTGACCAGACCATTTGCTTTGCGCAGACGGAAACAATTATTTGCATCGATCGTGATGATGCCAGCGGCATCCTGACCACGGTGCTGAAGCACCGTTAACGCGTCATAAATCGACTGGTTGACCGGCATAACACCGGCGATACCGACAATACCGCACATACGTCTTTTCCTCGTTAAGCCACATCTCAGAGCGACTACGCTCTGGGCAAGAAACTTGACGAACTTTGCAGATAGTCAAAGAACCATCTGATGATGAAACTGAATTGCGGGATAAGCTGCGACTTCTGCCAGTCTTCGCTTTTTGACAGGCCCGTAAAGGTATCGAGAAAGAACAGAATGGCGGCGACAATTAGCACCCCGCGTAGCGCGCCAAAACAGATCCCCAACACCCTGTCTGTACCCGACAGGCCGGTTTTCTCCACAAGTTGACCTATCACGTAATTGACGATAGCGCCAACAATCAGCGTCGCGATGAACAGGATGGCGATGGATATCCCATTGCGCACCAGTTCGTCTTCAAAGCCCGTAAACCAGACTGACAGGTAAGTGTAGTAATGACTGGCAACAAAGAAAGCACAACCCCATGTCACCAGTGATAACGCTTCACGAACAAAGCCGCGGATGAGGCTAACCAGACAGGAAAAACCAATCACCGCGATGATGGCGTAATCAATCCAGACCATATGTGTCCCACGATTTACGCCCTGTCATCCAGTTCGGGGCGCATTCTAACAGAAAAAGAAAACGTTTGCGTAGGGATTTCCTTCCCGCGCGTAAATAAAAATGGCGCTGAAAAAATATTCAACGCCATCGGATCTTTAGCCTCTTCGGGCGTGTTTTTGAATTCGTATTTACACCCTCACCCCGGCCCTCTCCCTCAAGAAAGAGGGAGCAAACCATCCCCTCGCCCCCTCTGGGGAGAGGGTTAGGGTGAGGGGGAACAAACCGCACGCTAGTTCGCGCTATACCCCATTACCACACCGCTCAAGCCTGACAGTTGCTTAAGCTCCTCAAGCGACCCCTTGAGTTTATCTTTTGATGCGTCCGGACCGACCAGGATACGGGTGATTTTACCCTGTACTGGCGTAGTGGGCGCAGTATAAACGCGATAACCTGCACCGCGCAGTTTACCGACAATTTCATTAACTTTGTCAGCGTTCTTAAGCGCACCCAGTTGTACCACCCAGGCTTTACCCACTGGCGCAGACTTATCCGCCGCGGGCGGCTGATCCGCAGGCGGGGTTGCCGCCACCTGTTCTGCGGGTTTCTGTGGCTGTGGTTTGGGCTTCTCAGCCGGTTTTGGCTGTTCAACCTGCTTCGGCGCGACGGGTTGCATCGTGACATCCGGCGTCGTCGCCCCACTGACAGCCCGCCGGGAGGCATCCAGCGACGGCGCTGCCGCCTCGCCAGCCTGCACCTCTTCCGCGGCGCCTTCCGGCGGCTGAGCCGGGAGCGCCTGCGTGGCCGCAGGCATCATATCCGGTTCATCGCGATCGCCGGGTTTGGGTACCAGAGGAATGGCGGCGAACTCATCCTGATAATGTTTTTTTTGCCCGTCCAGCAGCCCGGGAAGAATAATCACCCCGAGCGCAACCAGCACAATGGTTCCCATCAAACGGTTCTGAAACTTACTTGCCACCGGTTCTCCCCGCTTCCATCGCTTCCATGACATGTGCCACCGTATGGAACGAACCACACACCAGCACGGTATCTTCTGCTGTGGCCTCCGCCATCGCTGCCTGCCAGGCCTGCGCAACGTGTTGATACGCCTTCCCTTGCGGTAAATGCGCCATCAACTGTTCTGCCGTCGCACCGCGTGGCCCCTCCAGAGGGGCACAATACCAGCTATCGACCACAGGCTCCAGACAGGCGAGCGTTCCGGCGATGTCTTTATCATGCAGCATGCCGATGACCGCCAGCACGCGACCGCGCTTAGGCTCTGCCGCCAGCCGCCCGGCAAGGTAAGCCGCCGCATGAGGATTATGCGCCACATCCAGAATAAGACGTGGGTTTTCAGCCACAATCTGAAAGCGACCAGGCAAAATTGCGCTGGCGATACCGTCACGAATAGCCTGCTCGCTCACCGCCAGCCCACTGGCCCGCAGTGCTGCAAGCGCCGTTGCGGCATTTGGCTGCGGCACCTGCGGCAGCGGTAAACCGCTCAACTCGCCCTGGCCGTCGCGAAAACGCCACTGGCCCTGCTCTACTTCATACTGCCAGTCTACGCCCCGGCGCATCAGCAGAGCGCCTTTTTCCACAGCCACCTCGCCGATGGTATACGGCATATCGCTTTCGCCGACTACCGCCGGTTTACCGCCCCGGAAGACGCCCGCTTTTTCGCGACCGATACTTTCTCTGTCTGGCCCCAGCCAGTCGGTATGATCAAGCGCAATGCTGGTTACCACGGCGACATCCGCATCGACCATATTGGTGGCGTCAAGACGCCCGCCCAGTCCCACTTCGAGGATAACAACGTCCAGCTTCGCCTGTTTAAACAGCCACAGCGCCGACAGCGTACCGTATTCAAAATAGGTTAATGAGGTTTCACCGCGCACCGCTTCAATTTCGGCAAAAGAACGGGTGTGGTCGAGTTCCGTCAGCTCCTCGCCCTGTACGCGGACGCGCTCGGTATAACGGATAAGATGCGGCGAACTGTAGACACCCACACGATATCCGGCCGCCAGAAGAATGAATTCGAGAGTACGGCAAGTCGTGCCTTTACCATTGGTTCCCGCAACGGTAAAGACAAACGGCGCCGGTCGCAAAACATCAAGACGCGCTGCAACCTGGCTTACGCGCTCAAGTCCCAGGTCAATGGTTTTGCTGTGCAGGTTTTCCAGATAAGAAAGCCACGCGGCCAGGGGCGACGTGGCTTGCAAAATGCGTTTATTTTCCATGATGCCCGTAGGATGTTTGACGATGTAAAAAGCAAAAGGGCAGCGCCGTGATGGCCCTGCCCTTCGGTATTATCAGGCCTCGGCTTCCTGATCGGGCACCGGGGGCACCACCACGCTTTCACGCGGCGCATCCGGGCTCGGTGCTGGCTGATTGGTCAGCTTCGCCAGGATGCTGGCCAGTTTCAGGCGCATTTCCGGACGGCGAACGATCATGTCGATCGCCCCTTTTTCAATCAGGAATTCACTGCGCTGGAATCCCGGCGGCAGTTTTTCACGTACGGTCTGCTCAATAACGCGCGGGCCGGCAAAACCAATGAGCGCTTTCGGCTCGGCAATATTCAGGTCGCCCAGCATCGCAAAACTCGCGGAAACGCCGCCCATGGTTGGGTCAGTCAGTACAGAGATATACGGCAGGCCGCGCTCTTGCATCTTCGCCAGCGCTGCGGAGGTTTTCGCCATCTGCATCAGCGACATCAGCGCTTCCTGCATACGTGCGCCACCCGAGGCGGAGAAACAAATCAATGGACAGTTATCTTCCAGCGCCTGCTCAACGGCGCGAACAAAACGCGCACCCACGACAGAACCCATTGAGCCGCCCATAAAGGCGAATTCAAACGCTGCCGCGACAACCGGCATACCATGCAGCGTGCCTTTCATTACCACCAGCGCATCTTTTTCGCCGGTCTCTTTCTGCGCCGTCGCCAGACGGTCTTTGTATTTTTTGGAGTCACGGAACTTGAGCACGTCTTTCGGCTCGAGTTCGCTACCCAGTTCCACCAGTGAACCTTCGTCCAGCAATGTATGCAGGCGGTTACGCGCAGTCATGCGCATATGGTGGTCACACTTCGGGCAGACCTCAAGGTTACGCTCCAGCTCGGCACGATACAGTACCTGGCCGCAGCTATCGCATTTCGTCCACACGCCCTCAGGGATGCTCGCCTTACGGGTGGGGGTAATATTGCTTTTGATTCGTTCAATCCAGCTCATTGATAACCTTTATACATGAACCTGGTAGCCCATAAATGGGGCACATTAAAACATAACAGTTCGCAACTTGGGATAAAAAAGTGGTCGAACCGCCATAGACATCTTATTTTGCCTGTCGCGCTGCCGCTCGACGGTGGCGAATGATCTCAATCACCCCAGGAAGTATAGACACCACGATGATCGCGACAATCAGTAACTTAAGATTTTCCTGCACCATCGGCAGCGTACCGAAGAAGTAGCCAGCATAAGTAAACAGTAGCACCCATAACAGCGCCCCGATCACGTTGAACGCCGCGAAATGACAGTAGGACATATGCCCCATCCCGGCAACGAAAGGCGCGAACGTCCGCACAATGGGGATAAAGCGGGCAAGAATAATGGTTTTGCCACCGTGTTTCTCATAAAACTGATGGGTTTTATCGAGATAGCTGCGACGGAACACTTTCGAGTTCGGGTTGCTAAATAGCTTGTCGCCGAACAGGCGCCCTATCGTGTAATTCACCGCATCGCCGAGGATGGCCGCAACAAGCATCAGCATCACCATAACGTGAACGTTGATATCGTTCGTGGGCAGTGAGGCCAGCGCGCCCGCAACGAACAGCAGCGAATCCCCCGGTAAAAACGGCGTGACCACCAGCCCGGTTTCGCAGAACAAAATCAGAAACAGGATCGCGTATACCCAGATACCGTATTGCGCGACCAGCTCCGCCAGGTGAACATCAATGTGCAGAATGAAATCAATAAGAAAGCGAATTACGTCCATATCGTCTATGCCTTGGTTGATTGCGACTAGTCCGCGAGAAACAGCGGACCCATTGGCGGGCGGGGTAAGTTGAAACGGTCCGGATAATCGACCGACACCAAATACAAACCTTCTGCTCTCGCCGTTGCTGCCGCCAGCGTTCTGTCCTTAGCCGCCAGTAGCTCTGCTATCCAGCTCTCCGGCTGGTTGTTGGCACCCACTTCCATCAGGCTACCGACAATGTTTCTCACCATATGATGTACAAAGGCATTCGCTTTGATATCCACCACCACATACGCACCATAACGCTGAACGTTAATGTGCATCATGTTGCGCCACGGCGTGCGCGACTGGCACTGTACCGCGCGAAACGAGGTAAAATCATTTTCACCCAGCAGACATTGCGCCGCACGCTGCATGCGCTCCGCATCAAGGGGCAGGTGATAATGCGTCACTCCCTGGTTCAGTACCGCCGGGCGTAAACGATGATTGTAGATAACGTAGCGATAACGACGCGCTGTCGCGCTAAACCGCGCGTGGAAATCATCGGGCACATCTTTCACCCAACGTACCGCGATGTCTCCAGGTAAATTCGCATTTACGCCCAGGGTCCAGGCCGCGTCTTTACGTACCGCGCGAGTCTCAAAATGGACCACCTGCCCTGTGGCATGCACACCGGCGTCGGTTCGCCCGGCACAAAAAACCGTCACCGGCTCATTGGCGACCTGCGACAACGCTTTCTCCAGTTTTTCCTGCACGCTGCGTACTTCTTGCTGACGCTGCCAGCCGTAATACTTACTGCCGTCGTACTCAATACCGAGCGCAATTTTCAACAGCGGTTGCTCAACAACGTCTGACATTAGTACAGGTACTCCTGTACCAGTTTCTCAGCGATTTTCACCGCCATCAGCGCCCCGCCAAACCGTACGTTATCTGCCACCGACCAGAACTGAATTTGTTCAGGCAGGCCATAATCGTTACGTACGCAACTGACTGAGAGATGTGCGCTACCGGAAGCATCGCCAACCTGGGTCGGGAATTCATTCTCTTCGGACAGCACAATATCTTCACCGCGGGCAAACGCATCACGGGCCTCTTCTGCAGCCAGTGGGCGCAGCGCTTCGAAGCTGACCATCTGCGCGTGGCCATAAAAGACCGGCGCGCGGACACAGTTCGCGGATATCATCAGCCCGTCGTCCTGCAGAATTTTACGCACCTGGTCCACCAGACGACGCTCTTCCAGAACCGCACCTTCACGGTCCGGCAGAATAGGCAGCATGTTGAACGCCAGTTGCCGGCCAAAGAAGTCGTCCTCGTCGATGGGAATACCGTTGAGCAATTTCGCACTTTGCCCGGCAAGGGCATCCACCGCCGGTTTGCCCTGCGCCGACACGGAGAGCAGACTGGTCACGCCAATACGTGACAGGCCACCTTCGTCGATCAGCGGTTTCAGCGCGATCAGCAACTGGCTGGTCAGGCTATCCGGCACGGCAATGAGATTACGATTGCGGTAATCGGCCAGAACAAACGGGTTCACCTCTGGCACAACCAGCGGCACATCCGGCTCCAGCGCGAACAGACCGCTGGTGTCAATCACCAGACAACCGGCGTTGGTGGCTTCTTCAATATTCTCAGCCGTCGCCTGGGCACCGGCAACAAAGAACGCCAGTTGCGCCTGCGTCCAGTCAAATTCCGCAACATCCTGAACGCGTACGGTTTTTCCGCCAAAACGCAGCGTCTCACCGGCGCTTTCATTACGCGCCAGCGCATACAAATCGCCCACCGGGAACTCACGCTCCGCAAGCGTTTCGAGTAAGGCTTCTCCGACAGCGCCTGTCGCGCCCAGTACGGCAATATTCCAGCCTTCAGACATGGTGATTTACTCCAGAAAAAAGCGTACCCGCCGGATTATCCGGCAGGTAGCATTAAGATGACATTAACGAATTGGGTGATGGACAGCGTTGAAACCCAGCTTTTGCAGCAGTGTAGCCGCCTGGTCGTCATCACACTGCACATACAGCGATGACCATTCCCGACGCTCAAGATAATTTTTACGCAGCTTGTCGAACTCACCCGGGATACCCGCCACTTTTCGCAGCAGTGCATCGTCGCGGCGCACATCATACACCAAATGAATGAGTCTTTTTAGGATCGACTGATCGAGCGGGCCGTGCAGCGTAATGCGACCGAACTCCGGCGCAGGCAGCAGCGTATCCAGCGCAACCTGCTGGCGCTTGCCGATAAAATCGCTAAACGCTTCGAATACCTGCGTGGTGCCACGTGCTTTCCCTTCCAGCGTATAGCCGGCGATATGCGCAGTACCGATATCCACTTTTGCCAGCAGCGCCACGTCGAGATCCGGCTCCGGTTCCCAGACGTCAAGGATAACGCTCAGCGGCTGGCCTGCCTCCAGACGACGCAACAGGGCGGCGTTATCCACCACCGGGCCCCGGCAGGCATTAATCAGAATAGCGCCAGGTTTCAGGCGACTAATTACCTCTTCATCCGCCAGATGCCAGCTTTTGTACGGCCCGTCTTTAAACAACGGCGTGTGGAAGGTCAACACATCAGCTTCGCGCACCAGGGCGTCGAGCGGCAGAAAATCACCCTCATCGCCACGGTCGGCACGCGGCGGATCGCACAGTAACGTACGTACCCCCCAGGCTTCCAGGCGCGCCTGCAGACGACCGCCGACATTACCTACTCCGACAATCCCGACAGTGCGGTCGCGCAGATCGAAACCGTCACGTTCGGCCAACAGCATCAGGGACGAGAAAACATATTCCACAACCGCAATGGCGTTACACCCCGGAGCGGCAGAAAAACCGATCCCCGCCTGCTGCAACCATTGCTCGTCAACGTGATCGGTACCCGCCGTTGCCGTACCCACGAATTTAATCGGCGTACCGCTGAGCAGCGCTTCATTCACCTTCGTCACGGAACGCACCATCAGCGCATCCGCATCCGCCAATTCCGCAGCCGGAATGGGACGACCAGGCACAGCTTTTACCTCACCCAGACGACGGAACAAATCGCCGGCATAGGGCATATTTTCATCAACAAGGATTTTCACGTTACAGTACCGGTTAGAGAACGGGAGTTAAGCTTTTAAGTGTGCCATAATCTCGCTGCCAGGCATACCTGCAATGCCGCTACACGACGTGCGAGACCCAGAGGATTTCCATGATGCAACCCATTCAGGGCACCCCCGCGCGCCCTCCGGGGCAAGACCCTACGCCCCCTACTTTGGCCGCCGGAGAGCAGCCGTTATCGACAATCCAGCGCACTGTGCTGGAGCGGTTGATTATTCGCCTGGTGGCGCTCACGCAACAGCAGAGCGCCGAAGTCTGGGCCGGGGTTAAACATGATTTGGGTTTGAAGAATGACGCGCCGCTGCTGTCACGCCATTTCCCGGCGGCAGAGCAGAATCTCAACCAGCGCCTGGATACCGCCACGCAGAATCACACTACCCGCCAGGTTATCTCGCAACTGACGGAATTGCTCGGTCAGGGTAATAACCGCCAGGCGGTTAGCGACTTTATTCGCCAGCAGTTTGGTCAGACGGCGCTGAGCCAGCTTACGCCAGAGCAGCTTAAAACGGTGCTGACGCTGCTGCAAAACAACCAGATTTCGGTACCTCAGCCCTTGCAACGCCCGGCGACAGACCGCCCGCTGTTGCCTGCTGAGCACAATTCGCTCAATCAGGCGGTGACCAAACTGGCCGCTGCGACGGGTGAATCCGGTAAATTGATTTGGCAATCTATGATGGAATTATCTGGCGTGAAAACCGGAGAGCTCATCCCGGCAAAACATTTTACCCACTTAATGACCTGGCTGCAGGCGCGTCAGACATTAAGCACCCAGACTTCCCCGACACTGCAAAGCGTGCAAACCGCGCTTAAGCAGCCGCTGGATAATGTTGAGTGGCAAACTATCACCGATTATGCCCGTCAGAACTGGCAGGCCACGCCGCAGACCGTACTGACAACGGCGCAAGTGCAGGACATTCTCAATCAGGTTTTTTTACATCGCGCAGAACGAACTTCGGGTGTGCTGGAAGCACGAAATATTCAGCCGATCTACAGCCCGCTTTTCGCGCCGATCATTGAAAGCGTCAAAAACCTCTCAACCCGGCCAGGTCTGTTCCTGGTCGCGTTGCTTATTGCCTTCGCCCTTATCTGGCTGGTTATCTAAAAAAATCCCCTCCGCTGGAGGGGATCGTCGTTAAAGGTTTTCGCCGTTACTTTTAATTGTCTGCTGGTACCACCAGAACGATTTCTTACGGCTGCGTTCAAGTGTCCCTTTGCCTTCGTTATCTTTATCGACATAGATAAAGCCGTAGCGTTTTTTCATTTCGCCCGTACCCGCAGAAACCAGGTCAATACAGCCCCACGGGGTGTAACCCATCAGATCCACGCCATCTTCCACCACCGCCTTTTTCATTTCGCGCAGGTGGCTTTGCAGGTATTCGATGCGGTACTGATCGTTTACCGAGCCGTCACTTTCTTTCTGATCGATAGCACCGAAGCCGTTCTCCACGATAAACAGCGGCAGTTGATAAAGATCGTAAAAATAGTTCAGTGAATAACGCAGCCCCACCGGATCGATCTGCCATCCCCAGTCCGATGCTTTCACATACGGGTTTTTCACCAGACTCTTCGTTTCGTCATAGTCCAGTTGCGGGTTATCCGCAGTGGCTTTGGTGGCGAACGACATGTAATAGCTAAAGCCGATATAATCCACACAGCCCCGTTTAAGGATGTGCAAATCTTCGTCGGTAATATCAAGCTTAAAGCCTTTACGGGCGAAGTAATTTAGCAGATGGCGCGGGTAATAACCGCGAACGTGCACATCGGTAAACCAGTAACGGCGGTGCATCGCCGAGACGGACATCATCATGTCGTCCGGGTTACAGGTGAGCGGATAGACCGGGCACATGGCAATCATGCAGCCGATCTGGAAATCAGGGTTAATGGCATGCCCGGCTTCCACCGCCAGCGCACTGGCGACAAGCTCATAGTGTGCCGCCTGGTACATTACCGGCTCACGATCCTCACCTTCTTTGTATTTAAGGCCCGAGTTGGTAAAGGGCGCGAAATCTTCGTGGTAATTGGCCTGGTTGTTGATTTCGTTAAACGTCATCCAGTATTTCACTTTGCCTTTGTAGCGGGTAAATACCGTTTTGGCGAAGCGCACAAAGAAATCAATAAGCTTACGGTTACGCCAGCCACCGTATTCAGTGACCAGGTAATAAGGCATTTCGAAATGCGAGAGGGTAATGACCGGTTCAATATTGTATTTCAGACATTCATCGAAGAGATCGTCATAAAACTGCAGGCCGGCTTCATTTGGTTCTAATTCATCACCTTTCGGAAAAATACGTGTCCAGGCAATTGACGTACGGAAACATTTAAACCCCATTTCCGCAAAGAGTTTGATGTCATCTTTATAGCGGTGATAAAAGTCGATGGCATCATGGTTTGGGTAGTTTTTTCCCGGCAAGACGCCATCGGTAATTTCGCGCGGAACGCCATGCGCCCCGGCGGTCATCACGTCAGCGACACTAACACCTTTACCGCCTTCCTGCCAGCCGCCTTCAAGCTGATGCGCCGCCACCGCGCCACCCCACAGAAAATCTGCTTTAAACCCAGGCATACGTCTCTCCTTTCTCTAAAAAGTAGTAAAAGAATAACTTACGTACGAAGATAGCCTGACTATAGCAGTAATATAACTGTCTGAGAATGTTGCATAAAATTATATGAGTGGAATATGTTACACCAATAAAACAATATGTTTTTTCTGTGGTCTGGCGCGTATTTTTAATTATTTTCTGACAACAAAAATAGTATTCAGAATTATGAGGGATTGCACTTTTATTATTTCCGGCCCTCATCATGAAGGCCGGAAAAGACGATTATTTTCGAAATGAAATCAGCGTCACCACAATGCCAGTTACCGCCGCAATTGCTGCGGCCAGGAATACCGACGGGTAACCCAGCGAGGTCGCCAGCAGGCCGGTAAGTGGCCCGCTGATACCGTTCGCGATGTCCTGAAATGCCGCATATCCGCCCAGTGCAGTACCGCGAACCTGTGGGGCAACGCGTTTCACCACTTCAACGCCCAACGCCGGGAAAATCAACGAACAGCCACAGCCGGTCAATGCCGCACCGGCCATCGCCACCCAGGCGTTCGGCGCCTGCCAGAGCAATAACAGGCCCACCGTTTCCACCATCAACGAAACAGTTGCCACCCGCACGCCGCCAAAGCGATCCGGCATCCAGCCAAACAGCAGACGCATCAGAACAAAGGCACCGCCAAATGCCGTCAGCGTAAACCCGGCCATTGCCCAGCCGTTACTGGCAAAGTAGAGCGAAACGAAGGTACCGATAACCGCGAAACCTACACCCTGTAGCGCAAGGCCAAGACCCGGCTGCCAGATTTGACCGACCACGCCCCACAGGGAGGGACGTTCCCCCGAATGAGCAGGTGTTTTCTGTACGCCGCCATTAAATGCCCACGCCAGCAGCGGTAAAACCATCGTGATCGCCGCCAGGGTGGCAAAACCAAAACGACTGTGAATGAGCAGACCGAGCGGCGCACCAACGGCCAGCGCACCGTAAATTGCCATACCGTTCCAGGACATCACTTTGCCCGAGCGTTTAGGCCCCACCAGCCCCATCCCCCAGGCGAGTGTTCCTGTGAGCAACTGGCTTTCACCAAAGCCCAGAATTAAACGCCCGACAATCAGCAAGCCGAATTTTGCCAGTGCGCTTACCGGTAGCCAGGCCGCCAGCAACCAGGCGACGCCAGCCAGCCCGCAGGCCAACATCCCCTGCAGCGCCGAGCGCTTTGCGCCAAACTGATCGGCCAGACGCCCGGCATAGCCTCGCGTCAGGACGGTCGCCAGAAACTGGATACCGACGGCGATGCCCACCATGGTATTGCCGTAACCGAGTTCGTTGTGCACAAAGAGCGGGATGACGGGCAATGGTAACCCGATGGTCATATAGGTCAAGAAAACGGCAATCACCAGCCGCAGCAACGCATTCGTGCCCGTACCGGATGAGGAAGAAAGTGTTTGAGTCTCTACAGACATGCATTACTCCGTACCGCAGAGTAAGGCGAGGAAAAAAAGCCACGCCCCCTCTACCTGATGTTCAGGATTAAGGTGCGTTGGATAACGTTAAACGCTTACGCATTATCAGGGGGATAATGTTGCGGGTGAAGTTTGCCTGCCCATGCAGCGGCTTGTCAATGCATAAAAAACCGCATAAAAAAGGGAGCCCGTTGGCTCCCCTTTTCGAAATTCAAAGGCTTACTTGAGTTTACGCATCACCAGTGTGGCGTTAGTACCGCCGAAACCGAAGCTGTTAGACATGACGGTATTCAGCGTCGCGTCAGTCGGTTTGGTGACGATGTTCAGGCCAGCAGCCTGCTCATCCATCTCGTCGATATTAATGCTCGGGGCGATAAAGCCATGCTCCAGCATCAACAGTGAGTAGATTGCTTCCTGCACGCCAGCCGCACCCAGAGAGTGGCCGGTCATGGCTTTGGTCGCAGAGATAGCCGGGCTGTTGTCGCCGAACACTTCGCGAATTGCACCCAGTTCTTTCACATCACCGACCGGTGTAGAAGTACCGTGGGAGTTCAGGTAGTCGATCGGGGTATCAACACCGTGCATTGCCATCTTCATGCAGCGCACTGCGCCTTCACCTGACGGCGCAACCATGTCAGCGCCATCAGACGTTGCGCCATAGCCCACGATTTCAGCGTAGATGTGCGCGCCACGTGCCAGCGCATGTTCCAGCTCTTCAACCACAACCATACCGCCGCCGCCTGCGATGATGAAGCCATCACGGTGGGCGTCATAGGTACGGGAAGCTTTTTCCGGAGTTTCGTTGTATTTGGTCGACAGCGCGCCCATGGCGTCGAACTCACAGGCCATTTCCCAGCCCAGTTCTTCGCCGCCGCCAGCAAAAACGATGTCCTGTTTGCCCAGTTGGATCTGCTCAACCGCGTTACCGATGCAGTGTGCGGAAGTGGCACAGGCGGAGCTGATGGAGTAGTTCACACCGTGAATTTTAAACGGCGTTGCGAGGCACGCGGAAACCGCAGAGCCCATTGCTTTGGTCACGACATACGGTCCCACTGCTTTCAGGCCGCGCGGGCTACGCATTGCGTCCGCACCGAAGACCTGCGCTTTTGAAGAGCCGCCGGAACCGGCAATCAGGCCAACACGCGGGTTGTTCTGATACACCTCTGCGCTCAGGCCAGCATCCGCAATAGCTTCTTGCATGGAGAGAAAAGCATAGATAGAGGCATCGTTCATGAAACGAACCACTTTACGGTCAATCAAACCGGTTGTATCCAGCTTGACATTACCCCATACGTGGCTGCGCATTCCGGAATCTTTGAATTCCTGAGAGAAAGTGATCCCTGAGCGTCCTTCACGCAGAGAGGCCAGGACTTCCTGCTGGTTATTACCGATGCTGGAAACGATGCCCAGGCCAGTAATCACTGCACGTTTCATTCAATACCCCTGTAAGTCGCACTAATTTAAGTTTTCGTGTCGCAAGATAGCGTACAGTTGTACGCCGAACAAGTCCGATCAGACAATTAATGGGTAAATTTGCGCCCTGGAGCGCACATCGTTAAGATCATGGCACTGCCTGTCCGACGAGTAACTTACGTGAAACAAACCGCTATACAATCTGCCAACCTCGAATTCAACGCTGAGGGTACACCTGTTTCCCGAGATTTTGATGACGTCTATTTCTCTAACGATAACGGACTCGAAGAGACCCGTTATGTTTTCCTTGGCGGCAACGGTATACCAGAGCGTTTCGTCGGACATCCCCGCCCGCTGTTTGTCGTCGCGGAAAGCGGTTTTGGTACGGGTCTCAACTTCCTGACCCTTTGGCAGGCATTCGATGCCTTTCGCCGCGCCAGTCCGCAGGCTACCCTGGAAAGATTACATTTCATCAGTTTCGAAAAATTCCCCTTAACGAAAGACGATCTGCGTCTGGCGCACCAGCACTGGCCGGAGCTGGCCCCCTGGGCAGAGCAGTTACAGCAGCAGTGGCCGCTGCCCTTTGCCGGTTGCCATCGCCTGTTACTGGACGGCGGGCGCGTGACGCTGGATGTCTGGTTTGGCGATATCAATGAACTGACCGAAACCTTAGATGATTCACTACAACAGCAGGTTGATGCCTGGTTTCTCGACGGTTTTGCGCCGGCGAAAAACCCGGACATGTGGACACAGGGTCTGTTTAACGCGATGGCGAGACTGGCGCGTCCCGGCGCGACGCTGGCCACGTTCACCTCCGCTGGTTTCGTTCGTCGTGGGTTGCAGGACGCAGGCTTCACCATGCGCAAAAGCAAAGGGTTTGGCCGCAAGCGGGAAATGCTCACCGGAGTAATGGAAAGCGCAACCCTGCCGGTGCTGCGTGCGCCGTGGTTTGCCCGCACTGGCACGGAAAAACGCGCTGCTGCGATTGTCGGCGGCGGTATCGCCAGTGCGCTGCTATCGCTGGCCTTGTTGCGTCGCGGCTGGCAGGTGACGCTCTACTGCGCCGATGACGAACCGGCACAAGGGGCATCCGGCAATCGGCAAGGCGCGCTGTATCCTTTGCTCAGTGCACATGACCCGGCGCTGGCCCACTTTTTCCCTGCCGCGTTTACCTTCGCCCGTCGACTGTATGACGCCCTGCCCGTCGATTTCGATCATGACTGGTCCGGGGTCACCCAACTGGGGTACGACGAGAAAAGTCAGCAAAAAATTAGCCAGATGCTGACGCTGGGCCTGCCGGATGCCATTGCCCATGCGGTCAGCGCCGAAGCGGTCGCGCAAATGGCCGGCGTAGAGACCGGATGCGGCGGTATTCATTATCCGGCTGGCGGCTGGCTGTGTCCGGCACAATTGACGGCGGCGGCGTTGGCATTAGCACAGCGTCAGGGATTATGCGTGCACTACGACCACCCGGTGACGAGCCTGGTTCAGCAGGATGGCGAATGGCGGCTGGAATTTGCCGATGGCAGCCAGCGCGCTCACGCCTGTGTCGTGCTGGCGAACGGGCACCACATCAGCCATTTCGCCCAGACCGAAAAGCTGCCGGTTTACCCGGTTGGCGGGCAGGTCAGCCATATCCCCACGACGGCGAAACTGGGCGAACTGCGTCAGGTACTCTGCTATGACGGTTATCTGACACCGCCAAACCCGCACAATCAGCATCACTGTATTGGCGCAAGCTACCACCGTGGGCAGGAGGAGACTACCTACAGCGAGGAGGATCAGCAGCAAAACCGCCAGCGTTTGTTGAACTGCTTCCCGGAGGCTCAGTGGGCGAAAGACGTTGATGTCAGCGGCGGTGAAGCGCGCTGCGGTGTGCGCTGTGCAACCCGGGATCATTTGCCGTTAGTGGGTAATGTGGCGGATTACGCCGCGACACTGAATGCGTATGCCCATCTTGCAGAAGAGAGAACGGATGCGGTGAGCGCACCGGTTTATGACGGGTTGTTTATGCTTGGCGCGCTCGGTTCACGCGGATTATGCAGTGCGCCGCTGGCGGCGGAGATTCTGGCCTCGCAGATGAGTGAGGAGCCATTGCCGCTGGATGGTGACACGCTGGCCGCGCTGAATCCTAATCGTCTGTGGGTGAGAAAGTTGTTGAAGGGGAAACAGGTTAAATGAGTGCAGGCTGATGCCCTCACCCCGGCCCTCTCCCTCGGGGAGAGGGCCAGGGTGAGTGGGAAACCCACGCACCCTTGCTGCACCGGGAATATCCCCCACTGGCGGGGCTACGAGCGAGCTTGCTTATTGTGCCTGCGCCTTCTGGAACAGCGTGTCCCACATCCCCATTACCAGCGCCTGATCCGGCGGAGACAACTCACCCGCCTGAATGGCTTTTTCCAGGCTCGCCGACACCCGGGCGTGCAGCGCTGCGGATGAATGATCCTCCCCCGCTTCCAGTTCCGCCACCGCCAGCGTCAGATGCCCACGCAGATAACCGCCAGCAAACAGCTCATCGTCACTGGCGTGCTCTACCATGTCATCAATTAACGCCAGAATGCGCGATTCAAATTCTGCGATCATCTTCTTTCCTCAGTTATAAATCTTCCGGCCAGGGGAAGTGTTCCGCCTTTAGCTCAGGCGTGTGGTAGTAATCTTGCAGCGCTTTAATAAAACGCGCCGGACGTTCCGGGATCCCTTTGTCGAGATATTCCATTACCTGCGCATGAACGCGGCGCTGGAATACAACGCGATCTGGTTCAAAATCCCCTTCCAGGTTGTCACAACTGACGTTAAACGGATAACCCGCCGCCACGCAGAACAACCAGTCAAAAGCCTGCGGTTTAACCTCTACGTCTTCAAATTGACACTGGGTCGCCGCATCACGCCCATCCGGGCAGTACCAGTAACCAAAATCCACCAGCTCGCGACGGGCTTTCCCGGCGATACACCAGTGGGAGATCTCATGCAACGCGCTGGCATAGAACCCGTGAGCGAAGACGATCCGGTTATAAGGCACTTCTTCATCAGCAGGAAGATAGATCGGTTCGTCGTCGCCTTTAATCAGACGGGTATTAAAATCGTCGGCAAAGCAGCCGTCAAAAAGGGTAATTAATTGTTCGTAGTGATGTGTTGTGGTGTTCATGCACTCACCCCCAGAAACTGGAGGATCTCCTGCCCATGGCTGTCATAAAGTAATTTTGCACTCATTACAGCCGAAACGATAACAATCATCGGACGAATGAGTTTTTGCCCTTTGCTGAGCACCAGACGTGAGCCCAGACGCGCCCCCAGGAACTGGCCCGCCAGCATCACAAAGCCCGTTGCCCAGATCACCTTGCCGCCAATGATAAACAGCAACAGCCCGCCGATATTAGAGGTGGCATTAAGCACCTTGGCGTGCGCGGTGGATTTTGCGAGGTTAAAACCGGCCAGCGTGACAAACGCCAGCGCATAAAATGACCCGGCACCGGGGCCAAAAAAGCCGTCATAGAAACCCACGCAGCCGCCCGCAACCAGCGCGAAAGGCAGGCCATGCAGCCGACGCTGGCGATCCTCTTCACCCAGTTTTGGCATCAACAAAAAGTAGAGGCCAATACAGATGATAAGGACCGGTAAAATCTGGCGCAAAATATCAGACTGAACATGCTGAACCAGCAGCGCACCCGACGTTGAACCAATAAAGGTCATCAGAATATTGAGTTTCTGATCGGCAAGACTCACCACTTTACGGCGCAAAAAATAGAGCGTGGAAGAGATGGAGCCACCGCAGGCCTGCAGTTTATTGGTGGCCAGCGCCTGCGCCGGGGTCATCCCGGCGGCCAGCAATGCAGGTACGGTCAGTAAACCGCCGCCACCGGCTAACGCATCAATGAATCCCGCCAGCGTGGCGACCACAAAAAGCACCACCAGAAGCAGTGGCGACACCATAAATATCTCTTGAAATGCATCCATTACAATACGTGCTCATCCAGTAATGCCTGACAGGAAGCAGGCAGCGGCGGTGGTGTCGTCTTCTCAGGAGTCGTAGAAGGTTTGGCCGGTTTGAACCAGCTTTGCAATTCCGCGCCACAGCCGTCGCCATCCGGCGGCAAAGGCTGATCCTGGCACTCAAGGCTATCTGCCGGGCAGCGCAAACGGACATGCATATGCGCGCGATGCTGGAACCAGGGGCGCACTTTCCGTAGCCAGTCGCGATCTGTACCGGCGTCCAGGCATAACTGCTGCTTAATGGCCGGGTTGACGAAAATGCGCGTGACGTCGTTATCCTTCGCCGCCAGCTTAATCAGGCTGGTAATTTCGGGTTTCCATAATGATGACACCACCTGCTTGCCATCGCTGGAAACCAAATCCAGCGCCTGCGGTTTTAACAATTGCGCTGAGCTCCAGCGTGCTTTCGGCAGTTGCAGGAAAATGTCCACATCCAGCCCCGTCTGGTGGCTGGCGTGACCGCCGTTAAAGCGTCCGCCGGCTGGCATGCCCATATCCCCCACCAACACCGTCCCAAGCCCCAGGTTATGCACCTGATTACCCAGACGCTGAATAAACAGAATCAGGTCCGGATGACCAAAGTAGCGTCGCTGATCGGTACGCATGACCTGGTAGGTATCGGATTGCAGCGGCAGTTCATGCGCGCCAACAATACAGCCATTCGAGAAAGCACCGATCGATTGCGGCGTGCCCGCAACCGGATGGGTAATTTTCTGCCAGGGCGTTGCCGCCTGACAGGTCAGCGTTGCGCAAAACGCCAGTAGCGCAATTGCAATTCGTTTCATTGTTTACCAGCGAGGAATAGTGGTCGTCACATCGCCATTCTGCGCGCGCTGACGCATAAAATGGTCCATCAGCACAATGGCCAGCATCGCTTCGGCGATCGGCACCGCGCGAATACCAACACACGGGTCGTGACGCCCTTTGGTAATCATCTCTACTTCTTCGCCAAAGCGATTAATCGTACGTCCCGAAACGGTAATGCTTGAGGTCGGTTTCAGCGCGATATGGGTAACGATTTGCTGCCCGCTACTGATACCGCCCAGAATGCCGCCCGCGTGGTTGCTCTGAAAACCGTCTTTCGTGATTTCATCGCGATTCTGGCTACCGCGCAGGTTGATCACACCAAAGCCGTCGCCAATCTCCACGCCTTTAACCGCGTTGATGCTCATCATCGCATGGGCGATATCGGCATCCAGACGATCAAAGACCGGCTCGCCGAGGCCCACCGGAACACCGTCCGCCACAACGGTAACTTTCGCACCGATGGAGTCGCCCTCTTTTTTGAGCCCACGCATCAGTTCGTCCAGCGCGTCGATTTTGTCCGGGTCGGGGCAGAAAAACGGGTTTTGTTCGACCTGATCCCAGTCTTTCATCGCCAGCGGAATGTCGCCCATCTGGGTCAGACAGCCACGGATCACGATGCCGAATTTGTGGGCGAGGAATTTCTTGGCAATCGCCCCTGCCGCCACACGCATTGCGGTTTCACGCGCCGAGGAGCGGCCACCGCCACGATAGTCGCGCAGGCCATATTTTTGCTCGTAGGTGTAATCAGCGTGGCCCGGACGGAAGACGTCTTTGATTGCGCTGTAATCCTGAGAGCGCTGATCGGTATTTTCAATCAGCAGGCCGATGCTGGTGCCGGTGGTCACGCCTTCAAACACGCCGGAGAGAATTTTCACCTGATCCGGTTCGCGGCGTTGGGTGGTATAGCGCGAAGTGCCGGGGCGGCGTCGGTCCAGGTCATGCTGGAGGTCGGCTTCGGTCAGTGGAATGCCCGGCGGTACGCCATCGACGATGCAGCCCAGCGCAATGCCGTGCGATTCGCCGAAGGTCGTGACGCGAAAGAGTTGTCCAATAGTGTTTCCTGCCATTACGGCTCCGTTGTCGTCGTTATGTTGTTAGCGTTTTAATCTTTATAGATGCTGAAATGTTCCTGCGCGGCCAGTAACTGCGCTTTGGTCAGCATGAAGACACCGTCACCGCCATTATCAAATTCAAGCCAGGTGAACGGAACATCCGGATATTGTTCCATCAGATGTACCATGCTGTTGCCCACTTCACAAATCAGCACACCATTGTCGGTGAGGTAATCTGGGGCGCAGGCCAGAATGCGACGCGTCAGTTTCAGTCCATCGCTACCAGACGCCAGCCCGAGTTCCGGCTCATGGCGATACTCCGACGGCAGATCAGACATATCCTCTTCATCAACGTACGGCGGGTTGGTCACAATCAGGTCGTACTGCACTTTTGGCAGGTCGCGGAACAGGTCGGAACGAATCGGCGTGACGTGATGAATCAGGCCGTGGTCTTCAATGTTGTGTTCTGTTACCGCCAGCGCATCCGGGGAGATGTCTACCGCGTCCACTTCCGCTTCCGGGAAGGCGTAAGCGCAGGCAATGGCGATACAGCCGCTGCCGGTACACATATCCAGGATGTGCTGCGGCTGTGCGTCGATAAGCCCGGCGAAGTGGTTATTGATCAACTCGCCAATCGGTGAACGCGGCACCAGCACACGTTCATCAACGTAAAACTCGTGGCCGCAGAACCAGGCTTTATTGGTGAGGTAAGCTACCGGGATACGTTCATTGACGCGACGAATGACTCGCTCAACGATACGGTGACGCTCGCTGGAGGTCAGCCGCGCATTGCGCATCTCTTCCGGGATATCCAGCGGCAGGTAAAGGGTAGGCAACACCAGTTGTACGGCTTCATCCCACGGGTTATCGGTGCCGTGGCCGTACCAGATGTTTGCCGCGCTAAATCGGCTTACCGACCAGCGCAACATGTCCTGAATGCTATGCAGTTCACTTACTGCCTCATCAACGAAAATTTTATCCATCTTATCCTCCAGGACACGCTTGCAAGAAATTCGGCGGCTAGTTTGCCATGAAGACGGCGATAAATCAGCATTGTCGCTTCGCGTCGCGGCCTAAAAATGCATTTTGCTGAACAGCAGGGAGCGAGTCGGGTACACTGAAAGAAATAAAAGATGAGATGCGTAGATGAAAAAGAAACCATCGCTTAGCGAGGAGGAGCAGACGCTGTTCCGACAATTAATGACCGGCACGCGTCAAATAAAGCAGGATACGGTAGTCCACCGCCCGACACGTAAAAAAATCAGTGAAGTCCCGGTGAAGCGCCTGTTGTCGGAGCAGGCGGATAACAGCCACTATTTCTCTGATGAATTCCAGCCTTTGCTGAACACCGAAGGGCCGGTGAAGTATGTGCGCGACGATGTCAGCCATTTTGAACTAAAGAAGATCCGCCGCGGTGATTATTCCCCGGATCTGTTCCTCGACCTGCACGGCTTAACGCAGCTACAGGCCAAGCAGGAGCTGGGGGCGCTGATCGCCGCCTGCCGACGCGAACACGTTTTTTGTGCCTGCGTCATGCACGGGCACGGTAAACATATTCTCAAGCAGCAGACACCGCTCTGGCTGGCACAACATCCGCATGTTATGGCGTTTCACCAGGCACCCAAAGAGTACGGTGGCGATGCGGCAATACTGGTATTGATTGAAGTCGAAGAGTGGCAGCCGCCTGAGCTTCCCTGAACGCAACGGACGCGCAGAAACGTAAAAAGCCGCACAAGTGCGGCTTTTTTTCACGGTCCGGCGAATCAGATTGCTTTTGGCATTCTCAGGTTGCAGGGACTCATTTGCCAGTTGTAAACGCCTTTACCGCTCTCATCCAGCGTCACGCTGGCAATCGCGGAGGTAGTGAACATTGGCGGTGTTTCACCCGGGCAAAGCTCGGACACCAGATACCCCACCAACGGCAGATGAGAAATCACCAGCACAGAGGAAGTACCTTCATTTGCCAGCGCCTGGAGATAGGCACTGACCAGACCAACATCACCACAAGGGGTCAGTTCGGGCAGGACATCCACGTTGTCGGGCAGATTCATGCATTCACCCACCTCGTTTAGCGTCTGTTCAGCACGAAGAAACGGGCTGACCAGAACACGTTCGACATCCACTTTTTGACCTTTCAGCCAGGTTGCCATCTGACGAGATTCATCACAACCACAAGGGGTTAAGGGACGAACTGAGTCGCTGGCTGCATCGAGGGCTGCATCGCCGTGACGCATGATAAAAACTTGCATATTGCACCGCTTTTGTTAACCAGAAGCATTAACACTCCCCGCGTGAACAGTTCCATTACGACAGGAAATATCAATGGCCGGGCATTGTGCCTGATCCATTCGATGAATGAAACGCTGTTTTTTACCTCAATGGCGTAAGTATAGTCAATGACTGTTTACAAAATAACCATTGCCGCTTCATTCAACGCCGGATTTACCCTTTTTTGACCTTAACTTACAAAATCAGTTTCCTGCTTGTCCCAAAACTTTTCGCCCTGCTCAGCCATTTGTAACAAAAGCTGACAAGGTGCAAAACGTTCCCCATAAAGCGAAGCCAGGCGCTGCAGAGTTGCGACAATATCACCCGCGCCAAGGGTATCCATATAGCGGAACGGGCCGCCCAGGAAAGGCGGAAAACCGATGCCAAACACCGCGCCAATATCACCATCGCGCGGGCTGCGAATCACCTTCTCGGCGAAACAGCGTGCGGCCTCGTTAAGCATCATCATGACGCATCGTTCGGCAATCTGTTCTGCCGATAATTTGCCTGTGCCAGATGCCCCCACAAGCGGATAAATTGCCGGGTCAGGCTGTTTGTTGCTTTTACGCCCTTTCTTACCGTAAAGATAGAAACCGCGCTCATTTTTTCTGCCTTTGCGATCGTCATTCAATATTGCAGAAACGACGCTTGCAGGCGCACTAAAACGGTCACCGTAAGCGGCCTCCAGCACAGGGATAATTTTAGTCCCGGTGTCAATGCCCACTTCATCCAAAAGTTGGATTGGGCCGACAGGAAAGCCAAATTTTACCAGTGCTTTATCGATATTCTCGATACGTTCCCCTTCGCTCAGGAGCCGCATCGCTTCGCTCATATAAGGCGCCAGAATGCGGTTCACGTAAAAACCGGCTTTGTCCGCCACGACGATCGGCGTTTTGCCCTGCTTCTTCGCCAGTTTCACCACTGTCGAAATGGTCTGTTCATCGGTACCGGCATGGGGAATGACTTCCACCAATGGCATCTTCTCAACCGGGCTAAAAAAATGTAATCCGATAATATTGCCAGGACGCGCGGCCCTGGCCGCAATATCACCGATCGGCAATGACGAAGTATTAGAGGCAAAAATGGTCTGCGGCGCACATTGTGCTTCAATCTCCGCCACCATCTGTTGCTTAAGAGTCAAATCTTCGAAAACAGCCTCTATCACCACATCCCGATGGGAAAAACCGCTGTAGTCCGTCGTACCGGAAATGCGCGCCATTTGCGCATCACGCTCAGCAGATTTGAGATGGCGGCGACGCACCTTTTTATCAAGCTGTTCCCAGCTATATTTCAGCGCGTGGTTAATGCCTTTCGGATTAATATCTTTTATGCGAACCGGGAGATTACCCTTCACTGCCGTCACGTAGGCAATTCCGCCGCCCATTAACCCACCACCGAGAACACCAACGGAGCGCAGCGGACCGGCGGCAACCGGGCTGCCGGGGTCTTTTTTCACCTCAGTGCTGGCAAAGAAAATATGCCGTAGCGCCTGCGATTGCGGGGTCATTGCCAGTTGACCAAACGCGCGTGCCTCGGCGTCATAACCACTACTACTGCCCTGGCTTAAGCCCGTTTCGATAACATTCAGAATACGGGTCGTCGCGGGGTAGTTGCCCTGGGTTTTTTGCTCGGTTTTTTTCGCGACCATGCGGAATAACAGCGCGCGGACAAGCGGCCCGGCCAGCAGACGTTCACGTACCGGCAGGTTGCGGCTGGCAGGACGGCCCTGCGCGGCAAGCTCTGTGGCAGCATCCAGCAAAATGGACACCGGTACGACATCATCAACCAGCCCGGCTTTTAACGCCTGGCGCGCGCGCAGTTGCTTACCGGTCAGGATCATATCCAGTGCAGTGCTTACTCCGACCAGACGCGGCAGCCGCTGGGTGCCACCAGAACCAGGCAGCAAACCAAGCTGCACTTCGGGCAGCCCCAGAACCGTCTTCACATCATCCGTACAAATTCGGCGATGGCAGGCTAATGCCAGTTCCAGACCGCCGCCAAGGCATGGGCCATGGATGGCGGCGATCACCGGGATCGACAGCGCGTGGATCTCGGCCATGATCTGCTGCCCCTGGCGCGCCAGATCTTCGGCCTCTTTCGCCGTTTTGCAGCGATCGATCATGTTGATATCCGCCCCGGCGATAAAATTATCCGGTTTTGCGGAAATGAACACCACGCCGCGAATCTGTTTGTTTTCGCGAATTTGTTTAAGGATGGCGCGTACCTGACTGCCAAACTCCGCCTTTAGCGTGTTCATCTTTTCGCCGGGAACATCAATACTGACAACGGCAACATTGTCCGGGCGTACAACGAGGGTAAATGCTGAGGTCATGTCCATTATTCGGCCTCCAGAACCATAGCTGCGCCAAGTCCGCCTGCGGCACAGGCGGTGACCAGACCAAATCCGCCGCCGCGTCTGTGCAGTTCATGCAAGGTTTGGGTGATCATTCGCGCGCCGGTTGCCGCAAACGGATGCCCGTAAGCAATTGATCCCCCCAGCACATTGAATTTGCTGTCATCCACCTCACCCGTTGCCTGCGACCGGCCCAATACATCGCGGGCAAAACGCTCGCTGGCCATCAGTTTCAGGTTGGTCAGGGTTTGCGACGCAAAGGCTTCGTGCATATCCAGTAAAGTTAAATCCGCCATCGTCAGCCCTGCTCTGTCGAGCGCCAGCGGCGTCGCCCAGGCGGGTCCCAACAGCATGTCCTGCTGCACGTCAATGGCGGTAAAAGCATAGCTTCGCAGGTATCCCAGAGGCTGCAAACCCAGCTCTTTCGCCCGGGATTCGGTCATCAGGATCACCGCTGCCGCGCCATCGGTAAGGGGAGTACTGTTCGCCGCGGTCACGGTGCCGTGTCGACGATCAAAGGCCGGACGCAGTTTGGCGTAATCCGCGAGGCTGGAATTTTGCCGTACGTTATTGTCCTGGGTTATCGGATCGCGAAAAGGTGGCGCATAGGCGGTCATCACTTCATCCGCCAGCTTACCTTCCGCCCAGGCCTGCGCCGCAAACTGGTGAGAACGGTGGGCCAGCGCATCCTGTTCTTGACGCGTGATGCCATAGGTTTTCGCCATTTGCTCTGCGGTATCGCCCATGCGTAAACCGGTAGAATATTCAGCTACCGCAGGCGGCACCGGCAGTAAATCACGCAGCCGTAAACGGGAGAAGAGTTTTAATTTTTGCCCTGTGCTACGCGCTTTGTTGGCATCAACCAGCACGCGAGCCAGTTTTTTGCTCACGCCGATGGGCAACACTGATGAGGAGTCAGCACCACCCGCGATACCTGCACGAATCGTCCCCGCCATCAGGCTTTCGGCAACGTTTGCCACCGCCTGAAAACTGGTGGCACAGGCGCGGCTGACGCTGTAGGCATCGGTGTGCACACTCATGCCCGTTCCCAGCACGATTTCTCGTGCGATATTCGGCGCTTCCGGCATTTGCACCACCTGGCCAAAGACCAGTTGCTCAATGATTTCCGGCGGGATTTCGCTACGGGCAAGGAGTTCGCCCACCACCATTTTGCCGAGATCGATAGCCGGGACACCGTGGAAAACCGTTGCCTGACGGGCAAATGGCGTACGTAATCCACTGACAATGGCGATGCGGTCGCCCTGACGGGTGACAAGCGGTAATGCCTGACTCATAACACTCCCCTGTTAACAGCATGATGCACTAGTGGTCGGACCTGATAACAGTCTTAACTAATTATTTACATTTAGCCAATGGGGGAAAGAAAAAAGTGGGAGGTAAAACACAGAGATGATTGAAAAAACGCTCCCGCAGATGCAGGAGCGCAGGCAGGAAGATTAACGCAGACCCAACTGGAAAATCAGGGTTTCCGCTTCGCAAGCAAAAACAAAATCGATATCCAGACGCACGCCGCCATCAACCTCAGTGAACGTTGAGGTGATCTGGCAAGGATCTGACTCTACGCCACGTGCGCGCGCCGTCAGCGCAGCCAGCGTCTCTTCTGCATCGGTGCGGTTTGTGAACACACGGCTATACGAGGCGGTGCAATCGGAGTTGTCCATGATGGTACCAACATCCATACAGCAGCAAACCGGGGTTTCATCAGCACTGCATTTACTCATTGTGATTTCCTCTGAATTCGCACCCAAGGTGCCAAATAAACGTTGTGCATATTTTACCCCCCTGAATAACGTGTCTCCAGTTGATAATTTAAGGAACCGCCCTAAGTGACCGAAATCACACTTAAAAATGATCCAGAACAAAAACCACCCATTATCATTAGCGGCGCTGGCCACAATTTTGCCACGCAGATCCCGTTTCGAAGATCACAATTGAAAAATTTTATATACAAGCTTGCAACATTTGCTCTGGTCCGACCTATACTCTCGCCACTGGTCTGATTTCTATGAAGTACCGCAGACCCTACACTTCGCGCTCCTGTTACACCACGTAACATAGTTTAAATAAAAATAACCGGATGAGGTTTTGGTCATGAGCCATAAAAACCTGTTTACCAAATCTGCACTCGCAGTTGCAGTGGCAATCGTCTCCACCCAGGCCTGGTCCGCAGGCTTCCAGCTCAACGAGTTTTCTTCTTCTGGCCTTGGCCGCGCCTATTCCGGCGAAGGCGCTATTGCAGATGACGCGGGCAACGCCAGCCGCAACCCTGCGCTGATCATGATGTTTGACCGTCCGACTTTCTCCGCTGGTGCCATTTTCGTTGATCCGGATGTTGATATTTCAGGCAAATCACCATCAGGTGCCAGCCTGAATTCGAAGAACATCGCGCCAACAGCATGGGTTCCAAACATGCACTTCGTCGCGCCAATTAATGATCAGTTTGGCTGGGGCGCGTCCATTACTTCTAACTACGGTTTAGCGACCGAGTTTAATAGCGACTACGCAGCAGGCGCATACGGCGGTAAGACAGACCTGGAAACCCTGAACCTGAACCTGAGCGGTGCTTATCGTCTGAATAACCACTGGAGTTTCGGTCTGGGCTTTGATGCGGTGTATGCCAAAGCGAAGATCGAGCGCTACGCAGGTGACCTGGGCAAAATCGTTGCTGGCTCAGGCGCTTTACCACCGATCCCAGGTCTGGCACAGCAGGTTGCAGGTATCCCGGCCGATACTCAGATAGCTTATCTGAAGGGCGATGAGTGGGGCTTCGGCTGGAACGCCGGTATCCTTTATGAGATCGATAAAAACAACCGTTACGGCTTAACCTACCGTTCTGAGGTGAAAGTCGACTTTGATGGCGATTACAAGAGCAGTCTGCCTTCAGCCTATAACCAGATCCTCGGCAATTTCGGCCTGCCAATGGGCACCAATGGCCGCACCACTGGCGGTTCTCTGACCCTCAACCTGCCGGAAATGTGGGAAATCTCAGGTTATAACCGCGTTGCGCCGCAATGGGCTATCCACTACAGCATGGCCTATACCAGTTGGAGCCAGTTCCAGGAGCTGAAAGCGACAAACAGCAACGGTCAGACGCTGTTCTATAAAGATGAAAGCTTTAAAGACTCTTACCGTATCGCGCTGGGTACCACCTACTATATGGACGATAACTGGACCTTCCGCACCGGTATCGCCTTTGATGACAGCCCGGTTCCGGCCGACAAACGTTCTATCTCCATTCCGGATCAGGACCGTTTCTGGCTGAGCGCGGGTACCACTTATGCGTTTAACAAAGATGCGTCTGTGGACGTCGGCGTGTCTTATATGCACGGTCAGAAAGTGAGCTTCCAGGAAGGCCCGTACAAGTTCACATCAGAAGGTCGTGCGTGGCTGTACGGCGCGAACTTTAACTACGCGTTCTGATTTATTGCAGACGTAAAAAAGGTGAGCTTCGCGCTCACCTTTTTTCGTTTATTCGGAGTCGATATCTTTGAGGTCACCCTGAATCGCCTGGGCGTTCGGGTTTTCCTGTGGCTTGAGCTTACCGCCGTTGGCGATAAAATCATGACGCTGGAAGTAGGCTTCACGCACCATGATGTAAGGGTCGGAAGACTGACGCAGCAGGCCGTCAGAATCGAGCAACTGCGCGCGGGTTTCAATACCTTCCACCGTCCATTTACCAACCGACAGCGGCCAGGTCAGCCAGGACAGCACCGGATAGAGCGTATCCGCCATGTCGCCGCCATCTTCGCGAAGCGTAAAACTGCCGTAGAATGGCAACTGCATGTACGGCCCGTAGCCAACGCCATAATGCCCCAGCGTGCTACCAAAACGGTGCGGTTCAACGCGCTGCAGTTTCGGGTTCGACATCCCTGCAACATCCATCAGGCCACCCATACCCAGCAAGGTGTTGAGGAAGAAGCGCGTAAAGTGAACCATACCCTGATAGGGATCGCCCTGCAGGAAGTAGTTCACCATGATGGCCGGTTCTTCAAGGTTGCTGGTGAAATTGCTCAGGCCATTACGCGCGGGCTGCGGCACATAATCACGCCATGCCACCGCAACGGGACGCACAACATACGGGTCCAGGACATTGAAGTTGAAGTTGTACATGGTGCGGTTAAATCCTTCCAGTGGATCTGAACGCCCCTGCGTGTCTCCTGAACTGGCGCAGCCCGCCAACAGTGTGGTTGCCAGCGCAATCGCCGACACACGAAATTTCATAGGTGTCTCCCTGAAGAAAATGGCTTTCGCTCAGTGCCATCCAGAAGGGCACAAACGCAATCTGCCTCGGTTCGCGTCATAAACATGCAAGGCATTGTATCAGCACACCTTGTGTTGTCTACGCAACGCGCGAATCTCATATTGAGCATAGTCGCAGTTTGCCCCCTCGTTTCGTTACAATTTTATCTCATCTTCGCCAAAGTCATATCGCCATAGCTGCCATTATCCCCAAATTAGGAAGAAGCCCTCCGGAGCTTGTAAAAAAAGCCGCTACGCTTAAACCATGAGCCACAAGTAGACAGAGGCAATATGGACGGCATCAAAGACGAGAAAATCGACAAACACAGCGACGGAATAGAAGTGGAAAGCGAAGAGAAAATAGGTGGCGAGCAAATTGAAGTAGATGAAGAGCGCCTCCCCTCCCGTGCGATGGCTATCCATGAGCATATCCGTCAGGACGGCGAAAAAGAGCTGGAACGCGATGCCATGGCGCTGTTTTGGTCCGCCATCGCCGCCGGGCTGTCGATGGGTGCCTCGTTGCTGGCAAAGGGGATTTTTCACGTTCAACTCGCAGGCGTACCGGCCGCCTTTATTCTGGAAAACCTCGGCTATACCTTCGGCTTTATTATTGTGATTATGGCCCGCCAGCAGCTTTTTACTGAAAACACCGTTACCGCTGTACTTCCGGTGATGCAAAAGCCCTCATGGGTCAATTTTGGCCTGATGATGCGCCTGTGGAGCGTTGTACTGCTGGGGAATCTCATTGGTACGGGTATCGCGGCGTGGGCCTTTGAATATATGCCAATTTTTGATGAACCGACGCGCGACGCGTTCGTTAAAATTGGAATGGATGTCATGAAGAATTCGCCGATGGAGATGTTTTCCAACGCCATTATTTCCGGCTGGATTATTGCCACCATGGTCTGGATGTTCCCGTCTGCGGGTGCTGCGAAAATCGTGGTTATTATTCTGATGACCTGGCTTATCGCTCTGGCCGACACCACCCATATCGTGGTGGGCGCGGTGGAGATTTTTTATCTTATCTTTAATGGCAATATCCACTGGAGCGAATTTTTCTGGCCGTTTGCGCTTCCGACCCTTGCCGGAAATATCTGCGGCGGTACGTTTATCTTCGCGCTACTGAGCCACGCGCAAATTCGCAATGACATGATTAACAAGCGCAAAGCCGAGGCAAAAGCCAAAGCAAAGCAGGAAACAGCCGAAAACAGGGGCTGACTGGCGACACTTTAACCACTCGGGCGCAGGACACTTAACGCAAAGGCGAAATGACGTTATACTCCTGCCGCCTCGTCCCCTTAGTTAAATGGATATAACGAGCCCCTCCTAAGGGCTAGTTGCAGGTTCGATTCCTGCAGGGGACACCAGTTCACTTCCTGCAAACCGCTATCAAATCCGTTATTTCCAAATAAATTCATTAAGTTAAACCACTTCCTTCGTCTATCAATTTCCATTGACGTTTACCGATATCCAGCTTGTTATGTTGGAATCTACGTTGTCATTGTAAGTTCGATAATGCAGATACTATCAGCATGGGAGTTTTTCTATGGCACTCACTGAGATGAAAGTCAGAAACGCGAAACCTGCGGAGAAACCGGTAAAGTTAACTGACAGCAGGGGTATGCACCTTTTGGTTCATCCCAGCGGTTCAAAATACTGGCGGCTGCAATATCGCTTTTCTGGTAAACAAAAGATGTTGGCTTTGGGCGTTTATCCTGAAATCTCTCTTGCTGATGCTCGCATGAGGAGAGACGAAGCAAGGAAGCTAATCGCAAACAACATAGATCCTGCTGAGAAACGAAAATCTGAAAAGATTGAACAAAAAGGATTGCTCACATTCGAAACGGTTGCCAGAGACTGGCATTCGAGCAACAGAACCTGGTCTGATAGTCACAGAACAACAGTGCTAAGTAGCTTAATCACTCATCTGTTCCCTGTCATTGGTAAAAGAAATATAAGTGAGCTTAAAACCCGTGATTTGCTGGTACCTTTAAAAAAAGCAGAAGCTACCGGGCATCTTGAACTTGCGGCTCGATTACAGCAAAGAATCACAGCGATCATGCGATATGCTGTTCATAACGCTTTGATTGACCAAAACCCAGCTTATGACCTTGCAGGCGCTGTAACCACTACTAAAAGTAATCATCGCCCTTCCCTCCCGTTCGAACAGTTTCCTGAGCTTATAAAACGAATTGAAGCTTATAAAGGCAAGGGCATCACAAGAATCGCTGTTCAGTTAACTCTACTGACTTTTATTCGTTCTAGTGAACTCCGATTTGCTCGTTGGTCTGAGGTAAATTTCGAAACTGCTTTGTGGACAATCCCCGGAGAACGTGAAGAACTGGACGGTGTTAAATATTCTGGCAGAGGTTCGAAAATGAAAACCCCTCACCTTGTGCCACTCAGTAAACAGGCCGTAGCATTGCTGAAAAAGCTTCATTCCATAAGCGGTGAAAAGGAACTGATGTTCATTGGGTTCAGCCGTGATGACAAACCCATGAGCGAAAACACCGTTAACAAGGCTCTTCGTGTCATGGGGTATGACACAAAAAAAGAAGTGTGTGGGCATGGGTTCAGGACGATGGCATGTAGTGCTCTTATCGAATCAGGACTATGGTCAAGAGACGCTGTCGAGCGCCAGATGAGCCACCAGGAACGGAATTCAGTTCGAGCAGCTTACATTCATAAAGCAGAACATCTCGGAGAGAGAAAACTAATGCTCCAATGGTGGGCCGATTATCTTGATGAATGCAAAGTAGAAAATGTAGCACCATTTGCTTACGTAAACCGTTCATAGCATCCTACAAAAGGTCAGCCTTGAAAACGTTAATGAGGCTGGCCTTCCACAAAGGATGCAGCATTCATTCGAATAGGAGTTAGAGGTAAGCTTATAGCCTACGGAATGAGGTCTATTGCAAGAACAGCAGCGGAAGAGTCTGGCAAATTCAGAACCGAAGTCCTTGAAGCTGCACTAGCTCACTCTAAAAAAGATGAGATCATTGCAGCCTACAATCGTGCGGAATATCTCTCTGAGCGGCAAAAACTGATGCAGTGGTGGAGTGATTACGTCCAGGCACAAAGATTAAAGGTGCTCGCCGCATAGATGTTTTAGACGAAGTTAAAACTATTAGCGTCTTCATTTACTCCTAAGACATAACTCTTTGTTCGTATGTCCTTTGTTTACCAATACAAAATAAATGAACCTTCGGGAAAAATTAAAGCAGGTTGTTCAAAAGTGATATCTCTAAGTCGTGACAAATTGAACACGTTAATCCGGCCATACGTTTACCTCCCATTGATCTGATAGAGAGACCGTAGCCATAACCCTAATCAATCCTTCGCAATAAACAAGTTGAAATTGATTAAAAAATGATCAATTTTACTTGGAGTTAGGCCGTTTTAAACTGCTCGGAGAGAGTGAGATGAGTGATGAAAATGATAAAAATCAGAAGATTAGAGTCGCTCAGTATCTGAGAATGTCCACTGACCATCAGCAATACTCAATTCATAACCAAGCAGAATTTATAAAGAAATATGCTGACGATCACAATATGGAGATCTTGTATACATACGATGATGCGGGTAGGAGCGGCCTAACGCTCTCAGGCCGCTTTGCAATGCAACAACTCTTATCAGATGTCATCAATAAAAAGATAACAATCGAAGCAGTTCTCTTTTATGACGTAAGCCGATTTGGGCGTTTCCAACAACCAGATGAAGCCGCTTATCACTCTTTCGTACTAAATATGCACGGGGTAGAACTAATATTCTGTGCAGACCCAATTCCTATGAAAGAATTTCCTCTAGAAGGTTCGGTGATACTAAATATCAAAAGAATAAGTGCAGCATTCCATAGTAAAAACATCTCAGAGAAAGTTTTCATTGGGCAAGTAAACCTAATAAACCGAGGTTATCATCAAGGTGGGATGGCAGGTTATGGGCTACGGAGATTGTTAATTGATGAAAACAACAACCCTAAGGAGGTTCTTAAATTCAATAAAAGGAAAAGTATACAAACAGACAGAGTTAGGTTGATACCCGGCCCAAAGGAAGAAATAAAAACTGTAAATTTGATATATGATTTATTTATCGAACATAGCATGCCAGAACTTTTGATATCAGAAAAATTAAACGAAGATCATATACCTGCTGAAAATGGTTCTTTATGGACAAGAGCAAAAGTCCACCAGATATTGATAAATGAAAAATACATAGGTAATAATGTTTACAATAGGACATCAGGAAAATTAAAATCCAAAACAGTAAAGAACCCACGGAGCGAATGGATAATATTAGAGAAAGCATTTAAGCCCATAGTTTCTAGAAGAAAATTTTTTAAAGCACAAGATATAATACGTAATAGATCATTACATTTTTCAGATGATGAACTCCTTAATTATTTAAAGAAAAAACTATGCGAAAGTGGAAAACTATCCGGATTTATTATCGATGAAGATGATACGGGACCATCATCATCTGTGTATAGAAATCGTTTTGGTGGTTTACTCAGAGCATATACATTGATTGGTTACAAGCCAGAGCATGATTATAGCTACATAGAACTAAATAATTACTTACGAGAATTCTATTGGCAAGTTCTGGAAAAATTCAAAGATGAAGTAATAAATAAAAATTGCTTAATAGATGACATTAAGCATCACCCTCTAATAAAAATAAATGATGAAATATTAATCTCTTTAGTATTGTGTAGATGCAACAAACTAAAATCAGGAAAGCTTCGATGGAAAGTTAGATTTGATGAAAAACTGGCCCCTGACTTAACAATCGTATTTAGGATGAATAAAGATAACTCAGATCCTTTGGATTACTATATTTTACCTAAACTAGATGTAGCTTTTAGCAATATGGTCATGACAGAAAAAAACAGTTTTCTTCTTGATCTATACAGATATGAATCCCTAGAGAGTTTTTTTAATATGATTCAAAGAATTGATATAAGAGGTTTTTATGCGGCCTGATGAAACATTCAAACCAGTTCCTATTACTATGATTGAGATAAATAAAATCAAGTTTTTAAACCCACGAACAAGGAGTAAAGTAATACATGACCAAATAAAAGAAAGCATTAAAAAAAGGGGATTAACTAAACCCATAACTGTAAGAAAATTAATCGATGATGAATTTGACTATGCCCTCATTTGTGGGCAAGGAAGAATTGAAGCTCTTATTGGATTAGGAGAGGAAAAAATACCCGCTATAATTAGGGATGTCAGTGAAGAGGATGCTTATATTATGAGCTTAGTAGAAAACATTGCACGCCGACGCCCAAGATCAAATGAATTGTTGCAGATAATAAAAAACATGAAAGTTCAGGGAATGACCGATGGAGAAATTGGCGAGATCACTGGATATTCTTCTCACTGGGTTAATCGAATAAGTATGCTAATCGACAAGGGTGAACATAAACTTTTATCAGCAGTAGAAAGAGGGACGATCCCTTTGTATCTAGCTGTCGAATTCTCTCGTTGTAACAGTATAGATGCACAAAATATTCTTTCAGAAGCATATGAAAAGAAAATAATTAAAAGCGGAGACGTAATAAAAATTAGACATATGCTAAACCAGAGAAATGAAGGATACAAAGGAAATAAAACATCAGGATTCATTTATAACAAAAAGCCCAAAAAACCGTCATTAGAAGAACTTAAAGAATTGTATGAGAATAGTATTGCCGAACATAAATCAGTCTATAACCATGCAGAACTTGTCAAGAACAACTTAATAGTAATAAATGAAATCTTCAACAATATAATGAAAAAAAACAGTTTTATAGACCTACTTAATAGTGAAGATTTATCGAATATACCTGCACAAATTCTCACCCCCATAAGAACGGAGGATTAGTAAATGATCAAGTTATGCTTCGGTGATAGTTTTGTTTACCTGGATGTCGAAAAATTAGAAGCATCCAAGGAACTCATCGATAATGTAAAGAAAAGCCATAAATACCATCAAATCCTGTCGTCAATAGATGAAATTGGGATCATTGAACCGATAATTGTTTTTTATGATAAATCGCAAGAGAAGATTAAAATCTTAGACGGGCATCTTCGCGTTGAAGCATTACGTGAACTTCATATTGAAAAAGCCCCATGCATCATTTCAAGTATTAATGATGCATACACTCCCAATAAACAAGTTAATCACATTAATGTTGTCGAAGAGCATCGAATGATAATAAAAGCATTATCAAAAGTATCAGCAGAAAAACTTAGTGCAGCCTTAGGTATTTCAGTTGAATCAGTCAAAGATAAAGCAAATGCATTAAATGGTATTGATCCAAGTGTGATTTCCAGACTATCAGATAAACAAGTCCCAAGAGCGACATTTGATGTACTAAGAAAAATGAAACCAATTCGTCAGATCGAGGCCACAGGGACAATGATCAATTTTGATAATTTCAGTAAAAATTTCGCAATGAGCATACTTAATTCAACGCCACCATCTTTACTTATCAATCGTAACAAAAATGGAGCATATAATAGAGATATAAGGAAAACAATTTTAAGGCTTGAACAGGAGATGGCAACAACAACCGAAGAAACCGATAGAATAAAAAATGAATATAGTTCCAATATGCTAAGATTTGTTATCATTCAATCCTATATAGTCAAACTCCTCAACAATTCAAAGGTCTTGCACTGGCTACTTGAAAACGAATCTGACTATCTTAACGAGTTAAGGCGGATTGCAAAAATGAATTCAATGGAGAATGGTTGAGATCATCTAGAAGGATTCACAATATAAGGCCAAAGGACGGCTTCATGGTAACGTTGATCCCAATGATTCTTGTTTTCGCCCTAGTAATTTTTTGACTGATAAATCGTATATCTTTTATGAAAAGGTGAACGACAGGAATTTTAATACAAAAAGTCTCAGTCTTAAAGTAACTATTTAATGATAGTATTAATACTAAATTCTTTTTGTTTCAATTTCCTTATTTATTTTTTGGTTAAAGCCGGACATTAGCACCTCTTTCTCTTTATCAGATTTTATTTTCTGTAACATACTCATATTTGAATTAGCTATATCAATAAGAGACTCGAGCACAAATGATGCTTCCTCCGTAAAGCCTTCAACCGCAGAAAATGGAACAACAAGTTTATATGTATCAAATATAAAGTTAATATCATTGAGGGACAATGACTTAAAACCTAAAAGCGCTAAATCATGTCCTGGATATTGAAACAAATCAATATCGTTTATTCCACATGATTTTATTACCTCCAAAAACCCCCCACCTAATCGTTCATATTCATCATAAACTTCATCTATATCATATTCCATAATATTCAACCTCATAAAATCATTTAATTACTAAAAGACAATAACTCTAAAATTAAAATTGTCAATGTTATTAAAACTCTTTAAAAAAAACAAACCCATTGAATTTCTAAAATCCACAGAGCGACGAAACAGAAAGAAACCTCATCTAATATTACTTCACATGATATAATCAACGAAAAATCATCTTAACATTGTATAACCGCTAAATACTGAGGAAAAAAAATGGATACTTTATTCAAGATCTTCGAAAAATTTAGTTCCAGACCCATCTTTTTTATCTTTTTTGGATTATCCCTGTGTCAATTATTTCAGGAAAAGACTGCGTTAGTTAACCCTACACCAGATAATATTTCAAAATTACTTGCAGCTATGGTAATAGTAGTTTTAATTACGTGGACTTTTGAACGGTTAATTTTAAGTTTTAATTTAACTCTTGAACCACACGATAATGGAGATGTCGGACCTATGATTGGTACGGCTGCGCTTGCTGTTTATGTGGTATTTGCATTTCATTTCCTGAGTGAGAATCCAGAGTCATTGAACTTAAAACTGTTAACCAATACAGGATTTATTTACAGCACAACTCTTTTACTATTCTCTCTTGAATCAATGAAGCTAAGAAGATTCAAACAAAAGTAAACGTCAGATCAAAACATGATAAAATTAGGTGGTGCTATTTTATTTAGCACCACAAAAACACACAACTTTTGACAACAGATTACTGGTCTTTAATTATTCGCATAAATTCATTTAGTCTTGTTCCAACAGCAATACACTTTGCATCAACCATACTGATATAATAGTAAGATGGGTTTGGCATATGCGTCGTCATCCAAGGAAGTTCGTCTGAATATTCAATATCAGAGGTAGAAATCATCCAGACAGGTTCACCATCTATGGTCATAGGGTTGGCTTGCTGGTAACGTTCGTCCCAGCCACGCCCGCTTTCTTCAGCATAATCCTTTGCTATCTGTATTGCTTTCTCCTGCGTAATCATTGCTGAGCTCCATACCAGACACTATACATAACTCCCCCGACCGTCACTGGCCCCAAGAGCATACCTGCGGCTTCCTGTCGTAGGAGGGAAAAAGTTATCTCATAGGTATTCCCCAAGGGAAATTTAAAACCCTGAACAATATATTCCGCACTCATTCCCCTTGCTCTTAGCAAACCAATAGTTTCGGCCAGGGCTTCTTCAAGATAGCGTAATATATAAGACTTTGAATAAGCAGATTGTCTCATAAAGACCCGTAACTCACGCAGCAGATAAAACTTAGGGGCAATCGCCATATGAACTTGCTCGTGGTAAAGCGTGGTGAGCATTTTAAGGTAGGCTTCATCTTTTGACATAGCTCCCGGATAGAAGTTACGGCCAACCACCGCATCTCCCCAGGGCTTTGTTGCCCCCTGTATGACATCCTTGTATTTGGTGATTTTTATTTTTGGCGTATAACGCCAGCCACCATTCCTGGGTAGATTCATACGCGAAGCAATCTCACCACTGTAACGGGGCATCACGACACCCCTTAGAGGTTTTTTAAAAGTATCACCGGGTTTCTTTCTGAACAGCAGTATCAGGACAGTATTAACACCGATTAGGGTGATAGCTTCTGCCAGATCTTTAGCAGCAGCATCCAGGTCTGCTTCTGTTCTGGCATTGTTAGTTTTGATAGCAAAGTAATACAGCTTTTTCCCGGCTTCAAAAGCAACACCGCCTATCGCAACCCACCCTACTACCAGCAGTATGACATCAGCGATCTCGCCAATACCAAAGAAGTGAGCACCAGCCCATATCACGACAACGCCAGCCATTGTAGCCAGCGCCTGTGGAGTGATCATAGCCAGAAGCTGTTCCCCGACATCAGATGGTAACAGGGAGGCTGCTTTGGTAAGAACTACCTGCAATTTTGACTGCAAATCCATCCGGATAACGTCCATTGATATTCCTCATGGTAAGCAATGCAATCGATTATAAGACTGGAAGAAAGTAAGGTCTTAGGATTTTATCTGATTTTGATTCGTTTCATTCTGTACGAGAATGAAATTCACATTGAGGTTCAGAGAAAAATTACAATGGCTACGCTATTTTATTCTGCCAATGGTTGTGCATTATGCACTTAGCGGTAATAATCAAATTGTTAACTATTATCAGACAAGACATGATTTCTCGTTTCGTACATTGTGGGGACTTATGCGAAACGATTTGATAAACACCAAGGAGAGTATTAAATGAGCGAAGATTTAAAGAACCTGAACAACATCCGTATCCTTCGTGCCCAGGCTCGTGAGCTGCCAGTAGAAGCGCTTGAAGAGATTCTGGAAAAATTAACGATTGTTGTCGAAGAACGACGCGAAGAAGAAGCTTCTCAGCGCAAAGAGATTGAGGAAAAACAGGCGAAGCTTGAAGCGTTCCGGGCCAAGCTCCTCGAAGAAGGCATTGATCCTAGTGAGCTGATCTCTACTATCAAGGCTGGACAAGGCAAAGCGAAAACCAAAACTCAGAGAGCACCTCGTCCAGCTAAATACAAATATGTGGACGAAGATGGTAGCGAGAAGACCTGGACCGGCCAAGGCAGAACGCCAAGAGCTATTGCTAAGGCTCTAGAAGAAGGTAAAAGGCTGGAAGATTTCGAGATTAAATAAAATAATAATGAGATAGTCGAAGTCGAAGGGCTGCTTTTATTTAAAAAGTAGCCCTTCCATTTCTGTACTTAGTACAGGATACATACTTCTATTTCTTAACTGCACGTGGTGCAGGATACATACTTCTACTTCTTAACTGCACGTAGTGCAGGATACATACTTCTACTTCTTAACTGCACGTGGTGCAGGATACTTACTTCTACTTCTTGACATCGGTATTGTGCAGATATACATAATAATTTCAGTCTTGATATTAACAACATTATAATATTATTTTTAACTGTCAAGTCTAGATCTGAAAAAATAATTAAAAGTCAAAAACATTTAAACAAATAGAAGAGTTATTTAATGAATTAAAATTTATTCGCTATAGAATTTTTAGTCACTCTTAATTGACCACAGCCAATTGAGAAAAATAAATTCCAATTTATCATTTTTTTGATCTGTAAATTTTCTTTTTGAGAATGATGTCATCAATTGGAATCCGACATATGCTCACATTATATCCAAGATTTGTTAATTGCCTGTGAAAGTTTTTTAAATTTATTTTTGAAAAAATTGGTAAGCTTTTAGGTAAATCATTATTTGATGCTATAGCAAATACGATTTTATAATCATTCGTATTAGGCCTTGATTCATACTCACTTTTAAAAAATTTTGGAAGTTTATCATGAAGCTTCTTGCGAAACTCTTTATCACCAACAAATAATTCCGCACTGATAAAACCCTGAGAAAAGAGATGACTCATACTCTGAGAGCCAGAGTAATATTTGATATGTATGAAAGTATCATCATCTTTTATGATGTCACAAAACTCGACTCTGCTATGCCCGCCACCATGCTGTATCATATTTTTATCCATCAAAGTGAATGAAGAGTCTTTTTTACAGACATCCCTGATATAATCTTCTTCATATTCAAAAGAATACAAAGGAAGAGATGTCTGATCTTCATATATGCTAATTTGATTGATTGCATTGTCTACTAAAAGTAAGAAGTCTCGATCCGCGCAATACCAAACCCCATTTCTAAGAATATAACTCCTATCGCCGTTTTTTATTTCTGCATACAAACAGCGATAAATTGACCAGGAGTTAATGCTTTCATTCTGATCATCTAGGGTGTATATGCATTTATTTTTAAGAACATCTATATTTATGTCGATCTTCTTGAGTTTGCAATGCTTAATGAAATGTTCAAGAGCAATTACCGAATATATAGGACTATTACTTCTTCGCTCAAAGCAATAGCCTCTCTGCCGTTCCCAATCAACAATTTCAGGCTCCCCTAGAACTATATCAATAGTATCACCAGAATTAATCGCATCTATTAATTCAAGGTCAAGTATATCGATTTCATCATCATCCGCTTGTTTTATATTGTTAATCCATTCAAACTCACCTGGAAGCGGCCTTCGATAAACCTCAATAATTTTATCTAAAAGATAGGTTATGTCCTTGAAACAAATTTCTGGCGTAATAACAAGAGCATCTCTCCCCGTTACTTTATCGCCCAATAAATTCTCCGTGCACATTCCAGTAAGCGTAGTTAATATATCAAGCTCTGAGTCTATTTTTAAATTTTGTATAGTTACTTCTTTAGTGCTCTGGCTTCTTGTTAACAAATTCATCTCATTGTGATTGCCCTTATCCAGACTTCTTATCTTATTTTGGGCTATTGCATTTAAAGTTGTCTTAAGGCCAAACTCTTTTACTATATAATTATCATTTATCAAATGATAACCAGTGCCGAATGGAATAACAAATCGCTCCTTCTGATAATCAATCAATAATACGGCACCAGTGCTACTGTTTCGTCCAAAGATGTCCACATCGAGATCGGGCTTGGCAACAAAGAATAACGTTGCCCATTCTGGTATTTGTGGCTCCGAATCTTGTTTAATAAACAAATATGCCCTGGCATCCTCTAAGGGTATTTCTACGGGAGGTTTAACTCTTTCAAGGTTGAGTAACTGATCAACCGCTGTTGCAGTCTTTTTTGCTAAATAAACAGAAAGGCGAAGTTTCATAACGCTCCCTTAATAGCACCACTTACCTTGCCAGGATGCTCAATGAATTGAGGAGTTGTGTATCTAATGTTTCTGTTGCAGGCAAAGGTAATCCATTTGCTTGACGATATTTTTTGATAGCTGTACGTGTTGCTGGCCCCATAACGCCATCAATGATGCCGTCATAGTATCCCTTATCAAAAAGCGCAAACTGAACTCGCATGATCAGTCTTCTTCTCTTTTCTGAATCAGCAGATAAATTACCAACTGGTGCTCGCGGGGTTGCCGAGGATGTAGAACCCGTTGAGCCGGAAGACAATGACCTGGTTGAAGTTGAAGGTGCAGATCCTGCGTCACTTCCAGAAGTAGAAGAATCATAGGATTTCGGGTAGTAAGGTGTAGAGCTCCCACCATAATACCCACCACCGGATGAAGACCTATGAGAGCTATGGCTACGGTGCGAACTATGGCTACGGTGACCAGCGATATAAAACGGAACATCAGTGTTCAATGGAGCCAGAACAAGATCGTGGTCATTCAAAGGATTAGCCCGGAGATCATCGATTGCAGTAGCAGAATCACTCGCCCAGACAGAGTTGTTTAGAGCAAGAAAGCCAGGTAACAATGACGCAAGTTTCAATCTTTTCACAGGATTGGCCTCGGTGTTTGATGAAATTTTCCTTTTGAAGAGCTGAAATACCCTGCACATGATGTTTTCATGGTGCATTCATAACACTCTTCTGGATAGTAGTTTTTCCAGTCAGAGATTGACTGGACTGCAAAGGACCATAAATTTTTCGGTAACTGGCAAAGTGGATAATTAAAAAAAGTCAAAGGGACACCCGAAAGTTGAGATATCCTATCAGCCGAATTGAATATTTCAGTATCTTTGTAGTTATCGATAGATATATGTTCCCAGTTTTTTCTGGCCCAACCAGTAGATTCAAGTCCCATTATGGAAATTTGATTAACATTTGAAAAAACCCGGCTGGTGAATTCAACAAGTTCTGGTAGTTCGTTGATATTCAATCTCGTAGGGATAAATCTAAGCTCAATGTTAATCCCAAGATTACCCGCATTAATTATCCCTGCAACGGTATCATTAAAAGCTCCCAGACTACCAACCAGCTGATCATGTATTGAAGCATGAGACGAGTACAGAGGTATCCCGAACGTGATTTTCATATTTTTTGTGCGCTCCTTAACACTTTTTGAAAATCTAGTGTCAGAAAAACCTCTACCATTTGTGAGCACATGTAATGACGTTTGCGGAGCGTTTTCAGCTACAAAATCCAGGAACGTGAGGAACTCTTCTCCATAGAGTAAAGGCTCTCCCCCACTTACTCCAATAACCCCTTCGAAATCGAATGCGGCGATTGCCAGAGCTGACTGCATCAACAACCAGTCATCATTTGCTGCTTTGGGCGGCTGGGAACAAAATAGGCATTTATTGTTGCAACGTTCAGTGACCAGGACAGTGTTATGATTCGCTCTTCTGGACAGGAGAACCCGCATCATATTGCCATTGTTAATTATACCGACGTCGCCATCTTCAATAGACTCGTACAATTGTCTGCTGACTACATAAGACTCAAAATAAGGCTGGACAGCATTAGCGGGTTGGTCAGCGGTAACAAGTAAATTGGGCAACCAGAACTGAGGATTCACTGGCTTCTCTTTGCACAGCCGGTAGAAGCCCATAGGTACGCTTTTCGTGGACGTAAAGCGGAAGATATCGTTCCTGATAACCTCAGACATAAGCCCACCCTTTAAGCATCTCGGCTTTGGGACCACCTTCGGAAATGCTGTTCATTAAATACCTGAACATTCCCTTATGATACTGACAAAATGTTGAGCGGCTTCTGTCCCCAACAGGTTCCCCCTGGACACTGATGTTCTGGCACGGATCTGCACCACAGAACGGTTGATATGCACAAGTGTCGCAACCCGGTAGAGCAAAATTGAATGAGGAGCTTAGCACAGCGTTATAGTAAGGGCTCTCAGCAAACGATAAGGTTTTAACCTCCCCAGCACTAAACTCAGTATCAGGGTTTACCTTCTGCAACATCCGGCTTTCATCACTTCCGTAAACGCGGCCATCATAATTAAAGAGGATGCTGTTGAGCACAACACCACTTGGCGATTTCAGGTCGGCATAGCCACTAAAACCTGGGTTGAAAACTCTTTTGATATGAATGGAAGCTGAATGCTCGACAACCCTTATCCCTTCGTTGTTAAGTCTGAGGATTTCATCCATTAAAGCAGCGTAAAAGTTGAAGTATTCCTCCATAGAGAAAGTGAACGATGCTTTTTGAGCAAATCCATACGGACTGACTGGTCGGATAAACATATCCGTCAGACCCAGTGCGAGGTGAGCTTTGACAATAGAGGCTGGATTTCTTATTAAATCTCTTGTAACCGTAGTAACTGTCGCCACACGACCAGAACCTAAATGACGTTTGATTGCCTCTATGCCAGAAACCGTTCTGCTGTGGGCAAGCTCCTTCCCAAGGATACGATTGCTGTTATGAATGACTTCTTCACCATCGAGAGAAACAGAGAAAGTAACATTTCTCTCTCTCGACCATTCAAGCATCCCCTCATCGAGAACAGAGAGGCTTGAAGCAATCACCATTTCAAACTCGGTGCTTCCTAATGTTTCAACGCACTGCCCATAAATTGCCTGGATCAAATCGAACCGCAGTAATGGTTCTCCTCCCTGTATCTCAATCTTGTATGGGGGGGAAGAGAGCTTTTTGATAGTGGCTACTATTTCAGGTATCAGTTCAGGATCCAGATCGAAACCCGAAGCCTCCACCGAGGCACGGCTGACCTGGCAATACTTACAGGTATGGTCACAGCGCAATGTAGGCACAATCATGAAAATTGGCCTGACAGCCAGTTCGTTCATTAGTCGTTTTGCGAAAGCAGAACTGAATGCGTGGGGAATAACTGAGGTGCTTTCATCCTCACTAAGGAAGAGTTTACGTTCGAGTGGTAAAGACTGCTCTCTCCTGACATACCCGTTCGCCAGGTCAACTAATTCCTGCTCATTCAAGAAATGATGGAAACCAGCCAGATTGCTGATGAACACCTGCCCGTCAGTCAGCCTGTCAAAATTGAAAGGCATCAGTTTCATTATGAAAGCCTTCCATCAATGCTGTGAAGAACCTTACTAACTATTGCATCGCGCAATTGCCCGGTTTGGTGGTGAAGTTTCTCACGCAGCTTGTAATCGTTTAACAGCCTTTCGAATTCAAATTCGCAATCCGTGCTATTTGTTTCGAAGAAGATGATCCAGGAGGATATATTCTCTTCGAGTTTCCATTGTGTGAATGGAGTCATCCAATACAGGGTATTGCGGATAACCCATTCAGAAAATTGATCTTTTTGAAGTGTCCTTTCCCACATTGCGATTACCTTCTAAAAGTAATAATCACGACCAGAAATGTATTTGAATGCAGATTTTTCTTATTGATGAGATGTTACAACATTTTTGGCGAAAGTGTTACTAACTATGACAAAATCAGAAATGAAAGGGGGAACACCTCAGTTAGGCGGTTGACCTACATGATGCAGCAGTATTGAAAAATATAACATATCCAACTGATTATATTGAAAATTAAAAACAGCCATATAAACATAGGTTACACATAAGCTACTTTTTGAGATTTCAGGCAAGAAATTTAAAGATTATTAACACCATCATATTATTAACATCTTAATAATTAGCATTGAAATGCAATGTTTTTGGTTCTTTGTGCATGTCAATGGCTTGTCTTTGTGGCAGAATCATAAAGCTATGCAATAATTGCATTGTTATTAACACAGCATATTTTTATAAACTTTCAACACCTTACCTAAAAAAGGATAACAAAGTGGACAGAAGTGCAGTTGATACAATTCGTGGGTATTGCTATCAGGTTGACAAAACGATTATTGAGATTTTTTCGTTACCACAAATGGATGACTCGATTGATATAGAGTGCATTGAAGATATTGATGTCTACAACGATGGGCATTTAACTGCGATACAATGCAAATATTATGAAAGCACCGATTATAACCACTCCGTTATATCAAAGCCCATAAGATTAATGTTGTCACACTTTAAGGACAACAAAGAAAAAGGGGCTAATTATTATCTTTTTGGGCATTATAAATCCGGTCAAGAAAAATTAACACTCCCATTGAAAGTTGACTTTTTCAAATCTAATTTCCTCACCTACACTGAAAAAAAAATCAAACATGAATACCATATAGAAAATGGGCTTACCGAAGAGGACCTACAAGCCTTTTTGGATCGGTTAGTTATAAATATCAATGCAAAATCATTTGATGATCAAAAAAAACAAACCATACAAATAATAAAAAACCATTTTCAATGTGAAGATTATGAGGCAGAGCATTATCTTTATTCTAATGCTTTCAGAAAAACATATGATATCTCTTGTAATAAAAAAGATAGAAGGATAAAAAAATCTGATTTTGTTGAAAGTATCAACAAATCAAAAGTCTTATTTAACATATGGTTTTATCAATATGAAGGAAGAAAAGAATATTTAAGAAAAATAAAAGAATCTTTCATACACAGAAGTGTAAACACCTCACCTTATGCTCGTTTTTTCATCTTAGAATTCCAAGACAAAACTGATATAAAAACAGTTAAAGACTGTATATATAAAATACAATTAAATTGGTCCAATTTATCTAAAAGAACAGATCGACCATATTCTCCTTTTTTACTTGTTCATGGCATCAGCGATGCTAAGTTATACGAATTAAAGAATCAGTTATTCAATGAAGATCTAATTTTCGCTGATGGGTACCCTTTTAAAGGAAGTGTATTTACTCCAAAAATGTTAGTCGAAGGCTTTTCAAATAAAGAAATCCACTTCCAATTTATCAACGACATAGATGATTTCAATGAGATACTGAACAGTATTAATATAAGAAAAGAAGTTTACCAGTTTTATACGGAAAACTGCCTTGATATCCCATCCCAACTACCCCAGGTAAACATACAAGTTAAAGACTTTGCCGACATCAAGGAGATAGTGTAATGAGCAGGAATAATGATATTAATGCAGAAGTAGTATCAGTATCACCAAATAAATTAAAAATTTCCGTAGACGATCTTGAAGAGTTTAAGATAGCAGAAGAAAAATTAGGTGTAGGATCTTATTTAAGGGTTTCAGATAATCAAGACGTTGCTCTTTTGGCGATCATAGATAATTTTTCTATTGAAGTTAAAGAAAGCCAAAAGCAGAAATACATGATAGAAGCAAGCCCAATAGGTCTTGTTAAAAATGGGAAATTCTATCGCGGTGGAGATTCACTCGCACTTCCTCCTAAAAAAGTGGAACCAGCGAAATTAGACGAAATAATATCCATATACTCAGATAGTATAGACATAAATGATCGCTTTACTTTTTCAAGCTTATCGCTTAATACCAAAGTAACCGTACCAGTGAATGGGAATAGATTTTTCAATAAACATATCGCTATCGTAGGTTCAACGGGGTCAGGTAAATCCCACACTGTTGCCAAAATACTTCAAAAAGCCGTAGATGAAAAGCAAGAGGGTTATAAAGGATTAAACAATTCTCATATAATTATTTTTGATATACATTCTGAATATGAAAACGCATTCCCTAATTCAAATGTATTGAATGTGGATACACTAACTCTTCCATATTGGCTATTAAATGGCGACGAGTTAGAAGAACTTTTTCTTGATACAGAAGCAAATGATCACAATCAGAGAAATGTTTTCCGTCAGGCTATAACCTTAAATAAAAAGAAATATTTCCAAGGAGCCCCAGAAGATAAGGAGATAATAAGCTTCCACTCACCATATTATTTCGATATAAATGAAGTTATAAACTACATTAATAACAGAAACAATGAAAGAAAAAATAAAGACAATGAACATGAGTGGACAGATAAGGAAGGAAATTTCAAGTTCGACAATCAAACTGCACATAGGTTGTTCCAAGAGAATTTAACCCCTGGTGGAAGTTCAGCCGGTGCCCTGAATGGAAAACTGCTAAATTTTGTTGATAGGCTACAAAGTAAAATATTCGATAAACGATTAGATTTCATTCTTGGCGAAGAAAGCAAGTCGGCAACATTTAAAGGAACGTTAGAGACATTAATCAGTTATGGAAAAAACAAATCAAATATTACAATACTTGATGTCAGCGGTGTTCCATTTGAAGTCCTTAGTATTTGTGTATCATTAATTTCGAGATTGATCTTCGAGTTTGGCTATCATTCAAAAAAACATAAAAGAAAATTAGGTCAAGGACAAGACATCCCAATTTTAATTGTGTATGAAGAGGCACATAAATATGCCCCTAAAAGTGACCTGAGTAAATATAGAACATCCAAAGAAGCAATAGAAAGAATTGCAAAGGAAGGGAGGAAATATGGTGTAACACTGCTTCTAGCAAGTCAAAGGCCGTCAGAGATATCAGAAACAATATTCTCACAATGTAATACTTTTATCTCTATGAGATTAACGAACCCTGACGATCAAAATTACGTGAAGCGATTACTACCAGATACAGTGGGCGATATAACTAACTTATTGCCATCTCTTAAAGAAGGTGAGGCCTTAATTATGGGAGACTCTATCTCAATCCCATCTATTGTCAAGATAGAACAGTGTACAACTCCACCATCGTCAATTGATATAAAATACCTTGATGAATGGCGAAAGATTTGGGTCGATACCCAGTTTGATGAAATCATAGAACAATGGAGTAAGAATTAAGAATTAAGAATTCTTAGTCGCTTACACTTACTTAATTTAACGTCAAGAGATGTATTATGATAAACCTGAGAATACAAGAAATAACAGATACTAATGGAAATGTTACTGGGTATCAGCTAATTGACAATCATGGGACGGTTGTTGGAAAGACATTGACTTATAATGAAGCATGGACTTTCTTAATAAATCATTTTAAGAGTATTATAGAAAAATTAGAAAAATTAAATATTAAAAATGATGATACAGTCAAACAGTTAGGCCTATATCAAACATTAACATCTGATCAGATTGAGACAATAGAAAGTGTACTTATTTCTAAAATTCAACAAACTGATATATCAAGAATAATACCTAACGCAAGTGTTCTCTTTGAAAATATGTCAAAAAATAGTCCCGAATTGAAAAACATGGAGAATAACACACATAACATATCAAAACATAAATCTTAAACATACTAATTGACTTCTTCTGTATTTATATTAAATCTATATTTTAATACAAATGGAGTCAATTATGTTTAACTTATCACCATCAATATATAGTTTTTTGGAAGAACTGGAAAAATGTGAAAATAATTTCTTATTTATTAATAATGAAAATAAAAACTTATTGTTTCATCCATATACATGGCGAGATGACTTACTTGAGAAACTATTGAGCTTAGGTTTAAATATAAATCAAAAGGATAATGAAGGTAAGACACCATTATTTCATTGTCATTATTTTAAAGCATTCGAATTACTAATAAGACATGGATCAGATATTAATTCAGTGGATAAGTATGGCAAGAATCTTTTGTTTTATGATCATCCTAAACAAATTTTAGAAGAAATCTTAAACTCTGACATTGATTTTAATTTAACAGATAACACAGGTTTATCATTCTTGTCATATGAGTTATTTGCAAAATACCCAAGTATGATAATGAATAGTCTAAATAAAATATCAACAAAGGATATTATTATCCACAAAATTTACCTGAATAGTCATAATGGATTAGAATCACTATTTAAGCATAGGTTTAACATCATCTTTCCAAGTAAAGTTGAATTCAATTATGATCCATATCAGAATCTTGAAGAATTAAAGAAAACACTTATCGTCTTGAATAATTTATTAGGTAATAAATCATCTCAAACAAGATTTCACTTCAAAAGAGCTGAGCAAAAACTCTATGAGATACATACTATGGGAAGTTTACAGAGAATAATCTCTTTAAATAATTTATAATTTACTACTGATTGATATCATAACCCCCGTTAATTATTAAAAAGGAGACTGCATGAATAAGAAAATCACTGATAAAGAAACTGACATTATTTTTACCTTAGAGAGACAGTTCCCCGTCATTGACAATATATTTTCAAGCTATCCACATTTATCAAGTCAAGATGCCAACACGATAATAATTTTAGATACAAATGTTCTTTTGCTACCCTATGTTGCAGATCAATTGGGTAAAAAGGATATCAAAATAATTGAAGATTTAATGATGCGATTAAAGAATGAGAATCGTATTTTCATTCCTGAAAGAGTAGCTAGGGAATTTATCAGAAATAGGGATGGTAAAATATCTGACTTTATAAAGGCACTTAATGACAAAAAATCGAGAATTTCTCTTCCTGATATTGGACTATCCAAAACACTTCAAGATATGAGTCAATTCAATAGATTAGAAATATTATCACAAAAAATTAATGAGTTAGCCGTAGAATATAAAAAAACCTTTACTGCTATGATAAATGACATAAAATCATGGAAAGGAAATGATCCTATTACTGCGATTTACAAAAAAGTATTTGATAAAAGTAACATCCTTCCTTACCCAAGCGAAGAACAGGATGCAATTAAAGAATGGGAGTGCAGAAGGCTAATGAAATCGCCTCCAGGGTATAAGGATGGAGGAAAGGATGATACAGGTATCGGTGATTTTTTAATATGGAAGACATTAATACACGCAGGGAAAGAAAAGAACAAAAATGTAATATTTGTAACTGGTGACCAAAAGAGTGATTGGTTTATAAGAGGCGAAAGAGAAGCAATATTTGTTCGCCCTGAATTAATTGACGAATTCAGACGAGAGTGTGCTAATCAAACTTTGAGATTGATTAAATTTGATGAATTACTTACAGAATATAATATCTCAGAAGATATTATTAAAGAAGTAAAAAGAGCAGAATCTAATGATAATAAAAAATCAAACACCATCTTGAACAAGATATATTCTAAAAGCAGTTCAGTCAGAAAGGATGGGTTCGATTACTCAACAAACAATGGTGAAATAGTATTAACCGATAATGGTATATCATTCAAAGTTAAGTTTGGTAAGGCAAGCGATGAACGCATTTACGTCTATGATTCCAATGGTTCATATCAGATTGCACGAGTCAAGAACTCTACACCTAATGAGATATTACTTTTTGATAACTATGATAGCACATCAAACTACTATAAAATTCAGAAAGGAGAAGTTTTTCTTTATAAGAATGAAAATGGCGATATTTTAGCTGTTCGTATTTTAGAAATTAAAGATGATACTCGTAAAGATGAAAATGATTTTGTAGCCTTTGAATATACAATTTCCCCATGCGGATCATTTGTATTTTGCCCTTAATTGCATACAAGCAAGGGCTAACTAAGAGAAGCGGAGCTTCTCTTAGTTTCCTTGTTTTCCTGCTCTTCGATTGAAAAAGAAAACATCAGCAATAATTTTTAATAAAAAATAAGTTTAACCTGGGCGTAGAATATATTTTTAGGGTTGTTATGCGCTAGGAGCAAGCTATATTGCGTTTATCCATTCCCATAAGCTTTATTTCTCGACAAACGATGTATAAAATAAAACGAGATTGTTGCGGAAAGGCGTTTTCAATATGAATCCCTACGAAAAACAATACAGGAAATTGATAGCTAGTGGAGCTGCCGCCTGGTCTGGCAAAGGTTATACCAGGGCGAAAAAGCAGCAGGAGAAAATCTTTCATTGGCTCTACCAACATCACTATTTACCCGTATTAGGTGCGCCAGTGCTTGAAATGGGATGTGGTAACGGAGCGATGGCAGCACAGTCCCTTTCTGAACGAGGATATTCAGTGTGGGGTGTGGATATATCTGAAACCGCTATCAGGTGGGCAGAGAAGCGTTTTCAGCAAGCTGGCCTCTCTGCACAATTTTTTGTCGGAAATGTTTGCCACCTCGATCAATGTGAGGACTCAACGTTTGACCTGATTATTGACGGAAGTTGTCTGCATTGCCTGATAGATGATGACCGGACTCTCTTTTTTTCTGAGGTGAAGAGATTGCTCAAACCCGGAGGACGGCTTGTGATCAGTTCTATGTGCGGAACCCCCGGTTATTCAGCAGACATTAGCACTTATGACCCGGTCAGATATCATTTACTGAAAGAAGGTCAACCCTGGCGTACTATGAAACCGCTATCGGTTTTAAAAGATGAGATACAGGAAGCCCAATTTAACGTACTTGCTGTAAGAGTTAATAACAACGCATGGTGGGATCATGCCACACTGGTATGTTCAGTGAACTCATCACCAGGTGATTCGCAACAGGCACTGAGCGGTTGAGTGCAATGTCCGCTTAGAGCGAGGAGCGGACTTAACTTGATTACCAGTCCTGATAAGCAGAATCCTTAGTTAAGATTTATTTTTAATATCAAATCTTTCAGAGATTTTACCAAAGAGTTCAATAAATCGTGAATCAATTTTATCTACATCAAGATGCGACAAATCTGACGCCCCTGAAGTATTCCAATGTTGGAATACTTCTTTTAATTCAGATTGAGATATTTGCGTAGAAAAAACGCGCATATAGAACTTCCCGAAAGAAATTGCGTGCAGACGATCGGCATTCTTCAAAGCTTCTAATTGATGCGTTTTTGCCATTAAAAATGAATACCTTGCCAAACCCAAAAGTAACGCTACAACTGTCACGCCTTTAATAGCATCGAAAATCAATCTAGTAGTATCAAAAGGTGATTGTACAAATGAACGCTCAGATAAAAACCAAAGAATTAATACGAAAATGACAGAAGCTACTAATGCCCCATATCCAGCAAGATGCCATCTTGAAGATAATTGACGACCATTTTTTTCGCGAGCCTTAAGATCGTCAATTGTTTCACTTATGTAATCAGCTGATTCATCTTTAAGAACTTTTGCTCGAATTTCTTTTATCTCTTCCTGAGCTATTCGGGCTCCTTCGAAGCGACTGATAGCATTTACAACTTCATTGACGAGGTATGTCATATCATCAGAACGTGCGAATAATGCCTGGAACGCCCCAAGATCACTATCATTAAGTGCTTCTTTATCCAGTACCACTGGCAAAATAAGCTTATCCCGATTGCTATGAGCTACATAGGATATAGCACCAGTAACCTCTATATTAAAATAGTAAGACTTATCGCTATGTTCAGTAACAAGTGCGATAAATACATCTGCATTTTTTAAATGCTTTAGTATATCCGCTTGCCAATGAGACCCAAGCTGAATCGATTGTTGGTCCAAAAAGACATTATAGTCATATCGATTAAGTTCTTCGGTTAGTTTTCTCGCAATTGAAACATCTTCTCTTGCATAGGATATAAATACATTAGTCATGAGAACTCAACTTTTATCAGCAACAAATAGAGCACCATTGGTGTCGTCATCATTAGGACATCCATATCAACTTTCCTATCTCAGAACCGTGGTGGAGATATGAAATAATGATAGCTATAGAATACACATTACCAAATGTTAACAGGTTTTAAAATGATTATTCTTTAGAGGCCTCCATAGTACGTAGGATGTCCAGTTTTACTTAGAAAAGTCAAAATTGTCGCGCATACGAATGTCCGCTGTTGGCACAAAGCCGACAGTGACGGTTATCGAGGAATAAAGAAAAAGGTAAAAAAACATCTATAATTCAATTAATTACATGATTATACTTTTTGTAAGCAGGATTACATTGTTCTTTTGTTCCAGGTAGATAGTACTTTCCATCTGACGATGGGGATGTTCCACCAGGACAACCGTTTATTGCGGGCTGTCCATTTTTTCCTGGAAGGCCGTCACCACCGTTCTGGTTGGGTGAAGCACCTCCTTTGCCACCAACACCTCCCTGTCCGGCATAGCTGTAAGCAGAAATGGTCACCGTTACAAGTAAAACAAAGCTCAATAGCTTACTCATAGTGATCGACTCCTCGTTCCGACTATTGGATAGATAATAAATAACAAAAATAAAACCAACCGATTATTAATGCCAGATAATGGTTAACAATAAATGGCATTTCTTTCAGAATTTAGTGCCATTAGGTTTCACTGACTCTGGACTGTATCGTTCAGTTTCTTTAACTCACTTATTTAATCATCCCCAGGTGGCACCCTAAATGTTTTAACAATGTTTGATTAACAATAGAAGACAGTAGGCAACGTTCTATTACATTATAATCAGCTTCGCATCTTGTAAAGAAGAAATCACAAGCTTCATAGACACCATCATTAACTTCATCAATGATTTGATCATCAAGTGTTAAATAATCTATATATCTTTTCCCATCTTTTATCTCGCCCCCTTTTTCTAATATATTCTGCGTTCCATCTTCTATAATTTGCTTCAATAACTGAGTATCACTATCTGTTTTCGCCTTAAAATAACTAGTATCCATAACCACCTCCAAAATTTATTTTTTCCTTACACCTATTAACCCTATTCTTTACAATTGTCAAATTTATACCAGCCTAATTTAATTAAATAACAAGATTCTGAAGAAACTTATTTTTAGATAAACAAACACTCCCAAAAAAAACTTCATCGCATTGACATTTAAAAATAAACATCGTATGAATAATAATTAGCATAAGGATTGTGCGATAAATTTAGAAAAAGGAGTTTATATGGAAATAAACCCATCAATGCCTCGGATTGTAAAAAGCGTTCCCTCCGTAATAAAGAAATCTTCAAACCTGACTAATATTGTTCCTGATTCTCTGAGAACCCACTGCGTCAGTGTTCGTCTTAACAATGCAGAATTGAGCAAGCTAAACACATTGAGAGGAGATTGCGCAAAAGGCGAATGGTTACGTATGGCTTCGTTACAGAAGCTGCCAACGATTGTGCCCCCGATAAACCTAAGTGCATGGAAGACGTTGGGCGAGATTAACCAGAAGCTGAACCGTATTGCTCTGCATATTGATAGCAAGAGCAAAGACAGCCAGCTTACGAACACAGAGCTTTTTGCAGTCAGAAGACAAATCATAGAGCTTCGCCAGAACCTTATCTCAGCTGACGTGTGGAGCAAACCCGATGAAGGGTATGCAGAAGATTCGGAGAGGTAAAAATTTCGCTGGGGTTGTCCTGTATGCATTAAAGCCAGGGATCCACCATAAAAGCGTTCCTGTTGTTATTGGCGGAAACATGTTGGGTGATTCAGCGATTGAACTGATCGCTGAATTCGATACCAGCAAACAGCTTCGCCAAGATGTTCAGAAACCTGTATGGCACAATTCGCTTCGTCTACCAGTTGGTGAATCACTCAGCAAGGAGCAGTGGGTTACGTTTGCCGACGACTATATGAGACGCATGGGATTCAGCGACACTCACCTACGCTGCTATGTGCTGCACGACGACATGGCCGGCCAGCATATCCATATCATTGCCAGCAGGATCGACATAGCCGGTGGGAAGCTTTACTTAGGAAGGAATGAGAATCTCATCAGCACCCGGATTATCAATGAACTCGAAATTGTTCATGGCTTAACCCGAACCAAGGGTGTGGGGATCAACCTCTCACAATCCGTTCTAGGCAAACAGCACAAACCTAAGCTTTCCCGCAATGAACAGAAGATGCAAGAACGCCAGGGTTCGCCAGTTCCAAAGGAAAGAGTCAGAAGCGCGGTAGATACCGCTTTATCAGAAGCAGATGACGTTAGGAAGTTTGTCAGCTTGTTGACTAAGAAAGGTATTAGCGCCCTACCCAATATTGCATCTAATGGCCGGATGAATGGTTTTTCGTTCGAATACGCTGGGATAGCTTTCAAAGCATCACAACTGGGGAAAGGATACGGCTGGAAGAACCTGCAAGAGAAGCTCAGCTATCAGCCTGAACGAGATAATGATTATCTACTGGCGCTGAAATCAAACGCGTTCTCTGAGAAGCAATTGCCAGGAGTAGATGCATTTATGCAGTTGGCAATGAATCCAGCTGATCTGCCAGTTCTCATCCCTGATAAAAAAAATGGCCAGCAACCAAACAATGAAGAAGTCAGCATAGGGGAAGCAATAGAAGCTCTGTCACGAAAAATTCAGTCCTTTAAAGCTGAACAACAGATACAAGGTTTCAAGGGAAGCTCAGCTTCACAGCATTATGAACGAACCATTCCCTCTAAACAGTTTCACCGTTTCATCTTCACTTTTAAGCCATTCAGGGTCATCTACACCATTTTACTCAGATTACCTAAAATACTAAGTTTCAAAAATTTTGATAGATTTCCCGCAAAACCAGCCCCCATAAAACCAATCAAGATTCGCATGTAAGAAACCCGTTATCAAAAGTTGAGTTTAGTCTGATTAGGTTCAATGGGTTACGCTCGCGCACCCTTTCATTTGAAATAATTACTTTATAAATCGATCGGTTAAACAGATCGATTATTAAATTATGATAGGTAATAACTATCAAATAAACTTCATCGATCGGTACAAGTGATTTGAGTTTGCTTAAAAAGCCATCAAGAAAGAGGTCAGTAATTGGCTCCATAGCCCTTTGATTTTTCTAAAGATATATAAAGGAATAACAAAAATGAGAAGAACCATTGCTCTTGCTCTTATCTCAGGCAGCCTTGTTCTGTCTGGTTGCGTCAACTCAGGGAACCAAACGTTAAAATCAGAAAGCCAAGAAAGCATTAAGTCAAAGTTAGTCAAAGGGAAAACCACCAAAGAAGACGTTCAATCTCATTTTGGAGCCCCCTACTCGCGATCAACGCAAGAAGACGGTAATGAGACCTGGTCATATGTGATGCATAACAGCCAAATGAATGCGACAAGCTTCATTCCTGTGGTTGGCCTGTTCACAGGAGGAAGCGATAACCAGTCAAAAACATTGCAGATCACATTTAAAAACAACACTGTCGATAAATGGTCTTTCTCATCCGGGGACAATGCAGTCAAAACAGGGATAATACGTTAATCAACTGTAAAGGATTCAAACAATGAAAAAGTTAATCTGCTTAGCCAGTCTCCTGTCGGTATCTTTCCTTCTTACAGGTTGCGATAGTGAGCCTTCCCAGGAAGACGTAACAAATGCAATGCAGCAGTCAATTGACCAAATGAACTCTGAAACAAAAGCATTATCAGGTTCAAATACTTCTGAGCGTATGCTTGTAAAGCTGAACTCAGCAAAAAAAGTGTCTTGCGAAGACAAATCAAGCGACGGAAGTTATAAGTGTAAAGTTGATTTTGATATGACTTTGCCGTTAGTAGGGAACAAGAAAGGTATCTCTGATTTTATTTTCATTAAAACTGACACGGGCTGGAAAACAGCAAACTGATTTAGAAAAAAATCACACTTCATTAACTTGGCTGAGAAGGTTAAAAATGAGTACGTTGATTAATTTTCTTCTTCACAAATACACGCTGATTTTAATCATCAATGCAGCCGTTTCCTATGGCATGTTTAAATATATCCGTTGTATCGGTGAAATGGATAAGTTTGCAAGTGACACAGTCTGGAATGATGAAGAACGTAGAAAATTAGCCCCTAATTTTTTCGAGAACTTTTTTGCAATAGTTGCGTTTATCATCTGGTTCGGAACAGTATTCGTTTTCTTTTTTAATATAGGTGACTGGTTTAGCCTCCTGTCAAGGACGTTCTTCTAGTACTCATAGCCTGGTAGACCTCGTGGGAGATATCTTACGAGGTTTTGCTCCATTCCTCAGTAACGATTTTTCATAAGCTGCTTTAATTTCGAGATAACGCATCTCAGTATATTCTTTATTGCAACTAATCAAATCAACAACTTCGCTTAAAAAGAAAAGCATATTCTTTTTGTTAGAGAGTCGCAGGTCTATGCTTTCATCAAAAAAACTAAGTATATCGTAAAGCATATTTACAACACCATCTATATTTCGACAGCAGGTGTTCGATGGCAAATGACTATAGTGTTTGACATGATACCCGGCGCAAAACAGATAAGTATGGTACGAGATATCGACGTCGCTAAAATCATTGCTTTTCATATTGTTTATAAATTTATCAATAACAAGAATAAACTTCTCTTCTTGTGAGAGCTGCGTATAGTTCTTTTTCATAAATTGCATCCTTGCAAAATTGAATTTTGTCTTCCTGACAATATAGATGTAACACACCTTGAATACTAGTCAATAGGCAAAACCTATTAAATTTATTATTACAATAACTCTAACTCGAATTTTAAGTCACTCTCTCTGATATTATATCTTGAACAAAAAACCAGAAGTTTAGAAATATATTCTTGTTGGTTATTTATTGTTTTTGCATGCTCTTCTATTTTTGTTACGAGTCGTTCAATTCTCTCAGCAGCTACTTTAAGATTTGCTGGACGCACCTGACATTTAGATTTCATCTTAACTGTGCCTTTTTTTTCTTCATAAGCATCAACGATATCTTTATGCATGTATAATGATTGTCTTGTAGGACGTTTTCCAATCTTTTTAGAGACATGATCACATAATCCCTCCCATGTTAATTTGTTTTGAGATGGCCATGAATTTATTGATTCGATTATTTTTTTAATATCACTATTCGTAAGTCTTCTTGCCATTTTACCCCCTATTGTAATCTTGTTTTAAATATTAAGTCTTTGTTCGCCCATTTGTCTGCACCATAAACTCCAGCATTGCTATCTTTATCGGATGTTTTTATTAATAATTCAAATTTTTCTTTTAACTGTTCATTATTCATATCAAACCCCGGATATTTTTTGCATGGAGCAATCGCATAATCTTGTTCACAAAAACCATTGTCCATAATCATAAATGCTCCATGACATTGACTGAAATCAGGTTCGGTGACACGATCAACACTGACTTCCTCAACTGGTTCTTCAAGATATTTATTTCTATCAGGTAAGCACCGCATAAAGTCGATAACATGCTCACGAGATACGTGGTTGTAATGGCGGTTTTGGGAAATGTTTTTTCTACCGGACCAGCGAGCTATATCAAAATCAGTCATACCTCCAAGGTAGGCAATTGTATTCAATAAATGCCGAGCCATGTGAGTGTTTACAAATAATGGGTTGTTTTTATCATCCAGAAAACCATGTCTCGCAAAAATATTATGTGGGTTATAATGTGATATATCTTTAATAAAACTACTTGCACTTAAAACCCTCACCTCTTTACGTTTATTCTTTGATAATCTTTTTCTCTTTTGTAGACATAAAGCTTTTTTGCACTCAATTTTCAATCCCGAAGGTAATCTAAAAAAATCATATCCACTTATGCCATAATGATTTTTTTGTTCAATATCTTCTGCCAATATTCTTGCACTTTGAGAAAGATTATTGAGACGAGTGATCGCTTTTTTAGCGACTGGAATCATAATGGTAGGGATCCATTTAATATTTGCTCCATAACCTTTCAATGAGAAAAATCGAAGGCCTACTCTCTCAATTCCTTTCTGATCTATAGCATGATACTCACAGTCGCATGGAAGAGATAAAATCTCCGTAATGCGAGAAGGTGCGCACATGAGTAACGCAAATACAGAAGTTGTTAACAGATCCTGATCACTCAGTTCACTGTCCTCTTTTGCGAAAATTGAAGCCAGAGCCTCAATTGATTTCAATCCAGATAACTTCCCGCCAGTGTTAACCAAGTCTCGGAAATTTTCATAAAGATCAGGGGACGGTAATTTACAAGGGTTTTTCCAGCTTACATAAAATTTTTTTAATAATCTATTCTTAACAAGAATTCCAAGCAGTTGCTCAAACTGTGTTGATAAATTGAATAGAGTTGTAGGTTTATATAAACCTTTTGCTTTTCTTAAAGCAAAGTCAAAAACTGTTTCGTCAATAGCACTAATATCTACCTTCCCATGTTTGTTTATTAATGAGTATTCAATAAGACGTAATGCTGCCATTAACCCTGAATATGATTTTAAAGGATTTAGAATATGACGATGTATTATCAAAGACTTTGCAAAATTACTAAATTTCGAATCCATTCCTCTCGAACCTATCTCACTCATTGATTTTTCAGATATACGTTTAAACACTCCGAATCCACACCATGTTGTATCTCCCCATTTAAATGGCATGTTGCAGCCTTTAAATATATTCTTCCCTTCAAGAATAAACTCTTCCAACCTTTCATGAACCCCCTCATGATTCGTCACTAAATATAAATTTTCTTTCATTTCCTACCTCCATTTATTCAATCTTTTACAGCCCTCACACGGGCTATTTGAAGTTTTGTTAATATTTTCCTTGAATGAATCAGGAATTAAAGAGTTAACCAAAATGTTTCCCGTGAATTTTCTTTTCCCCATAAAAACATCCGCTATATCTATAAGGTATGGGGTCACGGCTTTATCTATTATTTCAACATGATCTGGTAAATTTTTAACATAGATACGAACACAATTTATTGAACTATGATCTAAAGCTTCAGCAATTTCCTCTACACTTAACCCCATATATGCTAGTTTTGTAGCAAATGTGTATCTGAATCTATTTGGATTAATTTTAATGAAATCATTAGTTCTCTCTGAAATGACATTATTGTCAATAACAAACTTTTTCAAGGAATTTGTTACTGTTGCTTTATTGAAAGCCATGTCACATATAGAATCAAGAGAGTCTATCGCTATGAGGTTTTTCTTGCATATGAAAAGTGGCGTATTCGCATAGTCACTACTTATATCATTGGTAAATTCTTTGTCCTTTATAAGACCTATATTTTCCTCTTTGAGATTAGCCAACTGGTTCCACAAGTCATTCCCAACTTCCATTTTCCTGTAAAGTTCTTTCGAATGTCCTCTTTGTTTCATTCTGGGTATATTTAGATATTTAATTCCGTTATGTTCGTATAGATCCTTTGCTCTTAGCTTCAATACTTGCGTAATCCTGCGCCCGATAGTGATTAACAACTGAATGATAAGGTAATATTGCTTATCAAACGTTCCTTTTTCCATAGCTATTTTTGCCATTTTTGATATGTTCTGTAATTCAGTATCAGTAAATGGTCCTTTTACAGGATCCATACTGGCTACAACTTCACCCGCAGGTTTACCTTTTCTTCTGATTTGTATTAGCAAAGAATAAGCTTTTTCGTCTACACCAAATAAACCAAGCTCATACCATTTCACAAAGAAACTTTTTAGATTGATAAAGTGGAAATGGTTCCTTTCATTCACTATTCCCAGTAATGCCCAGACAAACTCGGCTGTTACTTTTTTACATTTGAGATTTTTGCTCAAATACACCAAGCTTTGAAATATGTTTTTTGTGTAATTCGTACTAAAATTTTCAGCGTAGTAAGATAAAGTTTCTATCATACCCTCCTGTAAATCACTATCTATGCCACTTAATAATCTTGTTATGTCCGTTTTTACAAGTTTATTTAAAAAAAACACTTTCTTAGAAATTTCGGCACTGTATTGGTAAAAAAAATCAAACTCCAACACCTCTTTTTTATTGTAATTCATACATTTTATCCTCTAATTTTGATTGTATGTTTTTCTGAACCATAGATAAAACTACCAGCATGTTCTCATGAAAATATTTACTGTTATAGATTTTCGCCATGTCAGAATGAGGTGACCACCCCATAGCATATGATCTAATTAGTTCAGGATTAATTTTCAGTAACTTTGAATCTATTTTTTCTAGTGCTGAGGAGAATTCATAGTTCCATGTATGCCTTAATGCATGGCCTGTAAAATTATTTAAAATAGGATCGTGCTCTCTTATCTTTTGAATCGTTTTTTCATAAGAATCAATCGACATTGGCTGACCTGAAATTGTTCCTCTCCTGTGATTTATAAATAAAAAGTCATGTCTTTTTCTTCCAATGTAATCACGCCTATCTGATTGAATGTAATTATATATTTTATCTATAATCCAACCACTTACTTGCATATCTCTGTTTAGCGTTTTAACTACTGGTTGATTTACTCTGCTGTCCAGTTGATCTCCATGCCTGCGTTTTATTGAAATAATATTGTCTGTCATATCTATGTCAGTGATTCTTAGATTTAACAACTCACCTTTACGCAGCCCTAGTGAATAAAGCAATAAAATAATAAGCTCGTTTCTTTTTCTTACGTTTTGATTGTAAATATTATCAACTGATTTCACGCTTACATATCTGAATAATGCAGTCTTTTGATTGTCATCGAGTGTTTTTGGTTTCCTTGTATAAAAGTCATCCGCTATTCTTTTTTTAGGGTTGTATGCTTTTAACATGTTTAGAAAATTAATTGCCTCTCGATCTATATATGTATTACTGCCTAGAAGATATTCGCACAACCACTTTATATATTTGAATGCAACTATAGTTCTATAATATTTAGTACCAGAAGACACGACCCTGTCATTTTTCGAAAAATCAATCACATTCCCTGAGTTTTTCTTTAAAGACATGTGATTAATAATTTCTCTTATTTCATCACGGCTTAGAAATTCTTTTCGTATGATCCTATCTTCAAGATTAATACTTTTATTCTCCAAGAAAACAAGAAAAATATTTAGTGATTTTGACACTGACTTCATAGTAGTGACTGTACAGCCATTATTTCTAACCTCATTATTTATGAATATATTTGCATACAACAAAGGAAATCCATTCTTTTGAAATAAAAGACAAGACCTATCACCACCTTCCATTATAAAATTTTTCAAATTATAGTTATTCATTTTTCCTCCCGGTTTTTACGTTTTAGAACAACTCCGGGTATCTATATTTTATATTTTTTAATTTTACAAATTTTTTATTTTATTTTTTGAGAGCATTGAAGCGAGATGTTTAGCTGGTTGAATGTTTTTTACGCTTTATTATCAAGTCAGGAGAATATTTTTTCTCCTGACTTGATAATAACAAACACTCCTGCAAACATTGATAATATTAGGTTTAATGAAAATTTGTAAAATAACTTGTAAAAAAGACTAAGCTTTTCGTGCTATTTTTTACTTTTTGCTAAGAAAAACATATTCAAGAATTCGTATAGAATTATTAGATAGAATATTATCTTCATAGACCTGATGCAGGAGAGTCATTTTCGTATGCCACGAATGATATGGAACACAGAGTAAACTTGATGTTGCTCAATTTGTTGTTTCATCTGTATTGAAAGGTCAACAGACGAGGCGTATCACAGTAGATGGCACTTTTGCCTTTCTTTGGGAACGGAAACATGGCTGACAGAAGACCACTTAATCCGGATGTAGTCGTACCTAAACCCGGTGGAGGTAAACAACCTCGCGACAGGAACAATGACGGAAGAGTTCGTGAGAAACGCTCGGACGCAGGTAAACCGAGAAAATAGCGATTAGGGCCACCGCGAGGTGGCCTTTTGGGTTTTCACCCATGAGAAAAGCCAACCATCAGGACTTAGTAATCTCATCAATTCCTGCTGCAAGGTACGAGCATACTGATTTTTCATCATACCTACTCCAACAATCCTCCACGACCTGTTAGTGTTGAACGCGTAAGATTTAGTAGGTTTAAAAGAGCTACAAAGGCTTCCAAATTTTTTGTTGGTCACAAGGTTGGAACAATTATGGAACTATCAAATAAAACTCAGTTAAATCATCGAAGTGTTTATATATTCGATTCCTGCAGGGGACACCATACACACCTCTCCCGATCTCTGGCGAAACCGCTCTTCCCGACGTATGCCTATATGCCATGCCACCATTTGTGGGTCATCATGTTCTTCATTTCCCGGTTTACCTTTTAACTAACTAAAGACAAATTTATCTGATATCGGCTAAATCAGTACTGATAAGCCCTTGTTGTTATGATAGCTACACCGACCTGCTTATCATTATCGGATATCGCCGGAGCAACGCATTGCAATTCAGACCCGCTATGACCTGAGCGGTTAATATGTGCAAGGCGGCAGACATTCTCAGGCATACATCCATGTAAAGCCATCCGGATGAGATCAACGTCAATAATTTCTATTTATAAGGATAAGCATCCGCTAAAAAATGCTTTCCCCGATTCATTATTTTTCATCTGACACTCTTACTTAATACAACAACTCCCGGAATAGCCCAAATCGTATGTAAATATCCAGCCCCACTTTTTTAATGTAGCGACAGTACAATATTCATAAAGCAATGCTTTAGCGTAAATTATTCGACAAATGGCAATAACAAGCCACACTTTTAATGTTGTTTTCTCGCATCTTTCCAGCTCTGCACATTTCAACATCAATAAGGAGTTAGTTATGGACTGTTATATGGGAACAATTCTTCCTTTTGCTTTTAACTACGCACCAAGCTATTTTGATTTCTGCAATGGACAACAATATAAAGTTTCGCAATATCAGGCGCTTTTCGCTTTATTGGGAAAATTTTACGGTGGTGATGGCGCAACAACGTTTAATCTGCCGAATCTCCAGGGGCGAATGCCTATTGGTTTCGGTCAGCTACAAACGGTTATTCATAACATGGGCGATACTGGTGGCACTGCCAATGTTCAGTTGTCGACCGCAAATATGCCAGCACACACGCATACCCCCGCTTTACAGGTAAAATTACAGGCCAGCGGCACTGCCAACCCTACAACACCGGCCAGTATTCCCTCAGCGCAGGCACCGTTCATTGGTGCTTCCGGCGGCGGCACGGGGCTGGCAACCATCTGGTCAACCACACTAAAAGATCCTGTAGACGTCGGCGGTACCAGTATTACGGGTCAACTGAACCCTACAGGCGGGAATGTCCCTGTATCTGTCATGAACCCATTTCTGGCGATTAACTTCTGTATCGCAGTCACCGGAATATTTCCCATGCGCAATGATTAACATATCCAGAGGGTCTTATGCTGGAAGAAATTAACAGCCACTTATTTACATCTTTTATTGGGAAAACATGTACGATGGATGCTGATAATGGTATGGCGTTAACTTTATCAGTGCAGTCCGTCACATTGCTACCAAGAGCACAAATGCCTACGAAGCGGAATATATCACGCACTCCGTTTATTGTAGAACTGCAGGCCACGGCAAATACACCGTTGGTGAATGTCTATGGCATCTTACGATTACCTGAAACCACTGAACATCAGGAGTTAAAAATAGAAGGCATCAATATCAACCGTACTCTGGAAATGGGAAGAGATCCTGCTTACAGTTATTTCCAGCTCATTTTTAATTAACGCTCTGGCGCAGAAAAATTTCTGCGCCAATATAATTAGCTGTCTGAGGGATACCACACCCATTTATCCGCAACTGCACCTTGTTCCTCACACCGAAATCCCAGCGCCAGATATAACCGTTGGGCATCGTGATTCATTCGCCAGACGGTAGCACTGAGCGGGCAGCCGACTTTACGGGCAGCAACCTGTAATTGCTGTAATATCAGGCGTCCGTAACCTTGTCCACGCGCTTGCGGCAACATAGCAATGAATATCACCCTTGCCTCATTATGACCAAAATCGACCATCACGGTGCCGACATTCGAACCTGCACGCTCCACCATAAAATGCATGGCATTAGGGTGCTGTTCACCGCTGGATTGCTGCATCATATACCACTGTTGCTGGCGTACGGTCTCTATAAGCGCCTGTTCCCCATCAATCCACTGCAAATCAGGTCGAGCACTCTGATAAATTTGCTCAATCAACGGCATATCCGATGTGCGTGCAGGCCGCAAAGATAAGACATCTATAGACTTCGAAATCTCGGGCTTAGACACCATCATGACTCCTTTATGAAAGGTAAATCCTGCCTCCAGACGGATTACAACCCCGCCTCCCGACCCAGACTGACCACCAGCCACTGCCAGGCACGTTGTAAAAAACTACGATGCTCACTCTGTAACACTACTTTTCCGGCCATCTCACGCTCTGGCGAAAGGTGTGTTTCGCAGGCGTCCAGACGAACGCGGAAAATGGTGTTAATGGGCACAAGACGCTCATTGATGATCTGCACCGGAATGCCACCGCCATACACCGATGCCAGCAACGGTTGGTCAAGCGTCGTTTGGTTAAGCCGGTCAACCTGGCCGACTTTACAGCGAATCGCCCTTGTTTCACCGCTGTCCGGCACAAAGAAGGCAGCATCGCCAGGGCGTAGGGTCGTGACCGTATCTTCATCGACCCAACCTTCACCACGCATACCCTCTTTACCCAGAACTTGCATCAACCGTTCGCCCTGAACCACTACGGTGCCAGGCTTTAACGTATCGCTGGCATCCGCTATGCGCCCGGCGAAAGGGGCGGTTAATGTCAGTCGCGCTTGCTGACGTAATAAACTTTCGATTTGCTGCTGAGCGGCCAGCGCCAGCTTTTTCAGTGCCGCACCTTGTTCATCAAGCCCCTTTGAAAAAGGCTGCTGAGCAACCTGCCAGGCCAGATTCGCAGCGATAACCTTAGCCTGCGCTATCTGGTAGTCAAGGCTGTCCGACGTCAACACCGCCAGTACCTGCCCTTGTTGCACCCGGTCACCATCATGCACATTCACCTGCCCGACTAATGCATCCTCCGGCACATAAATAGCCTGAGATTGTGCCGCGTCCATCACGGCGGGTACCGAAACGCCCCGCTGCCATGGCACGGCTAAAAAAAGCACTATCACAGTCAGGAAAAATAACGTGCGCCAGGTTCTGAATCCCCAGCGTAAATCATGGCGCCGCCGCCACCAAACCTGTAATTCATTAACAAAGGGTCGCACCACAAACCACCCCAGTTCCACCATCAGTAATATTATCCCCAGCGTTTTAAAAAAAAGGTGATAAACCAAAAACGCGATGGAGGTGAAGATGACCAGGCGGTATATCCAGGTCAGCCAGGCAAAAATAAGTAAACCACGTCGCCGTGAAGCAGAGAAATGCTCTGGTTCGGGATCATCAAGCCCCAGCAACACTCGTCTCAAGTGCCAGCGCGCCAGAGCAAAGGACCTGGCGTGTAGATTTGGCATCTGCAGCAGGTCCGATAACAGAAAATAGCCGTCGAACCGCATAAAGGGGCTGGCATTAATAGCCAGCGTCGCCAGCCAGGTTGTGCTGGCTAAGAGAAAAATACCGGCGCGAAACGGGCTGTCGGGTAAGAAACACCAGAGTAACGTCGCGCAGGAGGCCAGCGTCAGTTCAGCCATCATTCCGGCGCCGCCAATCAATAATCGTTGCCGACGCGACGGTAATTTCCACGCATCATTGGTATCGGTATACAGCACCGGGACCATCACCAAAAAAGCGATCCCCATAGCGGGCACCCGGCACCCAAAATGGCGGGCGGTAAATGCATGTCCCAGTTCGTGAACCACTTTAGCGACGCTCAGGGCCACCGCAATCCCTACCGCCGCCATCCAGCCGCCATAACTTGAAAACGTATGCGTGAAGGCATCCCACTGCTGAGACACCATAAACAAGCCGCTCAGGGTTATCAGCGCCATTAGCCACCAGAATCCCGGGCGAAAAACCCAACTGATCCAGGGTAACAAGCGAGCCAGAAGCGCATCCGGGCGAACCAGAGGAATACGGAAAAACAGATAATGGCTGAGCAGCCAGGATAAATAACCGCGATGGCGATGCTGATGCAAACGCCACAGCTCTTCACTCGACTCTGTTTGCAGTAACTGATTTTCGCGCAGAAATTGCACCAGGTGGTGGATATCGTGCATATTCAGCGTCAATGTAGTTTGTGTATTGACGGCCTTCATCAGGCGCCCGGCATCCCGTGCTCCCCAGCGTGACAGCATCTCAAAACTGGCCCATCCCAGCAGGAAAAAACGGTTTGCCGCCGGGTCGTGCAGCACCCAACCTGGCGAGCCATCCTGCTGATCCGGCCCGGCATGCAGGGTCAGTTCCTGACGCAGTGGAGGAAGCAGGAAATTATCCATGCTACCACCCAAGCCACTGTCGGGCGGCGGTCAAAGGACGCCGCAGAGCATAGTAGCCCAAAGGAACCCAGTCGCCATAAATACGCGCGGTGCCCATCTGCCCAATCATGGGTGTCTGTTTTGAGGCAAGGAATTTTGCCTGCAGACGATAGCTCAGCACGTTGCCATCACTGACCTCAGCTTTATACGCTATTCTTACCAGGGTTGCGTCAAAGGCGCTAAAGGGCGATGCGTTTGGGTAAAGAGTGACTTTCGCCCCCGGCTGCAGATGAATTGCATCCGCCGCGGGTAACCAGGCCGCCAGCTCCACATGTTCCGGATCGGCCAGGGTCATCACTTTCTCACCGACGTTAACTGCTTTTCCCTGCCATTCCTCAGCATCGGAAAACACCACCACGCCGCTGCCCGGCGCCATCACGTTAAGTTTATCCAGCGCCTTTCCGGCATAGTCGGCCGAGATGTCTTTTGCCGCCAGACGAGATTTATCCTCAGCCAGTTCCAGCTTATTCTTGTCGCTGGTCACCGCCATCTGCGCACTGATCCGAAAGCGCTCTTTTGCCGCCAGCGCCTCCTGTTTTGCCAGAGCGAACTGCCCGGCCAGTACCGTTGCGTCCAGGGCGAAAAGCGCCGTTCCCTTCTGCACCACCTGATTCGGCTGTACCAGCACTTTATCGATAACCCCAACTACGGGGGCACGAATCAGTTCGGGATCCGATGGCACCACCTCTGCCCGCGCAAGCACACTCATCCGCACGGGTATACATAACAGGAGCAGCGGCGCCAGCAGCCACCATTTCCGGCGCGGCGACGCTTTCAACCAGGCCTGAAATTTCTGACGGCTATTCAGGTGAGGCAGATGTTGAACCAGCGCAAAACGGTAGCCGTGGGTCAGTTCCTGGGCCAGATGGAGGGTTTCGTCATCCCAGGGCTCATCGCTGGCAAACAGTAATGCCCCCGCAGACCCCAACGGGAACCAGACCGCATGGGCGGGTAGCCACTGAGACCAGTCCGCAGCCAGAGACTCAGGTAAAGCCGCAGCCGTTATCGCCACATACGGCGGCAATTCAGGGTGGTGTTGATAAAGGAATCGAAAAACGCCGCTTAACCACTGTAAATAGGGTGACGTGGCGTCAGCTTCCGCAAGCCCGGAGACGGCAACAACCTGACGGCGCAGCCCCTCCTGCCAGAACGCCGCCTGGCGATAAACCAACAACTGGCGGGACTCATTCACCATAATGAATCCCAGACGTAGCGGACTTTGCGCCTCTCGCGCCAGATGAAGAAGATGCAGCAGTACCGCCAGCCCGTTATGTTGCGCTTGTTCCATATCAACCTTAATTAAAGTTTGCCCACCCACTCATACCGGGTAACAAATTCTCCGCATTCCCGGTGATAACGCCAATCACCGGAATGGTCTGGCTGACAGGGTCGATTTGCGCACCTGTACGCTTTATTTTTGCCGGGAAGGTCTGCCCCAACTCATCAATCGTCACCTGGAATGTGGCACCGGCGTTTAAGCGCGGTAGCCATTTTGACGGCACCAGCATACGTAACTCCAAATCCTGGGTTGCCACAATATCGAGAACCGGTGCGCCTGGGGTCATATACTGCCAGGCGGCGGCATGTCGCTTTGAAACACGCCCATCAAAAGGTGCTGTGATCGTGCATTTTGAGACCAGCGTTTGCATATAGCTGACATCCGCCGCCGCCTCATCAAGCTTTCCTTTTGCCTGGGTCAACTCCAGGGTGCCGACAGAATTGTATTTCGCCAGTTGATTATTCACTTTCAGCAACTGACTGGCGGCCTCCTGCACGGCCTGCGCCTTACGCAGTTGCGCGCGATAGGTCGCACAATCGAACTCAATCAGTGTCTGCCCCTGTCGAAAGCTGTCGCCTTCCGATACTTTGAGTGCGGCGATACGCGCCGCGACTTCGCCGGAGAGCGTTACCGCATGGGGAGAGAGCAGTTCGACACGAATCCCGCCATCACTACTGCCTGACGGCGTACTCTCCGGCGTCGGCGATGAGCCGGTCGTTGCGCCAACCGCGCTGGCGCTCAGGACGCCCGCCATCAACCACAGCGCGTATTTTTTCATTGTTTATCGCCTGCCATTTGCTTAGTTACGCGAGCTGTAACACCTTTAAAGGCTTGATCCAATGAGGCAATATCATATCCCCGCGTATCTTCCGGCAAAGGATCAAGCCCAAGGCTGGCCCCCATTTGTCCGTAGGCGTTTTGTAATGCGCCATAGGACTGATAGAGACGTAATGATGAATAGACCGCGTTAGCATCAGCCAGAATACCCTGCAAACGTGCCGATGCGCCGCTCTCTACCGCATGGCGTGTCTGCTCGTAAATCGTTTGATCAACCGTATTCAACTGGCGTTCCAGTTCAAACTGTTTGGTTTTACCTTCATAATCCAGCCAGGCGATATTCACCTGAGTCAGCACCGCCATGCTCAACGCCAGGCGCTGGGCATCGTTGACTTGTTTTTCCGCCTCAGCCGCTTTGGTAATCGGTCCGGCATTAAACAGATTGAGCAGGTTCCAGCTCACACGTAACCCGGCATATCCCCAGGCATTGTTTGTCAGGAATTTATTACTGTCATAGCTTTGCCCAACGCTCAACTCAATACCCGGTAATAGTTTGGCGATCGCTTTACGGGTTTCCAGGGCACTGATGCGCTGGCTGTAATTCGCTTCCACCATTTCAGGACGGTTAAGCAGAGCGATATCTTCCATCTTGTCGACGGGGATACCCAATTTAGGTACTGGCATATCATCAGATACCGCGACACTGAAATCGAGCCCAGGGGAAATGTTCATTAATGCTGCCAGCCGTGGTTTTGCCTGAGCCAGCGCGCTGCGCACCGCCGTTAGCTGGCGAATAACATCCAATAACTGACGCTGATAATTCAGGGCTTCCAGTGGGGAACGCAGTTTTAAGCTTTCGACCTCCCTGGCATCTTCCAGCGCGGACTGAGCCTGAGCAAGAAGGGTATCGATTCGCCCTTGTAGCTGCTGCGCACCTGCTGCCTGCCACCATGCTTCGCGCACTTGCTGAACCAACTGTTGCCCTACCCGGCGTTTACGTTGTTCCAGAATCAAAACGCGGTCAGCCTGTTGCTGCGCGGTGTAATAACTCACGCCAAAATCCAGCACGTTCCAGCTCAGGCTTAAATCCGCCATACGGTCCTGTTTTTCGGTTGAGATAGACGGAGCAAGGGATTGTTCGCCAGTGGCGATATTTTGCGATGAAGAGGCGTTGTCTTTATCCCTGGCGGTATAACCGGCAGAGGCGGCAAGTTTGGGTAACATATCCAGATTCGCCACATCCAACTGACGTTGTCCCATGGCCTCTTCCATGAGCTTGACGCGGTAATCCATATTGTATTTCAGCGCCCGGGCCATGGCATTTTCCAGAGTGACCGGCGCTGATATTTTTTCCTGGCTGCCAAACAGCGTTTGTTTATCGGCGGCGGCGGTGGCCTGCCGCTCTTGCAGGCTCACAGGATGCGGTTTGACCATACACCCTGACAGCAGCAGAGTTACCGCGACAGGGAGAAGGACAAACCGGCCTGGATGACGTTGTGCGGATAACGTACCTTGCATGCTACCATCCTTAATATATCAATTGATTTTAGTTATAAAAAACAGCGCATTAGATATTGGTTAAACATTACACCTGTTTTTCAGGCGTCATCAGTCGCCCTGCAAAAACGGTCTTTTGAGCAGCGATTTGTTGATCCAGACCGGGCTTGCCCGGTGATGCCTGAATACCTGCCGAGGAGGTGGCTTCCCGCGGCCCGGCGACTTTCAGCTCCAGATGGCTGGTGCCTGAATGTCCTTGTTTATCCACCACCCGAATTTCAATAGAGACGGGTTGCTTCCATCCGGCGGGTGGCTGTCCGGAAAAACGCCCGGTTGCTGGATCGAATTTAATCCATGAAGGCAGCGGCATACCGTTACTTTGGCGCACGGTCACCGATAAGTTCGCCATAGATTCACGGGTTAAAATCGTGCCTGCCGGGAGTGAAACGCTAAAGCTTTGGCCGGACACAACGCCTACACTGCCGACATCCGCCCGCACTTCAAGGGCTGCAGTCGGTCTACTGGTAATAGAACCAATATAAGAAGGCGATGCCGTACCGCCCGGAACCGCAAACTCACCAAAGACTGGGGTAACGGAGAGGGTTAACGGTAAGGTTGCGTTTCCTGTTGCCAGCAAACTGTCCCCGGTCAAATTTAACGCTGGCGTACTGATGCCGTTGAGCGCTGTTAAAACAATATTGGGCGAGATGGAAGAAGGAGCAGCCTCCTGAAACAGGCCTTTCATTGAACCGCTGAGCGGCGACTGCAGTGCTATCGCTGGCGCCGAATTCCCCGGCACCACTGGCGATACGGTAGACGGTGTTGTCGGCGTCACAGGTGTAACAGCAGGCGCGACCTGATACACCGGAACGCTGGCCTGCGAGCCTGACAACGTGTTCCCCGCGATGTCTTTAATAGTGCTATCCACAAAACCCAGGGTGACGGTGCCAGTGCCCTGGACACTTAATACAGCCTGCCATGTCGTGGCGTTGACCTGAGTAACCGAAACGATATTCGCCTGGACATTGCCCGTGACCAGCGCCTGCAACTCACTCGCGGATAAAGTCTGAACAGGTTTCGTGAAGGAGATGTTATACCCGACCTGCCCCTGAGCCCCTGTAAGCGTATTCTGCGCGGTAACTGCCTGCACCTGAGGTGCGGTGGTGTCCACCGTAAAGGTTGCAAACGCCGTCGCGGCACTGACATTACCCGCGGTATCTGTCGCGGTGGCACTGACCGTATGCGCGCCGTCGATCAGCGGAGTCGCGACGTTGTACTGCCAGACGCCGTTGCCGTCCGCGGTGGTGGTACCGACAGCCGCTCCGTCGATATAAACCGTCACCAGGCTGCCCGCGGTGGCTGCCCCCGTCAGGGTCGGCTGATTATTTCCGGTCACCCCGTCACTGGCGCTGGCGCCGGTATCGGTGGCTGCGGTCAGCGCAATACCAGTCGGGACTGCCGGGGCGGCGGTGTCCACCGTAAAGATCCAGGGCGTTGCCGCGGCACTGACGTTACCGGCGGTATCCGTCGCGGTGGCACTGATCGTATGCGCGCCATCGGCCAGGGGGGCCGCAACGTTATACTGCCAGGCCCCGTTGCCGTCCGCGGTGGTGGTGCCGACAGCCGTCCCGTCGATATAGACGGTCACCAGGCTGCCCGCGGTGGCTGCCCCCGTGAGGGTCGGCTGATTATTAGCGGTCACCCCGTCACTGCCGCTCGCCCCGGTATCGGTGGCTGCGGTCAGCGCAATCCCTGTCGGGACTGCCGGGGCGGCGGTATCCACCGTAAAGGTCCGGGGCGTTGCCGCGGCACTGACGTTACCGGCGGTATCTGTGGCGGTGGCGCGTACCGTATGTGGACCGTCCGGCAATAACCCAGCGAGGTTATACTGCCAGACCCCGCTGCCGTCCGCGGTGGTGGTGCCGACCGCCGTTCCGTCGATATAGACCGTCACCAGGCTGCCCGCGGTGGCCGCCCCCGTCAGGGTCGGCTGATTATTACCGGTCACCCCGTCACTGGCGCTGGCGCCGGTATCGGTGGCTGCGGTCAGCGTAATGCCTGTCGGTACTGCCGGGGCGGCGGTGTCCACCGTAAAGGTCCGGGGGGTTGCCGCGGCACTGACGTTACCGGCGGTATCCGTCGCGGTGGCGCTGACCGTATGCGCGCCGTCGATCAGCGGAGTCGCAACGTTGTACTGCCAGACCCCGTTGCCGTCCGCGGTGGTGGTGCCGACCGCCGTTCCGTCGATATAGACCGTCACCAAGCTGCCCGCGGTGGCTGCTCCCGTGAGGGTCGGCTGGTTATTAGCGGTTATCCCGTCACTGGCGCTCGCCCCGGTATCGGTGGCTGCGGTCAGCGCAATCCCTGTCGGGATCGCCGGGGCGGTGGTGTCCACCGTAAAGCTCCGGGGGGTTGCCGCGGCACTGACGTTACCGGCGGTATCCGTCGCGGTGGCGCTGACCGTATGCGCGCCGTCGATCAGGGGAGCCGCAACGTTATACTGCCAGACCCCGCTGCCGTCCGCGGTGGTGGTGCCGACCGCCGTTCCGTCGATATAGACCGTCACCAGGCTGCCCGCGGTGGCTGCTCCCGTGAGGGTCGGCTGGTTATTAGCGGTTATCCCGTCACTGGCGCTCGCCCCGGTATCGGTGGCTGCGGTCAGCGCAATACCAGTCGGGACTGCCGGGGCGGCGGTGTCCACCGTAAAGAGCCAGGGCGTGGTCGCGGCACTGACGTTACCGGCGGTATCTGTCGCGGTGGCGCGTACCGTATGTGGACCGTCCGGCAATAACCCAGCGAGGTTATACTGCCAGACCCCGCTGCCGTCCGCGGTGGTGGTACCGACAGCAGAACCATCGATATAGACCGTCACCAGGCTGCCCGCGGTGGCTGCCCCCGTGAGGGTCGGCTGGGGATTATTGGTCACCCCGTCACTGGCGCTCGCCCCGGTATCGGTGGCTGCGGTCAGCGCAATCCCTGTAGGGACTGCCGGGGCGGCGGTGTCCACCGTAAAGATCCAGGGCGTTGCCGCGGCACTGACGTTACCGGCGGTATCTGTGGCGGTGGCGCGTACCGTATGTGGACCGTCCGGCAATAACCCAGCGAGGTTATACTGCCAGACCCCGCTGCCGTCCGCGGTGGTGGTGCCGACAGCAGAACCATCGATATAGACCGTCACCAGGCTGCCCGCGGTGGCTGCCCCCGTGAACGTCGGCTGGGGATTATTGGTCACCCCGTCACTGGCGCTGGCGCCGGTATCGGTGGCTGCAGTGAGCGCAATCCCTGTCGGGACTGCCGGGGCGGTGGTGTCAATCACTACCGACGCGTTAGCGGAAACCACACTGTTCACGCTACCGAGCGTAGCCATCGCGCTAACCGCATGGCTACCTTCACTCAACGCACTGGAAGGGGTAAATGACCAGGCGCCACTGCCATCCGCCGTTGTGGTGCCCACTGAAACAGCATCGACATACACAGTCACGGTACTTCCCGCCTGGGCCGTGCCGATAAACGTTGGCTGTGCATTGCGGGTTATGCCATCAGAAGCGCTGCTCCCCGTATCGCTGGCGGCCGTGATCCCGGTGACAGAGGGTACGGGAATGGACATAGCGATAGAGCGCGTTACGGTCGCACTGTTTTTGATTCCATCGTTCACCGTAATACTGATAACCCGGGTTGCTGTATTGGGCGTGGTGGCCCCATCAGCCCAGGTCACCGCCCGTAATGCCGACTGCCACTGGCTAAGGGTCGCGGTAGCGCCAGCAGACGTCAGCGTTAATACTCCCGTGCCACCATTATAGCTGGCAACGATATTGCCAAATGTCGCGCTGTTGGTATTGGTAAAGGCCAGTACATCCTCTGCGGAGTGGAAGTTGCCGGTAATGGCGACGGTAGCGCTGGAAAACGTGGCGTTATCCAGGTCTGATAATGTCAGGCCGCTGTCCACCGCAATGGGCGTACCAGGGCTTCCCAAGGGATACGTGGTGCCAGGGCCAGATGTTGTTGCAATAGGGCTTTGATCCGTACTGGCAACCGTCACGTTTCGTGTCGCAGCGGTACTGGTTTTCGTGCCATCGTTGACACTAAAGCTGATGGTTCTTGTCGCGGTATTAGGGGTGATTGCCGTATCCGTCCAGGTCACGGACCGCAATGCAGCCTGCCACTGGCTAAGGGTCGCGGTAGCGCCAGCAGAGGTCAGCGTTAATACCCCCGTGCCGCTATTATAACTGGCGACGATATTGCCAAATGTCGTGCCGCTGGTATTGGTAAAGGCCAGTACATCCTCTGCGGAGTGGAAGTTGCCGGTAATGGCGACGGTAGCGCTGGCAAGTGTGGTGTTATCGATATCGGAGATCGTGAGAGCGCTGTCGATGACAACGGGCGTCGAGGGGGTGTTATCGCCGGCGGTAAAAGCAACACTGCCGCCACTGGTCGTCAGTATCGGCGTCTGATCTGTCGCGGTAACGGTTATCTGCCGTGTCGCTACAGCGCTGTTTTTCGTCCCGTCATTAACGGTAAAGCCCACCGTCCGGGTCGCCGTGTTGGGTGTCACCGCTAAATCTGTCCAGGTAACCGCCCGTAATGCCGCCTGCCACTGGGCGACTGTTGCCGTCGCCCCGCCTGACGATAAGGTCAATATACCGGTCGCGCTATTATAACTGCCGACAATATTGCCATATATCCCGGCATTATTATTGGTGAATGCGAGCGCATCCTCACCGCTATGGAAATTGCCGGTAATAGCCACGGTTGCCGAAGCGAATGTCGTATTGTCCAGGTCTGCTAAGGTCAGGCCGTTATCAACAACCACTGGTGTCGGCGCGGTATTATCACCAGCGGTAAAGGCTGCGCTGCCGCCGCTGGTGCTCACTATCGGTGTCTGATCGACAGCCGTTACCGTGACTGTCCGGGTGGCGACCGGGCTGCTGTTGCTGTTGCCATCTGTGACCTGGAAACTGATAGTACGGGTAGCCGAATTGGGTGTCACGGCGGTATCCGTCCAGGTGACCGCTCGCATTGCCGCCTGCCACTGCGCAATCGTCGCCGTCGCGCCACTGGAGGTCAGTGTCAAAACACCGGTTGCCGCATTATAGGAAGCGACGATATTGCCATAGGTTGTCGTGTTGGTATTGGTGAATGACAGAACATCTTCACCACTATGAAAATTCGAGGAAATGGATACCGTGCCGGACGCCAGCGTGCTGCTGGCATGATCAACAATACTCAGCCCACTATCGATAACCACTGGTGTTGAAACGCTATTATCCCCGGAGGTAAAAGCGGCGCTGCCGCCGCTGGTGGTAACCAGGGCATTATTGTTCATGGCAATGGTGACACTGGATGCACTGCTGGTCTGCCCGCGGCCATCATTCACCACCACTTGTATTGTACGGTTTCCCGTTGTCGGCGTGGTGGCGCTATTGTAATAGGTCAGGGCACCAACCAGTGTCGAGACACGACTGGCTGTCGCATTCGCGTTAAAGGTAATACTCAGATTATCGCCGTTTATCCCATCACCGTTGGTGGCAATACTCCCGATAGCGACACCGCCAACAGAGATAACACTGCCTGCGGTCGTGCCATTACTGGCGGTCACCGTACCACTGGTATCGATACCCAGAACATCTTCTGTGCTATGGCCATTAGCGGTGATTTGTACTGTCAGATTTCCGCCATTGAAACTGGTCGTATCGCTATCAGTGACCGTTGCAGCGGTTCCGCTGTCCAGATGCACTGCCGTCCCGCCTGCATAAAATGTCCCGCTATCGCCATTAAGATTGCTGATAACAGGCGCGACGTCCGCAGCAACGGTGACGATACGCGTTACGGTGTTACTGGTATTACTGGAAGCATCGGTAATGGTAAAAGAGAGTGTTCGGGAACTGGTACCTGGCGACAGAGAGCTGTCCTGATAGGTCACCGCTTTCAGCGCTGCCTGCCACTGCGCTGTCGTAGCCGTGCTGCCAGAAGAGGTTAATGTCAGCAGGCCCGTTGCACTGTTATAAGAACCGATAATATTGCCGTACGTCGTGGCATTAGTATTACTAAAGGCCAGCACATCTTCGCCACTGTGAAAGTTTCCGGTGATGGCAATTGTCGCGCTGGTCAGCGTAGAGGCGGCGGTATCGGTTAGCGTGATACCGCTATCGATGGCAACAGCGTTTCCAGTACCGCTGCTGTATGCTGTGCTACCACCACTTGTCGTTAATACCGGGCCGGGGAAATGGAAGTTAGTGGCATTAATCGCGCCAATACCAATTAAGCCTGTAATAGTATGACCATTTGCCGCCGTAACGCGAAAGGAATCAATGTCCTGAAAAGCAGAATTAGATGAGACATTGAATGTGACAAGATTGCCACTGTTGTATATGTCATTAACATTCAATGTTAACGAGGCGCCGCTGACCGCAGAACCATTCAGATAGCCGGTTAATGTAACCGTTCCCCCGCTAAAACCGGAATCATAGCCATTAACCACCACGCCAATAGAATTCAGCGTAAACAAAGAACCATCATTGGATTTTACCGAAAAATAGGTGATTTGCTTTAAGCCATCGCTCAAAGCATCGACGGTTTCCACTGTACTGGAACCATCTTTTTCCACAATAATCATTTCGTTCGCACCATCAGATGGTGAATTCATCTGCATGGTAAAGTCCCAGCCCATGTAATTAGGCGCCGTTATCGATGACTGGCCATTGGGGATGACCGTTAAAGAGCCATCAAGGGAATCAAAGAACGTTGTTCCTGACGTAGGACGAGTAAGGAGGCCGTCATAGCCCACTAAATCCAGGGCCGCGACATGTAACTTATCGGTGCTGTATTCCAGGGTCCAGTTACCGCCCAATGCTGCGGCACCAGTGGGATCCGTAGAACCCGCGACGGCATGTTGTGTGTCCTTAGCCAAAGCGCCAATCAATGCGGCACCGTCACTGCCCTGCGCAATACTACAGCCATACAATAAAATATCGCCATCGGCGCTCAGTGCCTGGCCGATGGTCGCCAGTTCACTTTCGTAATTCGCTATATTGGCGCTGTTCAGCGCTACCGTTCCCAGCATCAGGTCATTCTTTTCACCATGTGAAAGAATATGCATCGCACTGTAACCACTATGGGTACTGGCCCAGGCGGCGATTTGCGCCAGACCATCTTTTGAACTGTCCAACACGACCACTTCATAACCGGACGGTAATTGATTGATCAGAGATTGATAATCCTTCACATCCGACTCCACAAATACGACCTGTGGCCCACTGGCACTGCTCGTGCCGGATACAACGCTGGCACCGGAGGTTTTACTGGTGTCCTGTGTTGTTGTGTTGGATGCAGAAGACGTTGAACTGGATGTTACGGCAGTGGTGCCAGATGTGGTTTTGCTGGTTTCGGCTGTTGTGGCCGCCGCCGGGGTGGTGTCCGTATGCGCCACACTCACGGATGCTGTGGTATGCGATGCCGTATCGGTGTGAGTGGCATCAGCGGTCGCGGTAGTTGCGCTGACGGCAACACCATCAAACATCATTCTGGGCTCCAGCGCCTGCAGCAACAAGCGCCGGGGTTCAGGGGCTGCCGTTGAATTAATGATCGTTTTTTTTCCAGAAAAGACTTTCCACCACGACATAATCACTCCCCTTAGGCCCGAAGGTATTTGTCTTAAAAACCCGCAACACGATCCTATCGGCAGCTAAAAAATTTACTTTACTCTTACATTTTTTTACCAATCGGCAGAAAAGCACATAAAAATAGTGGGAATCAGGTGGTTAGCTTTCTTAAAAAAAATTAAAAGAGAGAAATCCGTCACATATTTCTTTCAATGTAACGACTGTGTTACGAGGGGAATGTCTACAACACGCTAAACGCTGGCCCCGCACCGGGGCCAGCTTCCATCACACTTTTTCAATACAAGCTGGTAGTCCCTGACGCACGGACGACCCGGTTACCCAGTCAAGCCAGGGGCCGGGCACCTTGCGCGTGGGATCGGCAAAGCCCAAATCGTTGAGATTGACGCCGGATGCTATCTGGCTTTTATGCGCCAGAGGCTCACCGTCAAGCCAGTGCTGACGCGCCCCCATCTCCGTATGCCCATACCCATGTTCCATAGCAATCACACCCGGCATCACGCCTGAGAGCAAACTCACCCGCGCCTCCACACTGCCTCCCGGCGTCGTTATCTTTGCCTTGTCGCCATGCTGTAACCCAAAGCGTTTGCCATCGTCGGGGTGAATAGCCACCAGCCCCATCGGCTTAACGTGATGCAGCCGTTCAACAACTGTCGTGGAGCTACTCATCAGGTTTGATTTAAAAGACATCAGTTTCATCGGCCATTTTATCTGCGGGAAGACCTCCTCCAGCGCCCGTCCATCGGACAACCGCGCGGGATACCAGGTCGGGCAGCCGCTGAATCGCTCGCCAGTCATGGCATATTTAAAGGCCGCCACCTGGGCGTTCCAGATCTGCAGCGGCCTGGCCCATTCACCGCCGACCATCCCCTCTTTACGCCCTGAGGCATCGGGCGCAAAACGCCCTCCCCGGCTGTAAAGAAAGGCAACGGGCAATGCCTCTTCTGATTTCAACGTACGCTTTATTGTCGGAAATATGCGCTCAACGCCGGACAGCGCCACATCCTGCTCGCCAGCCGGCGGCAGCGGTTTCTGCCCGGCAAAAGCAATATTGGCCGCCACGCGCAGGTAGTAGTCCTCCGCGCGATTCAGGTCATGCATCACCCCCTGAGCATCCGGTATCGCTTTCTCGCCAAATCCCGGCAACTGCATCCGTTTAGCCACCGCAATACAGAAGGATTCCATGGATACCGGGTCACCCTGTAGCGTCCTGGCGGTCGCGGGAGCGACAACAGGCCAGCGCGCCGTTGCGGTTTTACTCGCCACGCCCCCCCACGGAGCGCTGAATCCCCAGCTTTCAAAGTTATGGGTATCCGGCACGATATAATCCGCCAGCGCAGTGGTCTCATTCATAAAAGCATCGATGGCGATAAACAGCGGCAGACGTTGCGGATCTTTTAGCCGCTCTTCAATGACCGTGCGCAGACCGGGTACGCCGTACAGCGGATTGGTCATATTCGAAATCCACGCTTTTAATGGATAGGGATAGCCCTCCAGCGCGGAGGGTAAAAGTTCCGTCAGTTGCCCGGCAACAAACGGGTACCACGGCGCACTGGCGGGCCACGGCGACTGACCGACGGCCACTTTTGCCTGATACTCATCGGATTTGGCGTAGTCGGCTTTACTGCGAGCGATATTGAGCCCTTTGGGCGCGATCTTGCCGGGAAATTGTTCGATGTTGTAGCACGGCCCGTTAATCTCGCCGTTGAATTTCCCCCCACCGACAAATACGCCGCCACTCAGACTCATATTGCCCAGCAGCACATTGAGCATCATCACCGCCCAGGCATTATAAAAACCGTTGCCGGACATCATCCCGCCATGGGTCACCACCGCCGCCTTACGCCCGTGATCGGTAAACGCTTTCGCCAGCGCATGAATCTGTTTAACCGGCACGCCGCATTCCATGCTGTATTGCTCCAGCGTGAAACGGTGGGCCGATTCAGTCAGGCATTGAAAGCTACTTTTCACCGTAACCGTAGCGCCATCGTGCAGCGTGACCGCCTGCGATACCCGTAACGTCCCGCAATCGCACTGGCTGACGGGTACCAGCTCTCCCGCCTCGTTCACCACCAGCGGTTCATCAGCCTGCCCGTCGCCGCCATTGAGATGGGATACGCTCAGGTGCTGTCCGCTCAGCGGATGGTTTTCATCGGTAATAACCAGCCAGGTGGCATTGCTCCAGCTTTTTTCTCCGGCGCGCGTCATCGCTTCCCGGCTGGTCAGCATCAGGTACGCGGCAACATAGCGTTCGTTATCAATAATCCAGCGGATCATAGCCATCGCCAGCGCAGAATCAGTCCCCGGTTTTATCGGCAACCAGTGACCATGGTCATCAGCCAGTACCGTGGTCAGGGGCAGCGCGGGAGACACCACAACGTAGTTAAAGCTTTTACGCAAGCGGGCGCTGGCAAGCTGTCTCGCCTGGCGTTTGAAGGGATTCCCGGATTGTGCGGGAGATGTCCCCATAAACAGCGCAAACTCGACGTTTTCCCAATCGGGTTTAACGTGGGGATTTTTATCCAGATCGCCCATCAGCGCACCGGAACCGGCGCGATAAGAGAGTCCACAGTAGGCACCGTGCGCGCCAAAGTTCTTTGAGCCAAAACTGTTCAGCGCAAAACGGCGCAGGAAGCCATCCCTGCCTTCATCGCTGGTGTTGGTAACCAGCAACTGGTTGGCCTTCGGGCCATAGGCGGGATGTTTCGCATCAACGGGCGTGTTGAGATCGCGAATGGTACGCAGCCCGTCGACGTGGCCTTCGCCAAACAGGTTACCGCCCTCCACCACCTCTTTAATCAGTTGCTCAAAGCTGATGCGCTGCCACTTGCCTTCCCCGCGCTTTCCGGCGCGTTTCATCGGCGTAAGGATACGCAGCGGGCTGTGCAGGCTCTCCAACAGAGTGGCGCCGCGCGCACAGGCGGTGGAGCGGGACTCAAGCCCGCTTTCCCCCGCCATCTTTTGCAGCGCTTCGGAAAACGGCATCATGCTGTCAAAAGGCGTCTCGTGTGACAGCGGGTGCCATGGGTTTCCGGCGATGCGTAAGACTTTATTCTCTGCTCTGTTCACTCGCACGCGAATGCCGCATAGCGTCCAGCATCCAAAACACTGGGTCATGGAGACCGCCTGATCGGGGTTACTCTGCCAGCCGCTGTGCGCGCTACCTTCCGGAACAAGAGCGTTACCGTGGATCCTGTCCCGCGTCACCTTCCCGGACGTGCCATTGACCAGCCCGTCCACGGCCCGTTTTGCAACCTCACGATAGCTCAAACCGAACGCGGCAAAGCCCCCCACGGCGACCCCAATTTTTAGCCATTGACGGCGGGATAATTCAGACATGACGAAACCTCCTTGAAAGCCAGTTGACGCATTCCCTGATGGTTATCATGAGGGCGAACCACAGCCCAAAGGTGCCGATAATGGCCAGCAGACCATCGGTCCCAGGGGGAAGGTGGTAGTCGTTAATCAGGGCGTTGTATTTCGGGACCGTTTGCCCGCCAATCAGCAGCGCCCAGCGCAACGTCCAGCACAGTGCCGCCACCAGCAGCGTGCTCGCCAGTGTCAGCGATAACGGAAAGTCGTAGCGGTTCGCAGCGAGCGCCAGCACCAGCACGACGCCCCACAGTGTCATCATCACCAGCATGTAAAAACGAATATCTGTGCCAAGCCGCCACTGCTGGCGCAGGGCCTCGCCCGACAACGTATCCCCCAGCAGCCATAGCAGCGCCACGGCCCCGAGCAGCAGTAGCGTTACCACCTGCCCTTTCGCCAGTAATTTGCCGCAATAGCGATGCTTATGCAGGGCCAGGCTGAGTATCGCCAGCAGCGCACTCATCGCACTCACGAACATCACCAGCGGATACCCATAGCTGAACCACATCGGTCTGGCCTGCACGACAGAAACTTCGCGTCCGGTATAGAGCAGCAAGCCGACCGCCGTCAGCGCCGCGGCGAGAGCTATCCAGCGCATCAACGGTGTAAAGCGTTCCGTGACCACGCGCAGATGGAAAAGCAAAAACCACAGCCCAACAAACACGGTAAACAGCGGCAAAAACAGCGCGCCCCAGGGCATCCATGACCAGGGTGTCGGCCAGGCATAAAAGTGCCAGAAACGGGCGGTCTGATGCAGATCGGCGGTCAACGCCAGCGGCGCGGCAATCCCGCAGGTTAAAGCGAGGAACAGGCAAACTCGCTCGAACGCTTCGCGATACCGATGCTGAGACCAGCGTGCCGCGCAGGCCAGCAGCACCGCGCACGAGGCAATACCAATAAAGAAAAAATACTGTACGGCCCAGGGAAGCCAGGTAATGTCCTGCGGCTGAGCCAGCACCTCATCAATGATCATGGGTGACATATTTCCACCTCCTGCCAGAGCGCGGGCTGTGCACGCCCCTGCAACGGGGAGACAAAGGCGTCGTCGAGCCCCAGATAAAAGACGTGCGGGTGGGTGTTATTCTCCGGCTTGAGGACTTTTATCGCGTCCCGGTGCGCCGCCAGCAGCGTGCTGATCGTACTGTTGGGATCGTGTAAATCGCCAATAATCCGCGCGCCACCCACGCAGGATTCCACACAGGCAGGGAGCAGCCCGACCTCCAGTCGGTGTGCGCAAAAGGTGCATTTATCCGCCGTTTGGGTCGTGTGATTAATAAAGCGGGCATCATACGGGCAGGCCTGCACACAGTAGGCACATCCCACGCAGCGGGTGTTGTCGATAACCACAATCCCGTCCTTGCGTTGAAAGGTGGCCTGCACCGGGCAAACCGGCACACAGGGCGGATCGTCACAGTGGTTACACAGACGCGGCAGCAGCACGTTGGTCACCTCGTCGCTGTCGGCGAGCTTCACCTGATACTGGTTAACCGTGGTGCGGAAAGCCCCCTGCGGGGTCTGGTTTTCTATGGTGCAGCTCACCGTGCAGGACTGGCAGCCAATGCAACGGCGCAAATCAATAAGCATGGCGTAACGCTGCTTGTCGGAGCCTTCGTGCCGTTCAGGCTTTAATGAGAGACTCGCCTGCGCCAGCGGTATCAGTGATGCCCCGGCGGTGACAACACCCAATTGCTGCAAAAAATGTCGCTTACTGATGTCCATAGTGACCTCCAGTCAGTGCGCGGCTAAGGAAAAGATTAGGGATGGAATTACCTAACCAAATGTGATTAGTTACAGTCTAAAAATCCCGCCGGGTCGCCCTCTATTGTGGTTAACCACATAAACGAAGCGGGCTTGATCTACCGCAAACGAAAAGGGGCATTTGTCGCATGGATCGCATCGCAAAAATCCTGTTGTGCCTGTTCATCGTCGGGTATAGCGCCCCTCTTCTCGCCGCTGACTGGACCATCGGCATCCTGGCATTGCGCGGTGAAGCGGCAACTCAACGTCACTGGCAGCCGCTTATCGACTCGCTTAACGACACCGTACCGGATGCCCATTTTCGGCTACTCCCCCTTGATCTCAACGCGATGCGCGAGGCGGTAAACGCAGGAAGCGTCCAGTTTGTCATCACCAATCAGGCGCAGTTTGTGCAGCTAAATAGCCACTATCATTTGCGCTGGCTGGCATCGCTACGATCCGGGAAAGGGGCCGCCGGGGAGAGCATGGCCACCGGCAGCGCTATTCTGGTTCGCCGTGATAGCCCCATCACCCACGCGCGGGATCTGGCCGGACACACCCTGGGCGCAGTCGATGCGCAGGCCTTTGGCGGCTATCTGCTCGGTTACCGTGAACTGCTGGATGCGGGGTTACGTGTGGACGATCAGGTGAAGGTGAGATTTTTGGGCTTTCCTGCCGATGCGCTGCTCTATTTGCTGCGCGAAGATGCCATTCAGGCTGCCATCGTTCCCGTGTGCCTGTTGGAAGACATGGACGCGGAAGGTCTTATTGCGAAAAACGCCTTTCGGGTTCTGCTCCAAAAACCGTCCGCATCTCCCTGCCTGACCAGTACCGCACTCTATCCTGACTGGTCGTTCGCTGCCCTGCCCGGCGTGGGTGACCGGGTTGCCGATGCCGTCGCAAAGGCGTTGCTGACGGCACCCCAGAGTGATACCTGGCACTGGGGCGCTCCTGCCTCAACCAGCGATACCGAAGCCCTGCTTCGCGGACTTAACCGCCACCCGGAGCAGCAGCGGATCGGGCAAACCCTGCTCGCCTGGCTGAGCCAGCACAGGCTAATGCTTGGGCTGATCCTTGTGCTGGGCGTGCTGTTCGTTGCCAATTATGGTTGGGTGATGGTACTGGTAAACCGGCGCGGTAAAGCGCTCGAGCAGGCAAACGCCCGGTTGCGCGCCCAACAGCAGACGCTGGAGCAGGCCCGACAGATGAGCGTACTGGGTGAGATGGCCTCCGGTTTTGCGCACGAGCTTAACCAGCCGCTATCGGCAATCCGCATGTATGCGCAGGGAGGGCTTAATTATCTCCCACAGCCGGAAAAGAGAGAGGCCGTAGAAGAGGCGCTACACCACATCGATACTCAGGCCGAACGCTGTGGACTTATCATCAAACATTTACGGGAATGGGCGAGTCCGCAGCAGCAAAGTGAAAATACGCCCTGTGATGTCGCAGATACGCTCCGACATGTGCTCAGGCTTTTGCAGCTTGATAAAGCATCACCCGACCTGCTCGTTGAGATAAACATCAAGCGCCCCATGCCGCTTTCTCTGCCACCGGTCCTGCTGGAGCAGGTGCTGGCAAATATCATTTTGAATGCGGTCCAGGCAGGCGCCACACGCCTTTGGGTAACGGAGGAACATGTCGGTCAACAGCAGCAGATTACGCTACTGGACAACGCGGGCGGCCTGTCAGCGGAACAGATCTCGACGCTGTTTCGCCCTTTTCACTCCACCAAAAAAGGGGGGATGGGGCTGGGACTCGTTATTTGCCAGCGCCTTCTGCGCAGCGTCAATGGTGAGATTAGTGTGAATAATCACAGCGCCCCGGATGGGCGTTATGGTTTACTCGTGGCCCTGACCTTTCCGACAGACCAATAACACAGAAGATTTAAATGATTCATTTAGTGGATGATGACGAAGCGGTGACCCACTCATGCTCTTTTTTACTGGAAAGCCTGGGATACACCGTTCAGTGCTGGAACCAAAGTGAGCGCTTTCTGCACGAAGCAGCGCTTAAAGATACGGGCGTCGCGCTATTGGATATGCGGATGCCTGGTATGGACGGGCATCGCCTGTTTCAGGCCATGCGTCACGATAACAGCACCCTTGCCGTTATTTTCCTGACAGGCCATGGCGATATCCCAATGGCGGTAAAAGAGATCCAGTCGGGTGCCGTCGATTTTTTACAAAAACCTGTCGCGCTTGATGCCCTAAAAGAGGCCATCAGTAAAGGCTACGAACACTCTGCGCGTCTGGCTAAAATACAGGAGCTTAAACAGCGTTACGGCCAACTGACCCCCAAAGAAAAAGCCGTGGCCCATTATGTAGCCGTAGGCATGATGAATAAAGATATCGCGTCGCAGATGAATATTGCATTGCGCACGGTGGAAGTTCACCGCTCACGAGTTATGGAAAAAATGGACGCCAGAACAATGGCAGAACTGATCATGCAAATGAATAGCATTGATCTGTCAGGTGATAAGTTAAGTAGGGGATAAAATTGTCGAGATTTTTACCAACTCCCTGTCGGCATAATAGAACTCATTTCTCAGATAGCTTTTGCCCAGCGAGGTAGCCAGTAAACTTTTCACACGCTCTCAGGCGGAACGAGTGTTGTATTCATTATCAGATTCACCGGATGCGCCATGTGACGTCCTCGTTAATACGATAACCCCGTATTTTTACTGGCAGAAAAATCGCAAACGACCAGCAAATTCTGGGGCTTAGAATCGAAGATGACGCAGCACCTGAACAGCCCCGTTTAGATAAATTTCTGGGCCGCGGTCATAATGTCATCCGATGAAAGCTGTCGGTCAGTGGCGACACGAATCTCCAGATGATCACCAGTGAGTGAGTGAACGCCTGCGTGCATAATATTTAGGGTCGCTTTCTCGCCGTTAGGGTATTCACAATCAACGGTCTTATCGCTGGCATTTCTGTCAACAGCTTTGACGGGCTGAGCGTTGAAAAAAACCAAAACTTTTGATGTCATAAGTCGGTCCTTAATTGATTACGTGAGGCAGGCGAAATATCTATGCGATATGCGTTGCTGTGATATTTCTGACAAGCGGCACAGGATGCATTGTCGCTAAATTGTAACGTTCATTGGTTACCATTATGGTTTTGCAAAAAATACATTTTGCGCCATATGGATTAGTTTCTGTTACATCAAAATGCGAAACACGATATTGCGAGCCGTGACATTTTGGACAACGAAGATGAATATTAGAAATAGTGAAAGTGTCCTTAAAGTACTACTACATTAACAGCGGAAGGGCCTTTCGGACCGTTTTCGACTGAGAATTCAACTTCTTGATTTTCTTCAAGCGTTTTAAATTCATTACTTTGAATAGCAGAGAAATGCACGAATACATCTTTGCTACCATCTTTTGGAGTGATAAAACCAAAACCTTTTTCAGGGTTGAACCACTTTACGTTACCTGTCGTTTTTGAAGACATAATTTTTTACCTATATAAATAAATGTAAGCCTTTCGGCATGCAGGGTCCGATTACAGAATAATCGCATAACTTTCAATGAAGACTCAAAAAGAGATATCTAAGGATACTTAAAATGAGGGCAAAAAATGGAATGCTTTGGACTGGTCTGTGTATCAAACCGACAACTCATTAAGGCATGTCATATCCTATTATGCAAGTTTTATTTTCCTGGTCCATTCTCCCCCGTTACGTTCGCAAGCATTCATTTAATGTTGTCATCCCCGGCGGCTCGTTTCTGATGCTGGTGCGCAATCATGTCCTTTAACGTCAGGACAGGCGACGCCTTGAGATAAAGGCTTTAACAAAGTGTCGTGACCAGAGTAGCGAATATCCCCTCTTAGGGGGATCGAAAATGATTATGGGCAACGCGCGCCCGGATAGTGTATGGTTACAGCCCATTTATCAGGAAAGACCCTATGCCACAACGCAAAGATTCAAAAAATAATCGCAACTATCTCGTCAAATGTACCTGCCCTCACTGCACCAAACAGTCAGAACATAGTTTTACGCGAGTCCAGAAAGGCTTGTCATTGATGTGCCCTCATTGCAGTAAACTTTACAATCAAGACAAAACGGCCTTTGCTTAAGCCCGGTGTATGACCCGAAAATAAAGCGGGCTCAGAAAAATTTATAACACTTAAGTATTAATTTCGTACGAATCTCTCCCGTCTGGCTTTTTTTAACAGACGGGCTCGACTGGTGTAATTCCCCCTTCCCTCTCAAAAAAACATTGCTTAATCAAACGCTTTCCAGAGGAATTATCTTAATTTCTTTCGTGTACAAACTGTAACAAAATAAGCGCAACAGTTAACTGACAACTGCTATAAATATTACCAGGATGGCAAATATAGAGCACAGAAATAAGGAGTAAAGATGAAAGTCAAACTAACAGCCCGATTTATGGCCAGGGTGCATTTATTTTTGGCGTTAATTTGGGCAGTGCTGACAATCCCAACATTGTTATGGTGGAAAAACAGTATACTCTGGGTTTCACTGATGAGTATTTACGCCATCGTCATTTCACACCTTGCAGCCTATAGTGCCGCACACGCCGAAAAAGCCGCCAGTCAGGCATTGAATGAAAGTGGCGAAGCGAATAAAAAAATACATGCGAAAAATACAGAGGCCGCAGAACAATAATCACCCGGAATTCACCTCGCCTGCTTTGCAGGTGAGGACAGATTAACCAGGCGCAGTAATGCAGGGTTTAGATTCAATCTGACATAGCATCAAAAAAACACATTGCAGGAAAGAACGTATATTATATTTCGTCACCCTGTCGGGGTAACGTCACTCTTCTGATAATACCCCACCCGGTCGGCTTCCCAACCAGAATCAGGCGGCACATAGCTTTTTAGAGATGCATTTACTCAGAAAATCAATGTATTACTCATCCTTTTTTTTGAGCAGAGGTACTCTATTCATACTGATAATGCTGTGAAGGCGGGATGCCATTTTATTTTTCTCTTCTTGCGAAACTTCGGTGCAACACTCCGCCAGTTCCTGCCAGAGGAACAGCGCCCCCTCTGCCATCGTGTACCATGTAGCGGCCACTCGACCGTACTCGGGGTCACATTCCCGGATGGCCTTGTCCATCATAAGATTCAACACACTTTCGGTATGATCAGTTATCACATCAAGCCGCATAATTTATCTCTCCACGATACATTATGTATGGGATAGCGTAACCGTATAAGATTGTTAAAATTATTAATATACTACTGAATAATATATTTTCGGAATAAGCTTAAATTCTGATTTTTGAGACGAAGTGCAAAAGAATACTATACCGCATTTGCTACCAAATTAACTCAAGCAAAACATAGTGGTGGTGAAGATACCAGAAAACAGGATTGTCAGCCTCACTGCGTCGCCCAAAAAAAGAGTCCCTTAATAATTTAAGCAGCGCTGCATAAAAGTTAAAAAACACTTAAACCGCATTTTTCCGCCAGCACGAAAGCATAGAAAAAAAACTATTCTAATAACGTCAAACACACGTGCAGCGAAGAGCAGACAGAATACATACCTGAAACCTATGACGCCTCTTATGCATTCATTCTTTACCATCACCTTCTTATATGAATAACGATTCAGTTTTTCATAATAATAAAGTTGTAAAGATTAGCCAGAAATGTGCCGATAGCACTTATAAGACAACACAGCAAATAAGGAAAATAACGATATGTCATGGATTTATCGTATTTCTATGAGAATGAAGTTATTTATCGCGTTATTCCCTCTGCTACTTGCGCTGATATGGTTTGCCGGTTCAGGCATGCTCAGCCGTATCGGTACCGAACGACAGATGGACACTATCGGTCAGTTAACAACGCTTGCCCGCAGCACGGGAGATGTTGTCCACCAACTGCAACGTGAACGTGGAATGAGCGCCGGTTTTATCGGCGCGCGTGGACAGCAGTTCCGCGATGAAATCATCGTGCAACGGAAATTAACTGACGACGCGCTGGTAAAGTTGAACCAGGCGCTAGCCAGTACGGACACGAATTTAACGCAGGGCAATATTGCCGCCCCGCTAAAGATGTTTAAGGAGAGTATTCAGTCCCTCGACGCCATCCGTAATGCGATAAGCGCACTAAATATAGAGGCGTCAAAGTCGACGCAGTTCTATACGCAGACCATCTCCGGTCTGCTGAGTTTCGTTGGTGGCATAGGCCAGTTAAGCGCCTCCGGCCCTATGGTCAATGAGTTGGCAGCCTTCTATAGCCTGCTGAATTTAAAGGAGCAGGCCGGTATCGAGCGCGCCCTGCTTACCAATGTCTTCTCTGTTGATCGTTTTAGCGACGGTCAATTTCGTATGCTCAGCGATGTGGTGGGTAAACAAGAAGCCTGGCTGACCGCCACCCGCCGCTTTAGTAGCGCTGCTCAGGCTGCGGAGTTGGATAAAGCCCTTGCGTCGGCCGAAGTCACCCGTGCTCTTGAGCTGAGAACGATTGCCTTAAATAAGGCGCAGGAGGGGGGATTTGGCGTCAAACCGACGGACTGGTTTACTGCCCAGACCAAACGCATTGAGATACTTCGCCAGGTAGAAACCCAGGCGGCGGATACCCTGCTCGCGCATTCGGCTGCACTGGCTCACAACGCACGTATTGACTGGCAATCCTTCCTGGCGATCAGTCTGGTAGCCCTGTTCATTGCAATCGCCTTTGCCATGATGGTGGTGCGCAGTATTCAACAACAACTAACCAACACACTAAAAACCATTAATGAGATGGATGGCGATTTGACCCGCCGCCTCGATGTGCCGGGTAGCGACGAGCTCTCTGCTCTTAATCGCGCCTACAATCAGGCAATTGAAAACATTCAGCATATCGTGCAGGAAATTAAATCGGGCGCGCTGATACTCAGCAACGCCAGCAGTGATATTACCGACGGTAACCAGGATCTGGCTCAGCGTACCGATGAGCAGGCAGCATCCATCGTTGAAACCGCCGCCAGTATGGAACAGATATCGACGGCCATCTCCCAGACGGCCCATAACGCCAGCGAGGCGGAACGACTGACCCAATTGATGGCAAACGACGTGCTGGATGCGACCCGCGTTTCCAACGAGGCCAGCCAGAGCATGGCGGCTATCCGTTCGTCCAGCGACAATATTTTCCAGATTGTGGCGTCAATCGATGAGATCTCGTTTCAAACCAACTTACTGGCGCTAAACGCCGCCGTTGAAGCCGCCCGCGCGGGGGAACTGGGCAAAGGTTTTGCCGTTGTGGCGGCAGAGGTGCGTCATCTCTCCCAACGCTGTGCCAGAGAGGCCAGCCTGATTCGAGAGTTGGTTAATCAGAATATGGATAACATTGGCGAAGGGGTGCAACGGGTTTCGGCATCCGAGGCGGCACTGAAAGCGGCGGCGGATACGACCGGGCGGATGAAGCAATATGTCAGTGATATCGCCCGCGCAGCCAATGAACAATCGCTTGGCGTAACACAAGTGCATCAGGCACTGAATCAACTGGAGCAGGTCACCCAGCAAAACGCGGCGCTGGTTTCCCAGATGGCAACCGCCAGTCAAATGCTTGACGCACAGTCAAAATCGATGTCCACGCTTGTTGACCGCTTTGTATCCTGAGATAACGGAAAGCAGACATCTGGTCTATCCGGGTGTCTGCCGCCCTCTCAGGACTCAACAACGCTTTATTATATTAACCGTAAACGCGACATAACGTCCCGGTTATACTCAACGTCCAGTCACCGGTCACTGCCGGAATAAACACCGACTGCCCCTCTTTGAGGGTCACCGTTTCGCCGCAAGGATGGTGCAATAACGCCCGCCCATCGATCACTAAAACAATCTCTGCACTCGAAGTCTGTATAGCAACATCTTTCACATCGCTATAAACATCAAAGCAAAAATCCTCCACCGGAATCGGATAATGGTGTTTTCCTGCTTCACTTATCGGCCGCATGCGTAATTGCTCCGCATAAATCGGTTCAAATACCGTGCAGGCAATAAGCTCCTTCAGGTTAATTTTTTTCGGCGTTAACCCGGCTCGCAGAACATTATCGGAGCTGGCCATCACTTCCACGGCGACGCCATGAACATACGCATGTAACGTACCGGGAGAGAGAAACATCGCCTCCCCTGGCTGCAATGTCAGGCAGTTGAGAAACAGCGGCGCGAACAGGCCAATATCGTCAGGATAATATTGATGCAGGCGTAATATAAACGTCGCCAGATTATCGTCATACCCGTCCCTGGCATTATCAATAAGCCGATTTAATGCCTGCTGTTTTTCCTCCTGCGGTAGCTGCATCACCAGGAGGAAAAATGCCTGCAGTGTTTCTGCGCAGGGGGAGACGGCTAATTGTGTTAACGCATCACTGAGCGACGGAATATGAAGCGGCGTAAAATTGTCCACTATGTCAGCGGGGTTACGAAAGCCGTTCATCGCCATAAACGGCGTCAGCGCATAAACCAGCTCTGGCTTATGGTTATCATCGTTGTAATCAGGCGGGTTATCCGGATTTTGTTGTTGGCGCTGAAACCCCGCCTGCGCCTGCGCTTTTTGCGGATGAACCTGAATCGACAGCGCACTTTCAGCGGCAAGGATCTTTAACAGATACGGTAGCTCACCGAATTGCCCGGCAATTTTACTGCCGAGCATGGCCTGCTTATCAGCGGCAATCCGTTCCGTCAAAGAACAGGTGCCGTCTTCACAGACAACCTGAGAAATCCCCGCCGGATGTACGCCCATCCATAATTCTGCCTGCGGTTGGTCATCAGGATTCGGAATATGAAAACGCGTGTTGAGCGCGGAGCGACTCCCCCACGGATAATTCTTCACCACATTTACGAGTGGATAGAAACAGTGACTCACGTCGATTACTCCTCGTCAGTGAACTGGTTGGTTTGGGCAAGCGTCTTAAACCATACCCCGTTGCGCTTTATATGCCGCTCCCCTGTTTCAATATCGAGACGATAAAAGCCATAGCGACGTTTGAAGGAATTAATCCACGACCAGTTATCAATGAAGGTCCACTGGTGAACACCAAAACAGTTCGCCCCATCCGCAATAGCCCGATGTAGCTGAATTAAATGCTCCTTCATCAGACCGATACGGAAACTGTCATCAATCTCGCCATCAGCCTGAACCGGTCCCTCAGATTCGAGATCCATGGCAATACCAATTTCTGCCAGATACCATTTAATATTGCCGTAGTTGTCGCGGATATTTGCGGCGATATCGTAAATCGCCTGCGGCAAAATTTCGTTATTATCCCGGTATGGGTTAAAGCGCCCGTGCGGATTCACATAATTTTCGAAATAAAATTCTGGGGTGAAATAATCGAGGATGTAGGCGGACTCCCGTGCTTTTACACGCCGGGGGACATAATAATTGACGCCAAGAAAATCGATATGCGACGAAGTAATCAGGTCAACGTCGGCTTTCGCCACCTCTGGCAGGCACTTATTCGCGACGAGGATTTCGCATAACTCTTTTGGAAACTGATGTTTCACCAGCGGATCGAGAAAACTGCGGTTGAACAGTAAATCGGCATACGCGGCGGCTTTTTTATCTTCAACAGAATCATTGCGGGTGTAGGACGGCGTCAGATTCAACACCACACCAATCTCGCCGTCCAGCGCCAGTTGTCGATAGACCTGAACCGCCTTTGCATGCGCCAGCATAATATTGAATGCCACCTGCGCCGCCAGCTTGCCATCTTTTTTGCATGGATAGTGGAAGTCATACAAATAGCCCCCTTCAACCGGCACAATCGGCTCGTTGAAGGTTATCCAGTATTTCACTTTATGGCCGAACAGGGTGAACGCGGTCTGTGCAAAACGGGCGAACAGGTCGGTGACTTTCGCTGATTCAAAACCGCCATATTTTTTCTGCAGCGCTTCGGGCATATCAAAGTGGTAAAGGTTGATCATCGGCTCAATGCCGTTGGCGATCATCTCGTCCAGATATGCATGGTAAAAACGCACCGCGTCGGCATCGGGCTCACCCGTTTCAAAGTCGGCAATCAGCCGCGACCACTGAATCGAAGTGCGAAAAGAGTTGAAGTTCAACCCTTTCATTAACGCCACATCGTCTTTGTATTTGGTGTAGGTTTCACAGACCTTTTGCGGTCCCATTTGCTGATAAAACCGCTCAGGGTGTTCAGCAAACCAACTGTCCCAAATGGAACGATGTGCTTTCCCTTCTACACCTTCGGTTTGTGGGCCAGATGCTGCTGCACCCCAGAAAAATCCGTCCGGGAATTGATACCGGGTCATAACGCCTCCTCAGATAAAAAAAGGCTGCGCCCAACGGACGCAGCCAATGTCACTACTCTGCAGTCACTTCAATGGATTTAATAAACATGTAGCCCCAGTCGCCCGGGAACTTGCCGAAGCTAATGGTGTTTGTGCCCGCGTTTAGCGTCACAGGCACAACCATTTGCTGACCTTTTTCATCGGTCTGCGGGAATTCAACCTCGACTGGCGCCCCCTCGTTCACAACAAACGAATTCTTTTTACCGCCCCATTTACCGTTGAAGGTCACGTGTAACGCGAAGCGCCCCTCCCAGGGAACCTCCACCTGCCAGGTAACCTTGTCGCCTTCACTGGCGAACGGGCCGAGAAAACCGTCATCGCCAATGGCAAGCTGGTTTTCACTGGCTTTCACCACATTCAGTTTGCCTTTACTGACGTCCAGCACGCCGCCGCCAAAAGTACAGTAATCAGCGGGTGATTTACCGACGGCCTCTTTCACTGTGACGTTGACGGTTTTGCGGGTACGCAATAGACCATCGTCAGCCGTAAACGTCAGTGCATAGCTGCCAGGCGCTGAGAACCAGGCACGGGTTTCAGCTTTACTGCTGTCGCACAGATGCGCCTTGTCATTGCCGTTATTGCTCCAGCTCAGCGCCAGTTTGCGGTCAGGCAGATTGTCGTCTGTCGCGGTGGCTTTCAGCGCCACGCCTTTATCCTGTGTTGTCGTCAGGGAAGCGGTCAGCGCAACGGTCGGGGCTTTATTCTCCTGAGTATGTTTCACGCTGATCACGTTCGATGGTGCTGATGCCCCGCTCTCGTTTTTGGCTATCACACGGTAGTAATAGGTTTTTCCCAACTGCAAGTTGCGGTAGTCGTCGCGGAACAAGGCCATCGTCGCCGGATTCCACTCGTTCACCCCATCAGAGATATCTTTGCCGACCACCTGCCAGGGGCCGGTTGCCGATGTGGCACGCTCAACATCGTAGTCGCGCCCAACGGCGGCCCCCATCCAGTTAATGGCAAAAGGAGAATTGGTTTCACGCAGACGTGGCGCATCCGGTACGGGTAGCGCAGGCGCCTTATCTAAACCGGCAAGCTGCGCGGAGGCCGTGCGCACCAGATTCACCACCTCCATTTCCTGATTCGCTTTGCCTTCTGGCGTGAATCCTGGCAGGTGGTAGCTGTAGTGGCCGGTGTACTCTTTGTGCCAGTAAAAACCGCCATCATGGCGATGGCCGCGAAAGCCCCAGATAAAGCCACCAATGGCCTGCGCGCCGTTGACCTCGCTGTGCACAATTGACTGCATAATGTCATTGAGCTGCGCATGGTCGAGCAGGCCAAATTCGCCGACCAGATAGGCTTTTTTACCGCCAATGGCCTGCAGATCTTTGCTGACCTGATCGGGGTGGTTATTCCCGGCATTGGTGTAGTAGTGGTTGCTGACGATATCGATATTCGGATCGGTCAGGGCAAACGCATTTATCTTTTTATAGGTACCGTCAACGATGAGCTGATGCGGTGCCCACTTACGGATCCATGCTGCCGTTTGTTTGAGGAAATCGGCATTGGTATTTTCCAGCTCATTGCCCGTTTCCCAGGCCATGATTGCTTTTTCATCGAAGTAGGCTCGCCCGGTTACCGTATTGGTACGAGTAATCACCTGACGAATAACGTCCAGATAGGCTTTAAAGGTTTTACTGTCAGTACGGTAAAAATCCTCGGGTTTTTCATGATAGAACGCGGCCAGTTGTTCACGGCCGCCCCACCACCACCAGTGATCGATAAAGGGCAGGATTAAACGCAGCCCTTGTTTATCGGCTTGCGCAATCATGTTGTCGTAAACTTTCATCGCCTCTTCATTCAGACGCGGCATACCATCCGGCGTTTCAGGCGCGAGAATATGCGTTGCGCGCCCGCAGGCTACATCGTTTTCCTGTTGAACAGAAAGTACATAGACACGCTGCGCTTTGGCGCCGGTCTGCACCATCGCGCGGATCCAGTTTTCCTGTTCTTCTGCCGTTGGCCATTTGAAGTACTGTCCCCAACCGCGTGGATCGGCTTTGCAAACCCCACGCGCGTCATCCTCAATGCGATGCAACTCCGGCGCGTGGATACCGGCAAAGCGAAAGACGTTGTTGCCGTCTTTCAACTGCGCACCATCACGGGTGATAAAATTTTCGAAATGCGACTGTTCTGCGGCCATAGCCCCTGCGCTTCCCAACACCGAAAGCATCGACACCAGCAGCCATTTGCGTAAAGGTTTAGACATGTTCATCTCTCCTTAGAACCACACTTCTGCCTGGACGCCAAAGTTTACGGTGTCCGTACTGCCGCTACGGCTGTACCCCCCGGCGGAAATGGTGTTGGTGCTCCAGTCATAGTTGCCATCCAGGGCATCAGATACGCCTTTATCCCATTTGGCGTACGTTACAAAGAAGCGCAACTGCGGGCGACTCCAGTAACCCGAGTCGAACGTCAGGGTTGGCGCGACGGTCACTTTCGTCAGCCCCCCTTTACCTTTGCCATTCACACCTTTGTAGTTTTCATCATCCAGATACTCGTAGCCCACTTCATACTGCATGGCGAAATTCTTAGTTATCTGGTGATACGGACGAACCCCGGCTACCCAGCGCGTGCGGCCCCAGCCGTCGGCATCGCTGCTCCACCAGCGGTAATTTTTATCCTTCTGGTAATAGGCGAAGGTCGAGATATCAACGTTATTCACTGATGCCATGCTATCCAGTATGACGCGCCACGACTGGGTATCGTCCAGGTTGGCCCAACCCCAGCCATTTTTACCCAGCGAATCACCCGCCCCCAGGCCGCGCCCATACTGCATAACCAGTTTTGAATAGCCGCCGGTCAGCCCCCAGAAACCATCAAAATTGTAAACCCCGGTGATGCCATAGCCTTTTTCAGCAGACGTTGGATGGTTTTCGTTGCGGTTCATGTGATGACCGACGAATTCAAGATCCAGACCGGTGCCGCCGATTTTCTTCAACCACACGTTGAGGGAATAGTCATCCGGATAACCCTGGTCGCCCTTATCAACGGGATAGGCTTTGGTTTCATCGGTCGGAGAGAAGGCATAGACACCGGCATCCAGGCTGGCAAAACCGAGATCCATATGATCGAAACCGCCACCGGTACCGTTGTACTGAATGTATTCCCAGTCGTACTGGTGGCTTGAGGTATTGGAACTGCTGTAGCGCTTGCCACCCCAGAAGGTGATGTCCGGGGCAAAGTCGAGATGGCTTAACTCAACAAATCCCTCACGGAACTGCGCGTCATGACCATCGTCGTCCCGGCAGTTCCAGTCAGCGGTACATTTGCTCTGATGGGTAATATTGGCCTGAATTTTTGCCACCGCGCCTGATGTTGATTTCAGGGTAACCTGGGGAATTAATTCGATTTTGGTGTCTTCTTCGTTCCCCAGACGCCATTTTCCATCGGGCATCAATCCTACGGAGTCGACGCGGTTGCCATCGGAATTCGCCAGAATGCCGGAACGAATATAGCCGTGAAGCGTGAAGTCATATGCCTTGACCTCCTCGGCCTGGGCGTTCGCGCAGAGTGCAGCGTTAATGAGTAAGGCCAGAGGTATTAATCGGTTCAACCTGTTCATGATTTTCCTTTTTCTTTTTCTGAGTGAAAGAGCGTCTTATTGGCGCGAAGGGAAATTTACGGATCAAAAAAGGAAAAGTACATCCGGATATGGAAAGCGCTTTCCATAATTGCCGGATCAAATCACAAAATCGAGAATAATGGCAATGATAACGTGATGAAAATCACACAAATGGGTGTGAGTTATAAAAAAGCCAGCGCGGTCATCGCGCTGGCCGGGAAACGGCGGCAGGTTTACTTACTCTCTGCATCCAACAACTGGCGTTCATACACCCTAAAGAATGGCCGGTAGATCATCCAGGAGTTGAACAACGCAAACAGGCACATAAACATATTTTTCCAACTGCCGTTTGCTGACCAGGCAGCGCCGAGCGGCGATGGCATTGACCAGGGTAACATCGCCACGGCGCGGTCCAGTACGCCAAGGTGTGTGAGATACCAGGCAATACAGGCATTGATGACAGGAACAAAAATAAAAGGGATTAAAAATATGGGGTTAAGGATAACCGGAAAGCCAAACAGAATAGGTTCGTTGATATTAAACAGCGAGGGAATAAAGCCAAGTTTCCCGACGCTTTTCAGTTGCCGGGAGCGGCTGCGTAGCGCCATAAAGATCAGTGGTAAGGTGGAGCCTATTCCGCCAATCAGCAGATAGAAATCCCAGAAACCCTGCAGATAAATATGGGGAAGCTGTGCCTGCCCGCTAGCCAGCGCCTGCTGGTTTTCAAACAAATAAGTCATCCAGAAGGGGTTCATGATGCCGGTCACAATTAAGGCGCCGTGGATGCCGACAAACCACAATAAATTACAAATAATCAAAGAGATAAGAATAGCCGTCAGCGTATCAGAGGCGATAATTAACGGGCGAAAGGCTTCGCTTATCAGACCCGGCAGGATCATGCCGGTGGTCAGCTTTAACGTCATATTTACCGCCGTGACAGACAGCATCACCACCAGCAACGGCACCAGGAGCTGGAAACCATTTCGCGTCATCACCGGCACCTCATCCGGCAGGCGTATACACCAGCCTTTATTGTAAAAAAACCTAATAACTTCAATACTATAAAAGCTTGATATCAACGCGCTAAATATCCCTAACCCTCCTAAATAAACATTGCTCCCATCCGTGGTTTTAAAGCCAATAAAGAGCAGAAAACTTATGCACCCTGTCAGGCCCGATAACCTTTCCGGCAACTGGTATTGCTTAGCAAGACTGGCGCTGGCCCCAAAGGCAATGATTAACGCCACCAGACCAATCGTCAGTTCAAAGGTGGGTAAAAGCATCGGGCGAACAAACTGGTAGTAACCGCCAAACCACGAGAAAGGGTTAATGGAAACAGGCGGAAAGATCAACGGCACCATCAGGCTACCGACGATAACGAAAGGCATTGCCAGCGCAAAACTGTCGCGCATGGCGGTAATGTGCTGGCTGCGGGTGAGCATATTGGCAAAAGGGGTAATACGTTGCTCGATCAGCACAACAACAACATTCATAAACTGAATGTTCATGATGGAACCTATTTAATCCACGAAGTCGCGGGATCATCGCTTACATCGATCCAAAGTGAAAGTCTCAAACTGGTGATCGTGCTCACATTTAATGCATCCATCTATGGAAAGCGCTTTCCGTTTTGAATCCACAAAGTCTATAGTGCGCCCATTCTCGTCACACAGTCAGGAGTCTTTTCATGAAAAAAATCATGCTTTGTTGTTCCGCTGGCATGTCGACCAGCTTGTTGGTGAAAAAAATGGTGGAAGAGGCGGAAAAGCGCGGTCTGGACGTTGATATCAAAGCCTTTGGTGTCGCGGAATTTGAACAACAAGTGGGGCATTACGAGGTCGTTCTTCTTGGCCCGCAGGTGAAGTACATGCAGAAGGATCTGCAACACAAAGCGAATGCCTACGGTATTCGCGTTGAGCCCATCAACATGATGGATTACGGGATGCAGAAGGGTGCAGCAGTTTTAGATTTTGCCCTTTCATTAATCGACAATAAAAAATAAGGGACACGCCATGAGTTCTCTGTACTCGAAATTAATCGCGGTGATTGAGCAAAAAATCACGCCGCTGGCCGGCGCCGTCGGGCAGCAAAAATACGTTACCTCTATTCGTGACGGTTTTATCCTTGCGCTGCCGTTTATGATTGTCGGCTCTTTTATGCTGGTGTTTATTTTTCCGCCCTTTTCCCCCGACACCACCTGGGGATTCGCGCGCGCCTGGCTGCAATTTTCGCTCGATCATCGCGCCAACCTGATGCTGCCGTACTATTTCAGCATGGGCATTATGACGATATTTATTTCCGTCGGGGTTGCCGCCAGTCTCGCTCGTCATCATGAACTGGATCCGCTGACGTCAGGCATGCTCTCGCTGATGGGCTTTTTGCTTATCGCCGCGCCGCTTAAAGATGGGCAAATTTCGACGGCGTATTTCTCCGGACAGGGGATTTTCACCGCCCTGCTGGTCGCCATCTATACCACGGAGCTGTACGCCTTCCTGCGTCGTAACAACATTACCATCCGCCTGCCGCCTGAAGTCCCGACCGGGGTGGCACGTTCGTTCGAAATCCTCATCCCGGTTCTTGCCGTGGTGCTGACGCTGCATCCGCTGAATCTGGTTATCGAAGCCCAATTTGGCATGATCATCCCGGAAGCGATCATGTCGCTGGTTAAACCGCTGGTCGCCGCGTCGGACACATTACCCGCCATTCTGCTCTCTGTGCTGGTGTGCCAGATCCTGTGGTTTGCCGGGATCCATGGCGCGCTGATCGTCACCGGCATTATGAACCCTTTCTGGATGGCGAACCTGTCCGTCAACCAGGCGGCCATTGCCGCAGGCACCGCCATTCCCCACATTTATGTGCAGGGTTTTTGGGATCACTATCTGCTGATTGGCGGCGTGGGTTCAACCTTACCGCTGGCGCTGCTGTTGATTCGCAGCAAAGCCGTGCACCTGCGCACTATCGGCCGCATGGGTATCGTTCCTGGTATGTTCAACATCAATGAACCCATTCTGTTTGGCGCACCGATCATTATGAATCCGCTGTTCTTCCTTCCGTTTGTGCTTGTGCCGATGGTCAATGCCACCCTGGCCTACCTGGCACTCGACTTCGGACTGGTCGCCCGTATGGTCTCGATGACCCCGTGGACCACGCCGGCGCCGATCGGCGCCTCCTGGGCGGCGAACTGGGCCTTTAGCCCGGTCATTATGTGTCTGATTTGTATGGTCACCGCCACCGCCATGTATTTTCCGTTCTTTAAAGCCTACGAAAAACAGTTACTTGCACAAGATGCCGCTGAAAATCAGCCATCCGGTGCTACAGGCCAGTCAGAAACCGCATAACTGCAATAACCGAACTCAGAGGATGTTATGGAATTAGAAGAGCAAGTCATGGGCATTATCATCAATGCCGGGCAATCACGCAGCCTGTGCTATGAAGCGCTGCAGAGCGCCAAAGAAGGCAATTTTGCCGATGCTGATGAAAAAATGCAGCAGGCGCAACACTTTGCCCGTGAAGCGCATTTAGTCCAGACCCAGCTTATTGAAGCCGATGAAGGCGAAGGAAAAACCAAAATGACGCTGGTGATGGTGCATGCCCAGGATCACCTGATGACCTCCATCCTTGCGAAAGAGCTGGTAACAGAGCTTATCGACATTTACCGCACGCGCCATTAATTGCACGACACCGAAGAGAGGCGCAGCCTCTCTTCTTTTACTGGAGGATGACAATGCTTCACCTTGGCCTTGATATTGGCGGTACAAAAATGGAAGCGGTACTGCTGGACCAAAACGGCACGGTTCGTTTTCGTGAGCGGCGTCCAACGTATAAAGCCGACTACGCCGGATTTCTTCATCATCTCGTCGGGATGGTGGAATACATCAAAACCGAACAGAAGCAGGAATTTACCATCGGGATTGGGCTACCGGGTGCGATAGACCCGGAAACCGATCTTATCAAGAATTGTAATTGTCTGGTGCTGAATGGCGAAAATTTAGCAAAAGACCTGGCCTGTCGCCTGGAACAACCGGTTTTTCTGGCCAACGATGCCGACTGTTTTACCCTCTCCGAGGCCATCGACGGTGCGGGCCAGGGTTATGGGACAGTGTTTGGCGTTATTATCGGCACCGGATGCGGCGGCGGCGTGGTGGTGAATGGACAGTTACTCAGCGGCCCCAACGCCATTGCAGGCGAATGGGGGCACAATCCACTGCCAGGCTGGACAGCAGAAAAAGATGGCCCGGTTCAGCACTGCTATTGTCTGCATGAGAACTGTATTGAAAGCTATATTTCCGGCACCGGATTTAGCCGTCGTTTTAATGAGAAACAGGCAAGCCAGCTAAGCACGGAGTCGATCATTGCCGCAGCCGAAGCAGGCGATCCGCTGGCATTCGCCCATTATCAGCACTTTATCGACGCTTTTGCGCGCAGCATCGCCGGGGTTATCAATACGCTCGATCCGCATGTCATTGTGATTGGCGGCGGGCTTTCTAACGTTGCATCGATCTATCGCGACCTTCCACCAGCTATCAAGAGGTACATTTTTTCGTCCTCTTGTCACACTACTATTGTGAAAGCCAGGTTCGGCGATGCCAGCGGGGTTCGCGGCGCTGCATGGCTGCCCACGCTTCATTCACACCAAACCGATACGGCGCGCCGTACAGCGTAAGTGACTAAAACTGGTCTGCATTTATGGTATTATTGGGAGAAAATCGCCATACAGAAAACACCATGCCTACTATTGATGATGTTGCAAAATTAGCCAATGTTTCCCGCGCCACGGTTTCACGCGTGCTGACCGGCACACGTGGCGTGCGCGACGATAGCCGTGAAGCGGTGTTAAAAGCCGTTGAAGTGCTCGACTATCGTCCCAGTTTTGCGGCGCAGACGCTGGCCAGTAATACATCAGGTTATATCGGTATGGTGTTGCCCGCGCATGAAGCCAGTTTCAGCGCGACGCTTTTGCCTCGCCTGTCGCTTGCGGTGAAAGCGCTCAATAAATCATTACTGATTCAGTATGTTAATGATGAAAACGAGCAAAAAGCCGCCATACACAGTCTGCATCATCAATGCGCTGCGGTGGTGACCTTAAGTCATGCCAGTAGCGATATGCCAGCCAATGTCATCGCCTTTGACGCCTTTTCCACTAAAGGAAGCGCCAGCCAGGGCTATAATTATGCTTTCGCGGCAGAAAGCGCCTGTCGTTACGTGCTCGGGAAAGGACACCGCAATATTGCCTTGCTCGTTGATAATGAAGACGACGTTGCCAGTAAGCAGATGCTGGAAGGGTATCGCAGCGTTTTGCAGAATTACTCGCTACCGTTTAACCGCCAGTTGCTGGTCATGGCCAACAACAATATCGAACAGGCATTGTTAAAGCTCATTAACAGTTTTACAAAATACACGGCAATCATTGCCAAACGCGACAGCTACGCCGCCGAGGCCATGCGTTTATTGCGTGAATTTAATATTGCCGTACCGCAAGAAGTCTCTATCGTCAGTCTTGAGGATTCCCCGCTTGCCGCGTTGCTTTATCCTACGCTGACCTGCATCGCTTACCCTGTCGATCAATTGCTGGAACAATGTATACAACGTATTCAATCGTTAATTGATGGGCACCCTGTCTTTGTGGAAGAGGGCAAATCGATTACCGGACGCCTGGTGGCACGCGCATCGGTAACCGATATTAACGCGATGTGAAATTCCCTTTCGCGTAAATGGGCGCAGCGGGAAAACCTCGACATAAGGAGCACGATTCTGTCGCTGTAGATGACCTTGCCTGCCCTTATCCTTCTGCCCTGCCCCGTTTACGCCGTCAGCGCGCGACATTCCGCCATAAGATATTCGCGCTACTGCCGCGGCTCACTAAAACGGCCGCGTCGCGGAGGTGCGAATGGAGAAATCCAGAGAAACAGCGTCATCCTGGTCAACGTCTATTACGCTCATCACACGGTCATCCGTGCTGACGTGGCGCGACCTTAACGCCTGTGCTTTTTCCGGTTGCCCTGCCAATTCGTAGGCCTGCGCCAGATCGCGTCGCCAGTTGGCATTCCATGGGCAGGCCTGGAGTCCCTTTTCCATGTGCCCGATGCCATCGGCCAGGTGCCCTTTGCGCACACAAATCAGGCCCACCATAAAATGCGCGGTAGCGTGTTCGGGCAGGTGGTGCAGCAGGCGTCTGAAAAGCATCTCGGCTTCATCAAGTTTTCCCTGACGATAGTAGACGATACCCTCGGTCTGCATCCCCGGCACCGGCAGGCTTACCATCTCAACAGGCTCATGCACGATCTTCGCATTGGTGCCCGCGGTAAGCGGCGCCAGAAAGTCCGCGTAACGCCGCCAGCGTTCGCGCGCGGTCTGATAGATAGGCTGACGCACCTGCCACACACTGGCGGTCTTGACCGGCCTGTCCAGTTCAGACGTGTCGAGCACCTGTGGCTCCCACTGCACGCCCAGATAAGCGAGCATGCGGCGCGCCTCACGCTCCGGGTCAGAGACAACATCCTCGTAGCGCACCTCAAGAATTTCGCCGGGGAATAGCTGGTTCCAGTGGTGCATCAACAGGTTATGGTCGGCCAGTTGTTCACCAATCCATCGCAAATCATAGGCGAAGCCCATACCGCCATGTTTGGCCGCATAGTCAGTGAAGTAGTTGGAGATAGCGATATCGCGCGGGTCGCGCCGCACTGAGATTATCCGCGCGTTCGGGAACAGCAGCTTGATAAGACCAATGTTCTCGAAATTGTGCGGCAGCTTGTCCACCACATGCCGAACCTCAGAAGCGTTTTCTGGCACGGTTTCCCGCAGTTCCTTGAGCAGGCTGGCGGTGATACCCGCCACGACATCGGCCGACAGATCGTCCACACAGTCCGGGTAATGGTGTCCTGACCCCGTATGACGTTCCCAGCGCTCCAGCCTGGCGATCGTGCTGGGAATTACCCCCAGTTCACCCGCGCCGTGGATTTGGCTGTGCCCCGCCAGAATCTGTTCAATCAGCGTCGTACCGGAACGCGGCATACCCAGTACGAACACCGGCAGCGTTGAATCGTTGCCGATGTGGCGTCGGTGCTCGTAGAGCGAACGGCTGAATGCGTGGCGGATACGCGCGCAGCTTTGTCGGTGTGCAACCGGATCGTAACGTAGAAGTGCGCGGTGGGCGGCATTAGCTTCGTTGGCCAGGGTGAAGGCTCTGGCGTACTCTTTGCGTTTTTCCCAGGCAGCAGCCAGTTGCAGCAGCAACCCAGGCTGCACCGGGCCGGACAAGCCAGGCCGACGCGCCAGGTTTTCCAGGCGAATCAACGTCTCTTCATCTTGCGGAAAACGACGGGCATTGATCAGCGCCGCATGACCGCGTGCCGGGTCGATCGCCAAAATTTGCTCGAACAGCGCAACAGCCTCGTCGATACGCCCCAATTGCATATATAACTGTCCCAGCCCTTGCAGTGCCGGGAGCAGTTGCGGATGTGCCTGCAGCACGTCGATGTATCGCGCCTCTGCCCCGGCGTACCGCTGTTCCTGCACGTCTGCACCGGCCAGTGCTACTTGCGCCTGCGCCAGCCAGTGACCGATTTGCGCGGCGTCCATATCGGGTGAAGGCGTCAGCGCTCCGGCCTCCTCAATCGCCTGCTCAGCCATGTTACGCGCCAACGCCGGATGCCCCTGGGTAGCGACGCTGGCAAGCTTCAGGCGCAGAAGAAGCGTCATTTTTTGCTGCTGCCCGGCCAGAGTAATGGCGTGGTGCAACAAGGCAATGGCATGCGGTATGCGCCCCTGCAACTCTGCCAGTTCAGCGTGCTGTAGATACAGGTCCGGATGCTCCGGGTAATGACGCAGGCCATGGCGCAGCGCATCCTCGGCCTGGGCATGGCGTCCTCGCTCGGCCAGACGCTGAACATAACCGGTCAGCAGGCCGCAGTAATCGTCCTCAGCCAGTTCAGCATGGCGTGCGTCCAGCCAGGCATCAGCGCGGGCGAAGTCGCCACGGGCCAGCCACAGCTCCAGACGCAGGCCGCGCAGTTGCTGATCGTGCAGCGCCACCTGCTGTGCGGGCCAGTGCTCCCGCTCGCCTGCCCAGAAGCGGTGTGCGGCGGCCAGCATCTCTTCGGCCTGATGCAACGCCTCACTTTGCAGGTAGAGACGCAGCAGTTGCTGATAGACGTCGATACGTGGTTGCAGGCGCAGACTGCATTCATACAGAGGGATAGCCTCTTCCTCCCGTTGATGCTGCACATAACAGGCAGCCAGACGCGCCAGCAGAAGCGAGTGGTCTGGTGCCTCGGTGCGGGTGGCTTCCAGCAGCGCCTGCGCCGTGGCAGATTCCCCAAGAAGCAGGTGCACGGCAGCCAGATCGACACGGGCATCGACCTCCAGTTCCGCCGGGATCAGTACCCCCAGCGTCTGGCGAGCCGCCTCTGGCTGGCCCAAATGGGCCTGAGCCAGGGCCAAAAGCACCTGTTCTGCTGATGAGAGCGCCGGCAGGCTAAAGACAGCCTCCTGCAGCGCCTCGAATTGCCGCATTTCGACCAGGCGGCGTAGCAGAATCAGTGAACCTGTCATGGTATCGCCAGCCCTTGCGAGGTGAGGACGCCGGCAGGCATCGCCTGCAAATACGCCTGAGCAAACGAATTATCCGCATTCGGGTTTGCGGCCCAGGTGCCGTTCCAAAGATCCGCGTTATTTCCACCACGAGCGAATTGGCCATTTGCGGCAACGCCGGCGACATTAGAAGAAAGCGTAGAAGAGAACCCCGCCACCCAGTTAACGGAATTGCCGCCGTGATTCATCGCCATCACTGCGTCGCCATGGCTTCCCTTAACAGCACTGCCCGTGCCCACCAGCACAATCTTGTCGTCCGTGCCCAGATTTTGCGCGCCCGACCACATTTCGTTGCTATCCAGCCCAACCAGCGGGCTGTAATTGCTGTTGACCTTGATATAGATGGTGTACGCGGTATTGGCGTCAAAGACACGCCCGTTATGCTCGGAGCTTTGCCCCGTCGTCAGGTCGAACACCACGATGGAAGGATCCCCGACCGAGGCGGAAGCGGTCGTGAAATTCAACCCCGTCGACGTGCTGATACCTGCAAAGTTATTCCCCGCCGCGTCGTGCAGCGCGGTACTGTCGATTTGGACATGGTAGTTTGCACCAGCCGCCAGATCCGTTGTCGGATTGACCGTCACCGTGTGACCGCTGATAGAGACCTGCGAACTGTCGGTGATGTCGATGACCTTGTTCAGACTGCTGTTGCCGTCGTTAACGAGGGTGATATGGCCGCTGCCGGCCTGCACGTTCTCGCTGAAGGTCAGTGTCAGGTTAGAGCCCGTGGCAACGCTGCCGCCGTTATCCTGCGGCGTGCTGCTGGAGAGCACAGGCGCTGTGCTGTCTACCGTAAGGCCGGTGCTGTCCGCCGCCGTGGCCGAGGTGTGGCTCGCCGTGGTGGCCGTAACAGAGACGTTGAGACCATGAACGTTGTTAATGGAGCCAGCGGCAATAGTGTATTGGGCCGTATACTTACCATCGCCAGCGGTGACATCGCCATGGGTACCATCGTCCCAGGCCGCCACCGGCGTGCTGGCGCCAAACTGGCTGAAATCCATAGTGACGCCGGTCACTGTGCTGGTATTGGCGTCGCCACTGGACGAGTTATCCCATACGGCGGTGACGGTATCGCCGATCTTGTAGCTAGTGCCGTCTGCGCCACCTGGCGTGGAGGTGATGGCGATATGGGCATCGGTCACTATCGGTAACGCTGGAGCAGGACCTGCGTTCAGGCCAATCTGATAGATATCGCCGACAGCATAGCCGGCCTTACCGCCATCGCTTGTGTCGCTATCAAACAGCACAGAGTAGGTGATGTCATGGCCGCCCGCGCCATCGGAGACGATCCGCACGTTATACAACTGCCCGCCCTGGGGCACCGTGATACCGGTGTCCGTCACCGCACTGGTCAGCTCGCCGGTGGTTTTGGAGATACTGACCTGGCTCAGGCCGCCGTTTCCGTCAGGGAACACGAACACCAGATCCGTACCGTTGTCATACACCGTGGCTGATGCCGCCAGGTAGCCGGTGGTGCTGTACTGCAACTCATCATGGGTCACCTTGTCCATCGCACCAACGTCCACGGCGTGATAGCTCTGGGTCCCCATGTTATAAACGGTGTTGCTCTGGACGTTGGTGGTGATGAGTGTGCCGTTGTTGTTATAGAGCGTGACCTGCCAGGTTGCAGTGCGATATTCCTGACTAAAGACAGCAAAACCCCCATCGAAAGCAATGGCGTTAGTCGGCGAACCCTGCTCGTCATTCCAGTTAACGCGCTGCCAGGTCTTGCCGCTGTCGAAGTTGGCCAGCGAGCCGGTGGCGTCGAGCTTGAAGATGAAGGCGCCGATAGGCGTGCTTGTCGCCGACTGACCAGGCGTGCCTATCCAGTCGTAGACCTCGGACGCCAGCACATAGCTGCCATCGCTCAGTGCCGTCAGCACACCCGGCGTCAACTGGAATTTCATCAACTGGACTGCCGGGCTGGCGACGCCGCCGAAATTGGCGCTCGAGCTGTTGCCGCCAATCAGGGTCTGCGCGCCCTGGGTGAAGTTTAATCCGCTGCCGTTGTAGTGGAAGACAGAGATAGCTTCCTGCTGATCGGTCCCGGTCCCCATCGTCTGGTAGGCGATCGCGAAATCACCGCCATTCGCGCTGCTCTGCGCCGCGATGGTGACCCCGGTACCAGGGGCTGCCAGGGTGTTGCTGGATTGCAGATTGCCACTGTTGTCATAGATCGCATAGTGGACGCTGTAATCTGAGTAATTAGCGGTATCCACCTGCGACCAGGCCACGACGAAACCGCCGTTGGCCAGCGCCTTGATCTGTGTATCCATCATGGTGTAGCCATTGGGGATACTGATGTCGACGGTCTTGATGACGTTATTGCCCGCGTCCAGCACCTTAATAACGCCAGCGTAAAGCGGGCCGGTCGGATCCCAGGAAATATTGTCGCCGCCGGTCTGCTTCATGTACTCCAGGACCGTGTAGCCGTTACTCAGTTTCTCCAGACCGACGTTGATGGTCATCTCGGTGGATGTGTCGGTGGTACTGCCCGAGACCAACGCGCTGCCATTAAGGCCAGCACTGACGTTAAGGGTGACAGTCTGGCTACTGTGGTTGCCAGCGGCATCGGTCGCGGTAACGATGAAGTTATAGCTGCCCTCGATAGCGGCGTTGTTCAGTGTGACGACGCCGGTGGTGGGGTTGATGGCGAAATTGGCGAGGCTGTCCGCGTCCAGGCTATAGGTGATGGCATGGGCGTCCGTGGCGTTGGCATCGTACACCTGTGTGCCAGCCGCCGTGCCGCCAACAATGGTGGCGCCGGTAGCGGTGGCGCCGCCTGCGATAACGGGCGCGGTGTTGTCCACAATCACGCTGCTGCCGGAAATGATGGAAAGATTGCCTGCCGCATCAACGGCATAAGCGTGGTAAGTACCTTCGGCCAGGCCAGTCAGCGCCAGTGTGGTGCTGGCGTTTGCCGCGACGGCGACGCTGTTCACCAGGTTGTCGGCGGCGGCGGTGAGGCTGCTCAGATTCGTCACTGACACGCTGTCGCTGATCAGGTATACCGTGCCGGCCTCGGTGCTCTGCACGGTGACCGTCTGGCTACTGTTCTCCACACCATCCACGTCGCGGGTGAGCGTGACGGCAGGCGGCGTGGTGTCGACGACGTTGTAGGTGACGGTATGCGTGGTCTGGTTGCCAGCGGCGTCGGTGGCGGTGACGGTGAATTGCGCGCCAGTGGCCTTAGCCGGGCTGGAGAGCAGCGTCACGACGCCAGTGCTGGCGTTAATATGAAAGTGCCCGGTGTCGCTCAGGCTGTAAGTGACGCCGTGCGCATCGGTGGCGGCAGCGGTGTAGACAGTATCGCCGACGGCAGTGCTATCGGTAATATCGGCGGCGGTGGCAGCGCTGGTGAAGACAGGCGCGGTGTTGTCCACGATCACGCTGCTGCCTGAGATGGCAGAGACATTACCGGACGCGTCCACAGCATAAGCGTGGTAGGTGCCTTCGGCAAGGCCAGTCAGCGCCAGCGTGGTGCCAGCATTCGCGGCGACGGCGACGCTGTTCACCAGGTTGTCGGCGGCGGCGGTGAGGCTGCTCAGATTCGTCACCGTCACGCTGTCGCTGACCAGGTATACCGTACCAGCCTCGGTGCTCTGCACGGTGACCGTCTGGCTGCTGTTCTCCACACCATCCACGTCGCGGGTGAGCGTGACGGCAGGCGGCGTGGTGTCGACGACGTTGTAGGTGACGGTATGCGTGGTCTGGTTGCCAGCGGCATCGGTGGCAGTAACAGTGAATTGCGCGCCAGTGGCGCTGGCCGGGCTGGAGAGCAACGTCACGACGCCGGTACTGGTGTTGATGCGGAAGTGCTGGGTGTCGCTCAGGCTGTAGGTGACACCGTGTGCGTCGGTGGCGGCAGCGGTGTAGACGGTATCGCCGACGGCAGTGCTATCGGTAATATCGGCGGCGGTGGCAGCACTGGTAAAGACGGGCACGGTGTTGTCCACCAACACGCTGCGACCGGAAATAACAGAAAGATTGCCTGCCGCATCGACGGCATAAGCATGGTAGGTGCCTTCTGCGAGATTTGCGGCAGAGATCGTTGCGCTGGTATTGGCTGTGACAGTCGTGCTGGCCCACAGGTTGCCGGGGGCGCCCGTAATGTCGCTAAGCTGACTGACCACGACATTGTCGTTGACGAGATAGATGGTGCCGCTTTCGGTACTTTGCACGGTGGCATGGCCATCGTGGTTGAGCACGACGAGGTTTTCGTGGGTGCTGCCGTCGGCGTTAAATTTCTGCACAAAGAGGTGATAGCCTGAAATGCCGCTGGCATAACCGTACCAGGTCACCATGTATTCGCCGTTTGTACCAACGGCGGTGACTTGTGGATAGAGGTCGGTCGCGCCGCTGGAAGCTTGCAGTTGTACGACACCGCCCACCAGGCCGCCACTGGCATCGAATTTCTGCACATTGACGTCCCAATTCGAGCTGCCCAAACTCATCCAGGTAACGACATAGCCGCCATCGCCCAGCGCCGTGATGCGCGGTAATTCGTCGTAGTTGTTGCTCGTGTTGTTGTGTGATGCGTCCAGTTGCACGGTAGCGCCCACTTTGCTGCCGCCAGCCGAGAACTGTTGAACAAAGACAGTGTAATCGTCGGAGCCGTTTGTATCGGTATATTCCATCCATGTGATGGCGTAGCCACCGCCGGTCAGCGCTGCAACGTACGGGTAGGTATATTCGCTACCGAAATTAGCGTTACTCGCGCCGTTCAGTTCGACGATGCTGCCAACCCTGGCGCCGTTGGCATCGAACTGCTGCACATAGGTGCTGCTGTTGTAGTTCGAGTTGCTGTAGTTGTAGCCGGACCAGGTAACGACATAGCCGCCGTTAGCCAGCGACGTGATCTGCGGCAGGGTTTCGTAGTTAGTACTGTTTCCCGTCGAGGCGTCCAGCACCACCGGGGTGGATGGGGTGCCGGTAGCGTCGAACTGCTGCACGTAGATATGGTAGTCGCCGGAGGTTTGGCCCTGCCAGGTCACCACGTAGCTACCGCTGTCCAGCACAGTCACCTGCGGGCTGGCGTTGTTAGAGGAGCCGGAGACAATCAGCGGCACGGTGTTGCCAACTGCGACACCCGCGTCATCAAAGCGCTGCACATAGACACCGCCGCCGTTGATGTACCAGGTCACGATATAGCTGCCATCGGTAAGCGTCGCGATCTGCGGGGCGATATCCTGCGCAGAAGCGGCACCATCAAGTTTCACGGCTGTGGATATTGGGCTGCCGTCAGCGTTGAACAACTGCGTATAGATGCTGCTGTCAGTGCTGGCGCTATTTTTGCCGGTCCAGGCCACGGCATACGCCCCTGCATCGTTAATGGCCGTCACACTGATGACACTGTCCAACGCGTTGGAGTAAGTGTTGGTCGCGCTTGATGCGAGCTGTACGGGATCGCCCATCGCCACACCCTGAGCGCTCAGGCGCTGCGCATAGATCCCGTAGCTGCCATTGTTGTTGCCTGCCCATGTCACCAGGAAGCTACCGTCGCCCAGCGCGGTTGTGTCGAAACCGTTGGGGTAAATGTAGCCGGTCGCCGGGCTCAGCATCACGGGCCCCGTAGAGCTGCCGTAGAGTGTGACAGTCGGTGCGATTTCGTCCACATCGGTGACATTAACGGTGACGGTCTGCATGGTCACATGGCCTGCCGCATCAGTGGCGGCGACGATAAAGGTGTATGCAGGCGCGTGGGTGCCTTCAAAGTCAGGGCTGGCTTTGAAAGTGACCGCACCCGTTGCCGCATCGATAGTGAAATACTGGGCGTCTGCGCCATTATCCGCATCGATCAAGCTGTAGGTGACGTGCTCGCCACCATCGGCGGCGTCATTGTCAAAGGCCTGCGCGGTATAGATGGCGGTGCTGGTGGCGGTATTCTCGGCAACGCTCACCGTGGCGGTGGCGAAGCTGTCGCTGCTGTTGCCCGTGGTGAAGCTGGGGGCGACCTCATCGAGGTTATTGATGCCCAGCGTGACCGTCCGGTCGCTGGCGTTACCCGCGGCATCGGTGGCAACAACGGTGAAGCTGTAGCTGGATTTGCTTTCAAAATCCGGATTGCCGGTCAGCGTGACCGCACCGGTGGTCGGGTTGATGGTCAGACCCGCGTCGCTGCCCGCTTTGAGCGAGAAGGTCACCCCACCGCTGATATCGCCGCTGTCGGTGGCCGTGGCGGTGTAAATCACCTGACCCGCGCCGCTGTTTTCGTTGATCGCCGTGGCCGTCGTGCCGCTGGTGATTGTCGGCGCCACTTCGTCAAGGTTGTTGACCGCCAGGGTGACCGTGCGGTCGCTGGCATTGCCTGCCGCATCGGTGGCGACGACAGTGAAGCTGTAGCTGGCTTTGCTTTCATAATCCGGATTGCCGGTCAGTGTGACCGCACCGGTGGTCGGGTTGATTGTCAGCCCCGCGTCGCTGCCCGCTTTGAGCGAGAAGGTCACCCCACCGCTGATATCGCCGGTATCGGTGGCCGTGGCGGTGTAAATCACCTGACCCGCGCCGCTGTTTTCGTTGATCGCCGTGGCCGTCGTGCCGCTGGTGATGGTCGGCGCCACTTCGTCGAGATTGTTAACCGCCAGGGTGACCGTGCGGTCGCTGGCATTGCCTGCCGCATCGGTGGCGACGACAGTGAAGCTGTAGCTGGATTTGCTTTCAAAATCCGGGTTGCCGGTCAGCGTGACGGCTCCGGTAGTCGGGTTGATCGTCAGCCCCGCGTCGCTGCCCGCTTTGAGCGAGAAGGTCACCCCGCCACTGATATCGCCGCTGTCGGTGGCCGTGGCGGTGTAAATCACCTGACCCGCGCCGCTGTTTTCGTTGATCGCCGTGGCCGTCGTGCCGCTGGTGATTGTCGGCGCCACTTCGTCAAGGTTGTTGACCGCCAGGGTGACCGTCTGACTGCTGGCATTGCCTGCCGCATCGGTGGCGACGACAGTGAAGCTGTAGCTGGCTTTGCTTTCATAATCCGGATTGCCGGTCAGTGTGACCGCACCGGTAGAGGCATTGATGCTGAACAGTGCGCTGTCACCGGTGTTGCCCAGGCTATAGCTGAATTGACTGGGGTCGGTAGCAACAGCAGTCCAGACCACCTTGCCTGCCCCGATGTTCTCATCCACACTGGCCGTCGTGGCGCTGCTAAAGACAGGCGCATGGGTATCAATAATGAGGCTGACGCCGCCGGATGCATCACTGGCGGTCGCTGCGCCTTTAATCAGCAACGACTGCGCACCATCGGACAGATTGTTAGTGCTGCCAAGTGTGATTCCGGCAGCGACAGTGTCCAGGATGGTCTGGGTGGTCGCACCCGCGTTGGCTTCTGCACCGGAGAAGGCCGCCAGCAGGAGGCCATATTTTTCACCGGCACTCAGGCCATCGGCAGCATCAAAACTGCCGCCATTGGTAGCGGTAACCGTGGTGTTCAGAATGTTATCCACACCAAACAGGTTACTGATGGCCGTTGCCGTGTCGGTCACCTGGGTTGCGCTCAGGGTGGCGGGATTGTCAGGCGTGCCACCGAGGGCCTCCTGGGCCTTGGTATAGGCGAGTGTGGTCAACACGTTAACATTGAGCACAAGAGTACTGTTGTTTCCGGAGATAACCCCCATACTCCAAAGCTGAGCAGAGAGGTCTTTACCCGCGCCAGTGGCTTCGTCCAGGTAGTCAGCGGCACTGCCGCTGTTAATGAGTTTCACAATAACGACGCCGGTGTAACTGCCCGCAGACACGGTGACCGAGCCATCGGCCCCCAAAGTCCCCGTGCCAATCAGCGTTTTGCCATCGGCCTGATAAATCTCTACTTTCAAATCATTACTGCTGAGCGCCGGGCCGCCGACAAAATTAAGCTGAACAGCGTTCTGGACCGGGGTTTCTCCCCCACCGTTATTGTTGTTATCGCCACCCTTATCATGCCCGCCATGGCCACCGCTTGCCGCTGCAACCCCGATCACGCCCCCCAGCCCGAGGGCACCGGCGAGGTAGCCCGCGTAAGAATGTGATTGCGGGAGGTAGGTTACCGGATGGCCAGTCACTACCGAGCCATCCTGCAGGCCAGCTAAGATACCTTCCAGCCCGGGGTGGCCTGAGGTCATGCTGGCCAGCGCGTCAGGAGAACCGTGCGCATAAAGAACATGGCTGCCGTCAGACAGGGCCGCCCCTTCGGTGCTCCCCGGCGTAATCACCTGGGTAGAGGTGCCATCGGCAGGCAGGGTTACACTGGTATCGCTTTCGGTATACCAGCCCTGTAGGGTCAGCGTGGTGCCATCGGCATAGTCCAGTTGCAGATCCTGTCCGTGACGTGAAGCCACTACGTCATCAGCCAGCTTTTCCTGATCATTTTCACCCTGGCGTTTAAGCACCCGGTAAGATTCACCCGGCGCAGCTTTGTGAATATTGGTCTGCCCGGCCTGCAGGGAGATGCGGGTTTTACCGGTACTGAGCGTATATTGGCGTGGCTTCATCTGGGTCTCGGGTTTCATAATGTGTTATCTCTCTCTGGGGCGGACAGGGAAATCGGGTTGCAACGGTCACCGGCGGTGTCATCGCTCCTGGAATGATTCACTGAGTGTTTTACGCAAAGGTTTAAGTAAGAAGTCCATCAGCGTGCGATCACCGGTACGGATGTCGAGCTGGGATGTCATGCCCGGCAGGATGTCAAGCTGACGACCTGTCGTACTGCGCACAAGCTGCCCATCTTCCTGATGGTCTGACAGACCTTCTGCATGGCTTTTCAAACGAACATGGACGCGGTAGTAGATCTCCTCGCCACGCGAGGTGTTTTCTTTAAGGGTATCGGCCGATACGTAAATTACTTCACCCTGCAATGCCCCATAAATGGTGTAATCGAAGGGATCAAGGCGCACAGTAGCCGGTAATCCAACCTGAACGCGGGCAATATCAGCAGGCAGAACCTTGGCCTCTATGATGAGGGCATCATCTGACGGGACGATCTGCATAATCTCATCACCGGCACGTAATACCCCGCCCAGCGTGGTGACGCGGACATTTTTAACAATCCCAGGCCCCATGGCCGTAAACACCGTATCGTGTACCTGCTGGCGACGACCGGCCATCTGTTGCAAGGTCTGGCCCAGATCATCTTCTGCCTTGGTGAGATCGGCCCGCGCATCATCCAAAAACTTATTGCGCCGACCAAGCAGGCGGGCACGAGCCTCATTAAGCTCGCGCTGTGCATTAAGCCGCTCACTGGCGCTAACATCGCCAGAGCGTTCCAGCCCGTTCACCAGGCTGAGCTTCTGGTTGGCTAAATTCACGGCGGTTTGCAGCGCTGTTATATCCTCCTGCAGGCTCTGACGGCGTTGCAGAAACAGTGCGCGTTCAATATCGGCCTGCTCGCGTAACGCCGGACCTGGATCGGCAGGGAACTGGGGAGCGGATTGTCCCGTTGATTCTGCGCGAAGTCGTGCAATGCGCGCCCTGAGACCGGCGATGCGCGCGTCCACTTCACCTGCCGCCGCCTCCACGCGGGTTGGATCGAGGCGAGCCAGAATCTGCCCCGCCTTAACATGATCACCCTCTTTGACACGCAGTTCGGATAGTACGCCACCGTCCACGGTCTGGATGATCTGCACCCGGCTGCTGGCGATCACTTCACCGTGTGCCCGTGCCACTTCATCAATGCGAAAATACATAGCCCATATGACAAAACCCAGCACCAGTACGACGATGCTCCAGATAAGCCCTGCCGGGACTCGGCTACGGTAGTAATTTTCCAGACGATTCACGCGAGCAGCGTCAGCGACCTCGTCGTCAAACAGTTCAACGGCCATGAAGGACTCCTGCTGAATGTGATGCTGCGGGCATGTGTGTTTTCACGTTCGTTACCTCTGCGGCGGGACGCGAGCCAGTGGCGCGGGCCATCAGTCCTGGTAACACCTTGTCAGGAGTACCATCTCGTACGACAGAACCTTCCTGTACGACAAGCACGCGGGTAGCAAAATTAACGGCCGCCATCGGACGGTGAGTGGCGACGATCAGGATATCTTCCGGCTGTAGCCTGGCTTGTAATGCTTTCCAGACACGCGTCTCCGCTTCGCCATCCAGCGAGGCCGTCGGTTCATCCAGAAGCCAAATACGAGGACGGGACATCAGCACACGCGCCAGGCCAACAAGCTGGCGCTGACCGCCAGAGAGACCGGAGCCCCCCTCACTGATAGGCATATCCATACCCAGCGGATTACTGGCCGCCACCTGATCCAGCGCCAGATCGCGGGTGATGTCTGTCAGCGTGGTGTCGCTGACTGCGCCCGCGAGCATCAGATTGCTTCGCAGCGTCCCTTTGAAGAGCTGCACCGCTTGTGGCAAATAGCCAACCTGAGCGCTGACCACCTGGGGATCGATCTCCCACAGATCCACATCGCCCAGACGGACACGGCCCTCACCGGGGCGATAGAGTCCGGCCAGGATCTTGAGCAACGTTGATTTACCGCCGCCAACAGGGCCCAACAGCAGAACACGTTCACCGGCGTGAAAGTGGAGTGCGGGAATATTGAGTTGTTGTACCGGAGACTGCGGAAAGGCAAAGCGCAGCTTTTCGACACTAATATGTTCTGGCAGGCGATCGGGCAGCAGCAGGGTCTGTCCGGCGCGGCGCTCTGTAGGTTTGCGCAGCAGGTTGTTCACCATATCCAGCGCCTCCCGGACCTGCTGCCACTGCATCAGATACTGAACGCCCTGGCTCACCGGCCCGATAACACGGCCGCCCAGAATACTGCACGCGACCATCCCCCCGGTGGTCAAATAGCCGGCTTCAACGCCCCAAACCCCGACAACAATGCCCATGATATAGGCCAGCGTCGACAGGCTGCCTGTGGTGTTCGTACAGAACTGGCTGAGGGATTTTTGTTGAATACTGTAGCCCGCGATGGAGTGACTGAGCGTCTGCCAGTCTTGCGCAAAACGCCAGCCAGCATGACTGGCGCGCAGGGTTTCGGCACCGCGAATACTGTCGACTAACAACCCCAGACGCTCATTGCTGCGCAGCATTTGTTGGCGCGTGAGACGGCGTAAGCGCAGACGGGTATACAGACCCAGCGCCAGCGCGATGGGGAGCATCCCCAGGTAAACCCAGCCGACTGGCCCCCCGATCAGACCAATAATCCCGATAAACAGCAATGCAAATGGCAGGTCCACAATACCGAAGACAAGACCGGCAGAGAAAACTTGTCGAACCGAATCCAGCGCCCCTACCTGCGCGGCCAGCGTGCCCAGGCTACCGGGTTGTTGGTCGAGTTGCAGGTGCAACAGATGTTCATAAACATGCTGGGAAAGGCGTTTATCCACACTGCTGGCAACGCTGTCCATAATGTGGGCACGCAATGTTTTGAGCAGCCAGTCCAGTCCTACAACCAACCCCATCCCCGCTACAAGCGTAGTCAGTGTCGCCCAGGCCAGGGTGGGCACGACACGATCGTAGACCTGCATGGCGAAGAGGGATGTGGGAATGGCCAGAATGTTCACCAGCAGCGTGGCGGCAGCCACCCGGAACACCCAGCGGCGATCGCGCAACAGTTCTCGCCAGACCAGGCGCATAGCCGGATTTTCGCTGTCAGAGAGGTTCTCTGACTGTACGTGTGAAGCCAGGCTGAACCAGAGTACAGCCGTTTCGTCACCCGCCGTCGTCCCCGGCGCGCCGGTCACAATGTCGTCTATCGCCAGCGTTCGGGGTTCGACACCTTCACGGGTCAGCGTAAGGGTATCGGCTCTCCCCTCTTCGTTGTGCCGTTCAGCCAGCCACCATGTCTGTTCGTGCCACATCAGTGCCGGGAGGTGACGGGGATCAAAACGCCGCCAGGGGAACAACGCCAGCCGGATATCTTTCATTCCCGCGTCTGACAGCAAACCGCGCACATAATCCTGTGGACGATCGGTTAACGGAGGAACGGCCTGCGCGCGGGCATACGCCTGCGTTAATGCCGCTTTATTCACCGGGGCATGTAGCTTGTCCAGCAAGGCCAGTAATTCAGGAAGAGGAACAGGTATCATCAGGGATGGCTCGCAGACGTGTTAGCAAATTGAGTGCCCGTGGTCAGGGCGCCAGTGGTATCGTCCATACGGCCCGTGCGTGCGGCCAGGCGCAGGCAATCGACCCGCCATGCCGATCGCACCGATACCAGGGCTTGTTGTTGTTCGGTTAATTCGCGTACGGCGTTGAGGACATCCAGCCAGCTCTTGTAACCCGATTCGTACTGGCGACGGAACGAGGCCAGCGTGCCGCTAAGCTCGACGACAGACTGTTCATAACCAGCAATCAGCGTCTGGTTAGCATCACGCTGATCAAGCAACTGGCGCGTTTGAATGTCTTCGCTGTGGCGTTGTTCGGCCAGATCCTGTCGTGCGGATTCCACGCGTTCCAGTGCCGCGTTCTGGAGGCCACGGGAGACCAGCCCCAGCCCCTCCATCGTGCCGGTCACAACCACATTGACCGTATTATTATTTCTCTGGTTGGGCATACCTGAATATTCGTTGCGCGCGGCTTGCAGGGAGACGGTCGGTCGCGATGAGGTGCGCTGACGTTCCACATCAGCTTCGGCAAGCGTAACCGCCGCTTCACGTGCTCGGACCGTCGCACTCTGCGCAAGGATTTGTTCCTGTATAGAAGTATCAGCAGGCAACTTGAGGATGCTGCCAGGGATCGGCAGTTCGCTTGCGATCGGCACCTGAGTCAAGGATAACAGCGTGGATTCGGCGGTACGCAGGTCCGATTTGGCCTGTTCGAGCGATGAGCGTGCCTGTAACAACCGGGCCTTCGCAAGGCTGACATCGGCTGGAGAAGCCAGCCCCCCTTGCGCGCGGCGCTGGATTTGTTCCTGCAACGCCTGATGATTGTTAACGTTTGATTCAGCAACGGCAAGGCGCTCGCGAATACCCTGTATATTCGCGTAAGCCACCGCGGTATCTTCCAGCAATTCACGACGGGTAGCCCAGGCCGTGGCTTGCTGGGCAAGGGTGTCATTGTCGGCGTAGTCAATAGCACTGTCGATACGCCCAAAAGCCCATAACGGTTGCGAAACACTCAGCGTGGTCGTACGGGAATCACTGTACCCCGAAATTTGCCCCGTCCCGGCACTGGCACCAAGCGTTGGCAAACGTGCCGCGCGGGCGCTGTCGGCGCTGGCCTCTTTGGAACGCACAAGCGCCTGCTGACTCGCCAGACTGGGGTGATGGAGCATCGTGCTGCGCAACGCGGCAAACAGACCACCCGGCGAGGTATCCTCAGAAATACGGTGTGATGACGATGAAAGGGTTGCGGCCTCAGCCTGGGTGACTGAAATGACAAAGGGTAAAAAAAGACTGATTACAGTAAGTATGTAATAACAGTGACGATCTGAACGAATCCCCATTGTCTGATGAGCCCTTTATTAAAGAAAGATAAAAGACTCGTCGATCCTGATGTTGCTCATGTTATCCCGACGTCACCGTTAGTGGATAAATGGCGTGGCCGGTATAACGAGTCATAAATAAGAAAAAGACTATTGCTTCACGTCATAATTACCTATTGATAACATCTGTGTCAAGGTATGTAATCGTGTAATAAAACCTGTAAAACATAGTCAATTATTAAGTTAAGTTTACCTAACGCAAATATTCGCATCGGCTGAAAAATTATTATCAGCGGGCTATCTGATGAAGCTGTAGAGAACTGACGGATTGCAGGATGTGGAGAGCGTAGAATGGCCAGAGCGAGCCTGAGTCCAGCGCGGTGAAACCTTATACAGGATTTTCACGCCGGTCAGATTTCTGTACTGGTGAAAAGTGAAGGTAACGACGGGAAGAGTGTTCGTTGTTAAAAATATATCGCGGATTCTTGCGACCGCAGGCCAGCTCGCGGGGAAGGCTGTCGCTGACACCTCTTACCCGGTCAGTGCAGATATGGCACCAGCATGGGTAAACGTCGGGTAATACTTGCTTGTTATTTACCTCATATTTACGGCAAATAACAACACATCGTCATACCCGCCTTATTATCCCGAAGATATACCTGGCGACTAATACTGAATATTTGCCATCGTTTTATACCGTTCAGGCAAAGCGCTATTCAGGGCCAGAATCTTTTCAAGAATATGGAATGAAGAGGTGCCTTTAGCGCGTTCTGCATCGGTAATGGCAGAACGTATCGTCGCCGCCGCGGCTGAGATACGCTGAAAATAGGCTTCGGATTCAGGCGTCTGTGCCTCACCTGAGCCGGCATAACGCACCGCAGGCCAGTGTGTGAAATCCATTATCGGCCAGGCTTCTTCTTCCGTCGGGGTATTAGCAGCTAATAATTGTTCTGCTTTTTTCGAGTCTTGTTGTGCAGCAAAGAGCAGTGCTAAGCGATATTTCATTTTTGACAGCGTATCACCACTCTCTTTTTGTTGTGAAAGGGATGCAATAAAAGCTGACAATTCATCATCTGCTGGCTGTTGATGACCATCAGCGTTTTTTTTCATATCAGGTGAGCTCGAGGTATTGTTTAATGCTAATTCAATTAAATAATTCAACATCTCTAATGTCATCTTATGCACCTTTTAAAACTGACAGTCTTAATTCAACTTGTAATGAGGATTTTTATCTATTGCTTTTATCTCGTGACTCACCAAAATAAATACCTGCATCCCAAAGATGCTGAAATAACGTATCGCAACGTGAAAAAGAGTTTATTTTGAGAGCGTTAAAAAGGCCGATAAATGCAAACAATTCTCCACCAGATAAATAGTGTGTTCGTCAATGCAAAAACCTCTGGGTCTGGTTTACTGTCTCAGTATTGTTGAAAGATTCTCGTTTGCAAAACGATAAAAACTGCAACTCATTGTGAGTTAAACTCAAAATAGAAGTAAAAATCAGCGTACAAGATACTGGAGCAGGAGATGGCATTCGCCTACACACCTTGCGAATTTAACACCATAAAAAACATATGGTTATTGAGACAGGTTTAATGATGTCTGACAGGTGCAGGCCTGGGCTCTTTAACAATTAAAAAGCCTGCTTGTCGCAGGCTTTTTGACTTCAACGCTTAGCGCTCGCGGAACGCTTCTGCTTTGGCGCGCAGAATAGGCTTGAGCAAATACGCCAGAATGGTTTTCTTGCCGGTAATGATATCCACCGAGGCCACCATGCCAGGAATAATCAACAGCGGTTTTTCATCCGTGCCGAGGTGGTTTTTATCGGTACGCAGGCGAATAATATAAAAACTCTTCCCGTCTTTGTCGGTCACCGTATCGGGGCTTATTTGTTCTAGTTTGCCCTTAAGCCCACCGTAAATGGTGTAGTCATAGGCGGTGAATTTTACCGTTGCTTCCTGCCCCGGTCGCAAAAAGGCGATGTCCTGGGGACGAATTTTGGCCTCAACCAGCAACGTGTCATCAAGTGGAACGATTTCCACAATGTCATTGCCCGGCTGGATCACCCCACCAATGGTGTTCACCAGCAGTTGCTGGACGATGCCGCGAACCGGTGAAGTCACCAGCGTGCGGTTCACCCGGTCGGTAATTGCTTTACCTGATGCTTCAATTTTACTCAGATCGGTACGGGCCTGGTTCAGTTGTTCCAGCGCTTCGCTGCGATAGCGCCCTCGCGTTTCACTGACCTTGTTTTCAATCTCCTTGATTGCCGCCTGCGCGCGCGGAATAGCAAGAATGACGGAATCCAGTTGCCCCTGCGTCTCAACCCCGGCGCGACGCAGACGCAGCATTTCCACTTTTGAGATAGCGCCTTTTGCCACCAGCGGTTCAGACATGGTGATCTCTTGCTGCTGTAACTCAAGGCTACGGCGGTACTGCGTCAGTTTGCCCTGGAAATCGAGCAGTTCCTGCTTCTTCTGAATCAACTGTTCGTTCAGTCCGGCAAGTTCACTCTGAATGCGTTTATTGACGCTGGTGAACAGCGCCATTTCCCCGCTGGCGATTTCCGGCGCCTGACTGACTATTTCCGGCGACAGCGTCAGTTCGCTGGCATCATCAAGCTGAGCGGTCAGGCGCTGGATCCGTGCTTCGAGCGCCAGCTTGTCGGCCTCGCTTTCTCCGGCGTTAGAGCGAAAAAGGGTGTCATCCAGACGCAGCAGCGGCGCACCGGCTTGTACCACTTCGCCTTCATGGGCAAAAACTTCGGCAACAATCCCCCCTTCAAGGTTCTGGACTTTCTGCAGACGGGATGAGGGAATGGCCCGCCCTTCCCCGCGTGTCACTTCATCAATCTCGGCCAGCGAAGCCCAGACGATCATCGCAATAAAGAAGGCGAAAATGGCCCATAAGGTTACCCGCACCACGCGGGGCGCATCATCAAGTAGCGCCTTGTTAACCTCATTGGTGGTAAAGGTTGCTGACGGTTTCTCTCCTGAGAGCCAGTTCATCAGGCGGCTAAGCGCATCAACGATTCGCATGAATTTGTCCCTTTTTCAGCGCGTTCATGACGCTCTCTTTCGGGCCGTCGGCAATGATCTTACCGTTGTCGACGATAATCAGCCGATCAACCAGCGACAGCAGCGACGCACGGTGCGTCACCAGCAATAGCGTCTTGTTGCTGATAACCGGTGCCAGTGCTTTTTTAATCAAATCTTCACTGGTGTTGTCCATTGAACTGGTGGGCTCGTCCATCAGCAGGACCGGCGGGTCGAGCAACAACGCCCGCGCCAGCGTAACCGCCTGACGCTGTCCGCCGGAAAGGCTCATGCCACGTTCGCCAACCTGCATGTTGTAGCCAGAGGGATGACGGCGGGCAAACTCATGCACACCGGTCAGGTTCGCGACCCGCAGCATGGTCTCGTCGTCAACATAGCTTGCGCCGTAGAGCAGGTTTTCCCGCAGCGTGCCGTTGAACAGGTGGATGTCCTGCGGCGCGTAGCCAATGTTATGCCGCAAATCGTGCACATCGATCTGGCGAAGGTCGATACCGTCAATCAACACGCTGCCGCTGTCCGGCTGGTAAAAACCGACCAGCAATTTCGCCAGCGAGCTTTTTCCTGAACCGCTACGACCGATTATGCCCACCTTTTCACCGGGCTTAATGACCAGTGAAACGTTACTTAGCGAGGCATACTGGTTGCCCGGATAGCAAAAGGTCACATCACGCAGTTCAATTGCCCCCGAAAGGGTTTCACGCTTAAGCGGTACCTCATCCTCCTGCACTTCCTGCTCCAGCCCCATCATTCTGTCGATGGTCGATTTCGTCATTCGCGCACGCTGGTAACGGGTAATCAGGCTGCAAAGCTGGCCGATGGGCATCATCGCACGGCGATGCAACAGGTAGCAGGCAATCAGCCCGCCCATGCTGAGATTGCCGCCGATAATGACATATACCCCGGCGACAATAATCGCCACGCCGCTGGCCTGTTGCAGCCAGGAGGTAAAATTCACCGCCACGTAGGAGAGTGATTTCACCCGCAGCTCCAGTTTGCTCAACTGGCCGGTGAGATGCTCCCATTGATACTGACGCTCACTCTGCGCGTTATTGATTTTGATAGCGTCAAGGCCGGTCAGTGTCTCTACCAGCATCGCCTGACGCTCATTGGCCAGTTGATAGGTTTTTTGTACCCTCGACATCAGCGGGCGCTGAATAAGCCAGCTCACCAGCAACGCCAGCGGATAGGAAAGCAGCGGGATCAGCACCAGTGGGCCACCAATAACTCCAATCACCAATAAAATTAACAAGGTGAAGGGGAAATCAATAAAGGCCGTCAGCGTCAGCGACGACAGGAAATCACGAATCGACTGGAACTCCTGGAAGTTCTGCGCAAAGCTGCCCACCCGCTTTGGACGCAGCTTCATCTTCATCCCTAAAAGCCGCTCGAACAGCGCCGAGGAGACCACCAGGTCGGTCTTTTTACCCGCCAGATCGAGGCAAATCCCCCGCAAGATTTTCAGTACAAAATCGAAAACAAACGCAATACTCACCCCAATGGCCAGTACCCATAGGGTGGCCGTTGCCTGATTAGGCACAACCCGGTCATAAACGTTCATCACAAACAATGGGGCGCACAGCGCCACAAGATTGACCAGAAAGCTGGCGACCACCGCATCGAAGTAGAGGAATTTTGAGAGTTTAAGGGTGTCCTGAAACCAGGCGGTCGTTCGCGGTAACGTGGCCGTCGGCTGGGCGTCAAACTCATGTTCCGGGGAGATAAAAATCGCCCTGCCGCTGTAATTTTCCGCCAACGTTTCCCGTGATAGCGTAATTTCCCCGCCTTCCGTTTCGCTGGGCAGCAGTCGGGCCTGCTGGTTGTCATCCCAGCCGATTAATACGGCCGCCTGATCGTTTTTCAGCAACAGAATGGCAGGCAGCGATAGCGCGGTAATGTTATCAAGGGGGCGTTGTACCACACGCGCTTTCAGCCCCGCACGCCCCGCGGCACGTGGAAAAGCTTCCAGCGTCAGCGAATGGGTCTCCAGCGGCAGCCCGGTCGTCAGAACAGTACGACTGGTCGCGATGTTATGCATCTTGCAGATGATCATCAGCGCGTCCAGCAACGGATCATCATGGGTTTGCCGGGGATCGTGCCTGACCGGGGCTTCGGGGGAAATGTCGACGTTCTCAGGCGTGTCAGTAGCAGGCGTCATTCTTTGCCTCAGTGTTCTGCAGACTCAGGCCGCAGGTCATTAACAGCGAGGTGATCGCCGGTTTTATGCCGCCAGTCACCCCACAACTCTTTAGAGCCGTATTAATTCAGTTCCGGCAGTTCCGCCTGCGTACGCTGAGCCTGATCAAGCGGCTGTGAGGCCGATGGCGGCTGAATGTTCAGACTCTTAAGCAGTTCCCCCGTACGGGCACTGATGCGATAGGTCGTAAACATGTCGACAAATTGCAGTTCAACGTAACGGCGTTGTGCCGTGAAGACTTCATTTTCACTGTCGAGCATATCGAGCAGCGTACGGTCGCCCAGGCTGAACTGTTCCTGATAGGCGCTGCGCACCGTCACGCTACGCTCAGCATATTCTTTGGCGATCGGCACCTGTTGTTCAGCGTTGTTCTTCGCATTCCAGGCAAGACGCAACTCCTCGTTTAACTGGCGCAGGGCATTATTTTTCACATCCTGAGCCTCTTTCATTTTGTAGGCGTAAGAGGTGAGTGTCGCCTGGTCACTGCCACCGTTGTACAGGTTGTAGCGCATACGTACCATTGCCTGCCATTCCTGGTTATGTCCGCGCGTACCGTCAAGGTTGTTGTCCATCGTGCGACCGACTTCGACATTAACATTCGGGTAAAAACGTGATTTCTGCGCTTCATACTGCTGGCGGGTCGCTTCCACATCGGCATCAGCCTGTTTGAGCAGCGCGTTGTTTTCCAGCATCACTTTGCGGGCGGCCTCCAGTGAGGCGGGAACCGTAATCTTGCCTGGCATCACCAGCGTGTCGGCATCTTTGCCGGTAACGCTTTGATAATTAGCTCTGGAGTCTTCAAGGTTGGTTTGTTCGGTCAGGAGATTGTTCCGCGCCTGCGCCAGGCGGGCTTCCGCCTGATCGTAATCGGCCTGGCGGCCTACCCCCTGGGCGGTGCGCAGGCGAATTTGATCGAACACGCGCTCGTGATTGTGCAGGTTGTCTTCCGCCAGTTTTACCATCTGCTCACGCATCAGCACATCAAGATAACTTTGAATAGCCTGCAGGGCGGTGCTTTCGCTGGTATTCAACACGGTCCAGGCGCGCGAGTTTACCGTTGCTTTCTGACGCGCGACTTCGCTGGTAGTCGCAAAGCCATTAAAGACGTTTTGCGTAAGGTTAATAGCCGATTCGCTGCGGTTCAGGTTACGCAAATGCTCGCCCGCCGCGCGGGTCGTGGAATTGTCGGTTTGTTCCCAGCCGCTACCGGCGGTGAGATCCAGCGAAGGCAGATAGCCGCCTTTGGCGGCGCGAAGATCCTGTTCAGCGGAGTATCGACTGTTTGCCGAGGCGCTAACTTGTGGGTGCCATAACAGGCTGTCTTTTACCGCCTGCTCAAGGGGAGTAGCCTGGCTCTGTGTCGCGCACACAGTCAACGCTGCACCCATGAATAACTGGCTACCATATTTCATTATTGTCTTCCTTTTCGTTATGCCCCTGATTGTGGGGATGACCCACCGGGGAAAATGCCACGGAACCGGGGGAGAAATTGCGTTCTGGCTGTTTTAATCGCTCGTAATCTCTCGCCAGCCCTGAATTCACATTGCGGTGATACGCCGCTTAGCCACCCGTAGGCGCTAAGCGGCGGCTTATCAGGTTGTTTCTTCCGGTTTAGAGATCAGGTTATCAACCATCGCTTCGTGGCCAGCATCGTAACTATCAGTATTCGCAGTCATACCGCCTTCGGCCGGGACATGCTCGGCTTCCATCGGGTTATTCGCCGTTTCACTCTGCGGCCCCGCCTGGATCAAACTGCTGAGGTCGTGATGTTCTTCATCATGGATGATGTCGCTAAAGTTCAACTGCTGGTCATTGTCCACCGCGGTGGCCGGGGTGTTTGCCGCCTCCTCCTGCGCATGGGCAGAGAGAGGCGTCATCGCGTTATCCGCCGATGCCGTCGGTGTCTCTGCGTGACCGGATGTGTTATCGGCAGCCAGCGGAGTGAGCATTAAGCTTGTGTCATCAATTAACGATGCGCTGTGGCTACTGTCAGTGAGCAAACTATGATCAGCTTCTGTCGTTTGCGTGTCATTTGCGGCGCTGCTGCTCATCCGCGCCTGACTGTCGTTATCCGACAGCGAGTCACTGTCTGAATGGCTCTCATCGGCGATATGACTCAACGTCATATGTGTCTCGTCAGACGTATCTGCAAGATGGTTTACATCTGCGCCATCACTATGGCTGTCGCTGATGTGCTGCCCGCCCTCTTCACCATCAAAGGTGAAATGGTGTTCGAGTTGATCGGACGCGGTGGAGTCGACATCCAGAGTAATATCGCCAGGTGTGCTCTTGCCATCCGGTAATTCAACGCTGACCTGTCCGGAATAGTGTGTCGTGTCGCTGGCAAAGGTCAGAACATAAACCTTGTTGACCGCATCATAAGTGACATCCGTGTAATTGCCGCTAAAGGTCGCGTGTTCAGGGATCCCACCAACCGTAATGGCGTTCAGATGGTCATTGCTGTCGGAGCTTTCGAGGTTAACGTCAAGATTCAACGTGACCGTGTAGCTTGTGGTGGTGCTGCCGCCGTGAGATGACGATGGCCCGTCACCAAAGACCACGCCCTCAATATGGTTAGCGTTTTCAAAAGGATGCTTACCGTTCTCGTCGGTAATCTGCAAATTATCAATATCGTTGTTCTGATGGTTCTGCGGATGAGGAACACCTGTTACCTTGTAGTCCTCACTGTTACCCTGAACAAAAATATAGTCTTTGCCGACATCGCCTTCCGTTACGTTGCCGTTGCCAGTGATCCCTTTGAGGGAGACGAAATTATATTTGCTGTTCGGCCAGTCACTCTGCTGGTAATAACCGCCCGTATGGTCACCGACAACGAAGATATCGGTGTGCCCTTTGGCACTATCGTCGGTGTTGGCATTACCGCTGCTGGTGTAATAGTGAATCTGCGACGCGCTGTCGGATTTCGGCACAAAGTCGCCCTTGATGGCGCCATCCGGGCTATCCGGCGTCAGCCAGACATGTACGTTACTGCCAATCGCCACGATCACGCCGTTCTGGATATCGTAACCGTTCGGGTTCCCGCTGCCGCCATTGATATGGGTGATCGTATTATCTGACGTATCCGTTGTTTTGCCGCCAGGCGTGATCGTTACGGTGAGCTTCACATCGGCGTCAGAGTCCGCATCGGCGTCCGCATCCGCGTCGGCGTCGGCATCAGCGTCGGCATCGGCGTCCGCATCTGCATCAGCATCGGCATCGGCGTCGGAATCTGCATCCGCATCTGCATCAGAATCTGCATCGGCATCAGAATCTGCATCGGAATCTGCATCGGCGTCCGCATCAGCGTCGGCATCGGCGTCGGCATCGGCGTCCGCATCTGCATCGGCGTCAGCATCCGAGTCCGCATCGGCATCTGCGTCGGCGTCCGCATCCGTATCTGCATCAGAATCCGCGTCTGCATCTGCATCAGCGTCGGAATCAGCGTCCGCATCGGCGTCCGCATCGGCGTCCGCATCGGCGTCAGCATCAGCATCAGCGTCGGCATCCGCATCAGAGTCTGCATCGGCATCGGCGTCAGAGTCGGCGTCAGCGTCGGCATCCGCGTCCGCGTCGGCGTCGGCGTCCGCATCCGCGTCTGCGTCGGCGTCGGAATCCGCATCTGCATCGGCATCGGCATCGGCATCGGCATCGGCATCAGCGTCCGCATCTGCGTCCGCATCTGCATCGGCGTCAGCATCCGAGTCCGCATCGGCATCTGCGTCGGCGTCCGCATCCGCATCTGCATCAGAATCCGCGTCTGCATCTGCATCAGCGTCGGAATCAGCGTCCGCATCGGCGTCAGCATCAGCGTCGGCATCCGCATCAGAGTCTGTATCGGCATCGGCGTCAGAGTCGGCGTCAGCGTCGGCGTCAGCGTCGGCATCCGCGTCCGCGTCGGCGTCCGCATCCGCGTCTGCGTCGGAATCCGCATCTGCATCGGCATCCGCGTCCGCATCCGCATCGGCATCAGAATCTGCATCTGAGTCAGCATCTGCATCTGCATCTGCATCGGCGTCTGAATCTGCATCGGCATCCGCGTCCGCATCCGCATCGGCATCAGAATCTGCATCTGAGTCAGCATCTGCATCTGCATCTGCATCGGCGTCTGAATCTGCATCGGCATCAGCGTCGGAATCCGCATCGGCATCAGAGTCTGCATCTGCATCAGCATCGGAATCGGCGTCGGAATCAGCATCCGCGTCGGAATCAGCGTCGGCATCGGCATCGGCATCTGCGTCGGCGTCCGCATCCGCATCTGCATCAGAATCCGCATCTGCATCAGAATCCGCGTCTGCATCTGCATCAGCGTCGGAATCAGCGTCCGCATCGGCATCGGCGTCCGCATCAGCGTCGGCATCCGCATCAGAGTCTGCATCGGCATCGGCATCGGCGTCAGAGTCGGCGTCAGCGTCGGCATCCGCGTCGGCGTCCGCATCCGCATCGGCATCAGAATCTGCATCTGAGTCAGCATCTGCATCTGCATCGGCGTCTGAATCTGCATCGGCATCGGAATCCGCATCGGCGTCTGAATCAGCATCAGCGTCGGCATCAGCGTCCGCATCGGCATCGGCGTCGGCATCGGCATCTGCATCAGAGTCTGCATCGGCATCAGCGTCTGCATCGGCGTCCGCATCAGCATCAGCATCAGCATCAGCGTCGGCATCAGAGTCGGCATCGGCGTCTGCATCTGCATCGGCATCCGCATCCGCGTCGGCATCGGCGTCCGCATCGGCATCGGCATCGGAATCAGCATCGGAATCAGCATCGGCGTCTGCATCTGCATCAGAATCAGCGTCCGCATCAGAGTCAGCGTCGGCGTCTGCATCTGCATCGGCATCGGCATCGGCATCAGCATCAGCATCCGCGTCGGCATCGGCATCGGCATCGGCATCGGCATCAGAGTCCGCATCGGCGTCAGAGTCCGCATCTGCATCTGCGTCGGCGTCCGCGTCCGCATCCGAGTCAGCATCAGAATCTGCATCCGCATCGGCATCGGAATCAGCATCCGCATCGGCATCGGAATCGGCGTCGGAATCGGAATCCGCATCCGCGTCGGCATCGGAGTCAGAATCTGCATCTGCGTCAGCATCGGCATCCGCATCAGAATCAGCATCAGCGTCCGCATCAGAGTCAGCGTCGGCGTCTGCATCTGCATCGGCGTCGGCATCCGCATCGGCGTCAGAATCGGCATCCGCATCAGCATCAGCATCGGCGTCGGAATCGGCGTCCGCATCGGCATCCGCATCGGCGTCCGCATCGGCATCAGCGTCCGCATCTGCGTCGGCGTCAGAATCCGCATCGGCGTCGGAATCATCGGGCGGGTTCGGATTCGTATTGGGATCGGCAGGAGTTGATACAGTGGCAACGCCAGGATCAAGCCGCGTTAATTCCTGAGGGCGTTCGGCATCAGGGAAATCAATGCCAACCGTTGGGTATCCGGCACCGGGGTCAACGATCTGACCGGTTAAATCGAGGACCACATGTGTGTGCGAGCCGCCGCCGCTTCCGCCGGCATCACTGCCGCCAGAGCCCCCTGCCTGTGGGCCCGCGGCTGGCGCTTCAAGGGTTTGCGTCGGATCCTGCCCATCTGCGATCGCCTGTTGTATAGCGGCAACATCTTGTTGCTGAGTAGCCGTAGGTTCAGTGATCACGCTGCCCGTACTGTCCCAGTGACTGTCACGGCCAAGGTCCAGTTGCTTGCCATCCGCCAAAGACAAGGTAATTGCACCAGAAGCCCCAGTCTCGACCTGTTCTCCTTCGAGGACCCTGTCACCTTCAACCAATAAACGCTGGCTGCCATCAGGTGCTACTGCAAACACTTGTCCTATTACCGCTTTGACGATCCCAGAGACGCCGCTCATGTGTAGTTCCCTCGATCCTGTTCTCGCCCAATTCATCCACTGACCGGGCGTAGAATGCTAAAAGAGAATTTAATTAGTATTTGTAATGCAACATGTAACAAAGGTAATGAAAGCACGTTCCGGCAGAGGATTTATTGATGCCGCTTCGCTTAAAGACCTTATATTAATAGATGAAGTGAATGAATAGTAGTGCAGGCAGGAATTTAGGTTAAAAAAAAGGGACATTGTCAATAGTCCCTGTGTCGTACATGATATATATTACGTAAGTAAAAATGACGAATTATATAAATCCTTCATCGTCATCATCGGAAATTAATCCTTCCAGACCACTCAATGAACGACGCGCCTGTGCACGGCTGGTTAGTTTTGCCTGAGCGACCGGTGGCAGATCGGTAATGCTAATGACGCCTTTACTCAGCAGCACTTCGATCAGGTCCTCCAGGACGCGAACCATCTCAAGATCGCTCTGCCGCAATTGCAGTAGCGATGCCTCGCGAATTTCTCGCTGCCGCATCCATTCGTCAATTTCTGCTGTGCTGACTTTACTTTGTTCTGTCATGGCATGAAAAGGGACAAGCTCCACCTGAATAATACGCCCCGTTTCATCGCGTTCTATGTAGTACATTTTCAGCCTCTTTTTAGCCTGGCAGGTTAATTTCCACCCAGGGTGCTGGCATCGGCAAAATAGCGCCCCATTGCGCCATACAGGCCGATATTTTCGAGAACCGCCAGTTCGCCCGCTGTTTCCACACGTTCAGCAATCAGTGGCAAATTAATTTGTCGGGTTGCCCAATAAATGGCCTCGATAAACAGTTTTTTATCTTCTTCACTATCAATATTACGAATGTAGCTACCGTCAACTTTGAGCCAGGCAAGCCCCCACTGCGGCAAATTGCCGATGAGATGGAACCGGCCGCCAAAATGTTGGATCCCTAAACGGCAGCCCAGCGTTTTAAGCCGTTTGACCAGAATAGTGACCCGCCCGGCATCGGGTAGCTCGTTTTCATCCAGTTCCAGCGTCAGGCGCGATGCCAATTGTGGCGCATTCACCAAGGGTTGCAGCAGTGCATGAAGGCTTTGGTCATCAGCCACACTGGCACCGCTAATACTCAGTGCAAGTGGCCGGTTTGATTTTTCCATCTCACGCAGCGTCTGTTGCAACATCACAATATCCATGCGGCGACTGAGATCGAGGCGGTGGATCCACGGCATAAAACGTCCTGCGGGTATCAGTTCGCCTTCCGGCGTTCTGATACGGGCAAGCACTTTATGATGCAATACAACATGCGCATTGTTGCACTCATAAACCGGCTGCGAGAAAAGCTCGAAAGCACCGTCTGCCAGTACCGCATCCAGACGGGTATACCAGCTATGATGATCCTCTTCGCTATCGTCTGTAACCGTCATATCCGTGCTGGCAAAAAAGCGCATTTCGGTTTCCGCCATCGCCAGCGCCTGGTCTGCCTGCATCAGTATCGTCTGTGGCTTGTCACCAACATTGAAGGGCACCAGCGCGAAATGGGCGACTGGTGTCACGTCGCTCATTCCTGTTTCTGACAGCGCCTTAAGCTGGGTACTGAGGGTGTTAGTCAGGTTGTCGAGTTCATTATGCAGGAACTGCGGGGCAAGGATGGCAAACTCCCCGCCGCGCACACGGGCCAGGAAACCTTCATTACGGAAGTAATGTTTTTGCAGGCCATTGAGAATATCTGCCACCGCGATCAGCAGCTTATCGGTTTTCGCGCCGCCAAGACGCTGATTAAGGCCAATAAGATCCTGAACCCGCAAGAGGATCAGATGACCCGAGTCATTCTCTTCATCGCTCAGACGCGACTGCAATTGCATATCAAAAGCGCGACGGTTGTTCAGGCCCGTCAGACTGTCGTGGTAAGCCTCCTGGCGTAAGGATTCGGTGCGCTGCGCCTGCTCGCCAAACAACGCCTCAAGTTGCGTCACCATCAGGTTGGTCGCCTCAACGACCCGACGCAGTTCCGGCGTTTTCGGCAGCGCGGGAACATTGAGAAACTCGCGGCGACAGATAGCCATCGCCTGCTCCACAATGTAGTTAAGCGGTCGCAAGAGACGGCGCAGCAACAGAGTTACACCGAGAATAAATAATAAGCTACAGCCGATAAGCCACAAAAAGCTGGCGACCATATTGTCCCAAAGACGCGCCAGGGCGAACATCGGATGGCTAACGACCTCAACCCTGGCAACCTGTGTCCAGCCATGCGTGACAATGGCGTCACCCTCCCCTGGACTCAGATTTACCATGCGGACAAACCAGTCCGGCACGCTGGCGCTTTGCGGATTGTCGGTGCGCTCAATGATGGGTTTGTTGGTTTTAATATCCACCACCCGAATACGGTAAAAATAACCGCTGTCAAAAATGGAGTTCACCATCAGTTCCGTCATTGCCGGATCATCAATATGGGTCGTCAACGACAGCCCCAGCGCCGTTGCCGCATCCTGTGCGTGGGCGCTGAGCTGATTCCGGTATTGCTCCCTGGAACCCTCCAGAGAAACAAAAAAGTTGCCGCAGAAAATGACGAGCGTAAATAAACAGATGCCGATCAGTAGCTGCTTATAAAGGGACATAGCCACATCCTATTCATTAATTTCAAATCCTTCTGCACGCATTCTGGTGAGAAGATCCTGCCAGCGGGAGAGTCGTTTACTGTCCCCCACGCGTTTATTTCCGCCGGATTGCGGCAACCACAGCCCTTCCCCATTAAAAGCATAAACCGGGAGCAGATCTGTACGCTGTGTGGCAGGCAAGATGGCGGTTTTCAGGTTATCCAGAACTAATGGGATCGCATCAGGGGTGGCATACCACGTCACCACCATATGCGCCTGATTTAACTGAAGTGCTTTAACGTAAGTAATACGCAACTGGTTGGCGGGAACCCCCATCTCACGCAGCGTGAAATATTTCGCCAGCGCAAAATCTTCGCAATCCCCTGCCCCTTTACGTAAAAATTCTATCGGCGTTGCCCAATAATCCTGCTGATGCCAGACGACAATGTCATCTTTGAACGCCATTCGGGCATTAAAAAACCGGTTTACCTGATTCAATTTATCCTGAATCGTGCCCTGCGGTGGATTTTTAAGCAAGGCGGCCCACTCATCAATCCGCTGCCTGGCGGCTGGCGTCGCCGGGCCGTAGAGCCGCTCAGTTTGCGTGGAGATGGCGTTAAAATCCCACCCGGCGCCCAGTCCTGGTGAGAAAACAAGCAACACCACCAGCGCGAAGGATAACCCGCGTCGCAGCGTTGCACACAAAAAATGACGGTGGGGGCGCCGCATATGTCAGCCTGTCCGGGCAACGTTGCTAACGGGCATTGTCAGTTGCATGGCGCGCTCAGGTCGCGTCAGCCAGCGTTTACGGTACGCGACATAGCCGGAAAGGTAATGCTCGACATCGTCAATCCTGACGCGATAGCTGTGGTGACGAATAAAAAAGCTGCCGACAATACGCGGCGGATTTTTAAAAAACATGGCCAGCTCCGGCCAGAAAAAACCATTCGCCAGGTAGCGGGCACGGGTTTCCAGCGCCTGATTGAACACGGTCATGTCGAAGTCCGCTAACAGGTGCTGGTATGGCGAAACGGCAAGCCGTTCTATCATCCGCGACGCCGCCATCATCAACTCCAGCAACGTGGGGTAAGTGGTAATACGTTCCTGCACAAAGTCGAGATGACCGCGCACATTATCCAGACCGAACTGATAATAGCGTTCGAGCGGCCGATAGAGCGTCAGTTCATTAACGCAGTAACTGAGCCAATGGTCGTGGGCCTGCCAGTGCTTCTGTTCGATAAAATAGTCCATTGCCCGCTCGACCATCTCCAGCCAACGCGGTGTCTTCGTCAACCCATAGAGACGCATCAGAGCAAAGGCGGCTTCCCCGTCGTAATAGATAATGCGGTGCTCCGCCTTGAGCGATAAATCCCCGGCGTTGAGCACATGTACGAAGCCCCCGTTTTGTTCGTTCTGCATAAAACCGATGCCAGCCGCCAGCCGCGCCATCGCACCCAGATAGCGCTCGTCATTGGTCAGTTCTGTATATTTCGCCATCGCCAGGATACAGACCGCGTTACCGCCCAGTTTGATCTCATCCCCCGTATCCACCAGGAAATCGGCTTCGCTACCATCGGGCAAGGAGCAGGTACGAATAAACGTGGTACACAGGGCATCCAGCGCCCGCTCAATAGCCGCAAAATGGGCGGGGTGTTGCGTCACTTCCCACCCTTCGAGCAAGGCGTAGGTCGAGCTGGCATGGCGCAAGGCGTTATAGGTCGGAATGGCGCGATCAAAGCAGGGGAACCAGCCGTAATGATAACGTCCGGAAGGTGTCACCTGGCGTGCCAGGTAATCCGTCGCCGAGTCAATCATCGGCTCCAGGGCAGTCTCCTGCCACTCGGGCAACTGGCGATAGCCGCTGTTACGTCCGTCCGATTCAATGGGCAATACCTGCTCGCCATCGCAAAACAGCGCGCGGGTAGTGAAACGCCACAGCGTCTGGTCAGGGTGCTCAGGCCAGTTCAAGACCGCCCCAAAGCGACGACGGGAATAATGGGCAAGGTTACTGGCGTTAGGGGTGGCGACGCCGTGATCGCCATTATAGAGCAGCGCGTTGGCGGCGATCTCTTGCTCCAGCATGGCATAGCAAAATGCCGGATCCAGACTCAGCCCGAAGCGAAAATAGTTCCGTTTGGTCTTCGCCAGACGAGCTTGCAGCGAATCCCAACGTAGCGCGTCGACCTTGTCGACCATGTCAACTCGCAGCCAGCAGGCCTTAAGACCACTCTTTTTACGCCACTGTTGCAGCGCCTGCGTTCCCTGTTGCCAGGCTTTGTCGAATGTCTCGCCGCAGCCGCGCACAACGTGGGCACGGCTTTTACTGTCGGACGCGCTAAAAAAGATGACCCAGGACGGGCACAGAGACGGTTTCGCCGCTACATCCAGCGTTTCCATCACCGGGCGGGTTTGCGCAAGTAAGTGGCTGAGCGACATTTGACTCCTTAATTGCTCCCGGGCATCCCCAGTGCTGAAAATCCTTGTATCATAATAACATTATGAATGCCTGGTTGTGTATTCTGTACATCTATATCTTTGCCCGTTGAGGCGGTGCTGTGAGGCCCTTTTACGCACTTTTTCTGTTGCTGCTTGTCGGTGTGGTCGCCCATGCCGACACGCCGCTACTGTGGAACCAGCCCGCTAACCCGCAGACCTGTCCGGTTGGCGATGACGCCGTGTGGGTTCAGTATGCGGGCGGCGCGGCCTGTATTCGCTACTTTAGTGCGGGCTCCCTGCAGGATGCGCCGCTGGCACTGGTGATGTTTAAAGGCGATCGGGTATCGCTGATTAAGCGCCCGCCAGACCAGATCCCGGCCAATACAGCCGACGCGCAACGCCGCGAGGCGCAGGCCATTTTTCGTCGAAGCGGGCTACCAACATTGATTGTTGCCCGTCCGGGAACCTATGGTTCCAGCGGCAACCACTATCGCCGCCGCCAGGCAGAAGAATTTCTCGCGCTGAATGCCGCCGTAGATGCCATCAAAGCACGCTACGGTATTGCGCGCTTTATCCTCAGCGGACACAGCGGTGGCGCAACGGCCGCATCGGCGCTGCTCACGTTTGGACGCCGGGATATTGACTGTGCCGTACTCACCTCCGGCGCATGGGGGCTACTGGAACGGGCCGAGCGTATGCGGAAAGAACGTGACGAGGCATCAGCCCCGGGCCTGGACGGCACCGGGCTCGCTAACCCGTGGGATCCCCTCGACCACGTAGCGAATATAGCGAAGGATCCCGCACGATTAATCCTGGTGATCGGCAACCGGCAGGATCGCAACACGCCGTTCGATCTGCAAACCCGGTTCGTACAGGCTTTGCGTGAACATGGTCATCAAGTGAAGCAGCTCGAACGCCCCGCCGTCGCGCCGGAATACCATGATTTACAGGGTAATCAGGGGGTTAATGCGATAGCCCTTTGCCCGCGCCACGGCACTGCCCTGAATGAGTAAGGATACAACCATGCGCCAGAAACCCCCTCGTCCACGCAACACTGGCACCAACACGCCGGGCTGGACCGCCGCAGATCTTACGCAGTTGTTACCCGGCAGCCTCTGGCACAACCGCCCGGATGGCGCCTGGATTGCGGGCGACATCGCCATTTTGCATGACAACACGCCATATGACCGCCCTTGTCTGTTCGTTGCGATCGACACCGATACCTGGCTGCAAGGCTCAGGTAATACCGGTATTTACGCGGGCTGGAAGGATACGCACACCCTGCTGCCAGAGCAGGCTTCCCGCTACTGCGGCGCGATTGTCCAGCGCAAACTCACAGGCCTGCCGCCTGACTTTCCACAACTCGTGGTTGGTGACAGTTATCAGGCGCTTCACTTACTGGCCGAAGAAGCACGGCGGCGTTTTAACGGCAAACTGGTGGCCGTCACAGGTACCGTCGGCAAAACCTCGACCAAAGAGATGCTGGAGGCGATCCTGACCGACAACCTGTCTGTGATAGCCAGCCGCGGCAATCACAACACCCGTACCGGCGCCTCCGTCACCCTGGCGCGTGCAGTATCGAACCCGCAGGCCGTCGTGATGGAAGTGGCCATCTCCGCGCTCTGGATGCGTAACGGGGGCGTCGGGCATCGCATTAAGCCGCACATCGTTATCATTACCGAAATCGGGATGACTCAGGTGGGCAAGAACGTGACCACCCTGAATGACGTGGCACGCTATAAGGCACGCATCAGTCATGGTCTTATCCCCGGTGGTTACGCCATTTTGCACCGCGATATGGCCGAGTATGCGACTGTCGCGGCAAGCGTTGAACGCGACGGCGCGCGGATTATCAGTTACGGATTCAACCCGGACGCAGATGTGCGTATCACCGGGATAACACCAGACGACAACGGAAGCAGAGTCACAGTCGCTTTTCATCAGCAGGACGTCAGCTACCGGCTGGCCGTGCCCGGTAACGGTGGCGCGCTCAATTCGGTTGCATCGCTGATTTCCGCCGATCTGCTGGGCGTGAACCTGCCGCAGATTATCGCAGGCCTTGAGGGTTATCGCAGCGATGGTCAGCATCTGTGCATTACTCCGTTGCCCCTGCCCGGCGGCGGGACAGCCACGCTGATTGATGACAGTTACAACGCCGAATATCTTTCCATGCTTAATGCGTTTGCGGTGGCGGCGCAACGTGCCCGAGCTCATGGCGGACGTGTCATTGCCCTGCTGGGACGCATTGTTAATCTCGGCGATCAGAGCCAGGCCATTCACCGTTCTCTGGCGACGCCATTACTGGAAGCTGGCTGCCAGCACGCTTTTCTGCACGGCGAGGAGATGACGGCATTACATGAGACACTGCCGGAAGCCACGCGGGGTGGTCATTTTCTGACGGCGCAGGCGCTGGTTGACGCCGCCGCCCCAACTCTGCGCCCCGGCGATATCGTGCTGGTAAAAGGCAGCGTGCGAAACTCGGATTTCAGGCAGGTTGTCAGTCTACTGAAAACCCGACTTGCCGCCCCGCCCGCGCTGCGTAAAGGGCACACCGCATGCCTGCTGATCAACCTCTCGACCGGTGAGCAACGCGTCGCGGAACGGGCCGATAGCCCCTTTGCGTCGCACTACCTCAGCCAGTTACTGCTGGCCTGTTGTGTCGCCGATCGCCTGTTAAATAAAAAAACCACCCTGGAGACCGCCATCACCGTGCGGGAGATCGCGGCGGATATCCTGAAAGGTAACCCGGCGCTGACACTCAGGCAGGGTGACAAACTGACCGTGAAGTCCCTGCTACAGGGAATGTTGCTACATAACGCCTGCGATGCGGCCATTAACCTGGCAGAGCATCTGGCTGGCAGCAGTGCAAAAGCGCTGGCCCAGTTGCGGGAACTGAGCGCCACTATCGGCATGCCGTACACGTATATGAATACCGTCTCCGGTCGCGTGCGCCCAGGGCAGCGCACGGCACTTTTGGATATCGCCAGGCTTGTGCGCCATCTCTACCAGCGTTATCCGCATCTGTTGCCGTGGTTTTGCGAACAGGAAGCCGTCATCGGCGAGCGCATCTATCGCAAAACTGGCAATTTGCACAGTGACGGCAGCGCGTGGGGGCAATTCAGTGCCGGAAACTGGGGTTTCGCGCTGCAATGGTTTTCAGGCGAACTTTGGCTGGCCTGCGCGGCGGGTGCAAACGATGCTTTCCACCTTGATTATCTTCTGGATGAACTGCTGGCGCAGGCCGATACCGCTCATCAACCGGTCACCGGTGTCCCCAGCGTTCGGCAGATTGACTCACCGACAGCGACGCTGACATTTCTGGGTGATACCTATTTCGGTGAGTGGTACACCGCCCGGCGTAAGGCCCGCGGCATTGATGACGCACTCCAGCGCCACGGCTATGACTATAGTTTTGCGGCTATCGCTCCCCTTCTTCGCAACAGCGACATGACGCTTGCCAACTTTGAAGCGGCGCTGACCACCGATTTCAGCGCCAGTCTTGCAGGCCGTAAACCGTTCTGCCTGACAGGCGATCCGGCCGCCTCTGTCGCCGCCTTGCGCAAACAGGGCATCAATGCGGTGGCGCTGGGCAACAATCACGCGATGGACGCCGGGTTACCCGGTCTGCATAGCACGCTGACAGCATTTCACGAGGCGGGAATCGCCTGCGTGGGCGCCGGGATAAACGCGCAGCAGGCGCAAGCGCCGCTGGTCGTCACCGTGGGCAGGCGGACGTACAAGATTTTCAGCGCCTACTGGTATCGACGTTATATGGAAGAGGAATGCGCCTTTTATGCCCGCCCTCGCCGCGCGGGTGTCGCCTGTATCAGTGGTGGACTGATTGAACAGCTTCGTAAGGAGAAAGCGAGCGCTCACCCCGCCACGCTGATTGTTCTTGCTCATTGGGGGCTGGACTACCGCTGGACCACCACCCGGCAGCGCACCCTGGCTAAGCAACTGAGTGAAGCCGGTGCGGACCTGATTATTGGCTCCGGGCCGCATATGGCAGGCGAAGCGGCGCAGCAGGATCAAAGCCTGGTGATTTACAGTATCGGTAATGCGGTGTTTAACAGTAACGGTGAATATCAGGAGCGCGGCATGCCGGCTTACGGTTTTCTCGTTCGTCTGTTAGTGGGTACCCGGCAGCCGCAAATTCAGTTGCTGCCCATCTTTACTGATAATAAAAAGACCTTCTGGCAGCCCCGTCCGGTGAATGAGGCGGAGTTTTCAACGCTGATTACGCATCTGACGCAACAGGGAATGCCTGTTATTCGGGAAGGAGAAACGGGCACGGGCTGGCGTGCGCTGACTGTCGATAATGAATGCAGGCTGGTCATGTCGCTTAGTGAGTGCTTTGGCGAGAGTTAACTCCGCTCTGGCATAAAAAAACGGCATCTTACACAGTGGATATCCCACTTTTCAGATGCCGTTTACTTATTTTTGACCGGATACTTATCGCCTTTTTAATGGGCTATAAGTCCCTAAGGTATTAATTGTGCTGTGATTTCATCGCACTTAGCTTGTAAAAGCTCTCTGTACTTCGGGATCTCTTCAGTCTGGCACTGGAGGACTATGCAATATCCCTCAATCCATACTTTTATATCCTGATTCACAAAGTGGCTTTGAAAAATACGCGCCCATTCGTCACTCGGTACACCTTCAAGTTCGAAATATTTAAGCGCGCCGTTCCCACGTAAACTGCGATGCTCATCCAATCCAATTATTTTCATTTTATTCATCCTTAAGCAAAACCATAGAAATAGTAATGCCTGAAAGATGAACAAATTAAGGAGATTATAAAAAGGATATTAAAATAAAACTTAACTCAAACTCTCACATATTAAACCTGAAAATTTCAGTTAATGTCGCGTAATAATATAAGTATCAATAAAGGATAAAGAGATATCACTGACGCGCGCAAAAGAGCAAACGCAGCCAGCCGACGTTTGCTCAAAGATAAAGGAGGGTTTTCACATCTGTTCGGTGAACATCGGCAGGCGAATTTACGTCACGCTGCGATACACCGGGACTCGCCGGGTAGTACCCGTCAGGTTATCAAAGATATCCACTTCCGCCGTGGCGATCGCCATACCGGTTTTTCGCAATCGTTGCACATCGGCAGCAATACGCTGGATCCCAAACCAGAAAAGCCCGTCAAGCGCTGTAACCGGCAGCCCTCTTTCCAGCGCCAGTTTTAGTCGTTCGCGTGGAGCTTTTACCTCTTTGGCGATTTGCTGATAAGGCGTAGCCACTGACCCGGAGGCATCTACCCGCCGGATACGGGTTGAAAGGCGATACTGGAATGCATCCGGTATATCGCTTAAATCGGTTTTCAGGGTATAGACGCAGCCGAAACGTTTACCGTTGAAAATAACGTTTTTCTGACCGATTTGTAGCTCATCACGCAAGCTGGCAATCAACTGCGGCGCGCGAATTAACAATAAGCGAAAAGGAAGCTCAAAGCTGGTCACGTAATCGACGTTGAGCAGCGCAATGCGTAATCGCTCTTCGGCGTTCGCCTGCGTCTGACGACACTCGTCAAGCGTGTCTGCCCACTGGCGAGCGATACGGGGAGATTCATTCAGTTCGGTGAAGCTATATTTTTCGATTTCATAATCAATCCGATCCACCACTGCGTCTCCCTCATTCCTGCGGATAAGTGTAAGTCTGCCGGGCGGTTATTTTAGCAACGAAGCGGCGTGGTCGAAAGCACTCTTGTTTTAAGATATCCCGACGCCATACCAACAGAAAAACGGGGTATCTGCAGATACCCCACTCAGGGAGGGACGTTATGACGGGACAGTCAGCGCGCCATTAACGCAAAGACACCCCAGCCAAGGAACTCACGCGTCCAGCTAACATGGCGTTTTGGCGCTGCCGTAAGCGTCGCACGAATCTCTGGCGCAAAATCATCATCAGGGTTGGCCTCAAGCCAGCGGCGCATCGTCAGCCATTTCGCCGCTTCATACCGGTCCCACCCTTCCTGGTCTGCCAGTACCATCTCGACGACGTCAAAACCCAACTCATCAAATGATGCGACAAGCTCAGGTAGCGTATGAAAGTCTGCTATCGCATTGGCAAAACAGGCCTGGGCTACCTCTTCCGTTGGCGGTAGCTGCCGCCAGTAAGGCTCGCCAATAAGGATGATCCCTTCTGGGCGAAGGCTTTTTTGTAACAGCGCGATAGCCCCTGCTACGCCGCCACCAATCCAGGTTGCGCCCACACAGGCTGCCACATCACATTTTTCATCCGTGATAAAACCTGCCGCATCGCCATGAACAAATGTCACGTTTTCGCTGACGCCAAGTTCTTCGCTACGCTGTTTCGCCTGTTCGCTGAAAAGCTGGCTCATATCAACGCCGACGCCGGTGATGGCATAATCGCGTGCCCAGGTACAGAGCATTTCACCCGAACCGCTGCCAAGATCAAGTATGCGCATACCCGGTTTCAGGCGTAGTACCGCACCGAGTGTCGCGAGTTTTTCTGGCGTAAAGGGGTTATGAATGCGGTGTTCGCTTTCGGTAATCGTAAAAATACGGGGGATATCCAATGCAGAAATTCCTTTTACTGTTGATGTAATGACCCATAACCTTAAAGATTGTGGTGATTAAAAATATATCACCTTAACCTAAACGTTATCTCAACAGTACGAAATATCGCCTGCATGTTTCGTGATAATGACCGCATTCATACGCCAAAAAGATTAATCTGCCGTGTGAAAAATGCCCTCCTTGGAGTGGTGTCATGAGACTGTCGCATCCGCCCAGGCAAGAGCTTCCCCCATTGCATCAACAGCCGCCCAGCCTGGAATATTCAGTTTTTTTGCCTGTCGCTGTACCGCTTCCCATTCCCGGCGCTCATAACTTTGTACAAGGCTAAGCAGGTCATAAAGCGTACCCTGTTTGTGCACCAGCGCATTGCGAACGGATAAAGGAAGTGTTATTTGCTCGAAAATTTCCTCAAGCGGGATCTCCAGCATGGCATCCAGTAGTGAAAACAAGCCGCATAAGAATGCATCCTGCGCACAACACGTTGAATGTGTACGCACAACAATAATTTCGCAGAATTTAGCCCTGGACAGGGAAAGATGATAAAGCTCGTTAGTGTCTTTATTAGAGAGATTTGCCAGGCAAACCAGCGAAACAAAGCGAGTTAATTCACTTCGCCCCAAATAGATAGCAATTTTTTTGAGCGTTAAGTTGTCGACAGCGCTTATGCCACTAACGCGATGTACAATATTTTTGGCATATTTTAAGATCTTGTAAGTCAACGACAAATCATGTTCCAGGATACGCTCAATTTTATCAAAGTTTAACTCTGGTGCGTTTACTTCGCTCATCAACTGGAAGAGATGTGCAGCTTTGTGTGGCAGGCGTTTGCTCTGAATAATTTCCGGCTTACTGTAAAAATAACCTTGAAACAAATGGAAGCCCTGGTCTTTATATCGTTTAAACTCGTCATACGTTTCGATTTTTTCCGCCAGCAGATTTTTTGTCTTTAGCTGCAATGCATGACGTTGCAGAAATCCGTTGATTTCCTCAAACGAATTTGCCTTAACGTCAAATTTCAGGATAGTTATATAGGGTAAAAAACGATCCCACGCCTCGTCCATCGCAAAATCATCTAACGCCAGCGTATAGCCTGAGGCAAAGAGATAGCGCACGGCCTCGAACAGCACATCATCAGGGACAGCATCTTCAAGTATTTCAATGACGACGCGTTCGCGAGGTAAGATGTCAGCCATCCCCTGAACAATCATTTGGTAGGGGAAATTAATATAAGAGATGTTTTCCCCTACAAAGCGAAAGGTTGGGATACCCAGGAACTGGTCGGAGATCATTTGGCTGGTCGCATAATCGGCCGGTACGTTTGGAAAATAATTATTCATTCCAGAACGAAAAAGGAGCTCATAGGCTACGGTATGTAAATCACGATCGAATATCGGCTGTCTGGCAACGAAAGAGTCCATAGCTTTCCCCCTAAGTATCCATTAGATTAAGTGAACCAGAAATTAAATTTGACTTAAATCTGATTGCTTATTTATTTAATTGAATTGTTTGAAAGATACTTTTTCTCGCGCAACCAGGATCAAGCTAAGTCACTTATTCCCGACATTCAGTTTCAGATAATACAATTAGCCTGCAAACCAAACTCAAAGAAAAATAGGCAAACTCATTTCAATAGCAAATTATTATCATCTCATTCACAGCCTGTTAAACTTATAAATGATGTTATACGCAGTTTTATGGCAAAAATGAGAGACATCGCAATTTTTGAAGTGATAACAATGAAGGCATAACTCACAAATACAGGTTTGCTGTTCGGTAAAAAGCACTGTTTTCAGGCCGGTGATGCATACCTTTTGAAAAGACACTCCCACTCACAATGCTGTAGCAACTCGCCTTTCCATCCGCAGTGCCGGGCACAAAACGTGCGACCGATCACAAAAATAACCTTGTAATTCAACGATGAAATTACAGGTTTCAGCACTATGAAAACGCGTCGCTCAATGGGTATTTATTCCGCAGAGAAATCAATCTGTCGCCAAAGCCCGACACTCTGTAAGTTGCGGAAAGTATTTAAAAAAATGACTCTTGTAAGGCGCAAAATTTAGGCGTACATTAGCCCCGTCTGGTGCGAGATGCATCAAGAATTCTGAGATGGAGCTGTGGCCGAAAGGGAGAAAATTCCCATTTTCAGTTTGGCGTAGTTTCACCTCTCTATACTCAGTCCTGATCTGGTCATGAATGCATACTTGTGTATGCGGAGCGATGAAGCGTGAAATATTTCTTTATGGGCATTTCGGTGATGGTCATTGTTTGGGCCGGTACATTTGCCCTGATGATCTGAGCAACGTTCGTAGAACGAAAAGAAGAACAGGAGCCATTTGGCTCCTGTTTTCATTTGTGCACAGGCCTGTGTGCCAGAGCTTACTGCTCTGTGTCTTCCGCCGTGGATTTTGTGGTAGCGGGAAGCAGACCATCGGCGCGGAACATCGCTTTGATGCCCCTTACCGCCTGGCGAATACGATCGCGGTTTTCAATCAGGGCAAAACGCACATGCGTATCGCCATAATCACCAAACCCGATGCCAGGCGACACGCAAACTTTGGCATCCTGTAGCAGCTTCTTAGCAAACTCCAGCGAACCCATGGCGGCATAAGGTTCAGGGATTTTCGCCCAGACGTACATTGACGCCTTTGGCATTTCGACCATCCATCCGGCTTCATGCAGGCCTTTTACCAGCACATCGCGGCGACGCTTATACTGTGCGGCAATATCGTGCACGCACTGCTGGTCGCCTTCGAGCGCGGCGATGGCTGCCACCTGCAGCGGCGTAAAGGTGCCGTAGTCGTGGTAGCTTTTAATACGCGCGAGCGCATTCACCAGCGTTTTATTGCCGACCATAAAGCCGATACGCCATCCCGCCATGTTGTAGCTTTTAGACAACGTAAAGAACTCAACCGCCACGTCGCGAGCACCGGGAACCTGCATGATTGATGGCGCTTTCCAACCGTCATAAACGATATCCGCATAGGCCAGGTCGTGAACGACCAGCACATCGTAGCGTTTTGCCAGAGCGACCACTTTTTCAAAGAACTCCAGTTCTACGCACTGCGCGGTAGGGTTGGAGGGGAAGCCCAGAATCATCATCTTCGGTTTAGGATAGCTTTCGCGAATCGCACGCTCCAGCTCATTGAAGAAATCAACGCCTTCCACCAGCGGCACAGAACGCACCTGAGCACCGGCAATCACCGCACCGTAAATGTGAATCGGGTAGCTCGGATTGGGCACCAGAACCGTGTCGCCATGATCCAGGGTTGCCAGCATCAGATGCGCCAGCCCCTCTTTTGAACCGATGGTGACGATCGCTTCGCTTTCCGGATCGATATCGACCTGATAGCGATCCTGATACCAGCGTGAAATGGCACGGCGCAAACGCGGAATGCCGCGCGACGTGGAATAACCGTGCGTGTCCGGGCGCTGGGCAACAGTACAGAGTTTTTCAACGATATGGGCCGGTGTCGCGCCATCAGGGTTACCCATGCTGAAATCGATAATATCTTCGCCGCGCCGACGCGCAGCCATTTTCAGTTCAGCCGTGATATTGAAAACATAAAGGGGGAGACGATCGATACGCGTAAAACGGCGTTCAGGACTGAATTCAGCCATAACTTCCTCAGATTAACGTTAGCGCCCGGACCGTCCGAGCGACGCCGCCACGGTTGTGGCGTTTCCTGAACATAGCCTGAAAAAAAACCTGCTGTCGAGAGGAAACGTGAAAAAATTTTACATCTAAAAAAGGGGAAGCCCCAAAAAATGCGCAAAACAAAATCCTGGCAACGAGAGAAAATATACACTCTTAAATTTAACAAGTTGATATCAATGAAGTTACGTTATAAGAAGGCATTTTTTCACATGTGGCGAAACTTCTTCCGATCCGTATCAATCCCCTTTTAAGGAAGGGGGTTTTCCTCATTGCCAAATACACGCACCTGACTGGTCATTGGCGGCGATGTTTTTTATCATAGCTTTTTCACGCCTTTTACATGAGCCTTCCCGTGCACGAAATATTCAACATGCTGCTGGCGGTATTTGATCGCGCGGCGCTGATGCTGATCTGCCTTTTCTTCCTGATCCGTATCCGCCTGTTCCGCGAGTTACTGCATAAAACGGCGCACACACCAAAGGAGTTGCTCGCCGTCACGGCTATCTTCTCAATGTTTGCGCTGTTCAGCACCTGGTCCGGCGTACCGGTCGAAGGCTCGCTGGTGAATGTGCGCATTATTGCGGTGATGTCCGGCGGCATCTTATTTGGCCCCTGGGTGGGCATTATTACCGGCGTAATCGCCGGGATACACCGCTATCTGATTGATATCGGTGGCGTAACAGCCGTACCTTGCCTGATTACCAGTATTATCGCCGGTGTTCTCTCTGGCTGGATAAATCGCAAAATCCCTAAGCAAAAGCACTGGAGCGTGGGCATCATCGCCGGGATGTTGTGCGAAACTCTGACCATGACGCTGGTGGTACTTTGGGCGCCGTCGACCGCACTGGGCCTGGATATCGTATCGAAAATTGGCGTGCCGATGATTCTGGGCAGCGTCTGTGTGGGCTTTATCGTTTTGCTGGTACAAAGCGTGGAGGGTGAAAAAGAAGCCATTGCCGGACGCCAGGCCAAACTGGCGCTGGATATTGCCAATAAAACCCTGCCGCTGTTTCGCAACGTCAATAGCGAATCCCTGCGCCAGGTATGCGACATCATTCGCCGCGATATTAATGCCGACGCCGTGGCCATCACCAACGCCGACCATGTGCTGGTGTATGTCGGCGTGGGCGAAGACAACTACCGGGACAGTGACGATATCATCAGTCCGACGACACGCCAGGCGATTGATACCGGGGAGATCATCATTAAAAACAATGATGAAGCCCACAGAACGCCGCAGATCCACTCAATGCTGGTGATCCCGCTTTGGGAAAAGGGGATCGTCACCGGCACGCTTAAAATCTATTATTGCCATGCGCATCAAATCACCTCCTCGCTACAGGAGATGGCGGTTGGTCTGTCGCAAATTATCTCTACGCAACTGGAGGTTTCCCGTGCCGAGCAGCTACGTGAGATGGCCAATAAAGCGGAACTGCGCGCATTACAAAGCAAGATAAACCCGCACTTTCTTTTTAACGCCCTCAATGCGATTTCATCCTCTATCCGCCTTAATCCGGACACCGCCCGTCAGTTGATTTTCAATCTGTCGCGCTACCTGCGCTATAACATTGAATTAAAAGACGATGAGCAGATTGATATCAAAAAAGAGCTCTACCAAATCAAAGACTATATCGCCATTGAACAGGCCCGTTTTGGCGACAAGTTGACAGTCATTTATGACATTGATGAAGAGGTGAGCTGTGTTATTCCCAGCCTGCTGATTCAGCCGCTGGTCGAAAATGCCATTGTTCACGGTATTCAGCCCTGCAAAGGAAAAGGGGTGGTGACCATCAGCGTGGCGGAGTGCGGCAACCGCGTGCGTATTGCCGTACGCGATACGGGAAACGGTATTGCGCCCGAGATGATCGCCCGTGTGGAAGCCGACGAAATGCCGGGTAATAAAATCGGTTTGCTCAATGTCCACCAGCGTGTGAAGTTACTGTATGGCGAGGGGCTGCATATCCGCCGCCTGACGCCGGGTACCGAGATTGCGTTTTATGTGCCTTTGCACACCACACCTGTGACCACGCCGGCCACGCTGTTGCCTTAACGGGAGAAGTGAATGAAGGTCATCATTGTTGAAGATGAATTTCTGGCGCAACAGGAGTTGAGCTGGCTTATCAAAACGCACAGCCAGATGGACATTGTGGGTACATTTGAGGACGGTCTCGACGTGCTGAAATATTTACAGCACAACAAAGTGGACGCCATTTTCCTTGATATCAACATCCCGTCCCTGGACGGAGTCCTGCTGGCGCAGAATATCAGTCAGTTCGCCCATAAACCCTTTATCGTGTTCATTACCGCCTGGAAAGAGCATGCGGTAGAAGCATTCGAGCTGGAAGCGTTTGACTATATTCTCAAACCGTATCAGGAATCGCGCATTATTAGCATGTTGCAAAAGCTGGAAACAGCCTGGCAGCAACAAACCGGCACCAGTGCCAGCCCAGCCCCACGCGAGAATGCGACTATCAACCTGGTGAAAGATGAGCGCATCATCGTCACCAGTATTCACGATATCTATTACGCAGAAGCGCATGAAAAGATGACGTTTGTCTACACCAAACGTGAATCCTATGTCATGCCAATGAATATTACGGAGTTTTGCAGCAAGCTCCCGGCGGCCCACTTTTTCCGCTGCCATCGCTCCTACTGCGTCAATCTGGATAAAATTCGCGAAATTGAGCCCTGGTTCAATAATACCTATATCGTGCGGCTGAGAGACCTGGATTTCCAGGTGCCCGTCAGCCGCAGTAAGGTAAAAGAATTCAGGCAGTTAATGCATCTTTAGAGATAATACCCCAGCGACTGGCGCAGGTGCGCGCCGGCGCCGAGCAGGCCTGGATTATCGTGCGTGATCAGGAAGACCGGGATGTCCTGTACGTAGGATTTGAAGCGACCTTTGTCTTCAAAACCACCGCGGAAACCGGAGGCGGTAAAGAAATCCAGGAAGCGCGGCACGATACCGCCCGCGATATAGACACCACCAAACGTACCGAGATTCAGCGCCAGGTTGCCGCCGAAACGTCCCATAATGACGCAAAACAGCGACAGCGCGCGGCGACAATCGATACAGCTATCCGCCAGGGCACGTTCGGTGACATCTTTCGGTTGCAGGTTTTCCGGCAGCCGTCCGTCCGATTTCACGATTGCGCGGTACAAATTGACCAGCCCCGGACCAGACAGAACACGCTCGGCAGACACATGGCCGATCTCCGCGCGCAGCTCCTCCAGAATAATGCCCTCTTCTTCGCTGTTCGGCGCAAAATCCACGTGCCCGCCTTCACCCGGCAGGCTGACCCAGCGCTTATCGACATGTACCAGATGTGATACGCCAAGGCCCGTGCCCGCGCCATAGACCGCGATTGGCTTGCCCTCAACCGGCTCACCACCGCCGAACTGAGTCAGGTGCTCTTTTTTCAGCATCGGCACCGCCATAGAGACAGCGGTGAAATCGTTAATGATTTCCAGATGTGCGAAGCCAAGGTTTTTTTTCATCTCTGCGATAGAGAAAGCCCAGGTGTGGTTGGTCATCGCCACCCAGTCACCGGTAATAGGGCAAGCGATGGCGATACAGCCATCTTTTACCTCTGCCTTATGCTCATCGAGGTACACGCGTACCACCGCTTCAAGGCTGGGATAATCAAGGCCGGAATAGGTTTTGGCCTGGGAGATGGCTCCGCTACTGAGATCGCAGAGCGCTAATCGTGCGTTCGTGCCGCCCACGTCCCCTACTAAAGCATATTTTGTCATTCTTTTACGGCTCCGCTAAAGTCAGAATAAATCTTTGGCACACTGTAAATTCAAGGCGCTATAACGACAACGAACATAGCATGAGTGCCCCGGGATTATCGATCTTCGTCACAAATTAACGTAATGGTTTCAGCAATGTTTGCACTCGCCGGATATTTTCCACAAGCGTGCTGTGACCCTGTGCTCAGTTAAAAGGAAATGAACATGCTCCATCCGCGAGCCAGAACGATGCTGCTGCTGGCGCTTCCCGCGCTGATTATCGGTGTCGCATCCAGTCTGGTGTTATTGCTGGTCATGAAAATGGCCGCCGTTCTGCAATTGATACTCTGGAATGGGCTGCCTTATCGTCTGGGTTTTACCCCTGACTCCCCTTTCTGGGTGATTATGATCCTGACCCTGACCGGGCTGGCGGTCGGTCTGGTGATTCGTTATAGCGCCGGACACGGCGGCCCGGATCCGGCAACCGAGCCGCTGATTGGCGCGCCGGTGCATGTCTCTGCCCTGCCCGGCCTGCTGGTTGCCCTGGTACTTGGCCTGGCCGGTGGCGTGAGCCTTGGGCCGGAGCATCCTATTATGGTGCTCAATATTGCCCTGGCTGTGGCACTGGGTGGAAAATTGTTCCCGCGCGTTGCCCCTCTCGACTGGACTATTCTCGCCTCTGCCGGAACCATTGGCGCACTGTTTGGCACCCCCGTGGCAGCCGCGCTGATTTTCTCCCAGACACTGAATTCAAATACCGACCTGCCGCTATGGGACCGCCTGTTCGCCCCGCTGATGGCCGCCGCCGCAGGCGCCCTGACCACCGGGCTGTTTTTCCATCCCCACTTCGCTCTGCCTGTTGCGCATTATCCGCAGATGCATCTGGTCGATATCATCAGCGGTGCGGTCGTCTGCGCCATCGCGATTGCGCTGGGGATGGTAGCAGTCTGGTGCCTGCCACGTTTGCATCAGTTGATGCATCGCCTGAAAAGCCCGGTACTGATGCTCGGGATCGGCGGCTTTATTCTGGGCGTGCTCGGCGTTATTGGCGGCAATATAACCCTGTTTAAAGGGCTGGATGAGATGCAGCAAATGGCGTTCGCGCAGACCTTTACCGTAACGGATTATCTGCTATTCGCAGTGATAAAACTGGCGGCGCTGGTGGTTGCGGCGGCCTGTGGTTTTCGCGGCGGGCGCATCTTCCCGGCGGTGTTTGTTGGCGTCGCTCTCGGCCTGATGCTGCATGAACACGTCAATGCCGTCCCGGCAGCAATCACTATTTCGTGTGCCATTCTCGGCATGGTGCTGGTCGTCACCCGCGACGCCTGGCTGAGCCTGTTCATGGCTGCCGCCGTGGTGCCGGATACCAGTCTGCTGCCCCTGTTATGCATTGTGATGTTACCCGCCTGGCTGTTGCTGGCAGGAAAGCCGGTAATGATCGCACCACGCAAAAAATAGTGCGTAACGGCAGAATTTAGCAGAGGAAATCAGCGAGAACCGGCAAGCTGGTGTAAGCTCGAAGACCACGTGTGTAAACGTATACACTGACATTAAGGGCATATGTATGGTTTATCTGGCCTCCGGGGATCGCTATCAGAAAATGGAATTTCGCCGCTGCGGTGACAGTGGTCTTAAGCTTCCGGCAATCTCACTTGGACTGTGGCATAACTTTGGCGATGCCACACTCATTGAAAATAGCCGTCAGCTACTCAGACATGCTTTCGATTTGGGAATAACCCATTTCGATATCGCCAATAATTACGGGCCGCCTCCCGGTTCTGCTGAGCGCAATTTTGGTCGTCTGCTACAGGAAGATTTCTTGCCTTACCGGGATGAAATGATCATCTCGACCAAAGCAGGCTATACCATGTGGGATGGCCCCTATGGCGACTGGGGTTCACGCAAATATCTGATTGCCAGCCTCGATCAAAGCCTGCGCCGGATGGGGCTCGATTATGTCGATATCTTCTATCACCACCGTCCGGACCCAGAAACGCCGCTGAAAGAGACCATGCGGGCGCTGGACCACATTGTCCGCCAGGGCAAGGCGCTGTATGTCGGTCTGTCGAATTACCCGGCCGATTTGGCGCGCCAGGCCATTGAGATACTCAATGATCTGGGCACGCCCTGCCTTATCCATCAGCCCAAATATTCGATGTTCGAGCGTTGGGTGGAAGACGAACTGTTGACTGTGCTGCAACAAGAAGGGGTCGGCAGCATTGCGTTTTCGCCGCTGGCAGGCGGACAGCTTACCGACCGGTATCTGAATGGTATTCCGGCAGATTCACGTGCCGCCAGCGGCAGCCGTTTCCTCAATCCCGATCAGATTACAGATGAAAAGCTGGCAAAGGTCCGCAAGCTGAATGATCTGGCGATTGCCCGTGGGCAAAAATTATCGCAAATGGCGCTGGCATGGGTTCTGCGCGGGGAGAAAGTGACCTCCGTGCTAATTGGTGCCAGTAAAACCAGCCAGCTCGATGACGCCGTCGGCATGCTGGCTAATCGCCAGTTCAGCGAAGCGGAATGCGCCGACATTGACGCGATCCTGAACAGCGCAAAATAGCAGCACTTTTAGCAAAAAATGCTGTCATTACGGATTTAGGAGTTCCGCCGAAGATGCGGGCATAAACGTTACATAATATTGCTGCAACAGACCCGATCGTGAAGGAGAAAATTATGTTCAGGTCACTGATTCTCGCAGCAGTATTAATGGCATGTGCCCCGCTGGTCGCTAACGCTGGCGAAATAACACTGCTGCCTTCTGTAAAATTGCAAATTGGCGATCGCGACAATTACGGCAATTATTGGGACGGCGGACGCTGGCGTGACCGCGACTACTGGCATCGTAATTACGAATGGCGTGACCATCGCTGGCGTATGCATGACCGTGGCTACCACCGTGGCTGGGATAAACGTGATGCTTACGAACGTGGTTACCGTGAAGGCTGGAATGATCGCGATGATCGTCGCGGCCCGGGACGTGGTCACGGCCATGGTCACTGGCGTTAACAAACAGGCTATAAGCAAAAAGGAGCGCATGCGCTCCTTTTTCTTTGGCAGTGTTTAGCGTTATATCCCTAAAGCGGTTCCCACCAGCAGCCAGCCATTTAGCGCCACCACCAGGATCACAATCAGCCAGCCAACGCGTTTGACCGTCGGCGTATTCACCAGCTCCCCCATTAACGCGCGGTCACTGGTAAAGATCAGCAATGGCACCAGCGCCAGGGCGATGCCGAAACTAAGCAGTACCTGACTCATCACAAGAATGCGTGTGGGATCAAGCCCCATCAGGATAACGACAAACGATGGCATCATAGTGATGGTCCGGCGTACCCATAATGGAATATGGAAACGCACAAACCCCTGCATCACCACCTGCCCGGCCAGCGTCCCTACCACGGTAGAGGAAAGTCCGGCTGCCACCAGACTCAGGCCAAACACGGTAGCCGCCGCATGACTGAGCAGCGGTTCAAGCGTTAAATAGGCTTCGTCCAAATCGGCAATGCCGGTATGACCATTGAAGTGAAATGCGGCAGCGGCAGTCGCCATCATCGCCAGATTGACGAAACCGGCGATAGTCATCGCGATCCCCACATCCCACTTGGTCGCGGAATACCGCTCGCGGCGCGTTCCCTCATGCAGATACTGGGTCAATGAGGAGTGCAGGTAAATCACGTGCGGCATGATTGTTGCCCCTAACACGCCGGCGGCAAGAAATACGGCTTCGGTACCCGGCAGGCTTGGGATCAAGATGCCTTTACTGAGCGGAGCCAGTTCAGGACGTGAGAAAACCAGCTCAACGATATAAGCCGCCGCAACAAACAGCAGCAGCCCGCCAATCACTTTTTCCAGCGGTTTCTGTCCGCGGCGTTGCAGCATCAGAATTAAAAAAGTGGCAATACCGGTCAGTACCGCACCTTGTAACAGCGACACGCCGAGGATCAGCTTAAAACCGATGGCGGCGCCGATAAACTCGGCAAGGTCGGTAGCCATGGCGATAATTTCCGCCTGTACCCAGTAGAACCAGACCAGCGGACGCGGGTAATGGTCGCGAATTTGTTCTGCGAGGTTTCTACCCGTGGCAATCCCTAACTTTGCTGACAGCAGTTGAATCAGCATGGCCATCAGGTTTGCCCAGACAACCACCCACAGCAGTTGGTAACCGAAGCTGGCCCCGGCCTGAATATTAGTGGCGAAGTTACCCGGATCGATATACCCGATCGCCGCAATGAACGCAGGTCCCATTAACGCGAGCTTTAACTTGCGCGCTGCACGTCCACTGCTACTCTCAACGCGACTGTTGTTCATTTCTTGCCCCTAAATATAGCCTTTGCTATGTTTCATGCTACCAAAATGAGAATGATTATCAAGTTCATTTAGAGTAGGTTCGATTGATTTCTTCGATAGTCAGAAACGATGACGGGCCGGATGTTTTTAAGACGGGAACGATGAGATGCAAATCACACCGTCTTGTTAAGAGTTTAGCATTACAGTGCAACTTTTCATTCTTTTACTTAACATAACAGAAATGTATGGTGGATCACTATTTTTGAGTCTGGTCACAGGTCATTAATATACTGTGTGTTTGATCTCGTTTTCTTTCCGCTTGTTACATAGAATGTGCACGAAATTTCTACCCGTCTCATATTTGGAGCAAATATGTCCCGCGTTCTGCACTTTGTTCTGGCGCTTGCCGTTGTGGCGCTGCTTGCATTACTTGTAAGCAGTGACCGCAAAAAAATCCGCATTCGCTTTGTTGTCCAACTGCTCGTGCTCGAAGTCTTGCTTGCCTGGTTCTTCCTGAACTCTGACGTGGGTCTGGGTTTTGTGAAAGGCTTCTCCGAGATGTTTGAAAAACTGCTCGGATTTGCCAACGAAGGGACAAACTTCGTCTTCGGCAAAATGAACGATCAAGGTCTGGCATTCTTCTTCCTGAAAGTGCTCTGCCCGATTGTCTTCATTTCTGCGCTGATCGGTATCCTGCAACATATCCGCGTACTGCCAATTATTATTCGCGCTATCGGTACCGTCCTGTCCAAAATCAACGGCATGGGTAAACTGGAATCGTTTAACGCAGTCAGCTCCTTAATTCTGGGTCAGTCTGAAAACTTCATCGCTTACAAAGATATCCTTGGAAAAATGTCCCGCAACCGCATGTACACCATGGCGGCTACCGCGATGTCTACCGTTTCGATGTCAATTGTTGGCGCGTACATGACCATGCTGCAGCCGAAATATGTGGTCGCGGCGCTGGTACTGAACATGTTCAGTACCTTTATCGTGCTGTCCCTGATCAACCCGTACCGCGTCGATGAGAGCGAAGAAAACCTGCAGATGTCTAACCTGCATGAAGGACAGAGCTTCTTCGAAATGCTGGGCGAGTATATTCTGGCGGGCTTTAAAGTCGCGATTATCGTTGCGGCGATGCTGATCGGTTTTATCGCTCTGATTTCTGGTCTGAACGCCCTGTTCGCTGCCATTCTCGGCATCTCCTTCCAGGGGATTCTGGGCTACATCTTCTACCCGATTGCCTGGGTAATGGGTGTACCGTCCTCAGAAGCGCTGCAGGTGGGCAGTATCATGGCAACCAAACTGGTTTCCAATGAATTCGTGGCCATGATGGATCTGCAGAAAATCGCATCCAGCCTGTCTCCGCGTGCGGAAGGCATCCTGTCTGTCTTCCTGGTTTCCTTCGCTAACTTCTCTTCTATCGGTATTATCGCTGGTGCGATCAAAGGCCTGAACGAAGAGCAAGGCAACGTGGTTTCCCGCTTCGGTCTGAAACTGGTTTACGGTTCAACGCTGGTGAGCGTCCTGTCCGCCTCTATCGCGGCACTGGTACTGTAATTCAGATAAACCGGGGGCAACCCCGGTTTACGCCTTCCCAGCCGCGACTAATGGCTGCGGTTTCCCCAGTAAGTATCCCTGCAGATAATTCACCCCGGCATTCAACAGCAACGCGCGTTGTTCCTCTGTCTCGACATATTCCGCCACCACCGTCAGTGACTTCGCTTTTCCCAGCTCGCAAATGGATTTCACAATCATCACATCCTGCGGATCGTGAGCAATATCCCGCACAAAGCAGCCATCAATCTTGATGATATCTGCCTCCAGACGCTTTAACCGTTCGAAATTGGCAAACCCTGTACCAAAGTCGTCAATGGCAATTTTAAAACCGGCCTGACGCAATTGCTGAATGTTCTTCACGCTGAATTCAGAATGCGAAAAGGCCTGCTCTTCGGTAATTTCGATAATGACTTCACGACAAGAGATCGCGTAAGCCGCGAAGAGCTTCAGTAATTTTGCGGCAAAATCTTTTTGCATCAGCGTCAGTGGCATCAGGTTTACTGAGAAGCGCTGACGTGGTTTATCGCCGGGTTGCGGATTTGCCTGCATCCATTGCAGCAAGGTTTCAATGACCTGCATGTCGAAGCGGGTGCTGAGATTAAACTGCGCAATCACAGGAATGAAGTGCGCCGGGTTCATCACCTCGCCATCGCTGACAAGACGCGTGAGGATTTCATGATAACCCTGCCCCTGCGCGTCAAGGATGGGCTGAGCATACAGTTGCAGTGTGCGTTCATCCAGCGCACGTTTAACCTTATTAAGCAGCATTACGCGCTCAGTCGTCTGGTCAGTCACTATGGCCAGGCTGTTGGTCAACGCCAGCGGTTGAGGGGTGGTACAAGCCTGTTCAGAGAGCCAGCTCAACTGCCCTAACGTATGGTGTAGCGCTTCTCCCGCACCGTTCACGTCTCCCCATGAGGCGCCAAACTCGACATCAAGGCTGGTATTTTGCCAGTGAAAGCGCTGGCTATTGAGGAAATCAAGCATGTGCTGCAAGCGATCGGCAGCCTGTGGACCATCCAGTACCAACAGTAATTCACAGCCAGGCAACTGGAACAATAATTCCCCTGGCTGTAACAATGGGCGCAATGCATGAGTGACGCTACGCTTAAAATAGACACGCATCATCATTCCGTAATGCCGGCTTAAAAACTCCAGATTTTTCATATGAAAACAGCAGACAATCTGATTCTTATTTTTCTCCAGATGCAATTCCAGCGCACGTAAATTAGGTAAACCTGTCAACGGGTCGGTTAATGCCTGCTCCCGCCAGCGTTTTCTGATCCATACACTACGATGATATATACGGGTCATATAAATTAAACATATGGTAAAACAGATCAGCACCGACATAACAAATGCCAGCGAGTATTCCGTGTTAACCCCATGCAGAAAATTGCGGTTATAGGCAGCCAGCACAAAAGCAGATACCGCCCAACTCAGCATAATTAACGGATAACTTAATTTACTGATAACTAGCGTAAAGAGAATAAAAATAAGTGGAACAAGATACCCCGCAACAAAATCGGAATGATAAGGCGAACACAAAACAGTGAGGATAGCTATCAGCGAGGCCATCCATAACGAAAGGAATAATCGTTTCTTTTTCGTAAAACAGGGTTTAAAGCTTTTACGCCAAAACAGGCGTGCATAGCGCGGGCTGATAATCATCCTTAATGGATAATAAAACATCATCGTGAAAATCAGCGACGCGCAGATAAGGCTTTGAATATCAACAATAGAATAGACTTCTGACGCAGAACCAAAGTAACCCGACAGATGGTCCGGAAAGACGAAATACTGACCCGCCATATACATGGAGAATTTAATCCCTGCCGGAGCGACAAACCCCATCCAGAAGATCCGCAGCGCCATATTTTTATTAGGGAGGCCGTGACGCCAGCGTATACCTATTTTCCAGCGGACAATGGCACATACGGCAAAAACCGGGAAAGTCTGGCAGAACAGCAATATAGCAGCCTGATTAAATGGCAGAGGTAATAGCCATTCGTTAGCGATAGCAAAACTGATAATAATTGGCAGGATGGCGTGGCGACCAAATATAAACAGCATTGCAAACATAACGCTCAACGGAAGCCAGGCGAGATAGACGTTACTGGAATCTATAATTGCTCGTGGTGAGATATAACGGGATACTGGCACCGCAATAAGACACATAATCAGCGCAATAATAAATTTTTGGTTATGTATGTATAATTTAGATTTCATTATCGTTAATAAATTGATCTCACCTGTTCATTTTTTGTCAGGCACGGATAATATGTTTATTCGCATCGCGAATCAACATATAAAGCCAACGCATACCGTACTATGCCGATAGCATTAATAAACCCATAATTTCTTACTGAAACCTGAAAAGGATTTACATGAGGAGACAAAACAGGGAAATAAAAAACCCCCGCCGTAGCGAGGGTTCAAATTTTGGTGGAGCTAAGCGGGATCGAACCGCTGACCTCTTGCATGCCATGCAAGCGCTCTCCCAGCTGAGCTATAGCCCCACAATGTTCTTTACGCACCAAACCACCTGGGTGGAGGATTTGGTGGAGCTAAGCGGGATCGAACCGCTGACCTCTTGCATGCCATGCAAGCGCTCTCCCAGCTGAGCTATAGCCCCATCGCGTAAAGCGTGTCGTGTTGACGGGCGGCATAATATGAATTCCCTCGCCAGGTGTCAACGGCAAAATTATCTGGTCGCAATCAATCGCTGAAAAAGCATGCAAATGAAAGACATTGCGAAACATCTCGCAGCCAGTAGTTAAACATGTCACATTTTCGCATAAAATGATGCTATAACATTATTCACTAATTATCCCTACAACCACTCTGGAAATAACATGCTCAAGGAACGAATGACCCCGGAAGAGCTCGCGAAACTTACCGGTTACAGCCGCCAGACCATCAACAAATGGGTGCGTAAAGAAGGCTGGGTCACTTCCCCTAAACCAGGCGTACAGGGTGGCAAAGCCCGGCTGGTGCATGTTAATGAGCAGGTCCGTGAATTTATCCGCAATGCCCAACGCTCAGCTCATGAAATAACGTTCTCTTCTCTTACTGCTAAAGACCCTACTCTGGAAACACTGCTTCTGACGCTGGCCAAAGAGATGACAATGCCCGAACAGAAACAGCTTTCCTCATTGTTACTTCGCGACGGCATTACCGGTTTACTGTCTCGTCTGGGTATTCGTGAACAGAAATAAGATGAAACTACCTGATAAAATGACGACTGAGGAATTGGCGGATTTTCTCGGCGTGGCAAAACAGACGGTGAATCGTTGGATCCGCGAGCAAAAATGGTCCACCGAGAATTTGCCCGGAGTAAAAGGCGGTCGTGCGCGTCTTATCCATATCGATAAGAATGTTCGTCATTTCATTATGAAAACACCCACCATGCGCCAACGCCACTCCCCGGCATCGCTGGCTGAGCCTTTTCCACACTATGAGGCTGATAAACAGACCTCGGCGCTTTTGAAAATTAATGGCATGCTGCAAAACATGACGCCGCTTGAGCAAGAACGGCTGGTGGTGTTGCTCGCGCGCGAAGGAATTCAGGGTTTTCTACAAAGACTTGGCATTACGGCAATAGATGCGGAGTAAAAAAAACGGCAGGTAAAACCTGCCGTTTTCGTTTTATGTGCCGTCTTACTGCTGGATTTCGCGCTCAGCAATAAAATCCAGCGCTTTGTTGATACGCTCAATGCTACGGGATTTACCAATCGCATGCACAGTAACGTCCAGTGCAGGAGATTGCCCTGCCCCCGTTACGGCGACGCGCAGAGGCATACCGACTTTCCCCATCCCTACTTCCAGCTCATCAGCCGTTGCCTGGATCGCGTGGTGCACGTTTTCCGCAGTCCAGTCAGCCAGCGCGGCGAGTTTATCGCGCACCACTTCCAGCGGTTGACGTGCGACCGGACGCAGGTGTTTTTTCGCGGCATCAGCATCAAATTCAGCGAAATCTTCATAGAAGTAACGGCAGCTTGCCGCAATTTCTTTCAGAGTTTTGCAACGCTCACCCAACAGTTTCACCAGATCCGCCAGTTGCGGACCGTTGCGGGTGTCGATATTTTCCTGCTCAATGTGCCACTGCAGATGAGTCGCCACATACTCAGGCGCCAGGGTGTTGATATAGTGGTGGTTCAGCCACAGCAGTTTATCGGTATTAAACGCACTCGCAGATTTGCTCACCGCGCCAAGTGAGAACAGCTTGATCATCTCTTCACGGGAGAAAATCTCCTGATCGCCGCTCGACCAGCCCAGGCGGACAAGGTAGTTCAGCAAGGCTTCCGGCAGGTAGCCGTCGTCACGATACTGCATCACGCTGACCGCGCCATGACGTTTGGAGAGCTTTTTACCGTCATCACCGTTAATCATGGATACATGCGCATAAACCGGCACCGGTGCATTCAGTGCTTTCAGGATGTTGATCTGACGCGGTGTGTTGTTGATATGATCTTCACCACGGATCACATGTGTGATCTGCATATCCCAGTCGTCGACAACCACGCAGAAGTTATAGGTCGGAGATCCATCTGTACGACGAATAATCAGATCGTCGAGCTCCTGGTTGCTGAATTCGATCGGCCCGCGGATCTGGTCGTCAAATATAACGGAACCGTCCTGCGGGTTAGCAAAACGAACAACACATGGCTCATCAGCCGCATGATGTTCGTGACCGTGGCGGCAGCGACCGTCATAACGCGGTTTTTCACCTTTCGCCATCTGCTCTTCACGCAACGCTTCAAGACGCTCTTTGGAGCAATAGCATTTATAAGCAGTGCCCGCTTCCAGCATCTCATCAATAACCGCGTTGTAGCGATCAAAACGTTTGGTCTGGAAATACGGACCTTCGTCCCATTCCAGATTCAGCCAGTTCATGCCATCCATAATGGCTTCAATAGCTTCTGGCGTTGAGCGCTCAAGATCGGTGTCTTCAATACGCAGCACGAACTCACCATCGTGATTACGTGCAAAAAGCCAGGAGTAAAGAGCAGTACGCGCACCGCCGACGTGCAGATAGCCAGTCGGGCTTGGCGCGAAGCGAGTTTTGATTTTCATGAAAAGGCCTTACGTTTGATAAATATGCCGACAACCGGCAAATCCTGGAAAATTGAGGTCGCAATATTCTATCACTGTGGGGTGATTCCTCAATGTTGTTGCCGCAATCACGAGCTTCTATATGTATTTTGTATATAAATCATGCGCCCACGCTCGATTCAACAGCGGTTTGTTTAATTTTACGACGAACGAACAATTTCTTTTGAAAATGCGTTGACTCATTTTCAACTCTCCCTATAATGCGACTCCACACAGCGGGGGTGATTAGCTCAGCTGGGAGAGCACCTCCCTTACAAGGAGGGGGTCGGCGGTTCGATCCCGTCATCACCCACCACTACTTAGGTAGTCTCCGCCGTGTAATGTAAGAAATTGAGAAGTGGGTGATTAGCTCAGCTGGGAGAGCACCTCCCTTACAAGGAGGGGGTCGGCGGTTCGATCCCGTCATCACCCACCACTTTCTCGCCAGCTAGATTTCTTACAACAATATGAAGTACCGAAGTGGGTGATTAGCTCAGCTGGGAGAGCACCTCCCTTACAAGGAGGGGGTCGGCGGTTCGATCCCGTCATCACCCACCACTTCGGGTCGTTAGCTCAGTTGGTAGAGCAGTTGACTTTTAATCAATTGGTCGCAGGTTCGAATCCTGCACGACCCACCAATGTAAAAAAGCGCCCTAAAGGCGCTTTTTTGCTATCTGCAATATACAAGATTCGACAAAATTGTCGGGAACAATTTTGAACAACGCGATAGCGTTGACCCGAAGGGTGAGTCTCAGGATGAGACGAGTACACCTGCAGCAGGTTCGAGTCTCACGTAGTGAGACAACGGAGCCGCTTGCGGCGACGACCCGAAGGGCGAGGCAAAGCCGAGTCATCCTGCACGACCCACCAATGTAAAAATGGCGCTGGCGGCGCTTTTTTGCTATCTGCAATATACCGTTCTTCTTCCGACACGCACTTTGTTACTTACTCTTCTGCCCAGGAACAGGAAAGAATAAAAACCATTAAACTCGCCCTACCTGGCAAGATAATAAACCCTTTAAAAACACCAAAAAGCCAGTCGAAAAAACCAACTTATCCCATACAGTAAAAACAATAAAACTATTAAGTTATCTGCAGGCAGGTCTGATAACGCTTTGCCATAATTTATGCTTAATATAGAGATATAATACCCTGAGCGCGGTACGGATCCGCACGTGCCAGCGGTACTTTTCCACCGTAATGGTGTTTTGGGCTAGAGAGGAGAGAAAAATGACAACAATTCAGGCAACCACATCAACTGTGATTTCCGGCAGCATCAGTGGTGGCAAAAGCAGCACCAGTAGCACCGGCGGCTCGTCTTCCTCAAACAGCGATATTGCTTCGCAGATCAGTAACATTATGCAGCAAATCTCTAAATTGAGTCAGCAACTGAAAGATCTCGCGACATCAGGCAGTGCCGATGCTGACAGCCAGAAACAGCGGGAGCTGCTACAGGCTGAGATCAAACAGCTACAAGCGCAACTGGCCCAACTGGAATATAAACAGGCAGAGGAAGCGCAGAAAAAAAATGACGAAAAACAGAGCCAGTCCGCTGTTAAACCAGAAGGTGTTAACACCCCTTCTGACAACAACCAGATCGATATTTACATCTGATGGAATAGCGGGTCGTCTTCCCGGGCCTGGTTCAAACACCGGGCCTGTTCACGCACCACATCCCATATCGCCTGCGCGGCTCCCGAAAGCGAACGATTTTTTCGCTGCACCAGCATGATCTTACGTTTAATCTCTGGCTTTAAGCGTTTCACACACAGTTGGCTCCCCTGCGGCAACGGTAACGCCAGCGCGGGCATGATACTAATCCCAATCCCCGCTTCTACCATTGGAAATAATGTGGCCGGATGCCCTATCTCCTGAACGATAGCGGCTGTGATGCCAAATTGTGCCAGGGCGGCATCAATCAATGGGCGGCTGCCCGAAGCGTAGTCCTGAACCACAAGACGTGAGTCTTGCAGTGCTGACCAGGGTATGGTTTGCGATGTCGCCCAGGCGTGATCGTGACGACAGAGCAAAAAGAACGGCTCTTCCAGGATCTCTTCGCACTGCAAATCACTCACCGGACCGGGATCGATAACGATGCCAAAGTCCACTTCACCATGGCGAATACTCTCCAGTACCCACTGTTGTGGCCGATCATGCAACATAAAATCGATCTCCGGATAGAGACGGTTACTCTGCGCAATACATTGCGGAATCAAATGAGCCGAAATCGTCTGGCTTGCCGCCACACGCACTGTACCGGATAACTGCTGCCCCACACGTCCGGCGTCACGCAGCGTGTTATTCAGTTCCTCAAGCAATCTTTCCAGTCTGGCTGCGAGCTGCTGCCCGGCTTCTGTCAGCACCACTTCACGCGTAGTACGATCGAGTAATCGGACTCCGGTCTGCAGCTCCAGTTCTTTTACGCTGTGGCTCACTGCCGATTGGCTTAACCCAATAATATCCCCTGCCCGGCTGAAACTTCTGGCATGTGCTACCGTGACAAAGACACGAAGCTGTCGCAACGAATAATTCATCTAATAAATTCATATATGGATTCAATAAATTAATTTTATTTCTCAAAACAAAAAACGCAAACTGTTGGCACCGAATTTCAGGAGTGTTTATGAAACTTTTTCGTGTCCTTGACCCTTTTACATTGACGCTGGTGTGTACCGTTCTGCTGGCCACCTTCTTCCCGGCCCGTGGCGGTTTTGTTCCCTTCTTTGAAGGGCTGACCACCGCAGCCATTGCGTTGCTGTTCTTTATGCATGGCGCGAAATTGTCTCGTGAAGCGATTATTGCCGGGGGGAGCCACTGGCGACTGCATCTGTGGGTGATGTGCAGCACTTTCGTTTTATTTCCCGTTTTAGGGGTACTGTTTGTCTGGTGGTCACCCGTCAATGTGAGCCAGGAGCTCTACACCGGTTTCCTCTATCTGTGTATTCTGCCGGCGACCGTACAATCGGCTATTGCCTTTACCTCACTTGCCGGAGGAAATGTCGCGGCCGCCGTCTGTTCCGCTTCCGCCTCCAGCCTGTTAGGCATCTTTCTCTCCCCACTGTTGGTTGGCCTGCTAATGAATCTGCATGGCGCTGACGGGAGCCTGGAACAGGTTGGCAAAATTATGCTGCAACTGTTGCTGCCCTTTGTCCTGGGACATCTGTCACGCCGGTGGACGGGCGCGTGGGTAGCGCGTAATAAGAAGTGGATTTCGAAAACCGATCAAACATCCATTCTGCTGGTTGTCTATTCCGCGTTTAGCGAAGCCGTTGTTAATGGGATTTGGCACAAGGTAGGCGTAGGTTCACTGCTGTTTATCGTGGTGTTCAGCATGGTTCTGTTGGCGATTGTTATCGCAATTAATATCTTCGCAGCCCGTAAACTCGGGTTTAATAAAGCGGATGAAATCACTATCGTATTCTGCGGCTCCAAGAAAAGTCTGGCCAACGGTATCCCGATGGCCAACATTCTGTTCCCGACATCAGTGATAGGGATGATGGTGCTGCCACTGATGATTTTCCATCAAATCCAGCTGATGGTCTGTGCAGTGCTGGCACGTCGCTACAAACGCCAGACAGAAAAACTGCAGGCACAGGAAACGGCGAAAGCTTAACGGCGTTTCAGGGGCTGCACCAGATGGGCCAGCCCCTCCGTTTTAATCAGCAAAGCCAGTTGCATAAGTTCGCCCAGATGCCCGGCAGGAAACGAATCCTTACGGGCAAACCACAGCAGGTACTCTTCAGGTAAATCAATCAGCTTCCGCCCCTGATACTTCCCGAATGGCATCTCAGTGTTCGCAATCTCAATAAGCTGTTCTTTTTCCATTTACGCACCCAGCAGCCGTAGCATTTCCGTTTCATCAATCACCGCAATGCCTAACTCCTGTGCTTTCGCCAACTTGGAACCCGCGGCCTCACCGGCGATAACCAGATCCGTCTTTTTCGACACACTGCCTGCCACTTTCGCGCCAAGCTCAACCAGGCGGGCTTTGGCATCATCGCGCGACATCTGGCTCAGGCTACCGGTCAGCACTACGGTTTTACCGGCAAAGGGGCTGTCTATCTCTTCGGCGTTAATAACGACCGGCGCAGGCCAGCGTACACCCTCTGCCAGCAATTGGCCGATCACATCGCGGTTGCTCTCTTCGGCAAAAAAGTTAAAGACATGCGCCGCGACCACTTTGCCTACATCGGGTACTTTTTGCAGTTCCTCAATGGAAGCCGCTTCCAGCGCCTCCAGCGTACCGAAGTACGCCGCAAGCCCCGCCGCTGTGGCTTCTCCTACTTCACGAATACCCAGCGCGTAAAGGAAACGGGCAAATGTGGTCTCTTTTGCACTTTCTAATGCATTGACTATGTTTTGTGCCGATTTCGGTCCCATACGATCCAGACCTGTCAGCTTACCTGCCGTCAGACGGAACAGATCGGCAGGCGTATGGACGTACTCTTTTTCCACCAGTTGGTCGATAATCTTATCGCCCATCCCGTCAACATCCATTGCCCGGCGGGAGACAAAATGTTTCAGTGCTTCTTTGCGCTGTGCGCCGCAAATCAACCCCCCGGTACAGCGAGTAACCGCTTCGCCTTCCACGCGCTCTACATCCGAACCACATACCGGGCAGTGGGCTGGAAATACGATTTCCCGGGTCCCATCAGGACGCTCAGACTCCACCACATTGACCACCTGGGGAATCACATCGCCCGCACGACGAATCACGACTTTATCGCCAATGCGCAGACCAAGACGGGCAATTTCATCCGCATTGTGCAACGTGGCATTACTCACCAGCACGCCTGCGACATGTACCGGCTCCAGCCGCGCAACGGGGGTAATTGCCCCCGTACGCCCCACCTGAAATTCGACGTCACGAACAAACGTCATCTGCTCCTGGGCTGGAAATTTGAAAGCCACCGCCCAACGCGGCGCGCGAGCGACGAAACCAAGCTGTTCCTGGAGCGCCAGTGAATTGACCTTAATAACCACGCCATCGATATCAAAGCCCAGCGTCGGACGGCCCTCTTCTACCTTGTGATAAAAAGCCAGCACCGCCTCCGGCGAGTCGCACAGCGTCACTCTGTCGCTGACCGGTAAACCCCACTCTTTAAAGCGCAGCAAGCGTCCGAGGTGGGTATCGGGCAGTTCACCGCCTTCAAGCACGCCCACGCCATAACAGAAGAAAGTAAGTGGTCGCTTCGCCGTAATACGTGGATCAAGCTGACGCAGAGAGCCAGCCGCCGCATTACGTGGGTTAGCAAACACTTTGCCTCCGGTGCGACGCGCTTCTTCGTTAATTTTTTCAAACCCGGCCTGGGGCAGGAAAACTTCACCACGCACTTCCAGACGCGCCGGAATATTCTCGCCATGCAGTTTCAACGGAATAGCGCGGATCGTGCGTACGTTGGTGGTAATGTCCTCACCGGTCGTCCCATCGCCACGGGTTGCGGCACGCACCAGCACGCCGTTTTCATAGAGGATGCTGACAGCCAGGCCATCAAGTTTCAGCTCGCAGCAGTAGATGAGCGCATCGGTACTTTTCAGTCGATCCTGAACGCGTTTATTGAAGGCAAGAAAGCTCTGCTCATCGAAGACGTTATCAAGCGACAGCATCGGGATTTCATGGCGTACCTGGCTAAATGAGGCCAGCGGCGCGGCACCCACACGCTGTGTGGGTGAATCCGGCGTGATGAGATCAGGATGCTGCGCCTCAAGCTCGCGGAGTTCACGCAGCAACCTGTCATATTCCGCATCCGGGATCTCAGGCGTATCCATGACATGATAAAGATATTCGTGATGGCGAAGAGTGGTTCGTAGTTCAGTGAGCTTTTGTTCGATTGATTCCATGTCGCACCATCAATGATAAAAAACCCCCGACGGGCGGGGGTTCTGGGGAAATAACGAAGCAACCGTGGCCGTTACGCGTTTGCGTCCCTGACTTCACGGATTCTGTCCTGATACTCACGCAGCTTCTGCGGTGTCATCATACGACGCTGATCATCAAGCACCACGCCGCCAACTTCATCAGCAATGTACTGCGCGGCTTGCAGCATCAGTTTAAAGTTTTGCAGCTCGTCACCGTAAGATGGCACCTGCATAAACATGGTGATACCAGGCGTGGTGAGCTCGCTCATCCGCTCCGGATCAAATGTTCCTGGGTTAACCATATTGGCCAGGCTAAACAGCGTAGGACCGCTACCGTCCGGGCTGAGATGGCGATGGAAAATGCTCATATCGCCAAACTTGAAACCAACCTGCTGAATACTGTTGAGCAATAGCTCACCCTGTAGCGCGCTACCCTGATGCGCCGCGACGTTCATAATAATGACCGTCTCTTTACGCTGCGGTTTTTCCGCAACCGGGGCTTCTTCAATATGCTCAGGTTCAGGCTCAGGCTGCGCGACAGGTTCATGATGCGACGGCTGTGCCGCCGTAAACGCAGGTTGCTGTGGCTGTGCAGGTGCCACAGGCTGAGCAAATTCGCGCTCACGCGGCCCCTGAACGGGCTGCTGCGGCTCCACCTGCGGCGCACGCTGTGCCGGCTGAGCAGACGGCTGCGCCTGGCGCTCTTCATGGCGGGCAGGGGCAGCAGTTGCACGAGGCTGCGCCGACGCGTACGGAGGTTGATACTGATGCTGTGGCTGTTGACGCGGAGCCTCAGGTTCACTTCCCGCTTTTGGCGGCGCGTTTACCCGATGAACGCGGACTTCGCCCACGCTGTCGTCATCTTCTTCGACATCCTCGTCGTAGGCGTCATCGTCGTCACGTCGCGACTTCATACGTTTTAACGGTCGATCGCGGAACATTGAGGAACGTTCTTTACGACTGGTCCAGAAACCGTGAACCAGTAAAGCGATTATGGCGATCGCGCCAACAATGATTAATATCAGACGCAAATCCTGCATCATTATATTCTCTGTTGTTCTAACACCTTGCCAACACGGCAAACATTTACTCACTAAGAGTATTTGCCGATTACGTCAAGTGCAAGTGTACACATGCCTTTCACAGCATAAAGATGAACGAAATTGTGCTTTTTGCTGTTTTTTCGAACATTTCCGAACGGGTTTTTTCACCTGCGAACAGATAATATAGGTTTTTGCTTTTCTGGCTGTAATAAAAGGAGTATTGCCCGGCTATGGTTTCATCTTCCCCAACCTCATCACGCAGCGGCGTTTTCTATTTTTCTCAAGGCTGGAAGCTCATTACGCTGCCGGGCATTCGCCGTTTCGTCATTTTGCCGCTTCTCGTCAATATCATATTGATGGGGGGCGCTTTTGCATGGCTGTTTACCCGCCTCGACAACTGGATCCCCGCGCTTATGAGCCATGTTCCTGGCTGGCTACACTGGCTCAGCTATTTGCTCTGGCCAATTGCGGTTGTTTCAATCCTGCTGGTGTTCAGCTATTTCTTCTCCACTATCGCCAACTGGATTGCCGCGCCGTTCAATGGCCTGCTCGCTGAACAGCTTGAGGCTCGCTTGACCGGCGCGACGCCGCCCGATGCCGGCGTGTCCGCCATCATTAAAGATATCCCGCGTATTATGAAGCGCGAATGGCAGAAGCTTGCCTGGTATCTGCCACGCGCGCTCGTCTTATTACTGCTCTATTTCATTCCGGGTATTGGTCAAACCGTCGCGCCTGTGCTGTGGTTTTTGTTCAGCGCCTGGATGCTGGCCATCCAGTACTGTGATTACCCGTTTGATAATCACAAAGTGCCGTTCAAAGAGATGCGCGTCGCCTTGCGGACACGTAAGGTAACGAACATGCAATTTGGCGCGCTTACCAGCCTGTTCACCCTGATTCCGGTATTGAATCTGGTCGTGATGCCAGTTGCAGTCTGCGGTGCAACAGCAATGTGGGTCGACTGTTATCGCGAAAAGAACGCCGCCTGGCACTAAAGGAATTATTCCGGTTCTTATTCCATACTGGTTACCATTATTTCGGCTCAGCATATAGATATGCGAATTCCTTACTTCCCCAGGGACAGTAAGTGGGTATGCTGGGGTGGTTCCCAAATTTCATACAGTTAAGGACAGGCCATGAGTAAGATTTTTGAAGATAACTCGCTGACTATCGGTCACACGCCGCTGGTTCGACTGAACCGCATCGGTAATGGACGCATCCTGGCAAAGGTAGAATCCCGTAACCCGAGCTTCAGCGTTAAATGCCGTATCGGTGCCAATATGATTTGGGATGCCGAAAAACGCGGCGTGCTGAAACCGGGTATTGAACTGGTTGAACCGACCAGTGGTAATACCGGTATCGCACTGGCATACGTTGCCGCAGCCCGCGGTTACAAACTGACCCTGACAATGCCTGAAACCATGAGTATCGAACGCCGTAAGCTGCTCAAAGCGCTGGGCGCGAATCTGGTGCTGACCGAAGGCGCGAAAGGCATGAAAGGCGCGATTCAGAAAGCGGAAGAAATTGTCGCCAGCGATCCCTCTAAATATCTGCTGCTGCAGCAGTTCAGCAATCCGGCTAACCCGGAAATTCATGAAAAAACCACGGGCCCGGAAATCTGGGAAGATACCGACGGTCAGGTGGACGTATTTATCTCTGGCGTGGGCACCGGCGGTACGCTGACCGGCGTGTCTCGCTATATTAAAGGCACAAAAGGCAAATCTGATCTGATCACCGTAGCGGTTGAGCCATCCGACTCCCCGGTTATCTCCCAGGCGCTGGCGGGCGAAGAGCTGAAACCTGGTCCGCACAAAATCCAGGGGATTGGCGCTGGTTTCATTCCGGGCAACCTTGATTTAAAACTGATCGACAAAGTGGTGAAAATTACCAATGAAGAAGCGATCAGTACTGCACGCCGTCTGATGGAAGAAGAAGGTATTCTTGCGGGCATATCTTCCGGTGCTGCCGTCGCCGCTGCACTGAAACTGCAGGAAGACGAAACCTTTACTAACAAGAATATTGTGGTTATCCTGCCATCCTCTGGTGAGCGTTATTTGAGCACCGCGTTGTTTGCCGATCTGTTTACTGAAAAAGAACTGCAACAGTGATGCCAGATTGTTAAAAAAGCGCAAAAAAGCACCTGAGAAGGTGCTTTTTTGTGGAGCACATCAAAGTTTCACCCCTCCTGGCATTGATTAGACTCCTCGGGTCTGGTATTTAACCATCACATTTATTTTGATGCGCGAAATTAATCGGTTTCTGATTTCACGAAGCTGAATCGATTTTATGATTTGGTTCAATTCTCGCTTTCGCTGCATAATGTTTAATGACGTGCGAAACGTCAAAGGCCAGAAGCGCCAGCACCGGATCGTGTTTTCCACGCTTCTGAGTCGTATACCGTAACGCCGGCGCTAACGATACAGGCTAAAGTCCAGCCGCCAGGCTAGACTTTAGTTCCACAACACTAAACCTATAAGTTGGGGAAATACAATGTTCCAGCAAGAAGTTACCATTACCGCTCCGAACGGTCTGCACACCCGCCCTGCTGCTCAGTTTGTTAAAGAAGCGAAAGGCTTCACTTCTGAGATCACTGTGACTTCCAACGGCAAAAGCGCCAGCGCAAAAAGCCTGTTCAAACTGCAAACTCTGGGCCTGACTCAGGGTACTGTCGTGACGTTGACCGCAGAAGGCGAAGACGAACAAAAAGCAGTTGAACATCTGGTTAAACTGATGGCAGAACTCGAGTAATTTTCCGGGTTCTTTTAAAGATCAGTCACAAGTAAGGTAGGGTTATGATTTCAGGCATTTTAGCATCCCCGGGTATCGCTTTTGGCAAAGCACTTCTGCTGAAAGAAGACGAAATCGTCATTGACCGGAAAAAAATTTCTGCCGATAAGGTTGACCAGGAAGTTGAGCGTTTCCTGAGCGGTCGTGCCAAGGCATCAGCGCAGCTTGAAGCGATCAAAACGAAAGCTGGCGAAACTTTCGGTGAAGAAAAAGAAGCCATCTTCGAAGGCCACATTATGTTGCTCGAAGATGAGGAGCTGGAGCAGGAAATCATAGCCCTGATTAAAGATAAGCACATGACTGCCGACGCGGCGGCTCATGAAGTTATCGAAGGTCAGGCGACTGCCCTTGAAGAGCTGGACGATGAATACCTGAAAGAACGTGCGGCTGACGTACGTGATATCGGTAAGCGTCTGCTGCGCAATATTCTTTGCATGCCTATCATCGACCTGAGCGCCATTCAGGACGAAGTGATTCTGGTTGCCGCTGACCTGACCCCGTCAGAAACCGCACAGTTGAACCTGAACAAGGTCCTCGGTTTCATTACTGACATGGGTGGCCGTACTTCCCACACCTCCATCATGGCGCGTTCTCTGGAACTGCCTGCGATTGTGGGTACCGGCAGCGTCACCTCTCAGGTAAAAAATGACGACTATCTGATTCTCGATGCGGTTAATAACAAAGTATACGTTAACCCGACTGAGCAAGAAATTGAGACACTGCGTAGCACGCAGGCTCAGGTAGCCGAAGAGAAAGCCGAACTGGCTAAATTGAAAGACCTGCCAGCCATCACGCTGGACGGCCATCAGGTCGAAGTCTGTGCCAACATCGGTACCGTGCGCGACGTCGCAGGTGCTGAGCGTAACGGCGCGGAAGGTGTAGGTCTCTATCGTACCGAATTCCTGTTCATGGACCGCGAGTCCCTGCCGACTGAAGAAGAACAGTTTGCAGCATACAAAGCGGTTGCCGAAGCCTGTGGTTCTCAGGCCGTTATCGTTCGTACCATGGACATTGGCGGCGACAAAGAGCTGCCATACATGAATTTCCCGAAAGAAGAAAACCCGTTCCTGGGCTGGCGTGCAGTGCGTATCGCCATGGATCGCAAAGAGATCCTGCGCGACCAGGTACGTGCGATTCTGCGTGCTTCCGCTTTCGGTAAACTGCGCATCATGTTCCCGATGATCATCTCTGTTGAAGAAGTGCGTGCACTCAAAAAAGAGATCGAAATCTACAAACAGGAACTGCGTGACGAAGGTAAAGCTTTTGACGAGACAATTGAAGTTGGCGTGATGGTCGAAACCCCTGCTGCCGCCACTATTGCTCGTCATTTAGCCAAAGAAGTTGATTTCTTTAGTATCGGTACCAATGATTTAACGCAGTACACTCTGGCAGTTGACCGTGGTAATGATATGATTTCACATCTTTACCAGCCGATGTCGCCGTCTGTACTGACTCTCATCAAGCAAGTTATTGATGCATCTCATGCAGAAGGTAAGTGGACCGGTATGTGTGGTGAGCTTGCAGGCGACGAACGTGCTACACTTCTGTTGCTGGGGATGGGTCTGGATGAATTCAGTATGAGTGCCATTTCTATCCCGCGCATTAAGAAGATTATTCGCAATACTAACTTCGAAGATGCGAAGGTTTTAGCAGAGCAGGCTCTTGCCCAACCGACAACGGACGAGTTAATGACGCTGGTTAACAAGTTCATTGAAGAAAAAACAATCTGCTAATCCACGAGATGCGGCCCAAATTACTGCTTAGGAGAAGATCATGGGTTTGTTCGATAAACTGAAATCTCTGGTTTCTGATGATAAAAAAGACACTGGAACCATTGAGATTGTTGCTCCGCTTTCCGGCGAAATCGTCAACATTGAAGATGTTCCGGATGTTGTATTCGCTGAGAAAATCGTTGGTGATGGCATCGCTATCAAACCAACTGGCAACAAAATGGTAGCGCCTGTTGACGGTACTATCGGCAAAATCTTTGAAACCAACCATGCCTTCTCTATCGAATCCGATAGCGGCATTGAACTGTTCGTTCACTTCGGTATCGACACCGTTGAACTGAAAGGCGAAGGTTTCAAACGTATCGCAGAAGAAGGTCAGCGCGTGAAAGTCGGCGACCCGGTTATTGAATTCGATCTGCCGCTGCTGGAAGAAAAAGCCAAGTCTACCCTGACTCCGGTTGTTATCTCCAACATGGACGAAATCAAAGAACTGATTAAACTGACCGGTAGCGTTACCGTTGGTGAAACCCCGGTTATTCGTATTAAGAAGTAATTCTTAATGCATATAAGAATGGCACCCTTGCGGTGCCATTTTTGTTTGTTACGCCGGAAGAATCAGCTCATCGTAGCCTTTCTCCAGCGTATAACGCATAACGTCAGTCACGCGCGCCCCCGCCCCATTTACCGCCTCGGCCAACGGTTTCCCCTGGACAATATTACTGACCAGTTCAGAGCAGAACAGATCCCCGGTCCCTTTTAAATCCGCTGCAATACGCGGGTGAGAACTTATTTCAACGCTCTCCTTCCTCACCAAAACCACATGGATGCAGTTATCATCAGAAGGGACTGGCGCGCTGGTAATGGCAATCCATTGCAAGGTATCAGAGAGCAGTCCTTTCGCTGCCTCCACCGCGCTTTGCATATCACGGCACCGTTTACCGCTCAGAATTTCGAGCTCGAAAACATTGGGCGTAATCCCCTGAGCCAGCGGCAACAAATGTTGGCAATAGGCTTCGGGAATTTCAGGCTTCACGTACATACCACTGTCGATATCGCCGATGACAGGGTCGACGAGCACCGGCAAATTTGGGTGCTTCTCTTTTAGCGTTTTTAACCACTGCGCCAGAAGCGCAATCTGGCTGGCGCTACCCATATAGCCTGTTGTTACCGCTTTCAGTTCGCGCAAGATATCGCGCTCTTCCAGCGCCTGCAAATAGCCGCTGAACCACTCGTCAGGAATGATGCCGCCATAAAAGGTATCGTAATGGGGTGTATTACTGAAAAGCACAGTAGGCACTGCCGTCACGCTCAGACGATGCTGACGGATGTTCGGTACCGCGATACTGTTGCCTACGCTGCCATAGACAACTTGCGACTGTACAGCAACGATATCGGTCTGCTGCGCACGGGTTTTGTCCCTGAATAAGATCATTTCCATACTTAGATCCCTGCTCCCTGTGAATAGCTTTCTTCGCCAAATACGCCCGTTGAGAGATAACGATCGCCACGATCACAAATGATAGCAACAATGACCGCTCCCGGATTTGCTTTCGCAATGCGCAGTGCGCCAGCAACCGCGCCGCCCGAACTCACACCACAGAAAATACCTTCCTGTACCGCCAACGCGCGCATGGTATTCTCCGCATCACGCTGATGAATATCCAGCACCTCATCCACCAGCGAAGCATTGAAAATGCCCGGCATATACTCCGCAGGCCAGCGACGAATGCCCGGAATGCTACTCCCCTCTTCCGGCTGTAAGCCAACAATGGAGACCGCTTTTTCTTGCTCGCGAAGGAAACGTGATACGCCAGTGATAGTCCCGGTCGTCCCCATGCTGGAGACAAAATGGGTAATTCGCCCCGCCGTTTGTTGCCAGATTTCTGGCCCGGTGGTCGTGTAGTGTGCGTAGGGGTTATCGGGATTATTAAATTGATCCAGCAGCTTGCCTTCGCCGCGCTGAGCCATGGCTAGCGCCAGGTCACGCGCGCCTTCCATACCCTGCTCTTTGGTGACCAGAATCAGTTCTGCGCCATAGGCGCGCATCGCGGCGCGACGCTCCTGACTCATGTTGTCCGGCATCAGCAATTTCATGCGGTAGCCTTTCAGCGCAGCAATCATTGCCAGAGCAATACCAGTGTTGCCACTGGTCGCTTCGATCAGGACATCGCCCGGTTTGATTTCGCCGCGCTTTTCCGCCTGCACAATCATCGATAACGCGGCTCTGTCTTTGACCGAACCCGCCGGATTGTTCCCTTCCAGCTTAACCCAGATCTCACTACCATTATCGGGCCCAAGACGTTGCAATCTGACCAGCGGCGTGTTGCCGATGGTTTGCTCTAATGTATTGTTCACTCACCCTGTCCAATAAAAAAGCCCGGTCGCGCATTCGCTTACCGGGCCTACGGGCAAGTGCGTTCTGATGCACTCACCTCAACCCTCTTCCTGTGGGAGAGGGTGCAAATACTATAAACAGCCCGAGGGTTGCTTTGCATTTACCGTGTAGGCCGGGTAAGCGCAGCGCCACCCGGCAACAATTTCTGATGCAATAACCTATCAGGCAGATTCTGCGAGAGCAAGCTCCTCGCGGTTTTCAATCCGCTCATTACCTGCGTAGAGGCGTGCCTTCTGTAAACCGACAAACAGGCGATCGCCGCGCTCTGGCGCGTCATTCCCGGTCAGTACCACGCTCAAGGGCTCGTTATGCCAGCCCAGCGGCTGTACCACCAGTTGGGTGTAATGACCTTTAGGGGTAGCTTCGAGGACCTGTACCGGCAGTGGTGAATCAAGGCTAGTGCGGCGGCTGATGTCGACTTCCCACGGACGCAGGAACAGATCGACCTCACCCTGCTGCGACGGTGTATAACCCAGCGGCCAGCGGTGCGCCCCCACATGGAACTGCCCGCCGCTGATAGTGCCTTTCAGACGGTTAACTTCACCCATAAATTCCAGCACGAAGCGGGTAGCAGGCTCGCGCCACACCTGATTAGGCGCATCTGCCTGTTCGATATTGCCCTGGCTCATCACCACCACGCGATCCGCGACTTCCATCGCCTCTTCCTGATCGTGAGTCACAAAGACGCTGGTAAATTTCAGCTCTTCGTGGAGCTGACGCAGCCAGCGACGCAGTTCTTTACGCACCTGCGCATCCAGCGCGCCGAAAGGCTCATCAAGCAGCAGAATCTGTGGCTCTACCGCCAGTGCACGCGCTAACGCAACGCGCTGTTTCTGCCCGCCGGAAAGCTGGGCCGGAAAACGATCCGCCAGATGGGCCAACTGGACCATTTCCAGCAGACGGGTAACTTTCGCTTTAATGGTTGCGGAATCCGGGCGCTCGCGCTTCGGCAGTACGGTCAGACCGAACGCGATATTGTCGAACACGGTCATATGGCGGAAGAGTGCGTAATGCTGGAACACAAACCCCACTTTGCGCTCGCGCGCGTGAATGCGGCTGACATCGGTACCGTGAAAACGAATACGCCCGCTGGTCTGGTGCTCCAGACCCGCAATAATGCGCAGCAGCGTGGTTTTCCCGGAACCCGACGGCCCCAGCAGCGCGACCATTTGACCCGAAGGGATATCCAGTGAGATATCATTCAGCACCTGGGTGCGACCAAACGACTTCTTAATATTGGCAATCTCAATGCTCATGATTTCCCTCCTGCTGCGCGCGTTTTTCTTGATTGTTCAAACGCCATTGCAGCGCACTCTTTAAAAACAACGTCAAAATAGCCATCAAGGTCAGCAGGGCGGCCGCGGTAAATGAACCCACCGCATTGTAATCCTGCTCAAGTAATTCAATTTGCAGCGGCAGCGTGAGCGTCTCGCCGCGGACCGAACCTGACACCACCGATACCGCGCCAAACTCACCAATAGCGCGCGCATTGGTCAGCACCACGCCATAGAGCAGCGCCCAGCGGATGTTTGGCAACGTTACACGCTTAAACATTTGCCAGCCTGATGCGCCTAACAGGACGGCGGCTTCATCTTCCTGGCTGCCCTGGCTCAACATAACAGGCACCAGTTCGCGCACCACAAACGGACAGGTGACGAAGATAGTCACCAGGACCATGCCCGGCCAGGCAAACATGATTTGCAGGTTATGAGCTTCAAGCCACGGACCCAGCGGACCATTGGAGCCATAAAAGAGCAGATACACAAGACCTGCCACCACTGGTGAAACCGCGAACGGAATATCAAGCAGCGTAAGCAGCAACTGGCGCCCAGGAAAATCAAAGCGCGTCACCAGCCAGGCCAGTAATGTACCGAACACCAGGTTCACCGGAACCGAAATTAACGCAACCAGTACCGTGAGCCAGATGGCGTGCAGCATGTCTGGATCGGCGAGATTCTGTAATACCGGAAGCAGCCCTTTGCTAAAGGCATGCACAAAAATGTAGACCATCGGCACCACGAGAATGAAGGCAGAGACCACCATCCCGGTGCCAATCAAAAACCATTTCCCCCAGTTGATGCGGGGGCTGTCATAGCGTTTCAATTCAGTAACTTCCGCCATTAGTGACCTACCACACGTCGACCAAAACGACTTTGCAGCGTATTGATGGAAAACAGCAACAGCAGCGAGGCCGCCAGAATCACAGACGCAATCGCACTGGCCGCCGGGTAATCAAACTCCTGCAGACGCACAAAAATCATCAGCGAGGTCACTTCGGTTTTCCACGCAATGTTCCCGGCGATAAAAATCACCGCGCCAAATTCACCAAGGCTACGGGTAAAAGAGAGCGCCACGCCCGCTAACAGCGCAGGGGAAAGCTCCGGCAACACGACCTTGCTAAAACTCTGCCAACGGGTTGCGCCGAGCGTTTCAGCCGCCTCTTCGTACTCCGGACCCAGCTCTTCCAGAACGGGCTGGACGGTACGCACCACAAAAGGGATGCTGGTGAAAGACATCGCCACCGCGATACCGAGCCAGGTATAGGTCACTTTGATATCGAACTTCGCCAGCCACTCGCCGTAAAAGCCATTGACTGAAAACAGCGAAGCCAGCGTCAGGCCCGCAACGGCCGTGGGCAACGCGAACGGTAAGTCCATCAGCGCATCCAGCAGCGTGCGTCCCGGAAAGCGGTAACGGGTCAAGATCCATGCCATCAGCAGGCCAAACACGCCGTTAAAAAGCGATGCCACAAATGCCGACAGGAGCGTCACTTTGTAGGCGGCCACCACCTGCGGATTAGTGACGACCTCCCAGTACTGCGACCAGCTCATTTGCGCCAGTTGCATCACCAGCGCGCTTAAGGGCAACAGCAAAATCAGACAGACGAACAGCAGGCTGGTCCCGAGACTTAAGGTAAAACCGGGCAGCACACGTCTGGAGGAGACTGCAAACATTACTTACGCCCCGCCGCCAACAGTTTGTCTAACTCACCGCCGCTGGCGAAATGTGTTTTCATCACATCAGGCCAACTGCCAAATTTGTCTTCCACGCGGAATAGCTCAGTCTGCGGGAATTTATCTTTCAGTTTGTCCATTACCTGCGGGTTATTCACGCGGTAGTAGAAGTCCGTGATAATAGTCTGTGCCTGCGGGCTGTAAAGATAGTTAAGGTAGGCTTTCGCGGCCTTCTCAGTACCATTCGCTTCGACGTTTTTGTCGACCCATGCCACCGGGAATTCCGCCAGAATGTTGGTCTTCGGAATCACCACCTCAAAGCCCTGATCTTCATATTGCTTACGAATGTTGTTTACTTCCGATTCAAAGCTTATCAGCACATCACCCAGGCCACGTTCGGCAAAGGTGGTGGTCGCGCCACGACCGCCGGTATCAAACACTTCGACGTTTTTCAGAAACTGGGTCATGAACTGTTCAGTTTTGGCTTTATCGCCGCCGTCCGCCTTGTCCGCCGCGCCCCAGGCGCCTAAATAGGTATAACGGGCGTTACCGGAGGTTTTCGGGTTCGGGAAAATCAGCTTCACATCCGGACGCACCAGATCGCTCCAGTCGTGAATGTTTTTCGGGTTGCCCTTGCGTACCAGGAAACCCATGGTGGAGTAAAACGGTGAGCTGTTGTTCGGCAAACGGCTCTGCCAGTCCGCCGGGATCAGGTTGCCTTTATCATGCAGGATCTGCACGTCAGTTACCTGGTTGTAGGTGACGACGTCGGCTTTCAGGCCCTGTAAAATCGCCAGCGCCTGCTTAGAGGAACCCGCGTGAGATTGTTTAATCGTCAGCGTGTCGCCCGCGTTATCCTTCGCCCATTGCTGTTCAAACGGGGTATTGAGGGCGGCAAACAGCTCGCGAGAGACATCATAGGAACTGTTTAACAACTCCGTTGCCTGCGCCTGGGAGACCAGTAAGGTCATCGCTGCCAGCGTCAGATATCCTTTTTTCATTAAGTTAACGGCCATTGCGCACCCTTATAAGATGATGACGATACAAGCATCAGTTTATTTATAACGCGTGTGAAACCAGTAACGGTTTTATATACCGTTTGGTGCTTTGGAAGTTGAAAAGGGAATAAGCAATGCGGGGTAGATTGCCCTCCCCCCACGCTACCCGCATTCCGGTGAGCAACAGAGGGAGGGTGAAGAAATTACAACGATAGCAAACGTTCTACAGAAGGGGCGAAGTAGTAGCCGCCGGTGACCGGTTTGGTGAAGCGCAACATCGCATCACGTTTACCGTCAGCGTCGCCAAACATACTCAGCAACTGCTGCTCAATGTTATATAAGCGCGCGCAGTAGGCACAGAAATAGAGGCCATGCGTTCCACTGGCAGTGCCATATGGCAGGCTCTGACGTACAATTTTCAAACCCTTGCCGTCTTCTTTTAAATCGACGCGGGTCAGATGCGAAGTGACCGGACGATCGTCGCCATCAATCTCCTCGTTCGCCTCTTTGGTGCGGCCAATCATCATCTCCTGATCGCCCACGCTCATGCGATTAAGCTGTTTGAGGTTGTGTTCCCAGCGCTGTACCAGCACATAGCTGCCGCCTGCATCCACACCGTCTTTGATGACGGCGACATCGCGACGAATTTCATCGCCTGCCGGGTTTTCAGTCCCATCAACGAAGCCACTCAGATCGCGGTCTTCAACCCAGCGGAAACCGTGAGTCTCTTCTTTCACGTCAAGGGTGTCGCCAAACGCGGCCAGCGCCGCCTGCGCGACGGAGAAATTGACGTCGTGACGCACAGAGAGGATATGGATAAGCACGTCGAACTGTGTGGCAGGCGCCAGACCTTTACCCAGCGGTGTAAAATTCTTCATCTCTTGCGCGCCTTCGCCACCGCTCAGCTCACGCCAGATATCATGCCCAAAGGCAACAACTGCACCGAGGGCCGCATCGGGGAATTTCGCCTGCAGGGTCGCCAGTTTGTCGATAAACACCCGGCAGCCTTCACGCAGGGCGTTTTTGTCACCCACTACATTCGCTTCAATCCAAATCGCCGCACGGCAATGTTCTGGCAATATGCCGCTCTGAACCTGAGACATCATTCCTCCTGAAAAAAAGATGCCACGCAACCGTGGCATTGATGGGCGTATTGTACCCGTTTTTTGTTCAGGACGCGGCGCGTAGGATCAAATTAGCGGCGCCAGATAATTTTGTGCAATGTCCAGGTCTTGAGCGCATCGTCAGACGGCATTAACCCTTCTGGCCCATTCCAGTTGCCGGTGAACACATAGCTAATATGCGCACTGCCCGGTGCCTTACATTCAACGCCTTTGACATCGTCACCCGTTGCAGCAACACAGTTACCAAATGCTTTATCGTAAAGCCCACTAAACGCGGTGCCGGTTTTAACCCCATTAGCCGTTTCAATGCTGCTGTCGAGGACATCCACCTGGCTTACGGTACCATTCTCGCCGTTCACCACCAGCGCCACTTTGTCATCTTTCAATGCTTCAAAGTAACGGACGATTTTGCCTTTCTCGGTTTTCATCCCGCTGCGCAGGTGATAATTGCCGTTCAGCGCATCATTGATCGCTTTTTCATCAAGCGCAGTAGTCGCTGCGATCCCCCCGACGCCCTGTTCACTCACCTCGATGGATGAGCCAAACCAGTTCCAGGGCAAGGCTGCAGACCAGTTGACCGAAGAGAGCGTTGAACAACCGGACAGTGCCAGTGCCAGCGCGCAGACGCTTATACGCAGGGATTTCATCTTTACATCCTTTCTTGTTAACTTGACGGCTATTGGAGTGCCGGAACAGTAAAAAGTGCCCGTTAATGATGATCCGGGTGAAAACAGGCCTGACAGCGCGGATTACTCAGCAGCCATACCAGCGCTATGATATCAGCCACGACAAGCCCCAGGCCTACGCCAGTGATAGCCTCTCCGTACAGCCACAGCAGCGGCTGCCAGAATAATAACGTGGCCTGCGCGAGAATCAGCAACAGGCGCATCAGACGCCAGAGACGCGGCAAGAGGTGCCTGCGGCCACTCAGTAAAAACGTGAAAACGGCCGGGACACCGGGCAACAGGCCCAGCCAGAAAGTATCATGATCGGGATAAAACAAGGTCAACAGCGCATCGCCCTGCCCCCGCGACGCTGCCGCAATCACAAATAAAACCCAGGTTCGCGCCTGTAATAACAATACACACCAGAATAAAAACGGCAGCCGCAAACGGCCATGGCTGTCAAAATCAGCAGGCGTTAACTCAATATTCTTCATCTTCTATCAGGCGCTTACCTAAACTCAGAGAGTCTGAATGCTCATAGCCCAGGCGTTCATACATTCCCAAAACCACGTCATTGTCTTCACGTACCATGATGTTGATTTTGGGACAGCCGCGGGCAATCAGCTTTTTCTCCAGGCGGCTTAATAACGCGTTGGCAATACCACGACCACGAAATTCCGGATGGACCCCCAGGTAGTAGGCTGAACCACGGTGTCCGTCATAGCCCCCCATCACGGTGCCGACGACTTCACCGTTGACCTCGGCGACCAGGAACAGGCTGACGTCGTGATTGATCTTACGTTCGATGTCCATTTCCGGATCGTTCCACGGGCGCAGCAGTTCGCAGCGCTCCCACAGGGTGATCACTTCTTCGAAGTCTTCCTGGCGAAAAACACGTATTTCCATGGTGTTACCTGCCCTTTTTTACGGTCAAAGAGAGATTATCGCGCGACCAGCCGCCGTAGCCAATATGCGGCGAAATCGCAGCAGGAAAATGGCATAATGTCACTCTGTCACGTATTGAAATGAAAAGTAAAACATTTCTTAGTAAGGACTGTCGTAACGGCAAACCCAATACGATATAACTCCAGGGACTACGGATAAAAAGAACAGGCTGTATGAGCACTTTCAAACCCTTAAAAATATTCACCTCGCGTCGTCAGGTTCTGAAAGCCGGCCTTGCCGCTTTAACGCTCTCAGGCATGTCGCGGGCCATCGCAAAAGACGATTCATCCCTTAAAACCAGCAATGGGCATAGCCAGCCGAAAGCAAAGAAAGCCGGTTCACGGCGTATCGTGATGCTGGATCCAGGCCACGGCGGCATTGATACCGGCGCAATAGGCGGCAACGGTTCGAAAGAGAAACATGTTGTGCTGGCGATTGCCAAAATTGTCCGCACCATTCTGCGTAACCGGGGTATTGACGCGCGCTTAACGCGCACCGGCGATACCTTTATCCCACTTTACGACCGCGTAGAGATTGCCCATCAGCACGGTGCCGATCTGTTTATGTCCATTCATGCTGACGGTTTTACCAATCCCAGCGCGGCAGGGGCATCGGTCTTTGCGTTGTCCAACCGTGGGGCCAGTAGCGCCATGGCGAAGTACCTCTCCGATCGCGAGAACGCCGCTGATGATCTCGCGGGTAAGAAAGCGAAAGATAAAGATCATTTGCTACAGCAGGTGCTGTTTGATCTCGTTCAAACCGATACCATCAAAAATAGCCTGACGCTCGGCTCACATATTCTGCGCCAGATTAAACCGGTGCACCGCCTGCACAGCCGGAACACGGAACAGGCGGCGTTCGTGGTGCTGAAATCGCCGTCCATCCCTTCGGTACTGGTGGAAACGTCGTTTATCACCAACCCGCAGGAAGAGAAGCTGCTTGGCACCACCGCATTTCGCCAAAAGATAGCCAACGCGATTGCTGACGGTATTATCAGTTACTTTAACTGGTTCGATAATCACAAGGCCCATTCGAAGAAACGCTGATGACCATACCGGATACCCACGATGTAAAATCCTTTCTGCTGTCACTGCAGGACGACATTTGCCAACAGCTTTCCGCGCTGGATGGCACCGCGTTCGTTGAAGATAACTGGCAGCGCGATGCCGGCGGCGGTGGCCGTAGCCGGGTCTTGCGTGATGGCGCGATTTTCGAGCAGGCGGGGGTTAACTTTTCTCATGTCACCGGTAGTGCAATGCCCGCATCGGCAACAGCGCATCGCCCTGAGCTGGCCGGGCGCAGTTTCGAAGCCATGGGGGTTTCACTGGTGGTACATCCGCGCAACCCGTATGTACCAACCAGCCATGCCAATGTGCGCTTTTTTATTGCTGAAAAACCCGGCGCCGACCCGGTCTGGTGGTTTGGCGGCGGCTTTGATATGACGCCATTCTACGGTTTTGAGGAAGATGCCATTCACTGGCACCAGACGGCGCATGACCTGTGCCAGCCGTTCGGGGAAGAGGTCTATCCGCGTTATAAAAAGTGGTGCGATGACTATTTCTATCTTAAGCACCGTAACGAGCAGCGCGGGATTGGCGGGCTGTTTTTCGACGATTTGAACACACCGGATTTTGACACCTGCTTCGCTTTTATGCAGGCCGTGGGCAAAGGTTATACCGATGCCTGGCTGCCGATTGTCGAGCGGCGCAAGGGGATGCCATGGGGCGAGCGTGAGCGTGAGTTTCAGCTCTATCGTCGCGGGCGTTATGTGGAGTTTAATCTGGTGTGGGATCGCGGCACACTGTTCGGCCTGCAAACCGGCGGGCGTACAGAGTCGATTTTAATGTCGATGCCGCCACTGGTGCGTTGGGAATACAACTACCAGCCAGAAGAAGGCAGCCCGGAAGCTGCCTTAAGTGCGTTTATAAAACCTCGGGACTGGATTACCGCGTAGCCCGGACAAAGCAGCCGCCGCATCCGGGACATCCCCGACAACCAGCTTACAGCGGCTGTGTCTGTGCCTCTACCACCGCCAGCGCTACCATGTTAACGATACGCCTTACGGAGGCAATAGGCGTCAGGACATGCACCGGTTTCGACACGCCCATGAGCACCGGCCCCACCGTCACCCCTTCGGAGCTTGACACCCGTAGTAAGTTGTAACTAATACGGGCTGCCTCAACGTTTGGCATAATCAGGATATTCGCCGAGCCTTTCAGCGGACTGTCCGGCATACGTTCATGGCGGATACTCTCCACCAGTGCGGCGTCCCCGTGCATCTCCCCGTCGATCATCAGCTCAGGTGCACGCTCGCGCACCAGTTCCAGCGTTTCACGCATTTTCAGCGCAGCCAGCGATTTCGAGGAACCAAACTGCGAATGGGATAACAGCGCCACTCTCGGCTCGATACCAAAACGGCGCACAGTTTCTGCCGCCAGCAAGGTAATCTCCGCCAGTTGTTCAGCGCTGGGGTTCTCATTCACATAGGTATCGGCGATAAAGGTGTTCCCGCTGGGCAGCAACAACGCGTTCATCGCCCCGGCCGCATGCACGCCTTCGCGGTAGCCGAAGATCTCCTGCACAACGCTAAAGTGTTCATGATAATCACCGATGGTGCCGCAGATCATTGCATCCGCTTCACCGCGGTGAACCATGATCGCGCCAATCACCGTGGTATCGCTAATCACCGCACGCTGCGCCTGTTCTTGAGAGATACCGCGCCGTTTCATGATGCTGTAATACTCACCCCAGTACTCTTTGAAGCGAGGATCCGATTCATTGTTGACGATCTCAAAGTCAACGTTGGGTCGAATTTGCAGCCCCAGTTTTTGGATACGCATTTCGATCACGCCCGGACGGCCCACCAGAATCGGCTTCGCCAGCCCCAGAGTGATCAGCTCCTGCGTCGCATGCAGCACGCGCGGCTCTTCCCCTTCGGTCAACACAACGCGTTTTGGCTCTTTACGTGCCTGCGAGAAGATAGGCTTCATAAACAGGTTTGTTTTGTAGACAAACTCGGTGAGCTTATCGACATAGGCGTCAAAATCAGCGATCGGACGGGTTGCGACGCCGGAATCCATCGCCGCTTTCGCCACCGCGGGGGCGATCTTCACAATCAAACGCGGATCGAACGGTTTCGGGATCAGATAATCCGGGCCAAAGCTCAGATCCTGATCGCCATAGGCGGAGGCCACCACCTCACTCTGCTCGGCATGCGCCAGCTCGGCAATCGCATGTACCGCCGCCAGCTTCATCTCTTCGTTAATCGCCGTCGCACCCACATCCAGCGCACCACGGAAGATAAACGGGAAACAGAGTACGTTGTTGACCTGGTTAGGGTAATCGGAACGGCCAGTACAGATGATCGCATCCGGACGAACCTCTTTCGCCAGCGGCGGCAGAATTTCCGGTTCCGGGTTTGCCAGCGCCAGAATCAGCGGCTGACGCGCCATTTTTTTGACCATCTCCGGCGTCAGCACTTTCGGACCGGAACAGCCGAGGAAAATATCCGCGCCGTCAACCACATCTGCCAGCGTGCGTTTACCGTCATCCTCCACGGCATAAGCCGCTTTGGTTTCCGCCATGTTGGCTTCACGGCCTTTGTAGATAACCCCTTTGGAGTCGCATACCACAATGTTGTGTTTCTGCATGCCCAGCGCCACCAGCAGGTTCATACAGGCGATTGCCGCCGCCCCTGCCCCGGAGACCACCATACGCACGTCAGACAGATTTTTCTCTACCACGCGCAGGCCGTTCAGAATGGCTGCGGTACTGATGATGGCCGTCCCGTGCTGGTCATCGTGAAAAACGGGAATGTTCATGCGTTCGCGCAGTTTTGCCTCAATATAGAAGCACTCTGGCGCTTTGATATCTTCCAGGTTGATGCCACCGAAGGTCGGCTCCAGCGCCGCCACCACATCGATCAGCTTGTCCGGATCATGCTCGTCGACTTCGATATCAAAAACATCAATGCCGGCGAATTTCTTAAACAGAACGCCCTTGCCTTCCATCACCGGCTTCCCGGCGAGGGCGCCAATGTTACCCAGCCCAAGCACGGCGGTACCGTTTGAGACGACGGCAACCAGGTTGCCACGCGCCGTATACTTGTAAGCTGCCAGCGGATCTTTCTCGATTTCAAGACACGGAGCCGCAACACCCGGCGAGTAAGCCAGCGCCAGATCGCGCTGTGTGGCCAGGGGCTTCGTTGGAGACACCTGAATTTTCCCAGGATGCGGGAACTCGTGGAAATCGAGGGCACTTTGTTTGAGTTGGTCGTCCATTTGCTGTTCCTTAACGCGTATCTTTCAGATAATTGAAGCGTGATAACCGTCCTGATGCGCCGCATAGTATGCCCCCAGCCACGCCCGCAAACTTTGAACACAACCAAACTCTGACCAACCCATAACAAAAATTGCTATCAATTCATAACACCAATGTTACAACCCGTTGAAAGCAAGACACTCCTCGTCTGCTATGCTTTTTTGTTATGCACAACACGATTCCGATAACAACACTCTCGAAATCATTCATATAACACCTTGCTTTTTAAGGAGTATTTTTCTATGAATTATTTAGACGGCATCAAACAGTTCACTACCGTGGTAGCCGATAGCGGCGATATTGAGTCCATTCGACATTATCAACCCGAAGATGCAACCACCAACCCCTCGCTACTACTGAAAGCAGCCGCGCTGGACCACTTTAAGCACTTGATTGAAGACGCAATTGTCTATGGCAAAAGCCACGGCAAAACCCAGGAGCAGCAGGTAGCAGAAGCCTGCGACAAGCTGGCGGTAAATTTCGGTCAAGAAATTCTGAAAAGTATCCCCGGACGTGTTTCAACCGAAGTGGATGCCCGCCTCTCCTACGATAAAGAAAAAAGCGTCGCTAAAGCCCGCAAGCTGGTGCAGCTCTATGAGGAGTCAGGCATCGATAAATCACGCATCCTGATCAAACTGGCTTCAACCTGGGAAGGGATCCGCGCGGCGGAAATCCTCGAAAAAGAGGGGATCAAATGCAACCTGACGCTGTTGTTTTCCTTTGCCCAGGCGCGTGCCTGTGCCGAAGCCGGGGTATTTTTAATCTCCCCATTTGTTGGACGTATCTACGACTGGTATCAGCAACGTAAACCCATGGACCCGTACGTGGTGGATGAAGATCCTGGCGTGAAATCCGTGCGGAATATCTACGATTATTTTAAACAGCATCGCTACGAGACCATCGTCATGGGCGCAAGCTTCCGTCGTACGGAACAGGTCCTGGCGCTGGCAGGCTGCGACAGACTGACTATTTCGCCCGACCTGCTCAAAGCCCTGCACGGCGAGGAAGGCGTTGTTGAACGCAAACTGGTTCCGCCGTCACAAACCTTCCCGCGCCCTGAACCTCTGACCGAAGCTCAGTTCCGCTGGGAACACAACCAGGACGCAATGGCGGTGGAGAAACTGTCGGACGGTATCCGCCAGTTCGCCGTTGACCAGCGCAAACTCGAAGATCTGATCGCCGCCAAATTTTAACCCTTAGCAAGGAGAGAGTTATGTCTCGTAAAGAGCTCGCCAATGCGATTCGCGCCCTGAGTATGGATGCGGTACAGAAAGCGAATTCCGGCCACCCTGGCGCCCCGATGGGGATGGCGGATATTGCCGAAGTCCTGTGGAACGACTTCTTAAAACATAATCCGACAGACCCGACCTGGTACGACCGTGACCGTTTTATTCTGTCTAACGGCCACGCCTCCATGCTGCTCTATAGCCTGCTGCACTTAAGCGGTTATGACCTGTCGCTGGATGAGTTAAAAAACTTCCGCCAGCTACATTCGAAAACCCCGGGTCACCCGGAGATTGGCTATACGCCAGGTGTCGAAACCACCACCGGTCCGCTTGGGCAGGGGTTGGCGAACGCTGTCGGGCTGGCAATTGCTGAACGGACGCTCGCCGCACAGTTCAACCGCCCTGATCATGAGATTGTCGACCACTACACCTATGTGTTTATGGGCGATGGCTGCCTGATGGAAGGGATCTCGCATGAAGTCAGTTCGCTGGCGGGCACACTAGGGCTCGGCAAACTGATCGGCTTTTACGATCACAACGGCATCTCAATTGATGGCGAAACCGAAGGCTGGTTTACCGACGATACGGCCAAACGTTTCGAAGCCTACCACTGGCATGTGGTACATGAAATCGACGGCCACGATCCCGAGGCGGTGAAAAAGGCCATTCTGGAAGCGCAAAGCGTTAAAGATAAACCGTCACTGATTATCTGTCGCACGGTCATTGGTTTCGGATCTCCCAATAAGGCCGGGAAAGAAGAGTCCCATGGCGCTGCACTTGGGGAAGAAGAAGTCGCCTTAACCCGTCAGAAACTGGGCTGGAAATACCCGACCTTTGAGATCCCAAAAGAAATCTATAAAGCATGGGATGCGCGTGAAAGCGGCGAGAAAGCGCAGCAGGCATGGAAGGAAAAATTCGCGGCCTATGAAAAGGCATACCCGGAACTGGCTGCGGAATTTAAACGTCGCCTGAGCGGTGGCCTGCCCGAAAACTGGGAACAAACCACCCAGGCGTATATTGAGAAACTGCAGGCGGAACCGGCAAAAATTGCTACCCGTAAAGCGTCACAAAATGCCCTGAATACGATTGGTCCGGTTCTGCCGGAACTGCTCGGTGGTTCCGCCGACCTTGCCCCCAGTAACCTGACGATCTGGTCGGGCTCCCACTCATTAAAAGAAGATCCAGCCGGGAATTACATCCACTACGGCGTGCGTGAATTCGGAATGACCGCCATCGCCAATGGCATCGCCCATCACGGCGGCTTTGTGCCGTACACCGCCACCTTCCTGATGTTTGTGGAGTATGCGCGCAACGCGGCACGTATGGCGGCGCTGATGAAAGCCCGACAAATCATGGTCTATACCCATGACTCTATCGGTCTGGGGGAGGATGGCCCAACTCACCAGGCGGTGGAACAACTGGCCAGCCTGCGCCTGACACCGAATTTCAGTACCTGGCGCCCCTGCGATCAGGTCGAAGCTGCGGTTGGCTGGAAACTGGCGGTGGAACGCCACACCGGCCCGACGGCCTTAATTCTGTCCCGACAAAACCTGGCGCAAATGGACAGGACACCCGAGCAGGTTAAAGCAATCGCCAAAGGCGGCTATATCCTCAAAGATGCCGATGGTAAGCCGGATATCATCCTGATCGCCACTGGCTCTGAGGTTGAAATCACGGTAAAAGCGGCGGAAAAACTGACTCAGGAGGGGCATAAAGTCCGCGTGGTATCGCTGCCTTCAACCGATATTTTTGATGCTCAGGATGAGCAATACCGAGAGTCGGTCCTGCCTTCGGATGTCAGCGCCCGCGTTGCCGTTGAAGCAGGTATTGCCGACTACTGGTACAAATATGTCGGGCTGAAAGGCGCGATTGTCGGTATGACTGGCTACGGCGAATCCGCGCCTGCGGATAAGCTCTTCCCGTACTTCGGCTTCACCGTCGAGAATATTGTCGAAAAGGCAAAGCGCCTGCTGTAAGCGCCCTGCCCGACTGTGCCGCCTGATACTCTCTCTCATGGCGCTCAGGGTACAAACACTAAAACGCCAACGTTTGTTGGCGTTTTGCTTTTTTAACGCGTGATCCACAGGGTGGGCCAGGCATCTGGTCCATGCCAGTTATCACATTCAGGCTCTTCGGCGTAACGCGTCAGGCGAAAGCGCTGACCATCAAAACGCCAGCGTGTCATTACGCCGCAATCGGCTAATCCACGACCTTTGGCAAGCGTCGTCAACTCGCGCGTTTTCTCATCAAACCTGGCGTTCATCAATTCCAGTTCGTTGGTGCCACGCGAAGGGGTAAATGGCAGGTGTAAACGTAGCGGGCGTGAAGAGAACGGTTTTTCCCGTGAGACCATCCAGGCTAAATCCACCGTGTTGTACGCGCCTGCTTCGCAGTCAATAATCAGCAGGGCTTTATCATCCGTTAACGCCGTGACCCGGACCTCCCGGCGCATGGGGTCAAGCGAGCACTGGCTGTTATTCATCCGCCAGTTGCCATAATCCAGTAAGTCATTGAGTTCTTGCTGCGTTAGCGGGGAGGGGCTGGAGTCAGTCAGCGCGACTTCTTTAAGGGCCGGGGCCGGCGGTACACTCAGCGGTGGATCGTCCCCTTTTTTGATCCACGCCGTTTCGCTACCGACGCGTTTTTGCTGGGCATCAATAAACAGTAATGCCGCTTTTAGGCCAACCAGGGAAATCGTCCCCTTCCCGTCTTGCAAAGTGATCGCCTGGGCTTCCTGAATAGTTTGCAAAAACTCCGTAATGGTCTGTGCGTTATCGGTCATTAAATGCCAGGGGGTAATTTGCCAGCGTTGGCCGACCAGCCCGAGCGGTTTGTCGTCCAGGCGCAGGCGTGGCGCAATGGGCGCCTCTTTTAAGGGGGGAAGTTCTTTGCCGCCCAGATCGATGCGCAAAGCGGCACTGGTCTGCGCCCCGGCGCTGCGCCCCAGGGTCATGACAAGGCCATGGTGCTCACCCGTATTTCGTGCCACGCAGAAATTTTGATTATTACAGGTTACTTGCCAGTCGGAAAAAGCCTGTTGCGCGGGTGCAGCCCACAGGAAGGTCATCGGGCACACACCCAGAATGAAAGCAAGCAAAACGCGGTAACGCATGAATAAAACAGCCCCGGAAGAGAATCGCAACACACAACCCGCGTATCTTCGTGTTCCCGCGCCTGCCGCTCAATCGGATTTGTCGGATAGCTTTATCTAAAATTTATTTTTTAATCCCAAGAAAATCAATCCATTAGACCTGACGATTGCAAATATTGCAGTAAAATCACCGCCTTGCCGTCTCGTATCTCGCCGCTTTTCATCATCTCAAGGGCCTGTGCAAAGGGGAGTTCCAGCACTTCAATGTCTTCATCTTCGACACCGCCGCCATTATTTGCCCGGATGCTATCGTCATAGCGGGCGATAAAGAAATGGACGATTTCGGTGACACCACCGGGGGACATATAAAGCTCGAATACCTTACGAACCTCACTCACCGCATATCCCGTCTCTTCAACGGCCTCTTTGCGAATGCACACTTCCGGTTCATCGTCGTCCAGCAGACCGGCGCAGGTTTCAATCAGGCGACCGTCTTCGTTACCGTTAACCCAGGTCGCGACGCGGAACTGGCGAATCAGGACCACGCTCTTTTTATCCGGGTTATACAGCAGAATAGTGGCGCCATTTCCCCTGTCATAAACCTCGCGTTTATGGCGAATCACGTCACCATTTTTGCGGGTCAAATCATAGGTAATATTACGAAGAATGAAATAGTTATCTGAAAGGACTTTATCTTTAATGACTTCTATGTTGAACGACATACCGACTCCACAACGTAATACGGTCACTCTCATATTACGCTGCGAAGTCTGTTTTGTCGCGACGGGTAATCAGTGACCTTTCGGCGCTGTAACGCCCAGCCAGTCCATCATCCCCTGTGCAGCATGACGACCTTCCGCCATGGCTGTCACCACCAAATCTGCACCGCGAACCGCATCGCCACCGGCGAAGATTTTCGGGTTGCTGGTCTGGTAACGGTATGCGCTGTTGACGTTCGCCGCGATACGGCCCCAGTCATCAACCTCCACGCCGTGCGTTTCCAGCCACGGCATGGAGTGCGGATTGAAACCAAAAGCCATGATGACGGCATCTGCTGGCATCACAAACTCGCTGCCCTCTATTGGTACCGGACGGCGACGCCCTTTCGCATCCGCTTCACCCAACTGTGTGCGTAGCAGGCGAACCCCCGTGACACTGCCCGATTCATCCAGCTCAAGGTTGACTGGCTGGACGTTAAACTCGAATTCAGCCCCCTCTTCCTTCGCGTTTTTTACCTCTTTTTTCGAGCCCGGCATATTGGCCTCATCGCGACGATAGGCACAGGTCACTTTGCTGGCCCCGTGACGCAGCGATGTCCGTACACAGTCCATCGCCGTATCACCGCCACCCAGCACCACCACATTCAACCCGGCGGTGTTGATAAAGGGTTCTTCCGGCGAATCCGGTAGCCCCATCAGTTGTTTGGTGTTAGCGATGAGGAACGGCAGCGCGTCATAGACGCCAGGCGCATCTTCATTCGGTAAATTCGCTTTCATCGACCGGTACGTACCGACGCCGACAAACACGGCATCGTACTCTTCAAGCAATGTGTCCAGGGTAATATCCCGGCCAATTTCACAATTCAGTTCGAAGCGAATGCCCATCGCGCTGAAAATTTCCCGACGGCGCGCAAGCAGTGATTTATCCAGTTTGAAGGCCGGAATACCGAAGGTCAGCAGGCCGCCGATTTCCGGGTGACGATCAAACACAGTGGTACTCACGCCGTTGCGCGCCAGCACGTCGGCGCATGCCAGACCGGCAGGCCCCGCGCCAATGATCGCAATGCGTTTATCTACCGCTGTCACATGCTTAAGGTCAGGCCGCCAGCCTTTTGCCAGCGCCTGGTCGGAAATGTAACGTTCAATATTGCCGATAGTGACCGAGCCGTAGTCGTCGCGAACGGTACACGCCCCCTCGCACAGACGATCCTGCGGACAGACGCGCCCGGTGATTTCCGGTAAGCAGTTCGTCTGGTGCGATAACTCAACGGCTGCGCTGATATCCCCGGCTTTTACACGTTCAATCCACTGGGGAATATGGTTGTGCAGCGGGCAGGTCCACTCACAGACGCTGTGCTCACCGCATTTCAGGCAACGCTCCGCTTCCCGCTGAGCCTGATCGGCGCGGAACGGCAGATAGATTTCAGCAAAGCCGGTTTTGCGGGCCGCCAGCGCCAGCTTATCGGGCTCTCCACGCGGCGACGTTTTGAGCATCTGTTTGACCTTACGATCGTTAAATGCCGGGACCAGCGCCGCCATACTGTGCCACGGTTGAGCTTCCTGGCTGGCCGCACGTAAACGGCGCGCCTTCGCCAGGTCTGCCAGATCATCACGGCTTACGACCTGAATAGCGTCTGCCGGGCAGTTTTGCGCACAGGCCGGGCCTTCAGCGCGATCGACACAGAGATCACATTTGTGTGCCGTGGCCTTTACCATGCCATTACCGACCGGCGTGACAAGGATCTGCATGGTGCCGAAGGGGCACGCCACCACACAGGACTTACAACCGATGCATTTATCCTGGTTAACTTGCACCGAATCATTTACACGACTAATTGCGCCGTTCGGACAACTGCGGGCACAAGGGGCGGCTTCACAATGGTGACATGTTACCGCGCTGCGCTGGCGTTTATTCTTTACGACAGTAATTCGGGGGTGAAAATGTTCGTGACTTAAAACGTGTTGTTCCTGGTTATGTGCCATTACGCAGGCCACTTCACAGGCGCGACACCCTATACATTGTTGGCTGTTAGCCATAATAAAACGATTCATGGCAATCTTCTTTTCTGGTTTAATAAACCTTATTTTTTATATGAACAATGTATTTACCTGGGCTATTCAGTGCAGGCAATGTACATTTGCCCAGAAGCGTTACTTAATTGTCACGCGCATGTTGCAGATCAATTTATCGTGGCATAAATAAAAATTAATCTCATTTGATGAGCCGTCCGGCGATGCCATTTCGTCCGCCACCCTTGGATAGCGGGAATTGCTGTTGTGACTGTAAAACGACCTGTTTCATCCAGCCTTGCCAGAGCCTTTTTTTATATCGTCTTGCTTTCGCTGCTCTCAACGGGCGCGGCGCTAATGACGCTTGCCAGCAGCTTGCGCGATGCGGAAGCCGTTAATATCGCCGGTTCTCTGCGTATGCAAAGCTATCGTCTGGGGTATGACCTGGAACGCGGTTCCGCGGAATTAAATGCACATCGCCAAATCTATCAGCAATCGCTGAACTCACCGGTTTTACGCACGTTAAACCGCTGGTATGTGCCTGAAATTGTTGGGCAGCGCTATGCGCAATTACAGGAAAGCTGGCAGGAGATGAATGCCCGATTAGGCACAGCCGACACGGTCTGGTATCAGCATAATATTCAGCAATATGTCGATAACATCGACCAGTTTGTTCTGGCGCTACAACACTATTCGGAACGGAAAATGTTGCTGGTGTTGGGTATCTCGCTCATCGGCGCGGTGGGGATTTTCCTGCTGGTCTTTTTTACGCTACGGCGCATTCGCCAGCAGGTCGTTAAACCCCTTGCGCAACTGATGGTGGCCAGCCAGGAGATTCAGCAAGGACATTTTACCTATCCGTCGCTCAATACCCATCTGGATAACGAATTGGGACTACTGGCGTCCACGTTTGACCGAATGTCTGGTGAATTGCACAAACTCTACCGCACACTCGAAGCCCAGGTCGCAGAGAAGACGTATGACCTGCAGGAAGCCCACCGTCGCCTCGAAGTGTTGTATCAATGTTCGCAGGCGCTCAACACCAGCCAGATCGACGTTATGTGTTTTCGTCACATTCTGCAGATAGTCTATGAGCACGAAGCGGCAAGCTATCTGGAGTTAACAATGGGCGATCACTGGTCCATTCATCACGGTGAGGCGCAGGAAGACTTTCCGGTTAACGTGTTACCCGTTAGCATGCAAGAGAGCGTTTTTGGCGAATTACGCTGGCAAAGCGTCAATGCCCAGGCCTCCACGCCATTACTGCAAAGCGTGGCCACGATTATGGGGCGCGGGTTCTATTTTAATCAGGCGCAAAAACAGCACCAGCAACTTATTCTGATGGAAGAACGCGCCACCATCGCCATGGAACTTCATGATTCGCTGGCCCAGGTGCTTTCTTATCTGCGTATCCAACTGGCATTGCTCAAACGAGCAGTGCCCGAGGACAACGCGCCCGCCCAGACCATCATCACCGATTTTTCCCGCGCCCTGAACGATGCCTGGCGTCAGTTGCGGGAATTACTGGCGACCTTCCGTCTGACGGTTTCCCAAAGCGATCTGCCCGCCGTTCTGAATGAAGCCATGGCGCTTCTCCAGAGCCAGACGACCGCGAAGCTCGAGCTGGATTGCCGCCTGCCAACGCTTATGCTGGATGCACAGCAGCAGGTAAACATCTTGCAGATAGTGCGCGAGGCGGTGATCAACGCAATTAAACATGCCGACGCCAGTACCATCACCGTCAGTTGCGTTACGGACCCGGACGATCAGTATTCGGTTTATATTCGCGATAACGGAAAAGGCATCGGCACGACCGATGAACCGCAGGGACATTACGGATTGAATATTATGCGCGAACGAGCAAGCCGTCTTGGCGGCACGCTGAACTTTGCGCGCCCGCCCGGCGGTGGGACATTAGTCGAACTGCGTTTCCCGGCGCCACGCACGCTTAAAAGCCAGCAAACGTAAGGAAAAGAAAAGAATTTCTGAAACGGGCGCAGCAAAACAGGGATAAAGGAGACTCAGCATAATTGTGCCTTGAAAAAGCATGATAATTTACATTATCTCCTTTTTTTCTCCACGTTTGCTTTATCTGTTCCCGCTACATTGAGCACACATTCATTGATTTCAGCAATGTCAAAATAACAATGCGCAGCAAAACAACGAGGTCTTGTTTCTGATGGCGAATTTTTTTATTGATCGCCCCATTTTTGCGTGGGTACTGGCGATCCTGATCTGTTTAACCGGAACCCTTGCCATTATTTCTCTGCCAGTGGAGCAATACCCTAATCTGGCTCCACCCAATGTCCGTATTACCGCCAACTACCCAGGCGCATCTGCACAGACGCTGGAAAATACCGTGACGCAGGTTATTGAGCAGAACATGACCGGCCTCGATAATCTGATGTACATGTCATCACAAAGCAGCAGTGCCGGGCAGGCCACAATTACACTCAGTTTCACCGCCGGTACGGACCCCGACGAGGCCGTGCAGCAGGTACAAAACCAGCTACAGTCTGCCCTGCGTAAACTCCCCCAGGCCGTTCAGAACCAGGGGGTAACGGTAAGAAAAACCGGTGACACCAACATCCTGACGCTGGCGTTTGTCTCTACCGACGGCTCGATGGATAAACAAGATATCGCCGACTATGTCGCCAGTAATATTCAGGATCCCATAAGCCGCGTGAATGGTGTTGGCGATATCGATGCCTACGGTTCACAGTATGCTATGCGTATCTGGCTCGACCCGGCGAAGCTTAACAGCTACCAGATGACCACTGACGATGTGACCAGCGCGATTAAATCCCAGAACGCCCAGGTCGCCGTTGGTCAGCTCGGCGGATCACCTTCGGTAGACCGTCAGGCGCTGAACGCCTCGATTAACTCACAATCGCTACTCCAGACACCGCAGCAGTTTCGTAATATCACCCTGCGGGTTAATCAGGATGGTTCGGAAGTGCGCCTTGGCGATGTCGCCGAGGTTGAACTGGGTGCCGAGAAATATGACTTCCTGAGCCGCTTTAACGGTCTTGCCGCCTCCGGGCTTGGGATTAAGCTGGCCTCCGGTGCGAATGAGATGGCGACCTCGGAATTAGTGCTAAAACGCCTGGATGAGCTGTCGCAATATTTTCCGCATGGTCTGGAATATCGGGTCGCCTACGAGACAACGTCTTTCGTTAAAGAATCCATTATCGATGTGGTGAAAACGCTGCTGGAAGCTATCGCGCTGGTCTTCCTCGTGATGTATCTCTTTTTGCAGAATTTCCGCGCGACGCTCATCCCGACGATTGCCGTGCCGGTGGTATTAATGGGGACCTTCGCCGTTCTCTACGCCTTTGGCTATAGCATCAACACCCTCACCATGTTTGCGATGGTCCTCGCCATCGGCCTTTTGGTGGACGACGCGATTGTCGTGGTGGAAAACGTCGAACGTATCATGAGCGAGGAAGGCCTTTCGCCCAGAGAAGCGACGCGAAAATCGATGGCACAAATCCAGGGGGCGCTGGTGGGTATCGCGATGGTGCTTTCGGCGGTATTTGTCCCGATGGCATTTTTTGGTGGTACCACCGGGGCGATTTATCGTCAGTTCTCCATCACTATCGTTTCCGCTATGGTGTTATCCGTGCTGGTGGCGATGATCCTCACACCAGCCCTGTGCGCCACGCTGCTTAAACCTCTGCATAAAGGCGAGCACCACGGGGAAAAAGGTTTCTTCGGCGCGTTTAACCGCATGTTTAACCGCAACGCCGACCGTTACGAAAATGGCGTGGCGAAAATTCTGCACCGCAGCCTGCGCTGGATCCTGCTCTACGTTTTGTTACTGGGCGGTATGGTGTTTTTATTCCTGCGCCTGCCAACGTCTTTTTTACCGCTTGAAGATCGCGGGATGTTTCTGGCGTCGGTACAACTGCCAAGCGGCGCGACGCAGCAGCAGACGCTGAAAGTGGTGCAAAAGGTTGAAGATTACTTCTTCAAAAACGAGAAAAACAATGTCGCGTCCGTCTTCGCCACCGTTGGTTCCGGCCCCGGCGGGAATGGCCAGAACGTCGCACGTATGTTTGTACGTCTGAAAGACTGGGGCGAACGCGATCCGAAAACCGGCAGTTCCTTTGCCATCATTGAGCGTGCCACCAAAGCGTTTCGCCATATCAATGAAGCCCGCGTTATTGCCAGCAGTCCGCCGGCAATCAGTGGCCTGGGCAGCTCCGCCGGTTTCGATATGGAACTGCAGGATCACGCGGGGGCCGGGCACGACGCACTGATGGCGGCGCGCGACAAACTGATTCAAATGACCGACAGCAATAAGATGCTGACGCGCGTGCGTCACAACGGCCTCGATGACAGCCCGCAATTACAGGTCGATATCGATCAGCGTAAAGCTCAGGCGCTGGGGGTCTCAATTGATGATATCAACGACACGCTGCAAACTGCCTGGGGTTCGAGTTATGTGAATGACTTTATGGATCGCGGCCGCGTGAAGAAAGTCTACGTTCAGTCAGCGGCAAAATACCGTATGCTGCCGAGCGACATTAATCTTTGGTATGTGCGTAACAGCAGCGGCGGCATGGTGCCCTTCTCCGCCTTTGCCACCTCGCACTGGGAAACCGGCTCCCCGCGTCTGGAACGTTATAACGGCTATGCGGCAGTAGAGATTGTCGGTGAAGCGGCACCGGGCATCAGTACCGGTACCGCCATGGATACCATGGAAAAACTGGTTAGCCAGATTCCCGGCGGTTTCGGTCTGGAGTGGACAGCCATGTCCTATCAGGAGCGCTTATCAGGCTCACAGGCACCGGCGCTTTATGCGATTTCTCTGCTGGTGGTGTTCCTCTGCCTGGCCGCGCTATATGAAAGCTGGTCAGTGCCGTTCTCGGTGATGCTGGTCGTACCGCTCGGGGTGATTGGCGCGCTGCTCGCCACCTGGATGCGCGGGCTGGAAAATGACGTCTACTTTCAGGTAGGTCTGCTGACGGTTATCGGGCTATCGGCGAAGAACGCCATCCTGATTGTCGAGTTCGCCAACGAAATGAACCAGAAGGGTCAGGATCTGCTGTCGGCCACATTGCACGCCTGCCGTCAGCGTCTGCGCCCGATTCTGATGACCTCTCTTGCCTTTGTCTTTGGCGTTTTGCCGATGGCAACCAGTACCGGCGCAGGCTCCGGAAGCCAACATGCGGTGGGTACCGGGGTAATGGGCGGGATGATTTCAGCAACCGTGCTGGCAATCTTTTTTGTTCCTCTGTTCTTTGTGCTGGTCAGACGGCGCTTCCCGCTGAAAGAACGTCAGGAATAATGAGCAAACAAAAAGGCGGCCTGTTAAGGTCGCCTTTTATTGCGTGATTAATTTCACACTTTTATCGTTTTAAGCAATCACTGCTTTTATGATTCTTCTGGAATTATTTACGAAGCATGCCTTCGATAAAGTCTTTCCAGTTCCCCAGTTCATGTTCAATCATAACTACCTCTCTTATTATTGTGCTTATTCTACGAGAATCCGACATCGCTGTGAAGATATTTCAACCAATTGCTTTGATTGGTCTCTCATAGTATTTGCATTGACGAAATAACTATGCTCCAGAATTTGGCTATTTAATGTGAGCGATAGCAATATTCGGAAACATTTAATGCAAACCCTGATGTACCCCGGCCTGTAGCGTCATCAAGGTGTAGTCAGAACGTATCTTTGAAGTAGCTAATAAGATGATTTTTTGCCATCAGGTGAAATTTTTGTTTATTTAACAAGCTGGCCTGGCTCGTAAATGACATCATTTTCACATTATTAATTATCACCCTTAGTATTTCTTTAAACTAGTACATATTGCTGATGGCAAACCCTGGCAGGTAAATTTAATAACAGGAAGTATGATTACCCTGCGAATGAAATGATATTATATGTTTATTCGCCCATTATTATTCTAATTTTTTGGGCAATTAACCAAAGATAAGACAAAAGGATTCACCATGCTTACTCTGTTTGGCATCAAAAACTGCGACACCATCAAAAAAGCCCGCCGCTGGCTGGAAGCCCATCAGGTTGATTATCGTTTTCACGATTACCGCGTAGACGGTCTTGATGCCGATCTGTTGCAGCAATTTATTGCAGAACTGGGGTGGGAAGCGCTGCTCAATACCCGGGGCACCACCTGGCGCAAACTGGATGAATCGCTGCGCGCAACCATCACAAACGCGGATTCCGCAGCCGCGCTGATGTTAGAAATGCCGGCAATTATCAAACGCCCATTGCTCTGCGCGCCCGGTAAGCCTATGCTGCTGGGTTTCAATGAATCCAGTTATGAGACGTTTATCAACGAGGTGTAGTTTATGTCGTGCCCGGTTATTGAGCTGACGCAACAGCTTATTCGTCGCCCTTCTCTGAGCCCCGATGATGCAGGGTGTCAGGCGTTAATGATCGAACGTCTTCGCGCCATCGGTTTTACCATTGAGCCGATGAATTTTGGCGACACACAGAATTTCTGGGCATGGCGTGGACAGGGTGAAACATTGGCCTTCGCCGGACACACTGACGTTGTGCCTTCCGGGGATGCTGACCGCTGGATCAACCCGCCGTTTGAACCCACTATCCGCGATGGCATGCTGTTTGGTCGCGGCGCGGCCGACATGAAAGGCTCGCTGGCGGCCATGGTTGTCGCCGCTGAACGTTTTGTAGCGACTCACCCCAGGCACAAAGGCCGTCTGGCGTTTCTGATCACCTCTGACGAAGAGGCCAGCGCCGCCAACGGTACAGTGAAAGTCGTTGAAGCCTTAATGGCGCGCAACGAACGCCTGGACTACTGCCTGGTGGGTGAACCCTCAAGTACCGAAGTGGTGGGCGATGTGGTCAAAAATGGTCGTCGCGGTTCGCTGACCTGCAATTTAACCATTCACGGCGTGCAGGGGCATGTTGCTTATCCGCATCTGGCCGATAACCCGGTACACCGCGCGGCGCCCATGCTCAATGAGCTGGTGGCGATCGAATGGGATCAGGGTAATGAATATTTCCCACCGACCAGCATGCAGGTGGCGAACATTCAGGCAGGCACTGGCAGTAACAACGTGATCCCAGGCGATCTCTATCTACAGTTCAATTTCCGCTTTAGCACCGAACTTACCGATGGGATGATCAAAGAACGCGTTGCCGCACTGCTGGAGAAACATCAGTTGCGCTACACCATTGACTGGTGGCTCTCTGGTCAGCCGTTCCTGACCGGTCGGGGTAAGCTGGTTGATGCGGTGGTTAATGCCGTTGAGCACTATAATGAGATTAAACCGCAGTTGTTAACCACTGGCGGCACATCAGATGGTCGCTTTATTGCGCGTATGGGCGCGCAGGTCGTGGAACTGGGGCCGGTTAACGCCACCATTCATAAAATCAATGAATGTGTGAATGCGGCGGATTTGCAGCTACTCGCCCGCATGTATCAACGCATTATGGAACAACTCATCGCCTGACGGGGAGGAACGCATGGAATGGTTCGCGAAATACTGGTGGATTCTGGTGCTGGTTTTTTTACTCGGCGTACTGCTGAATGTGATCAAAGACCTTAAACGCGTCGATCACAAAAAATTTCTGGCTAACAAACCGGACCTGCCACCGCATCGTGATTTTAACGATAAGTGGGATGATGAGGACGACTGGCCGAAGAAAGACCAGAAGAAGTAATCCCGCCCGATCTGCCCGGCTGCGTCATGAGCCGGGCACGTTTTTGTTAGATCAATTCAATAATGTCATCGTCGTCCGGTTTACCGCCACTCAGCGCTTCATCGAAATAGTGCTTCGGTACGGTATAACGCAGGTGATCGAGGGCGAACTGCAAACTGCGATCATCAATCGCATGCCCCAAATCCTCCACAATATCGAGCGTTACATCGCCACCTGCACGCAGCAACGCTTCCTGTGCCGCAACCGCATGGGCCAAATCAATGACGCGATCTTCACCGCCGTGAATCAGGTGAATGGTTGATGCCGTCGAGGCCGTCTGCGGCAGACTGGCGTAACGTCCATTAAAGGCTATCACGCGGGATGCCAAATCGGGCTGCGCTTTCACGCCCTCCAGCGCCATGATGGAGCCTTGCGAAAAACCAATCAGGGCGGTGGCCTGTGCGTTTACGCCGCTTTGCTGCTGCCAGTAGCGAACCGTTTCAATAAATACCGGCATAATGGCATCAATGCGTGCCTGGCGGTTTTCTTCGGTAACACCCTGCACGGAGAACCACTGACGCCCCGTTGGACCGCAGGGTTCCACGCCCCCGATGCTGACAATCATCGCCTCAGGAAACAGCGGTGCGAAGTAGCTACCGATCTGCCCCATGTTCGCCGGGTTATCGCCAACGCCATGAAAGAAAAGCAGTAACTGTTTCGCGGCGCCTGCCGGTTGTTGAACAACAAAATGGTCATGTTTCATGGCGGTCTCCTTAATTCGTTGCCTGCAGTTTACGCCGGGGAGGAATAATCACCATGCCATTTAACTGAATGAGTTAGTTAAAAAAATTGCAGTTGGCGCACCTGCTCTTTCAGCAAAATCGTGCGTTCAGGATTGATTAAGGACAGTGCCGATGCGGCCTCCTGGCGCTGTGCTACCAGCAGCGCTTTGCGTCCCGAAAGCGCCCGTGCGTGGCAAATATCTGCCTCATTGCGCTTCTCTGTGAGCTGCATCCGTAATGCATTCAGGGGTAAATCGACCTGCATCAGCAACCTTTGCAACGCCCCCGTTGCCGAAGAGAGCGGGCGATGGGCAAAAGCAAACCCGGCCAGTTCCTGCCAGTCATCATCATTAAGGGTAGTCTCTGGACTGAAGGAAAGGGGTAACTTTTCCCCTTTCCAGGCATCAAGCCAGGGTAAATCTCGCGCCAGCCTGCGCTGCTCATTGGCGGCAAGCGCCTGTCCTGCCGCCGTCAGCGGCAATACTGCCATGGCGGTATAGCAGCCACTACTCGCCTCCCGGTGGCTGCCAAGCCTGACCAACTGGAACCCACATCGCTGCCAGAAATGCCACAGCGAAGCCGTATAGCCGAAACTCACCGAGAGGTAATCGCAGCCCGTCACATGCTGGCGGGCGTGCGCAATTAACGCCTGTCCAAGCCCTTCCCGCTGACGTGACGGATGGACGGCAATGCGGCTCACACGTAAACCGCGCAGCGTCGCAGCAAGCGGGCTGCCACCGTGGGCCGCCAGCGACTGCGCCACCAGATTCCCACGAGGGCGACGAAATCCCGCCCAGACAGCCTGGCTGAGTCCGGCTGACAATCCCCCCTCCTCCACCAGCCAGAGCGCTGCCAGTAATGCATCCGGCGTTTTCGTGAGCCAGAAATGTTGCCCCGGCGCATCCATCATACGACGCAAATCCAGAGGAGAGGTGCGGTAATGGGCGCTGGCAAGCAGCCGATAGAGTGCAGACGGAAGTGAGGGGTCCGTGGACCATGCGGATTGGTCAAGCGAAAGGATTGTCGCCTCGCCCGTCGGTTTCGTCAGTGCCGACGCATCGTCAAACAACAATACCCTGTTGATAAACGCTTCCAGCGGACAGCCTTCCGCCCAGCGCAAGGGAGTGTGCAACTGGCGGTGTATGAGATGGGGAAAACCGGCACAGAATTTTAATAAGAAGCCCTGACCGGTCCCTTCGTAACCTTGTACCGTGGTGGTCAACAATACATAACGGAACGCCGAGACGAGCGTCGTCAACAGCGGCCCCGGAATGGCTGCCGCTTCATCCACGACTAACCACTCTGACAGCAGCTCCCCCTGGGCAATGCGTGCGAGTAACGCATCCGGGGCAATAAAAGTCATTTCTCCGGCATAGTGTGCCAGCACATCCGTTGCAGAACGTCCCGGTGCGGTAACAATGGCCGACGTCGCCAGATGCGCAATATGCATACCCGCCAGGGCTGACTTCCCTCGCCCGCGCGGTGCCGTCACCACCATGACACCCGGCGGCATCGCGGCAAGTTCAGCCAGAATCGCTCTCTGTTCCTCTTCGGGCGCGCCTGTCGCGGCATGCCAGGCGGGGCGCGCAGAAAAGTCAGGGGGACGGAATGGGTGTGCGTGCGACCAGAGCATCACGTTTTCGTCTTGCCGCAGCGCCCGGTAAAAGTGTTCAACAAAGCGCGGCGTGGCAATCGGCTCGGCGGTGTCACTCCAGCGACAACTGTCGTTATCAGGCCGTTGCGCCCATGCATCAAGCGGCGGCGTAAGGAGGACCAGAAAACTGCCCGGTTTCAGCGTGCCGCTGAGCGCCGCGAGCGCGGCGACATCAAAACCGTAACGGGCATCCAGCACGGCATGGGTGAATTCGCGGCCAAGCAAGGTGGTGAGCGCACGCGGCGCGCAGTGTAGCGGCCAGTCTGTTGATTCACCTACCCACAGCCAGTCGCCGGGTAATGAGACGCGAAGGTGATTGGCCTGTTGCAGGCACACCTCACCTTCACCCGCGATAACCAGCAAACGGCGGATCCCCTGATCCGCCATTTGGGCACTCAATGCAGCTAATGACATTCAGATGTCCCGGTACCGAACACTAAAGCGTACCGCTAAACGTATTGCACTGGGCTGGGTCGCCGCTATCCATTCCGCGTTTGAACCAGTTATAACGCTGTTCGGAGGTGCCATGGGTAAACGTATCGGGGATAACCAGCCCCTGGCTACGTTTCTGCAATCGATCGTCGCCCATTGCTGTCGCGGCGTTCAGCGCCTCTTCCAGATCGCCTGCATCCAACACGCCTTGTTGTTGCATGCTGTGTCCCCAGACCCCGGCATAGCAGTCGGCCTGCAATTCCAGACGTACCGACAGCGCATTGGCTTCGGTTTGTGACGCATCTTGCTGGAGCTGGCGTACTTTAGCCTCGGTACCGAGTAATTTTTGCACGTGATGGCCGACTTCATGAGCAATGACATACCCCTGAGCGAAATCACCGTTCGCCCCAAGCTTATGCTTCATGTCGTCATAAAAGGAGAGATCAATATAGACTTTACTGTCCACCGGGCAATAAAACGGCCCCATAACGGATTGCCCGGTACCGCAGCCTGTTGTCACCCGGTTACGGTACATCACCAGTTTAGGTTGCTGGTAATGGCGCCCCATTTTTTCGAAAAGTTGCCCCCAGGTGTCTTCGGTCGTGGCGAAGATAACACTGGTGAATTTCGCCGCTTCATCTTCCTGAGGGCTGATGGAGCGCTGCTGAGAACTGTTGTCGACCGGTTCCCCGGTGATAAGGCCCGTTAAATCCACACCGTAGTAACTGGCGAAAATCACCACCACCAGCAGAATGATGCCGCCCTTACCGCCCGGCAGGCGAAATCCTGGCCCCCGAATAACGGGTCCGCCCGATTCATCGCGCCGGTCTTCAATATTGTTGCTTTCACGACGCCCTTGCCAGCGCATAACCACCTCATTATCTAACGTATTAATAATGATCGTAGGCGGTTGCGGGGAGGATTACCATAAGAAAAAAGAGGCAAGGAACCAGAGGATGCGCGCATCCCCCGGTTTGCTGCGGATTATCGCTTAGTCCAGCTTAACACCCAGGCGATGGGCAACGGCTTCGTACGCTTCAATCACGCCGCCCAGGCTCTGGCGGAAACGGTCTTTGTCCATTTTTGCCAACGTTTCTTTATCCCACAGACGGCTACCGTCCGGTGAGAATTCATCGCCCAGAACCACTTCACCTTTGAACAGACCGAACTCCAGTTTGAAGTCGACCAGGATCAGGCCTGCGTCATCAAACAGTTTTTTCAGTACATCGTTCGCTTTGTAAGTCAGCTCTTTCATGCGCGCCAGGTTCTCTTTGCTTACCCAGCCAAACGTTTCACAGTAGGAGTCGTTCACCATCGGGTCATGCATGGCATCGTTTTTCAGGAACAGATCGAACAGCGGCGGATTCAGCTCGATGCCTTCTTCAATTCCTAAACGTTTTACCAGTGAACCCGCAGCACGGTTACGCACCACACACTCTACCGGTACCATGTCCAGCTTTTTCACCAGGCATTCGGTATCGGACAACAACGCTTCCATCTGAGTTGGGATACCCGCTTCTGCCAGTTTGCTCATAATGAAATGGTTGAATTTGTTGTTAACCATACCCTTACGCTCGAACTGCTCAATACGCGCGCCGTCCCCTGCTGACGTATCATTGCGGAATTCGAGCACCAACAGGTCCGGGTTTTCCGTGCTGTATACGGTCTTCGCTTTGCCACGATACAACTCAGCTTGCTTTTGCATCTTTGTCACTCCAGGTGTGATGATTTAACTAAAAAAGCTATTTTACACCGACGCACACGTTTGCGTCAGCCAAATAAAAAAAGGCCGGAGGTATCCGGCCCTTATTATTACTTGTTAAACGCGGCCTCAAACGCTGCCACCAGGGCGTCGTTTTGCGACTGCGTTAACGTATGACCTTTCGGGTCAATAAACTGGAGGCTACTGCGGTTATCTAAATCACCGACCTGCAGTTTATAGTCGCCAGACGCCAGGCCCGGGTCACGCGCGCCCAGATCGCGCCATGCGCTATCGGACAACGGTTTGTAGGTGACGGCCATGCTACCAGTAGAACGGGTGCTGTCGGTCACTTTCATGCCCACTTTTTCCAGCACTGTCGGCAGGCGCTGCCACACTACGTTAAACGGACCACGCACCACCAGCATCGGCAGACCGGTATCATCCGCGCCGGACTGAACATCAAGCGACTTCACGCTGCGGTTTTCGGCGGCAGCCTGAGCGTCAGTGGATGTTTTATCCAGGCTCTGGGAGATAACGTTCAGCATTTCCGTGCTGTAGCGCTGTAACGATGCGCTATCTGCAACCGGCTTACCCGCCTGCTCCAGATTTACGAGTTTAACGGTCACCGCCTGCTGATAACCCTGCGGTTTCACCGAGATTTGATAACGGCCACGATACTGCTGATCTTCATCGAGGCGGTTCCAGTCAACCCAGTCGGTCGTTAACGTCTGACTGGCGTCGTCACGCTTCGCGATGGCGTAGTTTTTCGCCTGGATAATGCTGACAACCTGCGGCCACAGGTTTGTGTTGCGGCCATTTTCAACCAACAGGGTTGCCGTATCGCCAGTAAACTGAGTGCGCGCACCCGTTACCAGTGCCAGCGGCTGCGCCGGCGGACGGATATCCAGCTCTTTACCCACAGCACCACTGCCGTTAGTGGCAGGAATGTTATATTCGCCATTCTGCACCGGCAGGATCATGCCGGCTGGCGCATGAAGTTCCGCAAGCGGCGCGGCATCCAGATAGGACTCGTCACCACTGACCTGACGTTTGTAGCGTGAATCCGAACTGCAGGCAGCGAGTAACATTACAAATGAAACTCCCGCCACCTTCGCCAGGCGCGACTTCTGTACTGAGTAAGCCATCAAATCTCCCTAAACTTTACAGCAATCCGGCATGCTTAAGCGCGGAGCGAACCACTTCACGACCGTGATCGGTGATCGGTGTCATCGGCAGGCGCAGCGTATCGGTTGCCACAAGCCCCAACTCCTTACATGCCCATTTCACCGGGATAGGATTGGGTTCGACAAATAGTTTGTTGTGTAACGGCATCAGGCGCTTGTTGATCACACGCGCTTCGGCGAACTGCCCTTCCGCTGCCAGTTTGCACATGTCGGCCATATCACGTGCCGCCACGTTCGAGGTAACGGAAATAACGCCGTGACCACCGAGTTGCATAAAGTCCATCGCGGTTGCATCGTCGCCGCTGAGCAGCAGAAAGTCATCTGAAACCAGCTCTTTGATCTGATGAACGCGACTTAAGTTCCCGGTCGCTTCTTTAATACCGATAATATTTTTAATTTCCGCCAGACGACCCACGGTTTCCGGCAGCAAATCGCAGCCGGTGCGCGATGGCACATTATACAGAATCTGGGGCAGATCGGTGTGTCCAGCGATGGCTTTGAAATGCTGGAACAGGCCTTCCTGTGTCGGACGGTTGTAATAAGGGGTTACTGTCAGACAGCCCACGATGCCGCTGTCATTGAAACGTTGCGTCAGGCTGATGGCCTCCGCGGTGGCGTTTGCGCCAGTCCCTGCGATGACAGGAATACGCCCGTCTGCCAGTTCCAGCGTCATCATCACCACATCCCCATGTTCTTCATGGCTGAGCGTGGCGGATTCCCCGGTCGTTCCTACAGAAACAATCGCCGATGTTCCACTGGCGACATGGTAATCAATCAGTTTTTTCAGGCTTGGCCGACAGACTTTACCGTTATCATCCATTGGCGTAACAAGCGCGACTATACTTCCCGTGAACATGGGCCATCCTCTGTGCAAACAAGAATCTCAATGGTACGTGTGGTGCTGTAATAAAAGCAAGTGACGTGAGGCGTTCCGGCGGTTGTATGCCGGTTTTTTTTATGCTTTCCTTATGATTATCTCAGGTTTGACAGGAAGCACAGGTTTGACTGCCTCATCACAACATTTTCTGGTTATTACTGCGCTGGGTGCCGACAGGCCAGGTATCGTTAATACCATCACGCGCCACGTCAGCAGTTGCGGTTGCAACATTGAAGACAGTCGTCTGGCTATGCTGGGAGAAGAGTTCACGTTTATTATGCTGCTCTCCGGCTCATGGAACGCTATTACGCTGATTGAATCAACGTTGCCACTTAAGGGCGCAGAGCTGGATTTATTGATCGTGATGAAGCGTACCGCCGCGCGTCCTCGCCCTGCCATGCCTGCCACCGTCTGGGTTCAGGTTGAAGTCCCTGACTCGCCGCATCTGATTGAGCGTTTTACTGCCTTGTTCGACACCTTTCAGATGAATATCGCTGAGCTGGTCTCCCGCACACAACCGGGCGACGCCACCAGGGCCGCGCAGCTTTTTATTCAGATAACCGCTCACAGTCCTGCCTCGCAGGACGCATCAAATATTGACCAGGCATTCAAAGCCCTATGTACAGAATTGAATGCACAAGGCAGTATAAACGTGGTCAACTATTCACAGCATGATGAACAGGATGGAGTTAAGTAATGAATCCACTGAAAGCCGGTGATATCGCACCGAAATTTAGCTTGCCGGATCAAGACGGAGAACAAGTAAATTTGGCCGACTTCCAGGGACAGCGTGTTCTGGTGTATTTCTACCCGAAAGCGATGACGCCAGGCTGTACCGTCCAGGCATGCGGCCTGCGCGATAACATGGATGATTTAAAGAAAGCGGGCGTTGAAGTGTTGGGTATCAGCACTGACAAACCGGAAAAACTTTCCCGTTTTGCCGAAAAAGAGCTGCTGAACTTCACGCTGCTGTCCGATGAAGATCACCAAATTTGCGAGCAATTTGGCGTCTGGGGTGAAAAGACCTTTATGGGCAAAACCTACGACGGCATTCACCGCATTAGTTTCCTTGTCGACGCCGATGGCAAAGTCGAGCATGTTTTTGATGATTTCAAAACCAGCAATCATCACGACATCGTGCTCAACTGGCTGAAAGAGAACGCCTAAGCGGGCTCAAATTGCATCACCCCTCTTCCGGGCGTCCCGTCTAAGGCCGCCCTTATTTTCTGTTTTTGCCTCTCCCGTCAATTATTTGAAGTTGATCACACTTTATCACTCATTTCGACACTAGTGCCGACAATGGCGACTTATCGCTCGCCCCTGACCATCACTTTTGTTTGTTCACCACCACAAAACCACACAACTCACTGATAAATATTGTTTTTAACATCTGGCATGACTTGTGCTTAAGAAGGCTCAACGATTTTCTCGCTTTCTTCTCAAGGAGCCGACATGAACCGCTTTGTGATTGCAGATCCCGAGTGGTGTATAGGATGCAATACCTGCCTTGCCGCGTGTTCGGATGTTCATAAAATTGAAGGGTTGCAGTACCACCCACGATTAACGCTGGTTAAAACGGACACCAAAACCGCGCCGGTCATGTGCCGACACTGTGACGATGCTCCCTGTAAACAGGTTTGCCCGGTGAACGCGATTTCCTTCAAGGATGACGCGGTCTATCTCAACGAAACGCTCTGTATCGGCTGCAAACTCTGCGGTCTGGTCTGTCCGTTCGGTGCGATTACCCCGTCAGGCAGCCGTCCACTCAACATCCCTGCACGCTACGAAAACTTCGTTCCGGAAGAACAACTCCGGGATGTTCCCGCCAGCCCGCCAACCATGCAGCCGTTTTTACGCTGGAATGCGGGTGTACAGACTATCGCCGTCAAATGCGACCTCTGTCACTTCCTGCCGGAAGGTCCCGCCTGCATCAGATCCTGTCCAACACATGCGCTGCATCTGGTGCAGGAAGACGCGCTCAATAAACAGTTGAAAGCGCGCCGGCTGCTGGCCGCGCTCAACACGACGGACATGAACTTCGACTCTTCTTCACCCACGCCGGAGCAACGCTAATGGATGCCCTGCAATTATTGATGTGGTCAATCTTGTTATATGTCGCTGGCGGCGTCGCGTCACTGTTACTGGCCCGCCAGGAGGAGTTGGCGATTAAGGTCGCCGGTCTGTCGGCGATGGCGGGCGGATTACTCGGTCTGGCGAGCGCCGTCAGCGCGTTAACGGGGGCGCAGACGCTGCACTGGCAGGCCGTCGGCCCCTTCGCGTTTGCCCATTTTATCGTGCGGATGGACAGTCTGGCGGCCTTTATGGTGCTGGTGATTTCCCTGCTGGTGACCGTCTGCGGCCTCTATTCGCTCTCCTACGTGCGCGAATATGTCGGCAAAGGTGTCGGCGCGATGGGCTTCTTTATGAACCTGTTCATCGCATCGATGGTCGGTCTGGTAGTGATGGACAACGCGTTCTGGTTCATCGTGCTGTTTGAAATGATGTCGCTGGCCTCCTGGTTTTTGGTCATCACCGATCAGGACGACGAATCCATTCACGCCGGTCTGCTCTACTTCTTTATCGCCCACGCCGGGTCGGTACTGATCATGGTTGCCTTCTTCCTGATGTGGCGCCAGAGCAGCAGCCTGGATTTCGCCAGCTTCCGTGAGTTGTCGCTATCACCGGGCGTCGCCTCCGCCGTCTTCCTGCTGGCGTTCTTCGGTTTTGGCGCCAAAGCGGGGATGCTGCCACTGCACAGTTGGCTACCGCGCGCACACCCGGCCGCGCCGTCACACGCGTCGGCATTAATGTCGGGGGTGATGGTCAAAATTGGTATCTTCGGGATCATCAAAGTCGGTATCGATCTGCTCGGACATAGCGGTATTCCGCTGTGGTGGGGCGTGGTGGTGCTGGCCTTCGGCGCAGTGTCGTCGGTGCTTGGCGTGCTCTACGCGCTGGCAGAGCATGACATCAAACGCCTGCTTGCCTGGCACACGGTTGAAAACATCGGCATCATTTTAATGGGCGTCGGCGTCGGCATGGCTGGCATTGCGCTCCACCATCCGGTGATCGCCGCCGTCGGTCTGCTCGGCGCGCTTTTCCATCTGCTCAACCACGCGTTGTTTAAAGGGCTGCTATTCCTCGGCGCCGGGGCGATTATCTTTCGTCTGCACACACGGGATATGGAAAAAATGGGCGCGCTGGCCAAACGGATGCCGTGGACCGCAGGCGCGTTTCTGATTGGCTGTCTGGCCATTTCCGCCATGCCGCCGCTCAATGGCTTTATCAGTGAATGGTATACCTACCAGTCGCTGTTCTCCCTCACCCGCGTGGACGCCATTATTCCCCGGCTGGCAGGCCCCATCGCCATCGTCATGCTGGCTATCACCGGCGCACTGGCCGCGATGTGCTTCGTCAAAGTTTACGGTGTGAGTTTCTGCGGTAACGCGCGCAGCGAAAAAGCCGACCATGCGCGGGAAGTCCCCTGGCCGATGGTGATTGCCATGTGTCTGCTGGCGCTGTTCTGCATACTGGCAGGTGTCGGGGCGAATCTGGTTGCGCCACACCTGCTGCACATTGCCCAGTCGCTTTCCTCCCAGCAAACGCTGGCCGTGGCGCAAGGCGCAACGCTGATGCCGGGTGACGCGCAGCAGGCAGTGCTGACGCCCTCGGTGGTCTTCCTGCTGCTTATCGCGATGCCCATACTGCCGGGCCTGTTCTGGTACATCAACCGTCACACCCGTGGCAACTTCCGGCGCACCGGTGATGCATGGGCATGCGGCTATGCCTGGGAAAAAGGGATGGCCCCGTCTGCCGGCAGCTTTACACAGCCCCTGCGTGTGGTATTTGGCCCGCTTTATCGCATGCGTAAACAGCTCGATCCTGCCCAGCCGTTACAGCGCAGCCTGGGGGGCGTGACTATTGCTGCCACCCGCACAGAGCCGTTCTGGGACGACAAAATCATCCTGCCGCTGGTCGGGATAACCAAACGCATTGCCCGTGCGGTGCAGTATCTGCAAAGCGGCGATTTCCGTCTCTATTGCCTGTATGTGATCGCCGCGCTGGTGATCCTGCTGCTGACTATCGCCGTCTAAGGAGGGAGAGAAGATGATACAACCAACCCCTGACTGGTCACTGGGTCTGTTTGCCCTCTGCCAGGCGGCGTTTCTGCTGGCATTAACGCCATTATTTACCGGCATCTCCCGGCAGATTCGCGCACGGATGCACTCTCGCCAGGGTCCTGGCGTCTTACAGGACTATCGCGATCTGCAAAAACTGCTTAAGCGCCAGGAGGTGGCTCCGGCCTCGTCCGGCATGATGTTCCGCGTCATGCCCTGGGTGCTGCTGAGCAGCATGCTGGTGGTGGCGATGACATTGCCGCTGTTTGTGCGCACCTCGCCTTTCGCCGGTGCGGGTGACTTAATCACCCTGATTTACCTGTTCGCCCTGTTCCGCTTCTTCTTTGCGCTCTCCGGCCTTGATACCGGCAGTCCGTTTTCCGGGATTGGCGCCAGCCGCGAACTGACGCTCGGCATCCTGGTGGAACCGATGCTGATTCTCTCGCTGCTGGTGCTGGCGCTGCTGGCCGGGTCGACCAATATCGGCGCGATCAGCACCACGCTGGCGGCCGGTTGGGTCTCCCCTGTTGCTACGCTGCTGGCGATGCTCGCCTGTGGATTCGCCTGTTTTATTGAGATGGGCAAAATCCCCTTCGATGTTGCAGAGGCGGAACAAGAGTTACAGGAAGGGCCGCTGACCGAATACTCCGGGGCAGGACTGGCGCTGGTGAAATGGGGGATCGGCCTGAAACAGGTGGTGATGGCCTCGCTGTTCCTGGCGCTCTTCTTCCCATTCGGCAATGCCGGCTCGTTGACTGTCGGAGCCATGCTGCTTTCGCTGGTCATCACGCTGGTCAAATTACTGGTGGTGTTTGTCATTGCGTCAGTGGTGGAAAACTCGCTCGCTCGCGGGCGGTTTTTACTGACGCACCACCTTACCTGGCTCGGTTTTAGTCTCGCCGCGCTGTCATATGTTCTTTGGTTAACCGGTCTGTAAGGAGCGCTGAATTACTATGGAAACAATTGCCCTGACGACCCTGCTCCTGCCGTTTATCGGCGCGCTGGTCGTCTCTTTGGCCCCCAGACAGACCGCCCCCATGCTGTCCACCGTGTTCGCGCTGCTGGCAACTATCGCCACGGTCGCGCTGGCGGTGGGCTTTCATGCCGCAGGCAGCGAGGTTGTAGATATCCCGCTGCTTAGCGCCGGACAGATAGCGTTGTTCGGGATGACGGTAGACAAAATCAGCACCCTGATTCTGTTTGTGGTGGTCTTCCTCGGTCTGCTGGTGGCGCTCTACTCCACGGGATATCTGACCCGTGGCAATAAGGAACACCCGCACGATGGCAGCAATCGCTACTACGCATTCTTGCTGATTTTTATCGGCGCGATGTCCGGCCTGGTGCTCTCCTCCACGCTGCTGGGCCAGTTGCTGTTTTTTGAAATCACCGGCGGCTGCTCCTGGGCGCTCATCAGCTATTACCAGTCCGAGAAATCCCAACGCTCGGCGATGAAAGCGCTGCTGATCACCCACGTCGGTTCGCTGGGCTTGTATCTGGCGGCGGCCACGCTGTTTCTGCAAACCGGCACCTTCGCGCTGAGCGCCTTAAGCCAGTTAAACGGCAGCGGCGCCTTAATCGTCTACGGTGGGATTTTGTTTGCCGCCTGGGGGAAATCGGCGCAACTGCCGTTGCAGGCCTGGCTGCCGGATGCGATGGAAGCGCCGACGCCAGTCAGTGCATACCTGCACGCCGCGTCGATGGTGAAAGTGGGCGTTTACATTTTTGCCCGCGCTATTTCCGAAGGTGGGCAGATCCCGGAAGTCATTGGCTGGGTCGGCGTCACCATGGCGACCATCACCCTGGTGTACGGTTTCCTGATGTATCTGCCGCAAAAAGACATGAAGCGCCTGCTTGCCTGGTCGACCATTTCCCAACTGGCGTGGATTTTCCTCGCCCTGTCGATGTCGATTTTCGGTTCGAAAATGGCCTTCAACGCGGGGATTGTTTACATCTTTAACCACGCCTTCGCCAAGAGCCTGTTCTTCCTGGTCGCCGGGGCACTCAGCTATAGCTGCGGTACGCGTATGCTGCCGCGTCTTCGTGGCGTGATGCGCACGCTCCCTATCGCCGGGATCGGCTTTTGCGTTGCGGCGCTCGCCATTACCGGTGTGCCGCCGTTCAACGGTTTTTTCAGCAAGTTCCCCCTGTTTGCCGCCGGGTTCGCCCTCTCCGATCAGCACCCCATTCTGCTCGCGGTGATGATCCTGGCGCTGGTGGAATCGGTCGCCAGCTTCGGCTGGTTTATCTACTGGTTCGGGCGCGTGGTGCCGGGTGAACCCAGCGAAGAGGTGGCACAGGCGGCACCGCTACCGTATGCCATGAAACTGGTGCTGGGGATTCTGGTGGTGATGTCGCTGTGCTCAAGTCTCATTGCCGCAGCGTGGATTGGATAAAGGGAGTCGAAGATGACGGGAACATTGGTAGTTAACAATCTGGCGGGGCTGATGATGTTCACCTCGTTATTGGTCACTTGCGCCAGACGCTACACCGTCTCCTGCTGGTTGTACGCCCTGCAATCACTGGTGCTGGTGTCGATATTTTTCACCCTCTCACAACTGCTGGATGCAGAACAATTGCGGATGTGGTCCATCAGCGCCTTCTTCACCAAGGTTCTGATGGTGCCGCTCATCATGGGTTATGCGTTTCGCAAAATGGCGCCAGAGGGTCAGGGAGAACGCCTGTTTGGCCCTGCCGCACTGGTGCTGATGGCCGCAGGCATCGTGCTGCTGTGCTGGTTTGTGGTGCGTCCGGTGCAGTTGCCGCTGGTCGCGCAACTTAAACCCGCGCTGGCGGTGGCGCTCGGCCACTTCCTACTGGGGCTACTGTGCATCGTCAGCCAACGTAATATCCTGCGCCAGGTGTTTGGCTACTGCCTGATGGAAAACGGTTCGCATCTGGTGCTGGCACTGCTGGCATGGCGTGCGCCGGAGTTGGTTGAAATCGGCATCGCCACCGACGCCATTTTCGCGGTGATCGTCATGACAATACTGGCGCGAAAAATCTGGCGTACCCACGGCACACTGGACGTTAATAACCTTACGGCGCTGAAAGGATAACAACATGAGTCACGCATTGATGTTCACCTTGCTGTTGCTCACGCCGCTGGTCATCTCCGCACTCTGCTTCCTGTGCCGTCTGCGAGGAAATGCCGCGCGCGCTCTGGTCACCACCGTGCATTTCGTCGGTATCGTCGTGCTGATGGTCGTGGCGCTGTGGACAGTTGCAGAAGCTGTAACTGAGGGCGAGATATTCGCCGCCCATCGCTGGCTACATATCGACAGCTTAAGCGGGTTGTTCTTGTCGCTTCTTGGGATCATCGGTTTTATCACCGGGTTGTACTCCATTGGCTATATGCGCCATGAGGTCGATCACGGGGAAATTACCGTCGGCACCCTGTGCAACTACTACGGTTTCTTCCATCTGTTTCTCTTCACCATGCTGTTGGTGGTCACCAGTAACAACCTGATTGTCATGTGGGCAGCCATTGAGGCCACCACACTAAGCTCAGCGTTTTTGGTGGGGATTTACGGTCAGCGTTCTTCGCTGGAAGCCGCGTGGAAATACATCATTATCTGTACCGTTGGCGTCGCGTTTGGCCTGTTCGGTACGGTACTGGTTTATGCCAATGCCGCCAGCTTTATGGTAGAGCCTGACCATGCGATTTTCTGGACCGAAGTCCTTAAAGAGAGCAGTAAGCTCGACCCCACGCTGATGGTGCTGGCATTTGTCTTCGTGCTGATCGGTTTTGGGACCAAAACCGGCTTGTTCCCGATGCACGCCTGGCTGCCGGATGCCCACAGTGAAGCGCCAAGCCCGGTCAGCGCCCTGCTCTCAGCGGTGCTGCTGAACTGCGCGTTGCTGGTGCTGATTCGCTACTACATCATTATCTGCCATGCCATCGGCAGCACGTTCCCCAATACCTTACTGATGATTTTCGGCCTGCTCTCGGTGGCGGTGGCGGCGTTCTTTATCCTCGTTCAACAGGATATGAAACGCCTGCTCGCCTACTCGAGCGTGGAAAACATGGGGCTGGTGGCGGTGGCGCTCGGTATCGGCGGCCCGTTGGGTATTCTCGCCGCGCTGCTGCACACGCTGAACCATAGCCTGGCCAAAACGCTGTTGTTCTGCGGTTCCGGCAACGTGCTACTGAAATACGGCACCCGCAATCTGGACGTGGTATGCGGCATGCTGAAAGTTATGCCGTTTACCGCAGTCCTGCTCGGCGGCGGCGCGCTGGCACTGGGCGGCATGCCCCCGTTCAATATTTTCCTCAGCGAGTTTATGACCGTCACCGCCGGGCTGGCGGCCGATCATCTGCTGGTGACTATCGTACTGCTGCTGTTGCTGACGATTGTGCTTGGCGGGCTGGTGCGCATGATCGCCAAAGCGCTGTTTGCCGCACCGCCTCAGGAAGTCGCCAGCGGTGAGCTCGGCTGGCTCACCACAGTGCCGATGGTCATTTTGCTGGTGATGATGCTGGTGATGGGGACCCATATTCCGCAACCGGTAAGCAAAATGCTGGCAAACGCCTCTGCCATTGTGATGTCCGGTAATGATGAACAATCAACACAATTTAGTTGGCTGTGGGCGTCGTTTGATACCACCGCCGCAACTGCAACACCCGCGCGGGTTCAGGGAGAGTTAAAGTGAGTTATTTAGAGAGTATCAGTCTCGATGCCCCTCGTGGCGGTGCCTGTCTTGCGGCGTTGAACGCGCAATTTCCCGGTGCCATTCTTGAAGAAGAGCGGCAAACTTTTGAGCAGACCACCATTACGGTAAAACTCAATCTGCTGCCGGATATTGTGCATTATCTTTATTATCAGCATGACGGCTGGTTACCGGTGTTATTCGGTAACGATGAACGTACGCTGAATGGTCATTACGCGGTCTACTACGCCCTTTCTATGGAAGGGGCGGAAAAATGCTGGATTGTGGTAAAAGCGCTGGTGGATGCCAACACGCGTGAATTCCCCTCCGTCACTCCGAAGGTGCCCGCCGCCGTCTGGGGCGAGCGTGAAATCCGCGACATGTACGGTCTGATCCCGGTAGGCCTGCCGGATCAGCGCCGTCTGGTGCTGCCGGACGACTGGCCGGACGATTTGCATCCGCTGCGTAAAGACACCATGGATTACCGTCTGCGCCCGGAGCCGACCACCGATACGGAAAACTATCCGTTTATCAACGATGGCGATAGCTCGGCGCGTATTGTGCCCATCGGCCCGCTGCACATCACGTCGGACGAACCCGGCCACTTCCGTCTGTTTGTTGATGGCGAACGCATTGTCGATGCCGATTACCGCCTGTTCTATGTTCACCGCGGTATGGAAAAACTGGCGGAAACCCGCATGGGTTATAACGAAGTGACGTTCCTGTCAGACCGCGTCTGCGGGATATGCGGCTTCGCCCACAGCGTGGCCTACACCACCTCGGTAGAAAACGCCCTGGGCATTGTGGTGCCGCAACGCGCTCACACTATCCGCTCGGTGCTGCTGGAAGTGGAACGTCTGCACAGCCATCTGTTAAACATTGGGCTTTCCAGCCACTTCGTCGGCTTCGATACTGGCTTTATGCAATTTTTCCGCATCCGCGAAAAATCGATGACCATGGCAGAACTGCTGACCGGCTCGCGTAAAACGTATGGCCTGAATCTGATTGGCGGCGTGCGGCGCGACATCCTGAAAGAGCAGCGCATTAAAACTATCCAACTGGTGAAGGAGATGCGCGCGGAAGTGATCCAACTGGTGGATATGCTGCTCTCAACGCCGAATATGGCACAGCGTACCCAGGGGGTTGGGGTGCTGGACCGTCAGATTGCGCGCGACTATAGCCCGGTCGGCCCGCTGATTCGCGGCAGTGGCTTTAACCGTGATCTGCGCTTTGACCATCCGTATGCCGACTACGGCAATCTGCCAAAAACCTTGTTTAGCTGGCCTGCCGGGGATGTTTTCTCGCGCGTGATGGTGCGTATCAAAGAGACGCTTGATTCCCTCTCGATGATTGAGTTTGCCCTCGACAATATGCCAGACACCGCGCTGTTAACCGAAGGGTTCAGCTACAAGCCGCATAAATTCGCACTGGGTTATGTGGAAGCACCGCGCGGCGAGGATGTGCACTGGAGCATGCTCGGCGACAACCAGAAGCTGTTCCGCTGGCGCTGCCGTGCGGCGACCTATGCCAACTGGCCGGTGCTGCGCTATATGCTGCGCGGCAATACCGTTTCCGATGCGCCGTTGATTATCGGGAGTCTCGATCCCTGCTATTCCTGTACGGACCGCGTCACGCTGGTGGATGTACGTAAGCGCAAGTCCACCACCGTGCCGTACAAAGAGATCGAGCGTTACAGTATTGAACGTCGCAATTCGCCGCTGAGATAAGGAAGATACGATGCTTAAATTGTGGAAAACCATTATCAGAGCGGGCGAAGTCACGGTGAAATACCCGTTTGCGCCGCTGGAGGTCTGCCCCGGATTTCGCGGCAAACCCGAGCTTAATCCTGAGCAGTGTATCGCCTGCGGCGCCTGCACCACCGCCTGCCCTGCCAACGCGCTGACGATGGAAACCCATCCGGATGACAACGCCCGCATCTGGCAACTGTTTATCGGCCGCTGCATCTACTGTGGCCGCTGCGAAGAGGTGTGCCCAACGCACGCCATTCGCCTGTCAGAGGAGTTTGAGCTGGCAGTGACTCGCAAAGAAGACCTCTATGTGCGCGCGACCTTTCGGCTGCAGCATTGCAGCGAATGCCACGCCCCCTTTGCGCCGGAAAAATCCGTCGCCCTGGCGGCTGAATTGCTGGCGCTTCATCAATCGAACCCGGCGCTGGTGGAAACCCTGCGCGCCCAGGCGAATGTCTGCCCGGCATGTAAACGTCGGGCGGCACTGGAGCATCGCGGCAGCACCAACGTTCATTATTATATTGAGGAGCAAGCATGAGCGCCGATTCCCTGACGTTAAAGCAGCATGTCAGTCAGCCCATAACGCTGGATGAACAAGCGCAAAAACTCAAGCAAGTGCTGCTTCGCGATATTCAACGTTCTGCTTATGTTTACCGCGTGGACTGCGGGGGATGTAACGGCTGTGAAATTGAGATCTTCGCCGCGATCACCCCGCTGTTCGATGCCGAACGCTTCGGCATTAAAGTCGTTGCGTCGCCGCGTCACGCCGACATTTTACTGTTTACCGGCGCGGTCACCCGCGCCATGCGTATGCCCGCGCTGCGTGCCTGGCATTCCGCGCCTGACCACAAAATCGCGATCTCCTATGGCGCATGCGGCGTCGGCGGCGGTATTTTTCACGATCTCTACAGCGTCTGGGGCGGCAGCGATACCATCGTCCCCATTGATGTATGGATCCCCGGCTGCCCGCCGACCCCGGCGGCAACGGTGCACGGTTTCGCTGTCGCGCTCGGCCTGCTGGAGCAGAAACTGCACGCCGAAGATCATCACCAGGCTGAAAATGAAACGGCGACCGTCCGTTGGCCTGCCGTACCGCTGGCCATGCGCGTTAATATCGAGCGTCTGGCGCGTCGACTGGCAGGCTATCGCCAGGGACGTGAAATTGCCGATCACTTCTTCGCGCTGTTGACCGAAGGCGATCCACGCGAAAGTTCCGCGCGCATTAATGCCTGGTTGCAGCAGGCGGCCGATCCGCGTCTGGACACCATCGTGCAGCAACTGCGCGCCGAGATGGAGGGAAAGCATGTCTGAGAAGGGCAGCAAAGTGATGTTCTGGACGCTGCGCCAGAAATTTGTCGATGACAGCGTCAATGTCGAGGAAAAAAGCCGCCAGGTGATGTACTACTCGCTGGCTATTGGTCACCACGTGGGGGTAATCGACTGCCTCAACGTGGTGCTGGAATGTCCACTTGCCGACTACGAGCGCTGGCTTGCGCTACTGGAAGAGGGCGCACGTAAAAAAATGCAGGGGCTGCTCACGTTTGGCGAAATCATCATTGATGCCAGTCACGTCAATAAACTGGCCCCCGCCTTTGCTAAACTGGCAGAAGAAGCGGATGATCCCTGGCGTAGCTGGAGCCAGATCATCTTGCAACAATTGAAAGACATTGCCGGTGAGCCGGCGATTTATCTGATGGTGCGGCGGCTGGATTAACCATTAGTGATATCAATAAAACGTCAATTCGTATGACAATTAGCTATACGTGAAGCGGGTAACACTACAAAATAAGGGGGTATAGTAGTATACCGGGTGGCCCGCTCTCTTACCGAAGAACAATCACTTGATATGAAAAAACGGATAAGGAAGTCACATTATGTTGATTTATGACTGTTTTTTTTCTGCTTTTCTGTACAATTGATTCTGGAAGGATGCAGTATCCATGATTTTACAGCATTTGCTGGAACAGAAAGATAAGGCGTCCGTCCTGCGGGCGTTCATTCCCCTACCACCTCCGTTCAGCCCCATTCAGTTTGTCGAACTTCGCCTCAGTAATTCGCGATTCTACCGCTGTTTTGATGACGGAAGCGTTGAGTTCTGCACCAGTGAATATGCCGGTTCAATTAGCGATAGCTTAAAACAGGTGATTTTACTTGCCGGAGAAACCATGGCTGAGCTGCGCTTTGTGCGCACCGATGGCGGTAAATTTTGCGAAAAAGACAGCACCATGTTTGCCTGGCTGGCACGCCTCGCGGCGCAAGGTTTAGAGGGTGATATTGAGCGCGACAAGCTGGAGCAATCCGTTTCGCTGTTGCGCCAGGAGCTTGACCATGACCGGGTTCTGGTCGATATCACCAACTCGGTACTGTCTCACCTTGATATTGATGAACTGGTGGCGGATGTCTCGCGTGAAATCCACCGCTTCTTTGGCGTGGATACGGTCGCAATGGTGCTCCGTGATGCCCTGCGCTCGCGCCAGCTTATGTGGAACTCGACGGATTTCACGGTTCAGCCGCCAACAAGCCAGCAATACCCGCTACGCAGCGATAGCCAGTTGCTGCATACGGCGCTCAATGAAAATCATGCGACCCTGTTGCAAAAAAGGGACGAGCCGCAAATGTGGCTAAATGATCCCTTGCTACAACAGTTGGAGGCGCAAGGTCTGGAGACGGTCTTTATTCTGCCGCTGGCTTTTAGCCATCAGTCCACCGGCGTACTGGTCCTGGCCCACCGGGATTTGTCGATTTTTAACGCACAAAACTGTCGATTACTTCGACAGATTGCCGACAGAATTGGCATTGCTGTCGATAATGCCGATGCCTATCGCAAAGTGACACATCTGAAAGAAAACCTCAAAAACGAGAACAACAAACTTAACGAGCAAATTCTTTCCAGCCAGAGCTTTGGCGACATTATTTATCAGAGCGACGCCATGCGCGATGTGCTCCAGCAGGTCAATATTGTTGCCCTGAGTGACAGTACAGTGCTGATTCTTGGCGAAACCGGTACAGGGAAAGAGATTATTGCCCGTGCCATTCACCAGATGAGTCTGCGCAAAGATAAACCGCTGGTGAAAATCAACTGTGCCGCCATTCCGTCGACCCTGCTGGAAAGCGAACTGTTTGGTCACGATAAAGGGGCATTTACCGGCGCTATCAACACCCACCGTGGACGCTTTGAAATGGCGGATGGGGGGACGCTGTTCCTCGATGAAATCGGCGATATGCCGATTGAACTGCAGCCTAAATTATTGCGTGTACTACAGGAAAGGGAGATTGAGCGCATTGGCGGCACCCGCACCATTCCCGTTAACGTTCGGGTCATTGCCGCGACTAATCGCGACCTGAAACAGATGGTCATTGACCGGGAGTTTCGCAACGACCTGTTCTATCGCCTGAATGTGTTCCCGCTGGTGTTGCCGCCGCTGCGCGATCGCCCGGACGATATCCCGTTGCTGGTCAGGTACTTCACACAAAAACTGGCGCGCCGTTTAAACCGCCAAATCGACACCATTCCTGCCGATGCAATGCGCCAGTTGATGCGCTACGAATGGCCTGGCAACGTGCGCGAACTGGAAAATATTCTCGAACGTGCGGTCCTGCTCTCACGCGATAATACGCTGAGCCTGCATTTGAATGCGCAACCCAGCAGCATGGTACAGCCTGTGGCCCATGATCCTTTTCCTTTCCCCCTGCCCCGCGTGGCGGAAATGATGCACACCGAGCCGCCGGAAAACGATGAAGAGGAACGTCAGCGTATTATTCAGGTGCTGCGGGAAACAAACGGTATTGTTGCCGGGCCGCGCGGTGCGGCGTCAAAATTAGGAATGAAACGTACCACGCTGTTATCACGTATGCAGCGGCTGGGTATTACCGTTCGGGAAGTATTGTAATTGAGTTTCTGAGTTTAAGTGTGAGCGAATTAACGCTTTAGAGGCGATACCGGCTATATGGCTGGTACGCCCTATGCATATAAATGCGGGTGTCGATATTGCTCCCTCATTAATGCATAGACTCAGGAGATTCTGATGGATACCAGCAATGCTTTTGATCTGCGACTTCCCGCAGAAATGGCAAAGGTCGCCGAACAGGCAGGGTTATATAAAGTCAGCAAGAAGAAAGAGCTGTCATTCTTTCTCGCGGTCACGGCTGGTGTATTTATTTCCATTGCATTCGTTTTCTATATTACCGTCACAACCGGGCCTGCCCCTGCAACCGCCCTGGCAAAACTGGCCGGCGGCGTGTGCTTCTCGCTGGGCCTCATCCTGGTGGTTGTCTGTGGCGCAGATTTGTTCACCTCGACAGTATTGACGGTGATGGCAAAAGCCAGCGGGCTAATAAGCTGGCGACAGTTAATTATCAACTGGATAATTGTCTATTTCGGTAACCTTGTCGGCGCCCTGTTTTTTGTCGCGCTGATTTGGTTTGCCGGGCAATATATGAGTGGCAATGGTCTTTGGGGATTAAATGTATTACAAACCGCCGACCATAAAATGCATCATACCTTCATTGAAGCCGTTTGCCTGGGGACGCTATGTAATTTAATGGTATGCCTGGCTGTGTGGATGAGTTATTCCGGGCATACACTAACCGATAAAATTATGGCGATGCTGTTGCCTATCGGTATGTTTGTCGCCAGCGGCTTCGAACACAGCATCGCGAATATGTTTTTGATCCCGCTTTCTATTGTTATTCGTTATTTTGCGCCCGAAGGATTCTGGACCAGCATTCACGCCAGCCCGGAAAATTATCCGGCATTAACGGTCAGCAATTTTATCACGGCTAATCTGATCCCGGTGACGATAGGTAATATTATCGGCGGCGGGTTGCTGGTAGGGATTACTTACTGGATTATCTATTTGCGTAACCAAAATAACGGGCACTAACCGCGTCCCTGATGGCGCAGCACTTATCAGGGCTACGACCGGTTTTCTCCCTCTCCCCTGGGGAGAGGATTGGGGTGAGGGGAATATGCGGCTCAGGTGGTGGGTTCCGTTCCCCTTATGTTCATGGCGAAATGTCACCTCCGGACACGTGAACGGGTAAAGGGGAACACCGCGTTCCCCTTTACAATCCCCGCGGCCCCGCAAAAAATCGGTGCTTCGCACTGCGTTCGCCTCCCGCCCCGCTGCCTGCGGTCGGTTTGACTCGACGGCCTGTCTCGACAAATCTCAGTCCGCCATCCCTGGCGGCCTGTCCTTGTCATCGGGTCTTCGTCTCACCGATTTCAGCGGGGACTCAACCCCCTCGCTGCACGCTCTGCGCCAGGGGGGCACAAAGATGTTGCTGTAGTTGTCATGCGGGAAAACGGATCAGACATGGCTAAAAAGGTTGAAGGCGTTCACAGTATCTACGATTGGTAGCCCCGCTAAGCACCGCGCCAGCGGGGAAGACATCACGTCAGAGGTGATGGTCGTCAACCACCACGGTATCTGGCCATGCGTGAATCACTGCCTGCACCAGCGTCGCCAGCGGGATGGCGAAGAACACTCCCCAGAACCCCCACAGGCCACCAAAGATAATTACCGACAGGATAATGACCAACGGGTGCAGGTTAACCGCTTCGGAAAACAGTAATGGCACAAGCAGGTTGCCATCCAGCCCCTGGATTATCAGGTAGACGGCAAAACAGCTCCAGAACTCGGTGCCCGCACCAAACTGAAACAGCGCCACGCCAATCACCGGAATGGTGACCACAAACGCGCCGATGTAAGGAATCAGCACCGAGACCCCCACCAGCACCGCCAGCAGCAATGAATAGTTAAGGCCAAAGAGCTGAAAACCTAACCAGGTGGCAACACCGACGACAACCATCTCCAGCACTTTGCCGCGAATGTAGTTGGTTATCTGCTGGTTCATCTCTTTCCAGACCTGCCCTGCCAGCCCACGGTTACGCGGTAAGACGCGGCGCACCGCATTGAGCATCTGTTCTTTATCCTTCACCAGGAAGAAGACCATCAGAGGCACCAGGACCAGATAGACCGCCAGCGTCAGCAGCCCGACCAGCGATGCAAGGGAGTATTTCACCACCGAATCGCCCATGCCCAGCATCCGGGCACGCATATTTTCCGCCATTGCATCGATGATGCCCGCATCCATTAACATCGGATAACGTCGTGGCAGCGTGGCGGCATAATCGGAAAGTTTATTGAGCATACCCGGCATGTCGCGAATCAGATTCATCCCCTGCTGCCAGGCAACCGGCATCACAACAAATGCCATAATCATCAGAATGCCGACAAACAGCAGCAGCACCATCGTGGCGGCCCAGCGGCGGGAGAAACCGACTCTTTCCAGACGGACGGTTGGCCATTCGAGAAGATAGGCCAGCACGATGGCAACCAGCAGCGGCGCAAGAAGACCGCTAAAAAAGAAGAGAATGACAAAACCTGCCAGCAAAATGACCAGCAGCGCGATCGCTTCCGGGTCGCTAAAGCGACGGCGATACCACTGCATCAACAATTCAAGCATATGTTCCTTCCAGGAGCCGGATTGACCGGTGTGAGTTCAGGAATTGTATCGAAATGTCACAAAAAAGACTTCGCTTTTCGTCGCCTTTACAGGAAACATGATGAGCGGGCAAAAAGGTGTTATTCCCCCATCAGGGGGGATAAACTCTCTGTTTTATTTCGCCGGAACGAACCCCGGCTCGTCAGGTCAAATGATTACCCCAAAAATTACAGGATTGAGGTTATGTTCAGGCAGTTGAAAAAAACGCTGGTCGCAACCCTTATCGCCACGCTGACGCTCGGCCAGATGATGCCCGCGTTTGCGGATTCTGCAGACAGTCTGCCCGATATGGGAACCTCCGCAGGAAGCACCCTGTCCATTGGTCAGGAAATGCAGATGGGCGACTATTATGTTCGCCAGCTGCGCGGCAGTGCGCCGCTGATCAACGACCCTTTACTGGTTCAGTACATCAACGGACTGGGCATGCGCCTGGTCTCACATGCAAACTCGGTAAAGACCCCGTTTCATTTCTACTTAGTCAATAATGACGAAATTAACGCCTTTGCTTTCTTTGGCGGCAACGTGGTGCTGCATTCAGCGCTGTTTCGCTATGCGGATAACGAAAGCCAACTGGCGTCGGTGATGGCGCACGAAATTTCCCACGTGACCCAGCGCCATCTGGCGCGTGCCATGGAAGATCAGAAGCGTAGCGCCCCCCTGACCTGGGCTGGCGCACTGGGCTCCATTCTGTTAGCCATGGCAAGCCCGCAGGCCGGGATGGCGGCGCTCACCGGTACACTGGCCGGTACGCAGCAGGGCATGATCACCTTTACGCAGCAGAACGAACAGGAAGCGGACCGCATCGGGATTCAGGTTTTGCAACGCTCCGGTTTTGATCCGCAGGCAATGCCAACCTTCCTGGAAAAGCTGCTTGATCAATCACGTTACGCCTCTCGTCCACCGGAAATTTTGCTGACCCACCCCTTACCGGAAAGCCGTCTTGCCGATGCGCGTAACCGCGCCAACCAGATGCGCCCGGTGGTCGTGCAATCCTCCGAAGAGTTTTACCTGGCCAAAGCCAGGGCCCTGGGGATGTATAACTCCGGGCGTAATCAGCTCACCAGCGATATGTTAGATGCCTGGGCAAAAGGCAATGTGCGCGAGCAGCATGCCGCGCAATATGGTCGCGCCCTGCAGGCAATGGAGGCGAAGAACTTCGCCGACGCCGCTAAAACGCTGCAACCTCTGCTGAGTGCCAATCCGACAAATGCCTGGTATATCGACCTGGCGACCGACATTGATTTAGGGCAGAACAAAAACAACGAAGCGATTAACCGCCTGAAAAATGCGGCGGAAATTAAAACCAACCCGGTATTGCAGCTCAACCTGGCAAACGCCTATCTGAGCAGCGGTCAGGCTGCCGCGGCAGAGGCGATACTCAATCGTTACACCTTTAACTGGAAGGACGATGTAAACGGCTGGGAGCTGCTGGCACAAGCGGAAGCCACATTAGGCCATCGCGATGAAGAGCTGGCGGCGCGTGCCGAAGGGCTGGCGCTGACGGGTAAGCTGGATCAGGCCATTACGCTGCTGGGGAGCGCCAGTTCGCAGGTCAAATTGGGCAGTCTGCAGCAGGCCCGTTACGATGCGCGTATCGATCAGCTTCGTCAGTTGCAGAAAACGTTCCGCCCGTATCAGAAGATGTAACAAGGAGAACCGATGACAGACGCGGTGAAGATTTACCACAACCCTCGCTGCTCCAAGAGCCGCGATACCCTCAGCCTGCTGAAAGCCAACGGCATTGATCCGCAGGTTGTTCTGTATCTGGAAACGCCGCCGGATGCCGACACGCTTAAAGCGCTGTTGAAAATGCTGGGAATGACCAGCGCGCGGGAGCTGATGCGCCAGAAAGAAGATCTCTATAAATCACTGGGACTGGGGGATAGCCATCTCTCAGAAGAGGCGCTGTTGCAGGCGCTGCTTGATAATCCCAGGCTAATGGAGCGTCCGATCGTTGTGGCGAACGGTAAGGCGCGCATTGGTCGCCCGCCAGAGCAGGTCCTTGAGATCGTCTATTAATACCACGGGCCCGCAGGTGCGATACTTACCGGGCCTACAGTTTCAGGATCTCTTTTACGAAGGGAATGGTCAACTTACGCTGAGCGGTAATAGACGCGCGATCGAGCTGATCGAGCGTGTCAAAGAGCGTGCGCATTTCGCGATCCAGTCGCTTGAGCAGAAAACGTCCCACATCTTCCGGCAACTCAAACCCGCGCAGCCTTGCACGCAGTTGGAGCGCCTGCAGTTTGTCTTCATCAGAGAGCGGTTGCAGCTTGTAGATTTGCCCCCAGTCCAGGCGCGACGCCAGGTCGGGCAACCCCAGATTCAACTGCCGTGGCGGACGATCGCCGGTGATCAGTAACCGCGTTTTGCCTGATTCCAGAATACGGTTATAGAGATTGAAGATGGCCATCTCCCAGGGTTCATCGCCTGCGACACACTCGATATTATCGATACAGACCAGCGAGAGATGTTCCATTCCTTCAAGCACTTCCGGTACAAACCAGGTGCGCTTATCAAGCGGCACATAGCCGACCGCATCACCACGCTGAGAGAGTTCAGCACAGGCAGCATGAAGCAGATGGCTACGTCCTGCCCCTTCACGCGACCAGAAATAGATGTATCCGCTATGATCCTGGCGTAGGACATTTTGCAACGCCGCCAGCAAAGAAGGGTTATCGCCCGGCCAGAAACTCGCAAAAGTTTCATCGTCAGGAAGATAGAGTGGCAGGGAAAGCTGCGCCGGTGTGTTCAGACGTACCTCAACAGGGCTTTAAAAAACGCGGTAAGTTTATCATAAAACTTTACCGCGTTTGAACCGGGCATGACACCCGGTTTGCAGAGCAACAATTAATGCTGATTTGCTTCGCTGTCTTCGGCGTCCAGTACCACTTCTTCCGGACGCAGAACACTGATCAATTTGAAGATCAGGCTCAGCGCAACACCCACGATGGTCGCCAGCGCCATCCCTTTCAGTTCAGCCGCGCCAATATGCACTTTCGCGCCGCTGACGCCGATGATCAGAATGACGGAGGTCAGGATCAAGTTTTGCGCTTTGCTGTAATCCACTTTGGATTCGATCAGCACGCGAATACCGGATGCGCCGATCACCCCGTACAGCAGCAGAGAGACACCGCCCATCACCGGTACCGGGATAATCTGAATTGCCGCTGCCAGTTTACCTACGCAGGAGAGCAGAATCGCGATGATTGCCGCGCCACCGATAACCCAGGTACTGTAGACGCGGGTGATCGCCATAACGCCAATGTTCTCACCATAGGTGGTGTTCGGCGTTGAGCCGAAGAAACCGGAAATAATGGTTGAGAAGCCATTGGCAAACATGGAACGGTGCAGGCCAGGGTCACGGATCAAATCGCGTTTCACGATATTGGCGGTAACGACCAGATGGCCCACATGCTCAGCAATAACCACCAGCGCCGCAGGCAGAATGGTGAAGATAGCAAACCATTCGAAACGCGGCGTGTAGAAGGTTGGCAGCGCGAACCAGTGCGCATTGGCAATCGGCGTGGTATCAACAACACCCATTGCAAACGACAACGCATAACCGGCCAGCACGCCGATCAGAATCGGGATTATCGCCATAAAACCACGGAACAATACGGAACCAAACACGGTCACACCCAGCGTGACCAGCGAGATGAGCACGGTTCTGGAATCCGCAGACTGACCATCCGCAGGCAGCAGACCGGCCATATTGGCCGCAACACCGGCCAGCTCCAGACCGATGACGGCAACGATTGCGCCCATTGCCGCAGGCGGGAACATCACGTCCAGCCAGCCGGTGCCTGCTTTCTTCACGATGAAGGAAACAATGCAGAACAGCACGCCGCACATAATAAAACCACCCAGCGCCACTTCGTAGCCCAGCGGCAGAAGCAGCAGTACCGGCGAAATAAACGCAAAGCTCGATCCCAGATAAGCCGGGATTTTGCCCTTACAGATAAAGAGATAAAGCAGCGTTCCGATACCGTTAAATAACAGTACGGTGGCCGGGTTAATATGAAACAGGATTGGCACCAGCACGGTTGCGCCAAACATAGCGAACAAGTGCTGCAAACTAAGCGGGATTGTCTGTAAAAGCGGCGGTCTTTCACTCACCCCGATAGCACGGCGCGTCATAGTGTTTTCCTCTGAGTGTTGTTGTTTATCCCCTTCACACGTCAAGACGCTGGAGCGTTGGCCGTACTCGTTCACCCGAATCACTTATCGACGTAAGATCATCAGGATTCGCTCGCTTGTCCTTGCCGGCAACTCGACGTGGTTAGGGTATATGTTCCGCTCATCACCCATCCCGCAGTGTTGTGGACTGCGTGATGAAATCAGGCGGATTCTGTTCTGGTTTACGCCAAAAAAAAGCCGACTTTCAAAGTCGGCTTTTGATTTTTAAAGCATTTATTTCGTACCAAAGATTTTGTCGCCGGCATCGCCGAGGCCCGGAATAATGTATCCGTGCTCATTGAGGCCCTTGTCGATGGACGCGGTATACAGCTCAACGTCCGGGTGCGCTTTCTCCAGCGCGGCGAGGCCTTCCGGGGCAGCAACCAGCACCAGCACTTTGATGCTGTGGCAGCCTGCGTTTTTCAGCAGGTCGATGGTGGCAATCATAGAACCGCCCGTTGCCAGCATCGGGTCAACGACCAGCGCCATACGCTCGTCGATGTTAGAAACCAGTTTCTGGAAATACGGCACCGGCTCCAGGGTCTCTTCATTACGATAGATACCCACCACGCTGATGCGCGCGCTCGGAACGTGTTCCAGCACCCCTTCCATCATGCCCAGACCGGCACGCAGAATAGGGACTACGGTGATTTTTTTGCCTTTGATTTGTTCGACTTCTACCGGGCCGTTCCAGCCTTCGATAGTCACACGTTCCGTTTCCAGATCGGCAGTCGCTTCATAGGTCAGCAGACTACCGACTTCCGAGGCGAGTTCACGAAAGCGTTTGGTGCTGATGTCATTTTCACGCATCAGGCCCAGCTTGTGTTTGACGAGTGGGTGTTTTACTTCCACGACCTTCATACTCTTCTCCTTCCCCAAAACGGTGGCAGCCACAAAAAAAATCGCCGGATTATACCGCTTTTTCTCCGCCACGCTACAGGTGCGGCGTTGATCCGGATCAAACAGACTGGAAAAGAGTATACCGTAAGAATCCCCGGCGGCCTGAAATAATGGACTCGCAAACGTTTGCCTTCACTGTTAGAATTGCGCCGAATTTTATTTCCAAAACCTGATTAGTTCGGGTAACAGCCTGAAATATGACGGGTGAACCGCAAGCAAACGCGTGGGGACTCAAGCAGTGACCGATAAAACCTCTCTTAGCTACAAAGATGCCGGTGTTGATATTGACGCAGGTAATGCTCTGGTTGACCGAATCAAAGGTGTGGTGAAGAAAACTCGTCGTCCGGAAGTGATGGGCGGTCTGGGTGGCTTCGGCGCGCTGTGCGCATTGCCGCAAAAATATCGTGAACCAGTACTGGTTTCCGGCACTGACGGCGTAGGTACCAAACTGCGTCTGGCGATGGATCTGAAACGCCATGACAGCATCGGCATCGACCTGGTCGCCATGTGTGTGAATGACCTGGTCGTTCAGGGCGCAGAGCCGCTGTTTTTCCTCGATTATTACGCAACCGGCAAACTGGATGTCGACACCGCAGCCAGCGTGATTAACGGTATCGCGGAAGGCTGCCTGCAGTCTGGCTGTGCGCTGGTTGGCGGCGAAACCGCTGAAATGCCGGGCATGTATCACGGCGAAGACTACGATGTTGCCGGTTTCTGCGTTGGCGTTGTTGAAAAATCCGAGATCATTGACGGTTCCAAAGTGGCCGACGGTGATGTGCTGATTGCGCTGGCGTCCAGCGGTCCGCACTCCAACGGCTACTCGCTGGTGCGTAAAGTCATCGAAGTGAGCGGTTGCGATCCTGAGACGACACAGCTTGAAGGGAAATCCCTCGCGGATCACCTGCTGACTCCGACCCGCATCTACGTGAAATCGATCCTTGAGCTGATTGAAAACGTAGACGTGCACGCCATCGCCCACCTGACCGGCGGCGGCTTCTGGGAAAACATCCCGCGCGTGCTGCCAGACAATACCCAGGCGGTGATCGACGAGTCCTCCTGGCAATGGCCGGCCGTCTTTAACTGGCTGCAAACGGCGGGCAATGTCAGCCGTCACGAGATGTATCGCACCTTTAACTGTGGTGTCGGTATGGTTATCGCCCTGCCTGCTGATGAAGCAGATAAGGCCATCGCATTCCTGAATGCCAAAGGTGAAAACGCGTGGAAAATCGGTATTATCAAAGCATCCGATTCCAGTGAACGCGTGGTCATCGAATGAAAAACATTGTGGTGCTCATTTCCGGCAACGGAAGCAACTTGCAGGCAATAATTGATGCCTGCAAGCAGAAGAAAATCAATGGCACCATCCGGGCAGTATTCAGTAACAAGGCCGATGCATTCGGCCTTGAGCGTGCGCGGGAAGCCAACATTCCCGCCCATGCACTTCTTGCCTCTCAGTTTGCCAGTCGCGAAGCGTTTGACCGTGAACTGATGCAGGAGATAGACGCTTACGCCCCGGATATCGTTGTGCTGGCTGGCTACATGCGTATCCTCAGCCCGGACTTCGTGGCACATTACGCCGGTCGCCTTATCAATATCCACCCTTCCCTGCTGCCTAAATATCCCGGTTTACACACCCACCGCCAGGTACTGGAAAATGGTGATGACGTTCACGGCACCACCGTGCATTTTGTTACCGACGAACTGGATGGCGGCCCGGTGATTTTACAGGCACAGGTGCCGGTGTTTGAGGGCGATACCGAAGAAGACGTGACCGCCCGCGTCCAGACTCAGGAGCATGCGATTTACCCGCTGGTCGTGAGTTGGTTTGTTGATGGCCGTCTGGCTATGCAAGAAAACAAAGCCTGGCTTGATGGCGTTTGCCTGCCAGAACAGGGCTACGCGGCCGAGTAAGCGAATCTTTTCTTTGCCTGCGCGTAACATATCGTTGCGCGCAACACCTTTCTGCGGGTAAAACCGGATTACTGTCATACTTATCTGTCACAGTTGGACATCTAATGGCAAAGCTCGCCATAATATGGGTGTCACTCAAACGAACGCCAACACGTTTACCTGCACACGAGGACACAGCCATAGCGAGAAGGAATTGCCGTGTCCCGAGAGTTAACCGGAGTGTAAGTTGTAATGGGTCAGGAAAAGCTATATCTGGAAAAAGAACTAAGTTGGTTGTGCTTTAACGAGCGCGTTCTGCAGGAAGCGGCGGATAAGAGTAACCCGCTCATCGAACGCATGCGCTTTTTAGGGATTTATTCCAACAACCTTGATGAATTCTATAAAGTTCGCTTCGCAGAACTTAAACGCCGCATCATTATTAGCGAAGAACAAGGACAAGGCACCAACACCCATTCACGCCACCTGCTGGGTAAAATACAGGCCCGCGTACTGAAAGCCGATCAGGAATTTGACGGCCTGTATAACGAACTCCTGCTGGAAATGGCACGTAATCAGATCTTTTTGATTAACGAACGCCAGCTTTCCGCCAATCAGCAAAACTGGTTGCGCCACTACTTCCGACAGTATCTGCGCCAGCACATCACGCCGACACTGATTAATCGCGAAACCAATCTGATTCGCTTCTTAAAAGACGACTACACCTACCTGGCGGTGGAAATTATCCGCGGCGATGATATCCGCTACGCCCTGCTGGAAATTCCGTCTGATAAAGTGCCGCGTTTTGTAAACCTGCCGCCGGAAGCGCCGCGCCGTCGCAAGCCGATGATCCTGTTGGATAATATTCTGCGTTATTGTCTGGATGATATCTTCAAAGGCTTCTTTGATTACGACGCGCTGAACGCCTACTCGATGAAAATGACCCGTGACGCCGAATACGATCTGGTGCACGAGATGGAATCGAGTCTGATGGAGCTGATGTCTTCAAGCCTGAAACAGCGTCTGACGGCAGAGCCGGTACGCTTTGTTTATCAGCGTGATATGCCGGATGCCATGGTTGAGATGCTGCGCGAGAAGCTGACCATTTCCCGCTACGACTCCATTATTCCGGGCGGTCGCTACCACAACTTTAAAGACTTCATCAGCTTCCCGAACGTCGGGAAAGCAAACCTGGTGAACAAGCCATTACCGCGCCTGCGCCATGTCTGGTTTGATAAGTTCCGCAACGGTTTTGATGCCATTCGCGAGCGCGACGTACTGCTCTATTATCCGTATCACACCTTCGAGCACGTGCTGGAACTGCTGCGCCAGGCGTCGTTTGACCCAAGCGTGCTGGCAATTAAAATCAATATTTATCGCGTGGCGAAAGACTCGCGCATCATCGACTCCATGATCCACGCCGCCCATAACGGCAAGAAAGTAACCGTGGTGGTTGAGCTGCAGGCGCGTTTCGATGAAGAGGCTAACATCCACTGGGCGAAGCGCCTGACCGAAGCCGGTGTGCAGGTTATCTTCTCGGCGCCGGGGCTGAAAATCCACGCCAAGCTGTTCCTGGTGTCGCGTATGGAAAACGACGAAGTGGTGCGTTACGCTCATATCGGCACCGGCAACTTTAACGAAAAGACCGCACGTATTTATACCGACTACTCATTGCTGACCGCCGATGCGCGTATCACCAATGAAGTGCGCCGGGTCTTTAACTTTATTGAGAACCCATACCGTCCGGTGAATTTCGATTATTTGATGGTTTCGCCGCAAAACTCGCGCGATCTGCTCTACAAAATGATCGATACCGAAATTGCCAATGCGCAGAAAGGCATTCCTTCGGGCATTACGCTAAAAATCAACAACCTGGTGGATAAAGGCCTGGTTGATCGCCTGTATACGGCCTCCAGTTCTGGCGTGCCGGTGAATTTGCTGGTGCGCGGTATGTGCTCGCTTATCCCTGAACTGGAAGGCATCAGCGATAATATTCGCGTAATTAGCATTGTTGACCGTTTCCTTGAACACGATCGCATCTATATTTTTGAGAATGGCGGCGATAAAAAAGTGTATCTGTCGTCTGCTGACTGGATGACGCGAAACATCGATTACCGTATTGAAGTAGCGGCGCCGTTGCTCGATCCGCGCCTTAAACAGCAGGTACTGGATATCATTGATCTTCTGTTCAGTGATACCGTCAAAGCACGCTACGTCGATAAAGAACTCAGTAATCGATATGTGCCGCGCGGCAACCGCCGCAAAGTACGCGCACAGCTCGCGATTCATGAATATCTGACATCACTTGAACAGTCTGACTAATCTATGCCGATAAATGAAAAGACAGCACGACCGCAGGAATTTGCTGCGGTCGACCTGGGTTCGAACAGTTTTCATATGGTGATTGCCCGCGTTGTTGATGGCGCCATGCAGATCATTGGCCGTTTGAAACAACGCGTACATCTGGCGGATGGCCTCGACAGCAATAATATGCTGAGTGAAGAGGCTATGGAGCGCGGTCTCGCGTGTCTGTCGCTGTTCGCAGAACGCCTGCAAGGTTTTGACCCTTCAAGCGTGTGTATTGTAGGGACCCACACGTTGCGCCAGGCGCTCAACGCGCCGGAGTTTCTTAAACGGGCAGAAAAGGTTATTCCCTACCCCATCGAAATCATCGCGGGTAATGAAGAAGCGCGCCTGATTTTTATGGGGGTTGAACATACGCAGCCGGAAAAAGGCCGCAAGCTGGTTATTGATATCGGCGGCGGTTCTACCGAACTGGTCATTGGCGAAGATTTTGAACCCAAACTGGTGGAAAGCCGTCGTATGGGCTGCGTCAGCTTCGCGCAGCTTTATTTTGCGGGCGGAACAATCAATGCGGAAAACTTCCAGCGCGCTCGCGTTGCCGCAACGCAGAAACTGGAAACGCTGGCCTGGCAGTTCCGTATTCAGGGCTGGGACGTCGCGCTTGGCGCGTCCGGCAGTATCAAAGCGGCCCATGAAGTGCTACTGGCGTTAGGGGAAAAGGACGGCATCATCACGCCTGAGCGCCTCAAAAAACTGGTCGCCGAAGTTGTGAAGTTCAAAAACTTCGACGAACTGAGCTTGCCGGGTCTGTCCGACGAACGTAAAGCGGTCTTCGTTCCAGGTCTGGCAATTCTCTGCGGAGTATTTGACGCGCTGGCAATTAATGAACTTCGCCTCTCAGACGGTGCGCTGCGCGAAGGCGTGCTGTATGAAATGGAAGGCCGTTTCCGCCATCAGGATATTCGCAGCCGCACGGCGCAGAGCCTTGCTAATCAGTACAATATCGACCGCGAACAGGCGCGTCGCGTGCTGGAAACCACCATGCACATGTACGATCAGTGGCAGGCGCAAAATCCGAAGCTCATTAACCCGCAACTGGCGGCGCTACTGAAATGGGCAGCCATGCTGCATGAAGTCGGTTTAAATATTAACCACAGCGGTATGCATCGTCATTCGGCTTATATCCTGCAAAACAGCGATCTGCCTGGCTATAACCAGGAGCAGCAGCTAATGATGGCCACGCTGGTGCGCTATCACCGCAAAGCGATCAAGCTGGATGACTTACCGCGCTTCACGTTGTTCAAGAAAAAACACTACCTGCCGTTAATTCAGCTTTTACGCCTTGGGGTGTTGCTGAATAACCAGCGGCAGGCGACAACGACGCCACCAACCCTGCGTCTTACGACCGATGATAACCACTGGACACTGAGCTTCCCGCACGACTGGTTCAGCCAGAATGCACTGGTTCTCTTCGACCTGGAACGGGAACAGGAGTACTGGGAAGCCGTCACCGGCTGGCGACTCAAAGTTGAAGAAGAGCAGTCGCCCGGCGTAGCGGCATAAAATCAGGCCGCCTGAATCTGCCCTGGCAGATTTTCCAGCGGCTCTGGTTTACCAATCAAATACCCCTGCAAATAATCGATACCCAGCGCAACCACTGCGCTGCGTATCTCTTCATTTTCGACATACTCCGCCACAACCTGCATCTTTTTCATTCTCGCCAGATGACAAATAGAGGCGACAATCTGGTAATCCAGACTATTAGAAACGATATTGCGGATAAAGCTGCCGTCGATTTTCAGGATATCGGCATTCACATTTTTCAGTCGGGAATAACTGGCGTAGCCAGTACCAAAATCGTCAATCGCTACGCTACAGCCCATTTGTTGCAGTTGGCCGAGCGTTTGATTTGCCTGCTCCAGATTAGTTAACGAGTTACTCTCGGTAATCTCGAAGATCAACTGCCACGCCTCGATGCCATATTTTTTCAACAGCCGCCCCACCTCCAGAGAAAACTGTGCCCGACACACAGAGGCGGGCGACAGATTAATGGCAAAACGCTGTGCGGGTAGCGTTGCGCGATGAGCAGACATAAAACTCAGCACATGCTCCACAACCCAAAGATCGATACGTGATGACAGGCCGAACTCATGAGCGACCGGCAGAAAATCATCCGGATTAATATACTGGCCGTTCTCTTCATTCATGCGTAGCAGAATTTCATGGTAGCTGTCGCCGCGCATCCCGGCGATAGGTTGCACCAGTAAACTAAAACGGTTCTCTTCCAGCGCGAGTTGCAGACGGTTCATCATATCCACCTTGTCCTTGAGGCTACGCTGGAGGTTCGCCGCCCCGCGATGCTGCAGGCTTTCCGGATGATTTGTCGCCAGCGATAAGTCCGCAATGGTACTCAGTTCGCCAAGCAGCAAGTAGAGGTGCTGCACCGGTGAGCGCACATAGCAATAGCTCATGCCCACCTGGGGCTGCAACGGCATATCATCCCAGAAGAAACGAAACGCCTTAATTTGGGCATCCAGCGCGTCAATCCGGTTCTGGTGCGACTGGGTGTTAAGACGAATAGCAAGATCATGGCCTGAGAGATGGTAGACACGTTCGTCTTCATCAAGGCTGTTTTTAAGCCAGTCCGACAGTTTTTGCTTGTACTGAATACGCAGCATCACGCCATAGTTACGCCCCAGCACTTCCAGTTCCGGCACACTTAAATAACAAAGAACAGACCAGGGTGAGCCCGCAAGCGCACGATTGAGGGCGCGCAGATTGGGTATCTGAACGACTGGATCAAGATAGGCAAGACGACGAGCCCGGGCATGAACATGCCGTTGTCGTGTTGCCAGTACCGATACACAAAGAATGATAAAAGAGTAAACCAGGTAACTCGACGAGGCGATAGCCAGTTGAATTTCATAAGCCGGATAGACGGGAAGATAACGATAAAAATAGTGTACCGAGACAATCAACAACAGCGTCCAGAGCACCGATATAAACCGGTATCCATAGCGTAACGCTCCCCATAGCATGACAGGCAATACCAGAGAGAGCGTGTAGTTGGTGCTGAAAATGGAGCTATTTTCATTCAGCGGCATGAGCAACAGTATGACCAATCCGGCCAGGATACTCAGCCAGATAGCCATCTCACAGCGGGTCACTTTCGGGTCGAATTCATGGCGCAGTTGCGATAACCAGCTTCGCAGATAACGCGGATGGCGAACGATACGAATAACCAAATAGCAGAGCGGAATACCGGTCATGGTCCCGACCAGTAACGCCTGATAATCAATCAGTAAATGAATATTTAACGATAATATATCGGTCTTACTAAAATCCGTGTCATACAGCGCCAGCCAGATAACGAACTCAAGAATAATCAAATAAATCGTTGCCGGGCAAAAGACCTGCCAGAAAATTCGCTGGGCAATAAAGGCGGCGTTTCCATAGGAAATATTTTGCCGACGCGTAACAAAAACGCGATAGCCGCCCCAACTGATGACCACGGGAATAAGCAAATGAAAAATTTGCGCGACAAGTTCAGAGATATCGTGCATGCCGATATTCAGGACCAGTGCGAGAACCATGCCGGGTAGCGCTGCCCAGCCAAAGACCACCATCAGACTGAACATCAGCGCCATTGGCAGGGAGAAGAGGACAACCGTTTCACCCGCGACATGCGTATAGGTATTCGCCAGGTTAAACAGTGGCAGTAAAAGACAAGGCAACACGAGCGGTAATGCCCACCATTTGTCTTTGTGCTGATGATATTTTTTTAACGAAGTCATAGATGCTCGACAAAAAACCCAGCTTCCCAATGGGTATTTCAGGCAGGCATCCAACCTGACTGTAAGCGCGTAAATAGCAAATGAGCGTGAATTTTAGTTCTGTAGGGCAACTAATGATTGATGCACATCAAATAAAACTCGCCGAATTAATTAATTTTTACGCTTTTTAAAAAGAGACGCAGATTAGCATTCATGACTTAAATACTTAATTTATTTTATATAAAATCGATTAATATTTTCCGCCGGTGAAATTTTGCATGGTTAAGAATTGACCTCGCCCGCACTCTGTGCCTTAATGTCAAGGTCGCCCTTTTTATGGGGTAAACCTTAAGGAACCTTTTGTGAGTCAGGCAACCCCTATGCGAAAACGCCATCGATTTGACAGTCGCATGACCCGTATCGTACTGCTAATCAGCTTTATCTTTTTCTTTGGTCGTTTTATCTATTCCTCAATTGGTGCCTGGTATCATCATCAGGATAAACTCCAGTCTCAGCAAGTAAGCCAACCTATCGATTCCTCCGCGCAACGCTAACGCACTGTTTTTATTTGTACACGTCTTTACGTGGGCTTTGTCACATCAACGCATGACGCACCATCGTCAGGATCATCGCCACGCCAAATCCGGCGAGGACAGCTCCGGCTATGCGCTCAATAATATGCACCCAGGCTGTGAGACGTATCTGTATGGCGGATAATCCGATCAATGTCGCGATGGCAAGATTCCACGCCAGTACCGCCAGGCTCATCCATGCGCCGGAAAAGATCTGCTGTGCAAATGTGACGTCCGCGCCAAGGATCGAGGTCATCAGTGCCAGATAAAAAAGCGCATTTTTGGGATTAAGTAACGCGGACCCCAGCCCTAGTAGAAACTGTTTTCGCCACGACGGGCAATCCATCCGGGTGGCGTTGAGCGCCAGCACCTGTTTACGGCTGCGCAACAGATGCCCGCCAATCCAGATTAAATAGAGCGCGCCAGCAATTTCAATCAGACGAAACAGCAGCCCGTAATCCTGTAATAGCCGCCAGCCACACATTGCCAGCACAATATAAAACGCGTTTCCCAGCGCGATCCCCGGTCCAATTCCGGCGCTGCCCCGCAGGCGATAACGGATGGCGTAACCGGCCAACAGGAAGAAATCAGGGCCAGGACTGACCAGCGCCACAAAGTGTGAAAGCGCAAGCAGTGGAAACGCGGCGGGAATAAATTCGGGTAACAAAGACATAGCAACCTCATAAGTAAAAGACGAGGTCACTTTATGGCGTTGTCAGACTTAATTATTGTCTGATATTGATCGCCCCTGCGCATACTGGCGGGGCGTGGAAGAGGTAAAACTGACGAACGTGCGGTGAAAATGGCTTTGATCGGCAAAACCGCTTTGATAACCCGCATCGGCGATATCACTGCCCGCCCGCAACTGTGCTTTAGCAAATTCCACACGGGCATTATTGATCCAGGCTCCTGGCGTCAGCCCTGTCGCCAGCTTGAACTGGCGAATCAGCGTCTCTTTACGCAACGTGTACCGCTGTGCCAGACAATCCAGCGACGGGGGCTGCTGAATATCGGCCAGTAGCGTCGTCTGCATATGGTTGCAGAATTCAGCCGGTTTCACCGCAGTTTGCAGGCCGGGCAGGCTGACAAGCAGCGCACGTACCGCCTCCTGTAATTCCCCAGTCTGGTTATCTTCCATCAGGGAGATAATGTGCATAAAGGCGGTGAAGAATGAAGGATTGCGTAACACCGTTTGTGCGCAGTGAAGATGCTCCCCTGGCGCGAACCCCAACTGTTGCAGGCACCACGCCTCATCAAGGTACAACATGTGATAGCTACGTGGACGTTCGGCTGCCGGGTTGCAACTGTGCGCTTCACGGGGCGCTATCAGCACCATATCGCCCTGAGAGAGGTGATATTCATGACCACTGCAACGCGTGACGGTCTCGCCGTCGATAATCGCGCCAATAGACAACTGAGGGTGCTGGTGCAGTTTATAGGCCTGCGTACTTTGTACGGTAGAACGCCATTCGACCCACGGCACAAGCGGAGAGCGCCAGAAGCGTTGTTCAATGTTCCGCGTTGTCATCTCTCCCTCCTCCTCACATGATTCCAGACTTCGAACGGCTACTTTTCGGCAACGCGCGTGAGCCACTCAGCATAAGCCGGGCTGGCGTGCGCTGGCATATTTTGCTGCCCGGCGCTGAATTCATCCTGCATGCCAAATATTTTCCAGACCAGGGGAGCAAGCTGTGCCGCCGGGCTGTTTTCCTGCGTGGCGGTGCGCAACAGTTCCAGCGTACGCTTTTTATATTCGCCCAGCACCTCCGATTGATAATCAAAAGCTTTCCCCAGCCCGGAGAAGTACATCAGCTTCGGCACTTCCGCCTGCGGCCACTGCAACGCCATGTTGAGCGGCCATTCCAGCATTGTCCGCTCACCCCATACGGCTGAACGCGGCACCTGCTGGTTAGCCACCAGCGTTAACATAAAGGCCTGGCCCAGTTCACCAAGATAGATATCCATCGCATCAACAGAGGGTCGCGCATAGAACGCATCCAGCGGCTGAGGGTTCACCGCTCCCACTTTTGCCAGCAGGCGCTGCTCCAGCTCAAGCACCAGCGCTCCCAGCTCAGACTGCGCTACCGTGCTGCTCTCAGTACCGCATTGGGTTCGTTGGGTACAATCCCAAAGGCTGAGCCTGAGCTGCCACTGGCGCTGTTCCCCTTCTCCTGAGCAACCTATCTCCCCGGTCACAAAGTATTTCATTTCTGGCGGGACAAGGTCGAACAGCTCGTTGCCATCAAATGCATGGGTTGAAACAACCGGCCCGATGCCCGCGGCGACCTGCACGTAACAACGGGCGGCATAATCACTCCAGTAGTGGGTTGCCTCGGCAAGATACAGTGGGATTGCACGGGTAAGGCGCCCCAGGTCATCCTCACGCTGCGATTCGGAAGGTGTCGGGTCATCGTCGATTTTACTCAGCACAAAGAAACCGACCGTGTTTGCCTCTTGCGGTTTCTGCCCGAAAAGCCAGTCGGCATTACACAGTCCGTACTGCCAGACAGGCTGCGTAAGGGCAAGCGTATTGATTTCCACATCGCCAGGGTCGGTGGGTGTGCCCTGGGCGTGCTGCTCGCGCATTTTCTGAAAGGCGCGGGCGGACTCATCCAGATACTGTTTAAGCGGTGGGTAGTCCAGCGCATACATTCGGCTCAACAGCTTTTCCCCTTCGTCGGGGTTACCCAGTTCCTGATAAGCTCGCAGCAGGTTAATACCGGCCATCGGATCGTGGCGCTGCTCGTCATACACGGGAGCTATAAGTTCAACAAGCAGCGCAATCTCGCCATTTCTGCCCAGATCGCCGGAGATCATCATCAGCGAACTGCCGTCATATCTCCCACCGGCGAGAACTTCGTCATATAGTGCCCGGGCGGCCGCTACATTGTTATGTTCCAGGTGATAGCGCGCCAGCCAGAGTTGCGCGCGCCAGGAGCCGGGCAGCGCCGCGACGGTACGTAGTCCCGCGACATATCCCGCTTCCCCTTCACGTTCCTGCTTAATACTCGCCCACCAGAGCAAGCCGTTATCCAGATTTGGATCGGCTTCGATAGCCTGCCAGAGCAGCTCATCAGCACGGGCATCGTCACCCTTGTGAGAGAAAACTTTTGCCAGATTGGTCAGCAAAATTCCCGTGGCCCCGACTTTCGCTATACCGGCCTGCAATGTGTTTTCGGCCTCAACCAGCCGTTTATTTTCCATCAGCACAATGCTCTGAATGGTATGGCTGCGTTCGGGATCGTCATCAATCTCTACCAGGCGCGCGGCGGCAGGAATGAGATCGGCGGCAAAACCATCGTTCAGGCCTCCCAGGATCGCATCATAAAGTTCCGCCACGTTATTCCACTTTTGTTCAAGGCCGGGCAGGAAAACATTATTTCGCCAGTCGCTGCGGGCGATATGCATTTCTCGCCCGTTGGCGTCATACGCCACGATCATCTCTTCATTTGGAACCGGGGCGTGTTCTGGCTGCGTATGTTCCGATTCCACAGGGCCTGGGGTCTGTTCTTTTTTGCCACTAAGGGCGCTGAGAAGTTTTTTAAACATAGTGAGCATCGTGGCAAGTGAGAGGGGCCGAAGTCCGTGTTCCGATGATGATTCGCCCTTCGCTCGCATTCCTCGTATCCAATGAGGCCGCAAGCGCAATGAAGATAAAGCGTCGATGAGCAAATCCAGGGCATACAAAGAACACTCAGCCAGAAGGTTGGCATAAAATGCCCGCCCCGTCTAATGCCTGGAATGGTGGGGTCAGCCTATCCAAAAAATAAAAGGCCATCTTACGAGGGCCTTATTACGTACGATACAACATTCGCGTTATTTGAATTGAATTGCCTTCAGATCTGCCGAAGGAGAAAGCAAACATGTAAAGTTGACTGTTTCCAAATCAGGTCCGGAAGATTTATAAAACGCATGTCCCGTCACCACTGCATCGTGGCGTTGTGCTTTTATACCGCCAATATTTGTTCCAACAGAATAAGAAGGCGCACCTTGTTTGACTGCAATAACACTACTTGTAATCACGCCGTGGTCAAAACCTGGACGATTAATTTTTTCAGGAACAGCATCAAGACAGCGACGTGTCGCGATCGCCATACCATCAGAGGTACTTGTGGCGATGCCTTCTTGTTGTAGACCCGCCAGATGCCAGAACTTCTGTTCAGGAGTCATTGAATTTGGTTCAAATCTTCCTGTCCCCTCACGTAAGAAACATTCAATAAGCTGCGGACTGCTACCATCTATGGCGATAAATGTTGAATCCGGGTGTTGAGAACGAGAAATATCGACATAGCGTGAATCAATTTCAAAGGGAACGGGCTTTGCTTTAGCTCGAGCAGCACAAAGCTTTACCTTTGCAGGATCATTACCAATAGCATCGCTGGAAATCATCTCGGCATGCACTGCACCGGATAAACAAAACATTCCGCATACCACCAGGATCTTTTTCATATTTTCCTTCATTAATTGAGTAGGTTACAACTACGACACTGACAGAAGTTTAACCAACTCACCCAAAATAACTATTTAGATTTTATGGTTATAAGCATTATTTCGATAAAAAGATAAATAAGCTGACTAAAGGAAAATATTAAAAAACCCGCTCTGGAAAGCGGGCTTTAGGGCACTGCTTATCATCGATATAGAGGGGATTTTATTCCCACTCAATCGTAGCAGGCGGTTTACCGCTGATGTCATACACCACGCGGGAGATGCCATTCACTTCGTTGATGATGCGGTTGGAAACGCGGCCGAGGAAGTCGTACGGCAGGTGTGCCCAGTGCGCGGTCATAAAGTCGATGGTTTCAACGGCACGCAGAGAGACAACCCAGTCGTACTTACGGCCATCGCCCATCACACCAACCGAGCGGACCGGCAGGAAGACGGTAAAGGCCTGGCTAACTTTGTTGTAAAGGTCAGCTTTACGCAGCTCTTCAATAAAGATGGCATCGGCACGACGCAGCAGGTCGCAGTACTCTTTCTTCACTTCGCCCAGAACGCGAACGCCAAGGCCTGGCCCCGGGAACGGGTGACGGTAAAGCATGTCGTACGGCAGACCCAGCTCCAGGCCGATCTTACGCACTTCGTCTTTGAACAGCTCACGCAGCGGTTCAACGAGGCCCATCTTCATCTCTTTCGGCAGGCCGCCCACGTTGTGGTGAGACTTAATCACGTGCGCTTTACCGGTCGCCGATGCGGCAGATTCGATCACGTCAGGGTAAATTGTGCCCTGCGCCAGCCATTTCACGTCTTCAAGTTTCAGGGCTTCTTCGTCGAAGATTTCAACGAATACGCGACCAATGATTTTGCGTTTGGCTTCCGGATCGTTCTCGCCCGCCAGTTCACTCAGGAAGCGTGATTCGCCTTCCACGTGAACAATGTTCAGGCCGAAGTGGTCGCCGAACATATCCATTACCTGCTCAGCTTCATTCAGACGCAGCAGACCGTTATCGACGAACACGCAGGTCAGGTTTTTACCGATTGCACGGTGCAGCAGCATCGCCGTCACGGAGGAGTCAACGCCGCCGGACAGGCCGAGGATCACTTTGTCGTCGCCAACCTGCGCGCGGATGCGTTCGATAGCGTCGTCGATAATTTTCGCCGGGGTCCACAGGGCTTCACACTGGCAGATATCGATAACGAAACGCTCCAGCATGCGCAGGCCCTGACGGGTATGGGTCACTTCCGGATGGAACTGTACGCCGTAGAAGCGTTTTTCTTCGTTAGCCATAATGGCGAACGGACAGGTTTCGGTGCTGGCAACGGTAACAAAGTCAGACGGGATAGCCGTCACTTTATCGCCATGGCTCATCCACACATCCAGCAACGGTTTGCCGTCTGCGGTCAGGGAATCTTCAATACCACGAATCAGGGCGCTGTCGGTCAGAACTTCCACCTGTGCATAGCCGAATTCGCGCTCGCTGGACGCTTCGACATGGCCGCCCAACTGCATCGCCATGGTCTGCATGCCATAGCACACGCCAAATACCGGCACGCCAGCTTCGAACACGTACTGCGGTGCGCGCGGGCTGTTATCTTCAGTGGTACTTTCCGGGCCACCGGAAAGAATGATACCGCTTGGGTTAAATTCACGAATCTGCGCTTCGGTGACATCCCATGCCCACAGTTCACAGTAGACACCAAGCTCACGCACGCGGCGGGCAACAAGTTGCGTGTACTGAGAACCGAAATCGAGGATAAGGATGCGATGTTTATGAATGTTTTCCGTCATTGACGCTAATTCCGAGGCAAGTGAAACAAAATCGCCCGGCATTTAGCCGGGCGTGGAAAATATCAGGAGCCCATACGGTAGTTCGGGGATTCCTTGGTGATGGTCACATCATGGACGTGGCTTTCCTGGATGCCCGCACCGCTGATACGCACGAATTCCGCTTTAGTGCGCAGCAGGTCGATGGTACCACAGCCGGTCAGCCCCATACAGGAACGCAGGCCGCCCATTTGCTGGTGAATGATCTCTTTCAGGCGGCCTTTATACGCCACGCGACCTTCAATACCTTCCGGCACCAGTTTGTCAGCGGCATTATCCGTCTGGAAGTAACGGTCAGAGGAGCCTTTGGACATCGCGCCCAGAGAACCCATCCCGCGATAAGATTTGTAAGAACGGCCCTGGTAGAGTTCGATTTCGCCCGGGGACTCTTCGGTGCCTGCCAGCATAGAGCCGACCATCACCGCTGCCGCGCCAGCGGCAATCGCTTTGGCGATGTCGCCAGAGAAGCGGATACCACCGTCAGCGATAACCGGAATACCGGTGCCTTCCAGCGCTTCAACCGCGTCGGATACAGCCGTGATCTGCGGAACACCCACGCCGGTCACGATACGGGTGGTACAGATAGAGCCAGGGCCGATACCGACTTTCACTGCGCTGCAACCGGCTTCAGCCAGCGCACGTGCGCCTGCGCCCGTCGCTACGTTACCGCCAATGATTTGCAGATCCGGATATTTGGCACGGGTTTCACGAATACGCTGCAGAACGCCTTCGGAATGGCCATGAGAGGAGTCAATCAGCAGAACGTCAACGCCCGCCGCAACCAGCACATCAACACGCTCTTCGTTGCCCGCACCTGCGCCAACCGCCGCACCGACACGCAGACGGCCTTGCTCGTCCTTACAGGCGTTCGGTTTACGTTCCGCTTTCTGGAAGTCTTTCACGGTGATCATACCGAGCAGACGGAATTTATCGTCGACAACCAGCGCTTTCTCAACGCGTTTTTCGTGCATTTTCGCGAATACAACTTCACGCGCTTCGCCTTCGCGAACGGTGACCAGACGCTCTTTCGGCGTCATGTATACGCTAACAGGCTGGTTCAGGTCGGTGACAAAGCGAACGTCACGACCGGTAATGATACCCACCAGTGAATTGTCTTCGGCAACCACCGGGTAACCGGCAAAACCGTTACGCTCGGTCAGTTCTTTCACTTCGCGCAGGGTAGTGGTTGGCAGAACGGTCTGAGGGTCTTTAACCACGCCGGACTCGTGTTTTTTAACACGGCGAACTTCTTCAGCCTGGCGTTCGATGGACATGTTTTTATGAATAAAGCCAATGCCGCCTTCCTGTGCCAGGGCAATTGCCAGGCGCGCTTCCGTAACGGTGTCCATTGCTGCGGAGAGCATCGGAATATTCAGACGAATGGTCTTAGTGAGCTGAGTGCTCAAATCGGCAGTATTCGGCAGAACGGTGGAGTGAGCGGGAACGAGGAGGACGTCGTCAAACGTCAGGGCTTCTTTAGCGATACGTAGCATGGGCAATATCTCTGACCTGGGTGGTTAAATATTGCCGTGGCATTATACAGAGCGTAACCGATTGCTTCCACATTTTTTTGCTAAAAATACTTGCACTCATCTCTGAGCGGGTTACTATCGACTGAATAACCTGCTGATTTAGAATTTGATCTAGCTCACATGTCATCTCTTCAAAGCCCCGCAATTTTTACCGTTACTCGCCTGAATCAAACAGTACGTAGCCTGCTGGAACGCGAAATGGGCCAGGTCTGGATAACGGGTGAAATCTCCAATTTCACACAGCCTGCCTCTGGTCACTGGTATTTCACGCTTAAAGACGACACGGCGCAGGTTCGCGGTGCGATGTTCCGTAACAGCAACCGTCGCGTAACGTTCCGCCCGCAGCATGGCCAACAGGTACTGGTGCGCGCCTCCGTCACGCTCTATGACCCGCGCGGCGATTACCAGATAATCGTTGAAAGCATGCAGCCCGCCGGTGAAGGGTTGCTGCAGCAGAAATATGAGCAACTGAAAGCGGCGCTGTCAGCGGAAGGGCTTTTCGATCAGCAGTTCAAACAACCGCTCCCCGCACCGGCCCACTGTATTGGCGTTATCACCTCGAAAACCGGCGCAGCGCTGCATGACATTCTTCACGTCCTGAGGCGACGCGATCCTTCTCTGCCGGTGGTCATTTACCCCACGGCGGTACAAGGTGACGATGCGCCGGGGCAGATTGTGCGCGCCATTGAACTGGCGAACGCGCGTCAGGAATGTGATGTGCTGATTGTTGGCCGTGGCGGTGGCTCGCTGGAAGATTTATGGAGCTTTAACGACGAACGCGTGGCGCGCGCCATTTTTGCCAGCCGCATTCCGGTGGTCAGCGCCGTCGGCCACGAAACCGATGTGACCATTGCGGATTTTGTGGCGGATTTACGCGCCCCTACCCCCTCTGCCGCCGCGGAAATCGTCAGTCGCAACCAGACGGAACTGCTGCGCCAGATCCAGTCTGCTCAACAACGTCTTGAGATGGCGATGGACTTTTTCATTGCTAACCGCACCCGACGCTTTACCCAACTTAATCACAGGCTGCAACAGCAGCATCCGCAGTTGCGCCTCGCCCGTCAGCAAACCGTGCTGGAAAAACTCCGCCAGCGGATGCGTGTCGCCCTGGATAGCCAGCTTAAACAGGCTAGCCAGCGACAACGCCGCGTCGCCCAGCGTCTGAATCAGCAAAACCCGCAGCCGCGGATCTGGCGTGCGCAGACGCGTATTCAGCAACTGGAATACCGGCTGGCGGAAAGCCTGCGCGCACAGTTAAGCGTAACGCGAGAGCGTTTCGGCAAGGCGGTGACGCACCTGGAGGCGGTCAGCCCGTTATCGACGCTGGCACGCGGGTATAGCGTCACCACGGCCGCCGATGGCAAGGTGCTGAAACAGGCGAAACAGGTCAAAACGGGCGATACGCTTACCACCCGCCTCGCCGATGGCTGGATAGAAAGTGAAGTGAAAAGCGTCCAGCCTGTGAAAAAAACGCGGGCGTCTAAACCCCGCAACGCAGACTAATTCACGGCTTCGTCGGGGTCAGCAACATAACAAAAAACGCCAGTCCGGCAAAAATTAAAAGCGACCAGGCCGCCCCCAGTAATGCATAGAGTTGCCCAAAAATTATCGCCCCCGCCACCTGCCCCACCGCCAGCATAAAAAAGACGATGCCTACGCCGGCGGCGGGAGCATTTGCCGTTGCGGACGCACCGCACACCAGCAGCACGCCGGAAAGCGTGATATAACCCACGCCACAGAGGGCCGCCGCCGGAATAAGCCACCCGCTATAACCATGACTTACCGCCAGTAGCACCAGCGGCGCGGCCATAAAAAGCAGCGACAGCCAGTAAACCGGGTTCCAGCCTGTCCGGGCGGCCAGCGCGCCAGTAAAGACGCCAGCAATTCCCGCCCCGCCGCTCACCAGCCACAACATGCTAGTGGTCTCTTTTTCAAGGTGCAGATGTTTTTGCAAAATATCGGGCCCAAAGTTCCACCACGCCGCACTCGCTATCCCACAGATAAACGCAATCAGCGCCAGCCGCCGCAGTGCCTGGCACTGTAAGACCTGCCGCCAGAATTGTTCATTTTTAACCCCCGGCGCTCGGGCGGCGGGCAAATAGCGCATCACCGGAAGCAGGCAAAGCAGAGCAAGCACCGCGAAAGCTACGCAGGCTCCACGCCACCCAAAGGGGATAAAAAGCAGTACCGGTACGGAAAGGATAATGCCGCCGCCAGTACCGGCATTGATAAAGGTGTTAGTGGTGGACTGCCGACGCTCTGCCACCGCCTGGCTGACCGCCGCAGCCAGTGACGGCGATGCCAGTCCCGAACTCAGACCGGCGATAAACAGCCCCAGCGCAAGGTGTAGTACACCCGAAGACAACGCCAGGATCAGTAGCCCAAGCGCAGCGCAGAGTGCCGAGACGATCGCGGTGGTACGGGCGCCGTAACGCCCGGTTACCGGGGCGGCCCAGAGCGAAGAAAAACAGTAGGCGATATAGCTACAGGCTGCGATAACACCCGCCGACCGTGGGCTCAGCGCAATATCCTGCCCTACCGATGGCAGCATCAGCCCCCAGGCAAAACGCGCCATGCCATACGTCACGGCGATGAGCAAAAACCCGGTTAACGCAAGTGGTGAAATCGTTTTAGCCACACCCGGCCCTCTTTTCTGATTGAGCAGTTAATGATGGTCGAAACCGACAGTTTTGCCGCGTAAGGGGTAAAAAAGCCGAATGTCACATAAACTTGTAGTCAGCCTTGCCAACCATCAGGAGAGCAGCATGACAGCGACACGACTTCACAGTGTTATCCCGCCCTACATCCTGCGCCGCATTATTGATAACGGCTCCGACGTACAGCAAAAGTGCGCCCGCCAGACCCTAACCCATGTCCAGACGCTCATGGCGCATATGCCGGGCAAACCTGCCGCGCCGCATGTCGCGAAAGCGGGCCAGTTGCAGCGGGACATTTACGATGCGAAACAGACTCAGGAGCTGCCTGGCACGCAGGTGCGCTTCGAGGGGCAGTCATCAAATGGCGATATCGCCGTAGATGAAGCATGGGTATATCTGGGTGTGACGCACGATTTTTTCTGGAAATTTTATCATCGCGATTCACTGGATAATAAGGGCCTGACGCTTATCGGTACCGTTCACTATGGACGTGAATACCAGAATGCGTTCTGGAACGGTCAGCAGATGGTATTTGGCGATGGCGACGGCGAGATCTTTAACCGTTTCACTATCGCGCCGGATATTGTCGCCCACGAACTTAGCCACGGCGTAACGGAGACCGAAGCCGGGCTGATTTATTTCGAACAGTCCGGAGCGCTTAATGAATCGTTATCCGATGTCTTCGGCTCGCTAGTGAAACAATATCTGCATAAACAAACCGCACAAGAAGCGGACTGGCTTATTGGTGAAGGGCTGTTGGTCGCAGGCATCAACGGTAAGGGATTGCGCTCTATGGCAGAACCTGGCACCGCCTATGACGACCCGCTGCTTGGCAAAGACCCCCAGCCCGCGCATATGAAGGACTTTATAAAAACCCGCGAGGATAATGGCGGCGTGCATCTTAACTCCGGCATCCCTAACCGTGCGTTCTATCTCGCCGCCACCGCGCTCGGCGGCCACGCCTGGGAGAAAGCAGGCTACGCGTGGTATGACACCGTCTGCGATCGGGCGCTGGCGCAGAACGCGGATTTTGCGGCGTTTGCCCGTCTGACCGTCGCCCACGGCGAAAAACGGTCGGGAAAAGAGACCGCAGAAGCCATTAAACAGGCCTGGATTGAGACAGGGGTGCTGTGATGAATATTCCCGAGCTCACTGAGGACGCGGTCATTGAGCTTGCCCGCGAAGGGGGGGTGGCGTTTATCCCACAGTTGAGCGGCCTGCGCAGAATCGCCCTTTCCGCTCTCACACCAGAGCAGCGAGCGCGGGTGATTGATGTGTTGCAGCAAGCACTGCCTCGTGGCTTTCCGCCGGGGCAGACGGACTCTCCGGGGCGCGGCGACCAGCGTTATTTCCGCATTCAGATAATCTGGACCCACCACAACCAGGCGCACTATACCGATATCATCTTGCTGGTGCCGGAACAGGAGGCACCGCCCTCGCTGGTGGATTTGTGGAAAAAGGGCGAAAGCGGCGTCTGTGATTAAGCGTCCTGCAGGGCGAAGACCACCCGCTTTTTGGAGATCAGGCCATGGCCCTGCTGGCAGAAATAGTCCACCGCTCCGCAGGCTTTGAGCACGTCCAGCGGCTGCTGGCACTCCGGGCATAACGCGTTGAGTGCGTAATCTTTATCACAGCCATGACAGTGACCATGTGTGCCAATCAATTCCAGCGGGTTGTGGCAGGTTGGGCATTTAAGATCCATAAATATCCTCCCAGAATGTCAACCGGTGGCGATAATGCCACCGGTGTTTCCGACCTTACTTACTTTTCTTGATATGCTTAATCAAGCGCTTACGTTTACGCATCTGGTTTGGCGTCAGCGTATTACGTTTATCTGCATACGGGTTTTCCCCTTCCTTAAACTGAATACGGATAGGTGTGCCCATCACATCCAGCGATTTACGGAAGTAGTTCATCAGATAACGCTTGTAGGAGTCCGGCAGGTCTTTTACCTGGTTGCCGTGAATCACCACAATCGGCGGGTTATAACCACCGGCATGCGCGTATTTCAACTTCACGCGACGACCACGAACCAACGGCGGCTGGTGATCTTCGGACGCCATATTCATGATACGGGTCAGCATCGCGGTGCTCTGGCGACGGGTCGAGCTGTCATAGGCTTCACGCACGGATTCAAACAGATTACCTACGCCGCTGCCATGCAGTGCGGAGATGAAGTGCACGCGAGCAAAGTCGATAAAGCCCAGACGGAAGTCCAGCGTCTCTTTGACCTGCTCTTTCACTTCCTGGCTGAGGCCATCCCATTTGTTGACCACGATAACCAGTGAGCGCCCACTATTGAGGATGAAGCCAAGCAGTGAGAGGTCCTGGTCAGAGATACCTTCACGGGCATCAATAACCAACATCACGACGTTAGCGTCTTCAATCGCCTGCAGCGTTTTGATTACCGAGAATTTTTCCACCGCATCGGTGATTTTGCCGCGCTTACGCACGCCCGCGGTGTCGATCAGAACATACTCGCGTCCATCACGCTCCATCGGGATATAAATACTGTCACGCGTGGTGCCCGGCATGTCATAAACCACAACACGCTCTTCCCCGAGGATACGGTTAGTCAGTGTGGACTTACCGACATTAGGACGCCCGACGATCGCCAGCTTGATAGGCAGGTCCTGCGGGTTGAAGTCGTCTTCCGGCTCTTCCTCTTCGCCGTCTTCATCTTTACCGTCGTCGAACTGCGCCCAGTAGGCAGCGTCCTCATCCAGCTCTTCCGGCGGATCGATTTCATCCATCCACGGCAGCAGAACGTGTTCCAGCAGGCTGACAACACCACGGCCATGCGAGGCGGCAATCGGGTGAATCTCACCCAGGCCAAGCGAGTAGAAGTCGACAACCGCCTGATCCGGATCCAGACCGTCCGTTTTGTTCGCGACGAGGAATGTCGGTTTTTCACGCGAGCGCAGGTGTTTGGCAATGGCTTCGTCAGCCGGCATCAGCCCGGCGCGCGCATCCACCATAAACAGCACCACATCGGCTTCTTCAATCGCCAGCAGCGACTGCTCCGCCATACGTGTTTCTACGCCATCTTCCGTACCATCAATACCGCCCGTATCGATACAGATAAATTCACGACCTTCGACTTCAGCACGACCGTACTTACGGTCACGGGTCAGCCCCGGAAAATCCGCTACCAGCGCATCACGGGTGCGTGTTAAACGGTTAAAAAGCGTGGATTTTCCAACGTTAGGGCGCCCGACCAGCGCGACCACAGGTATCATGTTTAAAGCCTCATTACTTAGAATTCAAAATCAAAACGTCGCAACGCTGGCGACGTTTTAAAAACAGTAAAACGGCCCCTGCAACAGGAGCCGTCTTCTGACGAACGACCACCTCCGCGCGATTAACGCGTGATGGCGTACAGCGTACCGTCTTTAGCCTGGATAAGCAGTTTGCCTTCCGCAGCAACAGGATCGGTCAGGAAACCGGAGCCGTCCACTTTCTGCTGCGCGACAAAACGCCCGTCTTCGACGTTAATCCAGTGCATATAGCCTTCGCTGTCACCGGTCACGATGTAACCATTATACAACGCCGGAGCGGTAAGGTTACGGTGCAGAAGATCGCTTTGTGTCCACAGCGTCACACCACCGTCGGTGGTCAGCGCCAGAACGCGGTCATTCTGGTCAATCATGTAGATGCGGTTACCATCGACAATGAAATTGCTCACTGAACCCAGTTCACGTTTCCACATGATCTGGCCGCTACGCAAATCCAGCGCCGTCAGGTTACCGTTGTAAGCCAGCGCATAAACCACGCCGTTTACAATCACCGGCGTTGTATCGACATCGCTCAGACGGTCGATTTCAGTCGGACCCGTTGCCTGAGAAATACGCTGCTGCCAAATCATCTGGCCCTGCTGCATCAACACGGCGCTTACGCGACCGTTGTCGCCGCCCACAATGGCTGCGCCGTAGGCAGTAGCCGGTGCGGATTCACCACGCAGGGACAGCGACGGCATATCAAGGTTAACCGTCCATTTCACCGCACCGTCGCTCTCATTAAGCGCCTGCAACTGGCCGTTACTGGTATGAATCAGCACCAGGCCGTCGCTGACAACAGGGCGGGATAACGCTTCACCGGCAACGTTGGTTTTCCATGCCTGGGAACCGTCGTTCGTATTCAGCGCATAGACCTTCGCTTTTTCGCTGCCCACGTAGACATGGCCGCCTGCGACGGTCACACCACCGGACAACAGCGCCGGGCTGCTGGAGAACCAGCCAGATTTTTCTGCCAGGTTAACGGACCAGACTTCTTTGCCGTCACTCGCACTAACCGCTTTTACCGTACCGCGACGGTCAGCAGCGTAGACCACGCCACTGTCCAGCGCCGGATGCAAATTAGAATGAAAATCGCCAATACCGCTGCCCACGGAGGTACTCCACGCGGTAGACGGGTTAAACTGGTTAGTCACCGTCGGCAGAGGGGACATTTTGACAACGTCTTCTTCGCTGTTAAACAGGGAACAACCGCTCAGTAAGGTGACGGACAGCAGTCCTGGCAGAAGTAATTTACGCAATTGCATCGGGTCCCTCTTAGATGGACAAATTGTTGATTTTCATCTGCATCATTTCACTCAGCGCCGGGGATGCGTTGTTTTTAACGCCATTTTCCCAGGCGGTGCGTGCACCTTGTTTGTCGCCTTTGCTAAGCAGCGCTTCGCCACGCAGGTCGGCAACTATGGCCGCCCAGCCGTCGCCTTTCACGCTATCAAGCGTTTTCAGCGCAGCATCTTGCTGCTTAAGCTGCACCTGAATACGGGCGAGACGAATATTAATCATGCCCTTAAGGTTGTCATCGCTGGTGGCGGCAAGACCTTGTTGCAGTTGCGCGGAAGCCTTTTCCAGCTCATCGCGTTGAACATACTGCTGTGCCAGTTCCAGTGATGCCAGCGCGCCATAGGTATTCTTATTCTCAGCCGCGAATTTCTCCGCCGCCGTCAGCGTTTCAGGTTTATCAGCACGAATCGCGGTAATGGCGTTTTCATAGCCTTGTGAAGCCGATCTCGCTGTTTCGGTTTGGTGGCTTGTCCAGTAGCGCCAGCCAACTAACGCACCAATACCTAAAATGACACCAACAGCCAGCGCTTTGCCGTTTTCAGCAAAAAAGCGTTTGAGCGCGTCTACCTGTTCGTTGTCGTTCTCGTAAATTTCCACGCAGTCCTTCTCCTTAACGATAATTCACCGGGGAGATTAGCCCAGTAGTGTGCGCAAATGCGCCGCAACGCTGTCCTGCGTTACCGTATTTTGCTCACCAGAGCGTAAATCCTTCACTACAACGTTACCGTCAGCGATTTCAGACTCACCCAGCACCAATGCGAGCTTAGCGCCCCACTTATCGGCACGGGCAAATTGCTTTTTGAAATTACCGCCGCCGTGGTTCGTCATGAGCTTAACGTCAGGTAACGCATCGCGTACCTGTTCAGCCAGTTGCATTGCAGCGGACTGTACGTTTTCGCCTGACGCTACCAGGTATATATCGACAACGGATTCTGCTTTAAATTCCGGATTAACTGCCTGAACCAACAAAACAAGTCGTTCAAGACCCATCGCGAAGCCAACCGCCGGCGTTGCGCGCCCGCCAAGCTGCTCGACCAGACCGTCGTAACGACCACCTGCACAGACCGTTCCCTGGGAACCCAGGCTGGTGGTCACCCACTCGAAAACGGTGCGGTTGTAATAATCAAGACCGCGCACCAGACGCTGGTTGACCGTGTAGGCAATACCCGCAGCTTCCAGCAGTTTGCACAGGCCCGCGAAGTGTTCACGAGACTCTTCATCCAGATAATCGCCCAGGGCTGGCGCCGCGTTCAGAAGCGCCTGAATGTCTGGGTTTTTGGAATCCAGTACGCGCAGCGGATTGCTGTACATACGGCGTTTGCAGTCTTCGTCCAGTTGCTCTTTATGCTGCTCAAGAAACGCCACCAGCGCATCGCGATAGTTTGCACGTGCTTCCAGCGAGCCAATAGAGTTCAGTTCGAGGCTAACGTGATCGAAGATACCCAGCGCACGCCACCAGCGTGCAGTGAGCATAATCAGTTCGGCATCAATGTCCGGGCCCTGCAGGCCAAACACTTCGACACCCAACTGATGGAACTGGCGGTAGCGACCTTTTTGTGGGCGCTCATAGCGGAACATCGGACCGACATACCACAGGCGCTGTTCCTGATTGTACAGAAGACCATGCTCGATGCCGGCGCGTACACAGCCCGCTGTACCTTCTGGACGCAGCGTCAGGCTATCGCCGTTGCGATCGTCAAAGGTGTACATCTCTTTTTCAACCACGTCGGTAACTTCACCGATCGCGCGTTTGAATAACGGGGTCTGCTCTACAATCGGCAAACGGATTTCATTGTAACCGTAGCTGCCGAGCACGTTTTTGAGTGTGCCTTCAATGCGCTGCCAGATGGCGGTTTCGCCAGGCAGATAATCGTTCATGCCGCGAATGGCTTGAATATTCTTTGCCACGTTTATTCTCTTTTTGAATACAAAAAATGAACCCTCAGGGCTTGCGCCTTGCGGGTTCATCATACACGGGAAGCCAGCCGCTTCCCATCACGTTATTTTTCTACCTGTTGCACAGCAATACGATTAGCTTCATCCAGGATTGATGCTTTCGCACGGATGCGGGCTTCAAGCTGGGTAATCATATCGTCGTTATCCAGTCTGTCCTTGCGTACGCCATCTTCGTAAAGGCCGCTTTTCTTGTTGCCACCGGTCACGCCAAGCGTAGAAACCAGCGCTTCGCCAGGGCCGTTCACCACGCAACCGATGATAGAAACATCCATCGGCGTGATGATATCTTCCAGGCGCTGTTCAAGGGCATTTACGGTGCCGATCACGTCAAACTCCTGACGTGAGCAGGTAGGACAGGCGATAAAGTTGATGCCACGCGAACGGATGCGCAGTGATTTCAGGATATCGAAGCCAACTTTGATCTCTTCAACCGGATCCGCCGCCAGCGAGACACGCAGTGTATCGCCGATCCCTTCTGACAGCAGTAAGCCCAGGCCGATCGCTGACTTGACCGCGCCACTGCGCGCCCCGCCCGCTTCGGTGATGCCAAGGTGTAACGGTTGATCGATCTGTTTTGCCAGCAGACGGTATGACTCCACCGCCAGGAATACATCGGAGGCTTTTACGCTGACTTTGAATTGATCGAAATTGAGTCTGTCGAGGTGATCGACATGGCGCATGGCAGATTCCAGCAGCGCTTGCGGCGTGGGCTCACCATATTTTTCCTGCAGATCCTTTTCCAGCGATCCGGCGTTAACGCCAATACGGATAGGGATATTTTTGTCGCGCGCACAGTCAACAACCATGCGAATACGTTCTTCATTACCGATATTGCCTGGGTTGATACGCAGACAATCGACGCCGTATTCCGCGACTTTCAGCGCAATGCGGTAGTCAAAGTGAATATCCGCGACCAGCGGTACGCTCACCTGTTGCTTAATCAGTTTGAAGGCTTCTGCCGCGTCCATGGTAGGAACGGAAACACGAACTATGTCAGCGCCAACGCGCTCAAGCGCTTTAATCTGCGCAACCGTCGCGTCCACGTCAGTGGTGCGGGTGTTTGTCATTGACTGCACGGCGATGGGGGCGCCATCGCCAATCGGCACATTACCAACGTAAATCCGTTTCGATTTCCGACGTTGAATCGGAGCCTGGTTATGCATGAAAAATCTCCCGCGTTGCCCGTCTGTTACTGTACTGCTGATTGTTCGGCATTGAGGGTCAGGCGTGCAACCTGGTTAGTTCTGATAAAGCGGCTCAGATCGACAGGTTTACCCTGATATTGAATCTGTACCGCAGCAGGTGCACCGATTTTGAGCTTGTAAGGCGCCTGGCCGGTCAAATTCAGCGTCGCGTCTTTACGCTGGATGCCGCTGAATAATTTTTTACCGCTTGCATCGCTCACTTCTAACCAGCAGTCGGCGTTGAAGTTCATGACCAGCGCATGTGCGGCGTCCGGAGAGGCGACACCCGCCTGGTCAGTCGGCAGTGGCGCGTTATTCGCGTTAGCCGATGGCTGAGCGGCAGGGGATTGAGTAACAGGTGCCTGAGAAGGCGAGACAACGGCGTTGGAATGCGCGGTTGCCGCAGGCGTTTGCGCGGCCGTTGCAGGCGCTGCTGTTGTCGGCGCCGTTGGCTCAACTGGCGTAGTCGCAGCCGTCGTATTTGGTGTTTCTGGCGCAGTGCTGACTGCATCGTTATTCAGCGGAACGTTCTGCCCTTCGCTGCTACCACTGGCGTTCAGCTCTGCAGATGACTGATCGGCCATTGTGGTGATCTCTTGCTGCTGCGCTTTGTGGTTTTGCCACCACCATGCGCCCGTCAGGCCAACAACCACAAACAGCACCAGCCAGGTAAAGCTCATTAACCAGCCGTCACGTTTTTTACGACGTTTACCCAGAGAAAAGGTCTGCATCGGCGCGACTTTCGCCGCCCGAATCGGAGCCTGTTTCTCAATCATCGGCAGCAATTCTTCTTCCGGGATATGCACCAAACGCGCATACGAGCGGATGTAACCACGCAGGAATGTTGAAGCCAATTCGGCAGGAGCCTTATCGTCTTCAATATCGCGTACCGTGGAAACTTTGAGACAGAGGCGCTCAGCTACCGCCTGCTGGCTAAGTCCGAGTTGTTCACGGGCATTGCGCAGACGAACGCCCGTGGTTTGTGCTTCGTTTTGGTCGTGAGTGGCTTCAGTATTCATTCGCTACAACTGCTGGTACGTGAAAATTTAAGATTCAGGCGCGTAGTAAGCATTGCCTGGGCGCGCCGCGAAATGTCAGGGTCAGTTAAATTTAGACCGACAGTATAAGACTGTCAGGCCGGTCATAACAGAACAGCTTTTCGTACTTTTGCTAAGCTGTTGTTCCATCGCTACATACTGCCTTAAAGTCGAGAGAAACGCACAGTAATTATTGATTGCACAACTATAATCAGGCGATTAAATCAGCATATTTATGCGTCGCGACACAGAAGCCTGCCGCGACGCCAGAACACTAAACCGCTTTAATCGAAATCGGCTCACCCTGCATACGTTTACGCATCGTCCGTTTCGTACGGTCAATAACGTCACCAGCCAACTGACCACATGCCGCGTCAATGTCATCACCGCGTGTTTTACGCACGATAGTGGTGAAACCATAGCTCATCAGCACTTTACAGAAACGGTCGATACGGCTGTTCGAGCTGCGGCCGTACGGTGCACCCGGGAACGGGTTCCACGGAATCAGGTTGATCTTGCACGGCGTGTCTTTCAGCAAGGCCGCCAGCTCGTGCGCATGCTCAGTGCCATCGTTCACATGGTCGAGCATGACGTATTCAATGGTCACGCGCCCCTGGTTGGCATTGGACTTCGAAATGTAGCCGCGAACCGATTCGAGGAAAGTCGCAATATTGTACTTTTTGTTGATCGGCACAATTTCGTCACGAATGGTATCGTTCGGCGCATGCAGTGAAATAGCCAGCGCAACATCAATCATGTCACCCAGCTTATCCAGCGCAGGAACCACGCCAGAAGTCGACAGCGTAACGCGACGTTTGGACAAGCCAAAACCAAAGTCATCCAGCATGATTTCCATTGCCGGCACCACGTTAGTCAGGTTCAGCAGCGGTTCGCCCATGCCCATCATTACCACGTTAGTGATAGGACGTACGCCGGTCGTTTTAACCGCACCGATAATTTTCGCCGCGCGCCAGACCTGGCCAATAATCTCTGACACTTTCAGGTTACGGTTGAAGCCCTGTTGCGCCGTGGAGCAGAATTTACACTCCAGCGCACAGCCAACCTGTGAGGAAACGCACAGCGTGGCGCGATCGTCTTCCGGAATGTATACCGTTTCAACGCGCTGATCGCCTACGGCAATCGCCCATTTGATGGTGCCATCGGAGGAACGTTGCTCTTCCACGACTTCAGGAGCGCGGATTACCGCGACCTCTTTGAGCTTATTACGCAGCACTTTATTGATGTCGGTCATCTCATCAAAATCGTCGCTGCAATAGTGGTACATCCACTTCATCACCTGATCGGCGCGGAAGGGTTTTTCGCCTAAGTTTTTGAAAAACTCGCGCATCTGCTGACGATTCAGATCCAGCAGGTTGATTTTTGCATCTTTATTGGGAACCGTCAGTGCGACGTTCTCAGGCGTGACAATCTGTTCAGACATAGTTGTTTATTCCGGCCTCGTTATTACACGTTATGGCCCCTGGAGGGTTGAGAAAAGAAGCGCCCCGGGAATGCGTTTTGCAATTCACGGGGCGCTGCATTGTACAAATTCTGCTGTGCAGATGCCACGACTGCGCGCGGCATCGGCAAAATAAAGTGTAAATCTGCTTACAATTTCCGATGGGCTTCGCACAACAGGGTGCGTAAGGCCGCGGAAATTAGCGAGTGCGTGGGCAAACTTCGCCTTCGCCGAAGAAATAGGCGATTTCGCGCGCCGCAGATTCCAGAGAATCGGAACCGTGGGTGCCGTTCTCGGTGAAGCTGTCAGCATAATCAGCGCGCAGAGTACCTGCCAGCGCGTTAGCCGGGTTGGTAGCGCCCAGCAGGTCACGGTGACGCTGCACCGCGTTTTCGCTTTCCAGTACGGAGACCACGATCGGGCCGGAGGTCATGAACTCAACCAGGCCGTCGAAGAACGGTTTGCCTTCGTGCTCAGCGTAGAAACCACGAGCCTGCTCAACGGACAGATGCAGCATTTTCGTGCCAACAATCTTGAAACCAGCAGATTCAAAACGCGCGAAAATACTACCAATAACGTTTTTTGCCACCGCGTTCGGCTTGATGATGGAAAAAGTACGTTCAATAGCCATGTTAACCCCTGTAAGTTGTTCTGTTGTCGTACATACATACGTATGACCTGGCGCGGATTATAAAGAGCAACGCGGGCATTGCCTATGGATAAAGGTAACATTTTTTTAAAATAAGACGAGTTTCAGCAACACCATTCACCAAAACGTCTCTTCACCACATTATTCAGGTTACATCAAGGCGGCAAGCGCAGGCATCCCCGGTACTTACATAAATCAGTCACCGGGGCGTACACGTGCAACCAACACAAAGGCAGCGTGAAAAAAGATGCGTATATGTGTTGCGTTATTGCACCGCGAACTCTACCGCCGCGACCTGCCCGGCGTCATCCATCACCAGTAACTGATACTGACCGCTTTTATCAAGGTTAAGGCTTAATAGTTGATCATGACCGTCCAGCGGCTCTCCGTTTAAAAACCACCAGCGTCGCCCTTCGCCACCGGTGGCCTGTAGCGGCAATGTTGCCTGCGAGCGCCCCGGTAACCGTTTGATCACTGCGCCATCGCGGATCCCCGAAAGCAACAGCGGCGGCGGCGCGTTCTCATCGCGCGGAGGACAGGTTTTCGAGCGCGGAGGTAATCTTGCCGCCCGGCGCTCGCCATCAGGTAACCAGGGTTCCAGCGGTAAAGGCCAGACGATGATTGTGCGTTGTTGCGCATCGGGGCAATCTGCCGCGACACGTTGTCCCTGCGCGTTAACCCACACCGGGAAACGAATGCCGCGCGCCCCTTCTTGCTCCGCCATCAACATCGTGGGTGGCTGGCTGTTATCCAGAAGCCAGGTCGCCAGACGGCGGCGACAATTGCTGTCACCTTCCGGTAAGCTCTGCCCGCCAGGCCAGCAGATGACATCGCGGCTGACCGATTCCGGGCGCGGATCCTGCGGTAAACGCGCCAGCTCCAGCGCGGAACGGGGCTGTAGCATATTGTTCACCTGATTGAGCAATGGCACTGCGCTGGCGAAACCAAACTGGCCCGCAACCGGGGTGCCGTCCGGCCTGCCCGTCCAGACGCCAATCACATAGCGGCTATTCAGCCCAATGGCCCAGGCGTCACGATAACCGTAGCTGGTGCCGGTTTTCCAGGCCAGCGGCACCACTTGCGGGAGCGCGCTGTCCGGTAACGGCTGCGCTTCTCCGGCAAGAATGCGGCGAATAATCCACGCCGCGCCCGGCGACATCAGCGTTCTCTCCATTAACGGATCGTCTGGCTGAAAGCGTAATTGCCCGGCCTTGCCGTGGCGCGCAAAGGCACTATACGCTGCGGTGATATCCGCCAGACGGGCGCCTGCCCCACCCAGAATAAGTGACAGGTTCGGCTCCGCGCCTTCCGGCAATTTAAGCGGCAACCCGGCATTGCGCAGCGTGGCGGCAAATTTCTTCGGCCCGTAGGCCTCCAGAACCTGTACCGCCGGAAGGTTAAGTGAGCGAACCAGCGCCTCGTTCATGCTGACCGGTCCGTGAAAACCGCTGTCAAAATTACCGGGACGATAGTCCCCCGTTCGCCGTGGCACATCCTGTAGTAACGAGGCGGGATGAATCAGACCGTCATCCATCGCCAGGCCATAAATGAAGGGTTTTAACACTGAACCCGGCGAGCGGATGGCACTGACCATATCGACATGGCCAAAATGGTTGTCGTCATTAATGTCCACCGACCCCACCCAGCCGCGGACTTTCATGTCCGTATGGTCGACAACGATGATCGCCAGCGAGCTACGCTGGGGCAGACGAGATTTCACACCAGCGGCCAGGTCTTCAAGCTGACGCTGGAGGCTGGCATCAAGTGTGGTGGTAATTTTGAGGCCCGGGTCTTTGCTCAACATATAACGGGAGAAGAGGGGCGCGAGTTGTGGCATCTGACGCGGTGCCAGCCAGACCGGCTCTTCGCGCGACTCCGCTACCTGTTTTTGGCTCCACACACCCTGCGAAACCATGCGATCCAGTACTTTATCCCGCGCCGCCTGGGCACGCTCCGACCAGCGGTCAGGGCGCAGGCGACTCGGTGCCTGTGGCAAGACGGCCAGCAGTGCCGCCTCTGCATAGCTGAGCTGCGCGGGGGATTTACCCAGATAAACCCAGCTTGCCGCCCCAACGCCCTGCAACGTACCGCCAAACGGGGCACGGTTGAGATAGAGCGTCAGAATGTCGCGCTTGGAGAGATGCCACTCGAGTTGCAACGCCCGCCATAGCTGGCGGACTTTACCGCCAAAGGTACGCGGATGGGGATCGAGCAGACGCGCAACCTGCATAGTGAGCGTACTGCCGCCAGAAATAACTCTGCCAGCCAGCAGATCCTGCCATGCAGCACGGGCGACCGAAAGCGGGTTTACGCCAGGGTGTTTCCAGAACCAGCGGTCCTCGTATTCGATAAGCGCCTGTAAATAACGCGGAGAGACATCTTCTATCGCCACCGGATAGCGCCAGATCCCCTCGGCATCAGCGAAGCGCCAGAGCGGCGTGCCATCCTCCGCCACAACGACGCGCGCCGGGTTGACCTCTTTTAGAGGCAGCGGCCAGAGTTTGTCGGCGATAAAAAGAACCAACGGAATAAGAAGAAACGCTCCCGCAAGCCAAAGCCCGCGGGAGCGCCAGGTGCGCCCTTTATTCATGCTATGGGCGAACGATCAACGGACCGCTTGCGGCCCCTGTTGCCCGCCACTGCGGCACATACATAGACTCCACCTGCGGCATCGGCAGTTGATAGGTTCCCGGCGTTACCGCACGCGCAAGGTAAACCAGCGTGACTGGCTGCCCTTCGCTAACGGAGACGGCGGCGACAAAGCGATCATCGCGGAATTCCATATGGGCAATATCTGCCTGCTGCATACGGTTAAGGAGTTCCTGCACTTCGCTGCCGCTATCCTGCAGGCTCGCGCTGCTGCTGGCCAGATTCTGGTTTTCCAGTTCCAGTCCGGCTGGCAGAAGGTCAACTACCAGCGCATCTGGCACGTTGTGGCTGGCGCGTACTTCAAGCCAGACCAGCACCAGTTCGCCGCTTTTCAGCGAGGCCAGTGATTTTGTCTGCCCATCGGTACCGAGGATCTGCCGTTCGATATTCAGGACATTGCTGGCCGGTGCCGGGGTGTACTCCGGATACCCTGTACTGTCGAGACGCAGCCACATCGGGCTTTCACCGGTGTTTGTCACCGTCAGCGCCGTCATCTGGTCCGCATTGAGTTCACGGGTTTGCGGTTTGTCGCCTTTCAGCTCTTCACTGGTCAGGGAGGTCTGTGCCTGCCATGTCCCCGGCAAGTTCTGCAAATGACGACCCGCCAGATAGAGTGCATTGCTTTCCTGGGTGGAGAGCCAGCGTTGGCCATAGGCCTGTTCAGACAAGGTGGTCAGCAACTTGTTCTGCGCATCCGGCAACAGTGAGTTTTCTTCCAGCAGCGACAGCATCAGCGCGTTATCACGCAATTCGCTGCCGTAATCCGCCATCCAGCGCTGCGCTTTCGCACGCGGTGTGGTTAACGCCAGCGCCAGTGCCTGTTCACTGCGCGGAGCATCGCCCATCAGCTTGAGTGCCACCCCCAGTTGCAGCAGAGGCAGGCCAGCTTTCGCCTGCGCATGACGCTGCCACAGTTCGCGCAGCGCGCCGAGTGGAGCTTTCTGCTGACGTGCAAGCACCAGCGCCGCATAGCTTTGCGCCGCAAATTTTGTCGCCTGGACATCGTCGCTGTAACGCACAGCCATCACCGCCGGGTCCTGCAAGTAACGCAGCAGACGGCTATTGGCATTATTCAGCGCCTCCACCGGCACGCTGTAACCCTGCTCTGAGGCGCGGACCAGGAAGTCAGTCACATAGGCGGACAACCAGTACTCTTCCGGCCCGTTTTTATCCCATAACGAGAAGCCACCGTCATCACGTTGCATTTGCAGTAAGCGGGCAATACCGATCTCCACTGCCGCACGGCGCTGTTCATCGCTGTCACCCTTGATACCCATCGCCTTAAGCTGAGCCGCATTGGTATACAACGACGGGAATAGCCCGCTCGCCGTCTGCTCAAGGCATCCGTACGGGTAGGCTTTCAGCTCCTGAATGTAACGGGCGATGTTGAGTGAAGGACGTCCGCTCAACAACAACTGCCCCTGCAGGGCCACTGGCGAAATACGTTTTGTGTGCTCAGCCGGTGCATTCCAGGTCTCATGCGGATAGAGCATGACATCGCTGCTGATGGTCTGTGCCGGGTAAGCCGGACGCACACCGATTTTCCACGATTTAGTCTGCGTCGCGAAGGTTTCCCCCGGCAGCGTCAGGCCTGAAATGGCAGCCGTCACTTCGCCATCGCCATAACCGTCCAGCGCACGTACCGGAATAAAGAGCGTCATCCGCGCCCCTGGCGCTACGTTCACCGGCTTCGGTTGCTCGCTTTCCAGCGCCAGTAAGCCTTTTGCCGCCAGCGCAACATTCAGCGTCTGCGGCTTATCGGTGAGGTTGGTAATATCGAGCGTCAGGCGGCTGGTATCACCGCCGGCCAGGAAGCGAGGCGTGTTGAGCTCGGTAATCACCGGCGCTGCGACAATCACTTTGCTTTCGCTGTTACCGAAGTCTTCCGCGGTCCAGGCCTGCGCCATCACGCGCAGTTCACCGTTAAAGTCGCCAATAGGCAGCGTAACCGTGCCTTCACCCTTGTCGTCCAGCGTAACCGGCTGCGCCTGTTGGGCAATGATGGTGACATGGTTAACCGGTGGCTTGCCGCCACGGTTGAGCTCGTCGCCATCACCACCAAAACGTAACGCAGCAAGACGCCCCTGCCCTTCAATCACCTGACCATAGATATCATAGATATCAGCGCCATAGCGTTTTTGCCCAAAGAAGGCTTCCCACGGATCTGGCGTGACATAATCCGTGATATTCAGCACCCCGCTATCCACTGCGGAGACCAGCACGTTGACCTGTTTTGGCACGGTGCCGTTTTTCAGGCTGGCCTTCACCTTGACCGTCAGCGGCTGGTTCGGACGCATTTTTTGCGGACTTTCCAGGGCCACGGAGAGGCGGCGGTTTTCATCCCCCATCGGCAGATGGAGCAAGCCCACGGCGCGTTTCGGCGTTGCCGATTTGGACTTATCCCCCGGACGCACTACCAGCGTGCTCAGGTAGAGGTCATGGCGACGCCATTTCTGATCCACCGGAATAGAAAGATCCAGCCCTGTCGCGGGCACGTCGATTTCCTGCCACCACAACGGCCCTTCGCTGGACTCAATCATGGCGTAGCCTTTGCCTGCCGCAGGTGCGGTGATGTGCAGCTTAATGGTATCGCCCGGCTGATAGGCAGGTTTGTCCAGCTTCATGGTGACGCGGTCAGGGCGTGCGGCCCCGGTGCCGTCGCTGTTATCCTGCCAGCTATAACCGGCCCAGAAACGGACGCTACTGACGCTTTCATCAGGCGCTTTGACTTCCAGGCGATATGAGCCCCACTCTACCGGTACGGTAATTTTCCCGGTTTCGTCAGCGGCGAGATCCAGCGTCTGCTCATTCTCTACCAGATCTTTTTGATCAAACTGTGACTGCCAGCCTTCGCTTTCCGACCAGTTCCAGTAGTAGTCGCGACGTTCGCGAATCAATCGTACCTGCAGGCCAGAGACCGCTTTTTTCACGCCCTGCGCATCGGCGTAGACAATGTCAAAACCGGCATTACCATTTTCATCAACAATCGGCTGGTTGACGGTGGTATCGGTGCGGTAATCGTAAACCGCCTTCGAGGCAAACTGCGGACGGATACCCGGCAGCACAGGCGCAGGCCAGATAGCCTGTTCAGCACGACGCGTGACCGGACGACCGCCCGATTCAAGCAGGCTTGCCTGCAAAATAACCTGCAACGGTGAGTGAGTTTCCTGCCACTGGCTGGGGGCTGTAACCTGGCCATGGCCTTTTTCATCCAGGGTCAGATGCACTTCATCCAGGGTACGCGTCAGATTTTCATCGGCAATGTCGCCAAACTGAAAACCTGGCAGGGCTTTTACCGCTTCACGTAAAGGGCGCAAATAGAGCTGGCCCTGCAGGGTATTGCCATTGGCCGGCGCACCGTACAGGTAATAGCCAGCGACGTTGAAATCCACATCTTCATCGGCCTTGAGCGGTGTCGGTTGAGGGCTCAGATTCAGCGCCATCCGTTCCGGCATAAAATCTTCTACATGGAAAGACCAGCTACGCAGTTGGTTATCCCCGGTATTGGCGCGAATCGACCATGTACCGGTCTGCGCACTGGCATCCAGAGCGTAGGTAAAATGGTACAGACCGTTTGTCGGCTGGCTTACCACGGTACGCATCACCTGACCATCCGGTTTGACCACCTCAAGCTTCACGGGCTGATCGGCGAGCGGTTTACCGTCGCTGTCACGCAGCAGAGCATTTACGATCACGGTTTCGCCGGGGCGGTAGAGATCGCGCGGACCAAACATAAAGAATTGCTTGCTGTAACCCGGATCACCGGCAATCGCAAATTCCGCCAGATCGAGGGCAGGAAGCTGCAAGTCGAGCAAGGTTGTTTCGCCGTTTTTACGCGCCAGAATCAGTGCCGCTTCTTTGTCCGTGGTCAGCGTGGCATGCCCCTGTGCATCGCTGGTCGCCTGCGCCAGCGTCTGACCTTTATCGTTCAGCAGCACAACATCGACGCCCGATTGCGCCGCACCGTTTTCGAGGCCCTGGGTAAAAATATCTAACCGATTATGGTAACGGTGGGCGGACAGGCCAATATTACTCAGCGTAAAAAGGGTCGCCGCATTGCTATAGCTATAGTGCCCCGCCTGGTTCATAACGGCGATATAGACTCCGGCCTGCTGTAGGGGCTTGATTTCCCCCAGCGGAAGCAGAAGTTTTTCGCGGGTGTTACGTGCCGGATTGAGGTCAAACCGACCGGTGTAAACCAGATCGGCCATTTTCAGCAAATTGTCCGACTCCCAGTTGGTCAGCGCGTTGCGGTATTCCCACTGACTAACGAAAGCCGCCAGCGATTCCGGCTTCACGCGGTAGAAGTTAACATCCACATTATTGACGTTAAGCGCCATAACCGGCAGCCCTTCCACCACTTTTCCGGGCAGTAAAGAACCGCGGCTGGCAAAGCCAACGGTAGGCTGAATATCACGGGTGGTAATCGCCTTTTCGTAATCAATACCAAAAGTGGCTTTATTAAGCGCCACCAGCCCGCGGTCAACGGATACCAACAGTTCGCGGTTGGGTTCAAGGTGACGCAGGCGAAGTTCTTTCAGGTTTGTGGAGAGTTCCCATGCCCCGTCGACTTTGCCATTCTTTTTATCCACCACGTGGACAGCCTGGGCAAAGTTCTGATCCGGGTCGAGCGGAACGGAAAAGGTCAATACCAGGGCGGCCGCGCCCTCAAGCTGGACCTCAGAGGCATCTACCAGCGTTAACGGCTTGCCTTCACTGTTCGCCGCCAGTTGTTTGAGTTTTTCGCCATCCGGTTTTGTCGCGGGTGGCGTTTGACTCGCGGCTGGCGAGGCTGCCGCCGGGGCGGCCTGCGCTTCCTGAGGTTTATCGTTGTTATCACAACCTGCCAATATGAACGCACTAAAGAAGGCGATAGCGATCGCCGTCGAACGTTTCAGTTTCATCCTTTATCCCTGGCCCACAAAGCCTGTTAATTCGTTAAGCGTAAGTATTATGCGTGACTTTGCCGATTACAAACAGCCTCCCAGAATCTGGAAAGCGCTTCGCTGCGTTTAGCCGGTTCGATCAGTCATGTTATCGCGATCACAGGTCGTAACGTTACATGTTACTTTTCAGGTCATTTGTTTTTAAAACAATAAGATAGATAGCTTACTTTTGCGTGCACCTGCTAACGTTAGTGCATCTTCACCCCTTTTTCGCGGTTCATATAAGAGAGAACGTTATGAGCAGAGCCGTTAACGCCCTACAAAATTTCGGTAAGTCCCTCTTTGGTCCGGTGCTGATTTTGCCGATTGTCGGCTTGTTTATCGCCTTCGGAAATATTTTCGGCAACGGCAACCTGGCAGAGTACCTGCCGTTCCTCGGTCATCCGCTGATTCAACATACCGGGCAACTGATTGCTAAATCCGCCGTCTCGGTGTTGGCAAATCTGGCGCTGGTCTTTGCAGTCGGCATTCCCGTTGGTCTCGCCGCACGTGATAAAGGCTATGCCGCGCTCATTGGTCTGGTCACCTTTATCGTGTTTATCAATGCCATGAATGTCACCTTGCAGATGCAGGGCGGGCTGGCAGCGGCCGATCAGATGAAAGCCGCGGGCCAAAGTATGGTGCTGGGTGTACAGGTGCTGGAGATGGGCGTCTTCGCCGGGATCCTCACCGGCGCGCTATCGGGATATCTGTACAACAAGTATTCCGGCGTACAGTTTTCCGGGGCGATGGCTATCTATTCCGGCCACTGCTTTGTCGCCATCATCATGCTCCCTGTCTCTATGGTGCTGGGCGTTGTCATGAGCGAGCTGTGGCCTTTCGCCCAGCATGGCATCAGCACACTGGCAATGGCCATCAAAGGTGCCGGGCCATTCGGCGTGGCCATTTATGGCTTCCTGGAGCGCATTCTGGTTCCCACGGGCCTGCATCACCTGGTCTACACGCCATTTTTATATACCGAACTGGGCGGTACGCAGGAGGTGTGCGGCTCGATGTACCAGGGCGCGCGCAATATCTATTTTGCCGAAATGGCCTGCCCGGACGTGAAACAACTAAGCAGCACAGTGGTCTGGGATGCGCGTGGCATCAGTAAAATGTTCGGCCTGCCCGCCGCCGCACTGGCCATGTATTTGACCGCAACGCCCGAACGCAAAGCGGCGGCGAAAGCGATTCTTATCCCCGCAGCGCTCACCTCCCTTCTGGTTGGGGTGACCGAACCGCTTGAATTTTCTTTTCTGTTCGTCGCTCCACTGCTGTTCGTGGTGCACGCGGTGCTGACCGGCATCGGCATGATGCTTTTCTCCCTGCTTGGCGTCCATGCCATCGGCGCAAACGGCATCATTGATTTCATTCTCTATAACCTGCCGCTCGGCACTGAGAAGTCGAACTGGCCGATGTACATCGTGGTCGGGCTGATTATGTTCGCCCTCTACTTCGTTATTTTCCGTTTCCTGATTTTGCGTTTCGACATGAAGACGCCAGGCCGGGAAACTGAAGACGAAGAGACGCGTTTGTACAGCAAGCAGGATTACCAGGCCAAAGGTAACAACGACGGACTGGGCGAGGCAATTATCGAAGGACTTGGCGGACGCGGCAACATCGAGGTGGTAGACAACTGCTATACCCGTCTGCGCGTCACGGTGAAAGATGTCGCCACCATTGATGAACCACGCCTGAAAGCAACAGGCGCGAAAGCGGTCATCAAACAAGGCAATAACGTTCAGGTGGTCTACGGGCTGCATGTCAAAAAAATGCGAGAAGCCGTTGAGGCGTTTCTCTAAAGGAGACTAAAGATGTTGAAACCCCCATTTATTCTCTCTATCGCCGGTGGCGGCAGCACCTACACGCCAGGGATTGTCAAAAGCCTGATGGTGCGTCTGGAGGATTTCCCGCTGGCGGAAATTCGCCTCTACGACATTGACGAAGCCCGACAGAGTACCATTGCGCCAGTGGTGGAAAAAGTGATTCGTGACCACAGCCAGAGCATCAAGTTTACCGTCACCAGCGACCCGGAAGCGGCCTTTAGCGGTGCCCACTTCGTCTTCGCCCAGATGCGTGTCGGCCAGTACAAAATGCGCGAGCAGGATGAGAAAATCCCGCTGCGTCATGGTGTGGTGGGTCAGGAAACCTGTGGACCTGGCGGTCTGGCGTACGGTCTGCGCACCATTCTGCCAATGGTGGAACTCATTGACCTGGTCGAGCGCTACGCCGATAAACGCGCGTGGATTGTGAATTATTCCAACCCCGCTGCAATTGTTGCCGAAGGGGTACGTCGTCTGCGTCCGGACGCCCGCGTGCTCAATATTTGCGATATGCCGGTGGCGGCGATGCGCAATATGGGGGCGATCCTCGGCGTTGATCGCCACAAACTGGAGGTGGATTACTTCGGCCTGAACCATTTTGGCTGGTTTACCCGCGTGCTTGTTGATGGCGAAGACAGACTGCCTCAACTGCGTGAACACATTGCCCGCTTTGGCCTGCTCACCGAAGATGCCGCGCAGACCGATCCGCAACACTCGGATCCGTCGTGGGTGAAGACATGGCGCAATATTAAACCGCTGATGGATCATTTCCCGGAATATCTGCCGAACCCCTATCTCCAGTACTACCTGATGCCCAATGAGATTGTTGAACATCAGGATCCCAACTATACCCGCGCCAATGAGGTGATGAACGGCAGGGAGAAAAAGCTGTTTGCCGCAGCCCAGGAGTATCAACGTACCGGCGTCTTACCGGATGCGTTTCATGTCGGGGTTCACGGCGCGTTTATCGTTGATGTCGCCTGCTCGCTGGCCTTTGATTTACGTCAGCGCCATCTGGTGATCGTCGAAAATAAAGGGGCGATTGCGAACCTCCCCTACGATGCAATGGTAGAAGTGCCGGCGTACATCACGGCAAACGGACCGGAGCCGGTGCGCATGGGGGCGGTGCCGTTGTTTCATCAAACGTTATTGATGCAGCAACTGGCTTCGGAACAACTGCTGGTTGAAGCCACCATTGAAGGCAGTTACGAAAAAGCCCTGCAGGCCTTTACGCTCAACCGCACAGTGCCCACCATGCAACACGCTAAAGCGATTCTTGATGAAATGATCGCGGCGAATCGCGAATACTGGCCCGCGCTGCAAAAAGCCTGGGAAAATGGGCGGGCGATAAAAAAATAACGAGGATACTCGCGCCTTTTGCGATGGTTGCTTGTCGGGGCAGGAAAAAACGTTAACAATTCAGGATATACCCTGAATAATTCAAGTTGCAGGCAGGCGGCAGATGAGAGAATCCCCGAAGCTTACTGATGTAAGTGACCGGGATGAACGAATCCAGCCAATACACCTGCAGCCTGAAGCATGGCGGGTTTCTTGTTGATGACACGGAGGCAACCATGTCCACCTCTTTTTTTGTCTCAGCCGACTGGCTGATTGAACACGCCGATGACCCCGAGGTTCAGGTCATCGATGCCCGAATGGCACCTGCAGGCCAGGAACACACCCGTAATATGACGGCTGAATACCGCGCCGGGCACATCCCCGGGGCGGTATTTTTTGATATCGAAGCCCTTTCTGACCACACCACTTCGCTGCCGCACATGTTACCGCGCCCGGAAGCCTTTGCCGTCGCCATGCGTGAGCTGGGCGTAAGCCACGACAAACATCTGGTGGTCTATGACGAAGGTAATCTCTTCTCCGCCCCGCGCGCCTGGTGGATGCTACGTTATTTCGGTGTCGAGCGGGTTTCAATTCTGGCAGGCGGATTCGCAGGCTGGCAGCGCGATGAACTGCCGCTTGAGCAGGGTGACGCCAACTTGCCGCAATCTGATTTCGAGGTGAAAGTTGACCCATCACTGGTTAAACGCCTGACTGATGTGCTGCTGGTCAGCCACGAGCGTACCGCACAGCTTGTGGATGCCCGCCCGGCTGCCCGTTTCAACGCCGAGGTGGATGAACCGCGTGCAGGCCTGAAACGCGGCCATATTCCCGGCGCGCTGAATGTGCCGTGGGGCGATCTGGTGGTTAACGGTGAGCTGAAAACGACAGACGAGCTGGAGGCCATTTTCACACGTCAGGGCGTTAATCTGCAGGAGCCGATTATTGTCAGTTGCGGCTCTGGTGTCACCGCCACTGTCGTCATCCTGGCGCTCACCACGCTCGGCGCAAATAACGTGAAGTTGTACGATGGTTCCTGGAGTGAATGGGGCGCGCGCGACGACTTGCCGATTGAACCTGCGTAAATGGATAACCGTTTAGCGCCCCTTTTAACGCGCGGGGAGTCTCTTACCCGCGCCGAATACCGGGTCCTCGCCCACCTCACGGATCACCCGCTGCTGGTGGGCAATATCACCGTCCGCGATCTGGCGACGGCGACATTTGTCTCTACTGCCACCATTATGCGGCTATGCCAGAAACTGGGGTTTAGCGGCTACAGCGAGTTTATCTGGCACTGCAAACAGCTTCTGGCCGATACCCCTCATATTCCAGAGCAGGTTACGGGAAACGGCAATACCCTGCCCGCGCTTTTTCATCAGTTTATGGCGAACTACCAGCAGACCTTTCAGTGGGTGACCGATGAAAAGCGCCGACAGTTCGTCACACTACTGCGCGAGAAAGAGAGTTTTTTTCTTTATGGCGCCGGGTTTTCATATCTGTTTGCGGAATACCTGACAAAAAAATTGCAGGTGCTGGGCAAGACGGCATTTATCTCTGGCCCCGGCGACAGCCGTAATATCTTCCTCAGCAACGCGGCGCGTTACCAGGTGTTTATTGCCGTCTCACGTAGCGGCGAAACGGAACAGGTTCTGGATAAAGCGCGCATTGCACAGAATGTTGGTATGACGGTAATCGCCTTTACTCGCGCCTCGGCGAATACGCTGGCAAACCTCGCGGATTTGCATTTTGCGTTGTATGACGAAGCGGTGCATTTTGCCGCCGAAGCGGCCGGGGTAACGTCGTTTGAGTCGAATCTGGTGTTACTGATGGATTTACTGCTGCTGGAAGCGACGGGCTAAGCCCGTCGACGTATCAGATAATGCGGTTGTTCTTCAGGTCTCGCAGGAAACTGCCCCAGCGGCGCTCATAGAAGGGGGTGATATGGGCAATCATAAAATGGCTGACCCCGTGTTCCCCTTTTACTACCTGACAAATATCCACCGGCTCATCACCCGGTAAGGTATCCATTGCCACACTGCCTGCCGCCTCAATCACACTCTCAATGTCGCCTTCGGCTTCAATACCAATCAGCAGGTTCGGCTGAGCATCATTTTTCTCTTTGATAGAGCAAAGGTATGCACATTTCACATGGTTGAAGGTCGAGAACAATTTGGTCAACGAATCGATCATTTGCGCAGGCGGCTCTGCCACTTCGGACAAAAGCAGCGACATGCCGCCTTCCAGCACTTCCTGCTGGCTTAACGGACTGTCATCTTTACCCACCAGATGGCTGATTTCACGCGGCGTGAGCTCTTTACCGGTCGGTAACTTCGCATTGAGGAACAGCATCTCACCGAGCGTCATTTCAAATAGCGTTCGCGCAGGCATCACCACAAAAGCTTGCTCCGTTTCCACCGCCTGCTGCAGGGCTTCGAGGGAGGTGAAAAAGGGGATCACCGACTGGCCGTCGTCTTTTTCCCAGTGCTGTAGATCCAACGCGCTGTCTTCAACAATGGCTTCATCTTCCGCGGCAGTGCCTGGCACCCAAACAGTGGATTCCAGCAGTTTGCGGAAAAATGCCGGGCGGTAAGCCGGCTCGGTCGCCGCTTTTTCCAGCAGGCTATCGAGAGTTTCAGGCTCGTGATGATGGTCGTGATCGTGGTCTGAATGAGACATAAATTTTACTGTTCGTTTAAGCTGTTTGATGCCCTCACCCCGGCCCTCTCCCACAGAGAGGGGGACGGCCTGCACCGTACAACCCCCTCCCCCCTTTGGGGAGAAGGTCAGGATGAGGGGAAAATTACTTCGCGGTCAACAGATTCGCGATGGCACGCACGCCAAGGCCCGTCGCACCCGCAGCCCACTGCTCCACCGCCGCTTTACGATAGGTCGCAGAGCAGTCGATATGCAGCCAGCCCTGCTGATAATTTTCCACAAAGTGCGACAGGAAACCTGCCGCCGTGCTTGCCCCTGCCGGGAACGCCGCGCCAGCGGTGTTATTCAACTCGGCAAAGTTTGACGGTAGCTGATTACGGTGGAATTCCGCCAGCGGCAAACGCCAGAACGGCTCGTTTTCCGCCGCAGCGCTGGCCAGTAAACGGTTTGCCAGTTTGTCATCGAAGCTAAACAGCGCATGATAGTCATTACCCAATGCGGTTTTGGCAGCCCCGGTCAGGGTCGCGGCATCAATGATAAATTGCGGTTTCTGCGCAGAGGCATTAATCAGACCGTCTGCCAGCACCAGACGCCCTTCCGCATCGGTGTTCATGACTTCTACGGTTTTGCCGTTGCGGTAGCGGATGATATCGCCCAGTTTGAAGGCGTTGCCGCTGACCATGTTATCCGCGCAGCACAGGTAAAGTTTCACACGCTTTTTCAGGCCGCGCGTAATCGCAAATGCCAGTGCGCCGGTCACCAGCGCAGCACCGCCCATATCGGATTTCATCGAATCCATAAACGCGGTCTGCTTGATGCTATAACCACCGGAATCGAAGGTAATGCCTTTACCGACCAGGCAGGCATAGATTGGCGCTTCTGCATCGCCCGTCGGGTTATAATCCAGCGACAGCAGTACCGGGGGACGTTCAGAACCGCGCCCGACAGTATGGATACCCATATACCCTTTTTCGCGCAGATCTTCACCTTTCACGATCCGGTAAGAGACCGCCTCGCCGCCCACGTCATTGAGCAGATCCACAGCGCGTTGCGCCAGTTGTTCCGGCCCGAGATCTTCTGCCGGCGCATTGATGATGTCACGCACCCAGTCGATAGTTTTCAGACGGCTGTCGAGCTCTTTTTGATCTGACTCTGATAAGGTCGGCCACTCAACATTGCGCGTCCCTTTCGGCCCTTTGTAACCAGCCCAGAACGCCCAACTGCGATCCGCGTTCCAGCCTTCACCGCTCAGCGCGACATGCTTTATGCCCATGCCATCAATTTTGCGCGCGGCGCGCTGGATTAAGCCCGTGTCATCTTTACCGGTCAGGTGCAGGGTGATGCCGTCGTTATTAATACTGTAGAGCGCTTTTTCGCCCCAACGAGCGTCTGCGCCCTGGGTCGTCAGCGTAATTTTCATCGCTTCTGTTGTCATTGTTTTGTCCTTTAGCGCATGGGATATGAAAACGGGCCGCCAGAAGGCAGCCCGTCGATATCAAGATGCTTCATCTAACCAGACTAGCAGAATTGCTTCGAGAATCTTTTCGTTCGATGCGTTCGGATCGTCATCAAAATCTTCCAGATCGCAAATCCACTGGTGCATATCGGTGAAGCGGACAGTTCTCGGATCGAGATCCGGATTAGCGTCATACAGCGCCTCGCCGATCTCGCGACTGTCGGTCCATTTCAGTGCCATATTAATGCTCCCGGGCGTGGTTGATAGTGTAACGCGGGATCTCCACAACCAGATCTTCGTCGGTGACGCGCGCCTGGCAGCCCAGGCGACTTTCCGGCTCCAGACCCCAGGCTTTATCCAGCATGTCGTCTTCGTCTTCGCTGCTTTCCGGCAACGAATCAAACCCTTCACGCACGACACAGTGGCAGGTGGTGCAGGCGCAGGATTTCTCACAGGCGTGTTCAATCTCAATACCGCCACGCAGGGCTACATCAAGAATGGTCTCGCCGCTCTTAGCTTCCAGAACTGCGCCATCGGGACAGAGGTCCTGATGAGGCAGAAAAACGATCTTTGGCATGTTAAACCTCGTCGACGGAATGGCCTTTTAACGCGGTGCGCACGGATTGATCCATGCGGCGCGCGGCGAATTCCTGGGTTTGTTTGTCTAGATTTTTAATGGCTTGTTCGATGGCATCAGTATCATCGCCGTTAGCAACCGCACTTAACTGTGCGATAGCCTCGTCGATAACCGTCCGCTCTGCGGCGCTTAACAGCGCGGCATCTGTCGCCAGCGCACCGTTCAGGCTTTCCAGTACGCGGGCAGCTTCCACTTTTTGTTCGGCCAGCATACGCGCTTTCACGTCCTGCTCAGCGAAGCTCATGGAATCTTTAATCATGGTGGCGATTTCGTTGTCGGTCAGACCGTAGGAGGGCTTGACCTGGATAGCCGCTTCAACGCCGGTGGATTTCTCCATCGCCGTCACGCTGAGCAGGCCGTCCGCATCCACCTGGAAAGTAACACGGATATGGGCGCCACCCGCTGGCATCGCCGGGATACCACGCAGCGCAAAACGCGCCAGCGAACGGCAATCCTGCACCAGTTCGCGCTCGCCCTGCATTACGTGGATAGACATGGCCGTTTGACCATCTTTGAAGGTGGTGAACTCCTGCGCACGCGCCACCGGAATGGTGGTATTACGCGGGATAACTTTTTCCACCAGCCCACCCATGGTCTCCAGGCCAAGCGACAGCGGGATCACATCCAGCAGCAGCATGTCGCTGTCTGGCTTATTGCCCACCAGAATATCGGCCTGGATCGCCGCGCCAATCGCGACAACTTTATCCGGGTCGATGGAGGTCAGCGGCGTACGACCAAAAAACTCACCCACTTGCTCGCGAACCAGAGGTACACGCGTGGAGCCGCCCACCATGACCACTTCCAGCACTTCGTTCGGCTCAACGCCCGCGTCTTTCAGCGCGCGACGGCAAGAAAGTAAGGTACGTTTGACCAGCGTCGAAATCAGCGCTTCGAACTGTTCACGGGTCACTGTGCCCTGCCAGCCAGCCACCTCAACGGTGACGGACGCGGCATCGCTCAGCGCAATTTTTGCGGCAATGGCGGCGTCAAGCAGTTCACGCTGCAGACGGTTGTCGCCATGCTGAGGCAGGTTCGCCTGCTCGCGGATAAAATCTGCCAGCAGATGATCAAAGTCATCGCCGCCCAGCGCGGAATCACCGCCGGTGGCCAGCACTTCAAACACCCCGCGACTTAAGCGCAGAATGGAAATATCAAAGGTACCGCCGCCCAGATCGTAAACGGCAATTACCCCCTCTTTCCCGGAGTCCAGGCCATAGGCTATCGCCGCTGCGGTCGGTTCGTTGAGCAAACGCAGAACATGCAGGCCCGCAAGGCGCGCGGCATCTTTGGTGCCCTGACGCTGTGCATCATCAAAATATGCCGGAACGGTGATAACCACACCGTCCAACTCGCCGGACAGGGATTCCTGCGCGCGCAGCGCAAGGGATTTCAGGATATCGGCAGAGACGCGGATCGGGTTTATCAGCCCCGCGCTGGTGGCGATCATCGGCAGACCGTTCTCGCTTGCCTGCAATTGATACGGCAGATGTGGGTAACGTGCCTGAATGTCGCTCAACGCGCGGCCCAGCATACGTTTTACGGAACTGATGGTATTAACCGGATCCTGTGCGGCGTTGGCACGCGCGTCATAACCCACGGTATGTTCGGTGGCTGAATAGTGCACAACCGAAGGTAACAGATGACGCCCGGCGCTATCGGCAAGGGTCTCGGCCTGGCCGCTGCGTACAGTAGCAACCAGAGAATTGGTGGTGCCTAAATCGATACCTGCCGCCAGACGACGCTGATGCGGCGCGGCACTCAAACCAGGCTCACTAATTTGTAATAAGGCCATCTTGTGCTTCCAGAAAAATTAAAAACCGAGCAGTTTTTCTTCGAGTTGTTCTATTGAGCTGCGCAGTTTATCGAGAAAACGCAGTTTACGCACGGTATCCGCCGCGACATCCCACGTTTCAGTATTCAGTTGTTCAATCAATTGCTGATGGCGGGAATCAAACATACCTTTCACGCGTTTGCTAAAGCTTTCCAGACGCGCCTGATCCCGCGCCTGTTCAATCTCATCAAGCTCTTCACGCAATTCCAGTTGTTCCATCAGAAAAGCGGTATCGCGCACCGTGTGCTGTTCGCTGGCGAGATCGAAGCCATGCAGTGAAAGGAGATATTCCGCGCGGTTCAGCGGGCTACGCAGCGTCTGCCATGCCTGATTGATGGTTGCAGACTGCTGCAGCGCAGCCAGTTGTTCTGCCTGGGTTCCGCTGGCGAATTTATCCGGATGGTATTGACGCTGCAGATCCTGGTAACGTGACGCCAGCGCCTGAATGTCAATCTGATAGTGGGCGGATAACCCAAAGAGCGTGAAGTAATCCATAGCAATCTCGGAATAGCCTGCTAAAACAAACCCCACGCACAGTCATACTCTGCGTCCTTCACGCTGTCTCAGCGCGAAGGATGTGAGTCTGTTCTATGGTGGGGCTTATCGGTGAAATGCAATTACACGTTAAAGCTTTCGCCGCAACCGCACTCGTCTTTGACGTTCGGGTTGGTGAACTTAAACCCTTCGTTCAGGCCTTCTTTAACGAAATCCAGTTGCGTGCCATCAAGGAATTGCAGGCTCTTGCCGTCGATAACGACCTTCACACCTTTATCTTCGAACACGGTGTCTTCCGCCGAGGGTTCGTCAACAAATTCCAGTACGTAGGCCATGCCAGAACAACCAGAGGTTCTGACCCCCAGACGCAGGCCAAACCCTTTACCGCGGTTGGCCAAAAAGTTATTCACTCGCGTTGCAGCACTGTCGCTCAGGGTAATCGACATACAATGCCCTCAATTATTTTGCTTCACGTTTACTTTTGTAGTCCGCAATTGCGGCCTTAATCGCATCTTCCGCCAGAATAGAGCAGTGGATTTTTACCGGCGGCAATTCCAGCTCTTCGGCAATGTCAGTGTTTTTAATTGCCTGCGCTTCATCCAGGGACTTGCCTTTTACCCACTCGGTGACGAGTGAACTGGAGGCGATTGCCGAACCGCAACCGTAGGTCTTGAAGCGCGCGTCCTCAATGATACCTTCATTGTTGACTTTGATCTGCAACTTCATTACGTCGCCACAGGCTGGCGCACCCACCATACCACTACCAACGCTCTCATCGCTGTTGTCGAAAGAGCCGACATTGCGCGGGTTTTCGTAGTGATCGATTACTTTTTCGCTGTAAGCCATGTTCTGTTCTCCTGATTCCGCTACCGATTAGTGATGTGACCATTCAATGGTGTTCAAATCCACGCCCTGTTTGAACATTTCCCACAGTGGAGAAAGTTCGCGCAGACGACCAATGGAGTTGCGAACCAGCTTGATGGCGTAGTCAATCTCTTCTTCGGTAGTGAAACGACCTAAAGAGAAACGAATAGAGCTGTGTGCCAGCTCGTCAGTCATACCCAGCGCACGCAGCACGTAAGAGGGCTCCAGGCTCGCCGAAGTACAGGCAGAACCAGAGGAAACCGCCAGGTCTTTGAGCGCCATGATCAGCGACTCGCCTTCAACGTAGTTAAAGCTGACGTTGAGGATGTTCGGTGCGCCCTGGTCGAGATCGCCGTTCAGGTAGACCTCTTCCATATCTTTCACGCCGTCCCACAGACGGTTACGCAGACCGCGCAGACGCGCCATCTCGGTTTCCATCTCTTCTTTGGCGATACGGTAGGCTTCACCCATGCCGACAATCTGGTGTACTGGCAGGGTACCGGAACGCATGCCGCGCTCGTGACCGCCGCCGTGCATCTGTGCTTCGATACGGATACGCGGTTTACGACGCACGTACAGCGCGCCAATCCCTTTCGGGCCATAGATTTTGTGGCCGGAGAAGGACATCAGATCCACTTTCAACTGGCTCAGGTCGATAGGCAGTTTGCCCACGCTCTGGGTCGCATCAACGTGGTAGATAATGCCGCGCGCACGGCACATTTCGCCGATGGTCGCGATATCCTGTACCACACCGATTTCGTTGTTCACGTGCATAATGGAGACGAGGATGGTGTCGTCACGCATGGCCGCTTCGAGCTCTTTCAGGTCGATGATGCCGTTGCGCTGAGGCGCCAGATAGGTCACGTCGAAACCTTCACGCTCGAGCTGACGGCAGGTGTCCAGCACGGCTTTGTGTTCGGTTTTGCTGGTGATGATGTGCTTGCCTTTTTTCTGATAGAAGTTGGCCGCACCTTTGATCGCCAGGTTATCAGATTCGGTCGCGCCAGAGGTGAAAACAATTTCACGCGGATCGGCACCAACCAGCTCAGCAATCTGATTACGGGCGATATCAACCGCCTCCTCAGCTTGCCAGCCAAAACGGTGAGAACGAGAAGCTGGGTTACCAAAAGTCCCGTCCAGAGTCAGACACTGCATCATTTTCTCAGCAACACGCGGATCCACCGGCGTCGTTGCGGAGTAATCGAGATAGATCGGTAATTTCATTGCTCTATAAACTCCGTACATCACTCAATGCAATGAATCAGGCTACCGGCTGGATGTACGACCGTTTATACGGGGTGACGGATCACCCCGGCCTGATTCTGAATTCTTATAGTGTTTTAACCTAACTGTTTTGCGGTGCAGCAAGGCGGCAAGCTTGTGAATGCCCAGGAGCTTACATAAGTAAGCGCCTGGGTTAAACAAGTGCGGCCAACGCAGCAGCGCCCCGAAACAGGACGGGTAAATTATGCGCGCAGCTTAACGTCGATGGCATCCTGACCGCGGGTCGTGCGATGGGATTCGTGCGTATGCTGACGATCGGACACATCGAGGATTTCCTGGTTATTGACCAACTCACCCAGGGTGATGTTGTTCAGGAATCCGGTCAGACGATCGCTCAGGTCACGCCACAGCGCATGGGTCAGGCATTTGTCGCCGCCCTGGCAGCCGCTTTTACCCTGGCAACGGGTTGCATCAACAGATTCGTCAACGGCGCTGATCACTTCACCAACAGCGATACTGCCTGCATCTTTACCCAGCAGATAACCGCCGCCCGGGCCACGCACGCTGGCCACGAGGCCATTTTTGCGCAAGCGAGAGAACAGTTGTTCCAGATAAGAGAGGGAGATTCCCTGACGTTCGGAAATATCAGCCAACGGTACCGGGCCCGTTTCGGAGTTGAGCGCAACGTCCAGCATTGCGGTCACGGCATAACGCCCTTTAGATGTCAGTCTCATGTCTTAACTTAGCCTCAGACTCGCCCCTGCCCGGGGTTTTTATTAAAATTTAAAATAATGTCGCATAGCAGGGGCAAGTCTGACATTCCTGACTAAATTGGTCAACTATTTACTTGACTGTTTTAGTCAGGTATTTGGCTTTACGTGCCGTTTTGCTTAGGGGCATTTTTCGCCCGCTAAAGCAGTCGGGACACACGCATGAAAAAATACAGTAACCCTACTGTTTTTCCTGCGTTTTCTGCTCAATTGACGCCAGAATTCCGCGCAGGATATTTAGCTCCTGGCTTTCCGGACGCGCACGGGTAAAGAGGCGGCGCAACTTGTTCATGACCTGTCCCGGATGGCTTTCACGGATAAACCCGGTGGAGAGCAGCGTCTTTTCCAGGTGACCATAGAAACGCTCCAGATCATCCACAAGCGGATACGGCGTCTCTTCATGTTCTTCCGTGCTGTCGTTTTCCTGCGTCGCCAGCCACGCCATACGGACTTCATAAGCAATCACCTGAACCGCCATCGCCAGGTTCAGCGAGCTGTATTCCGGGTTGGCCGCAATGGCGACGTGATAATGGCATTTCTGGAGTTCGTCATTGGTCAGGCCAACGCGTTCGCGACCAAATACCAGCGCCACTGGCGCATGCTGTGCCTCGGAAACACTTTTTAAGCCACACTCACGCGGGTCGAGCATCGGCCACGGCAGCGTACGCGAGCGGGCGCTGGTGCCGACAACGAGGCTACAGCCAGCCAGCGCCTCATCGAGGGTATCGACGATTTGCGCATTGCCAATCACATCGCTGGCACCTGCGGCCAGCGCGATTGCCTGGGAGTCCGGTTTAACCAGCGGGTTCACCAGCCAGAGGTTGGTTAAGCCCATCGTTTTCATTGCGCGGGCGACGGAGCCCATGTTGCCAGTGTGAGAGGTTTCAACCAGCACAATTCGAATATTTTGCAGCATATTTTTTCAACGGCTAAAGAATATTCGCGCATATTATCATAAAGCGAAGACATAATCCGAATTCGCTGCTATCATACGCGCCGTTTTCCGTTCTTTAACATCCAGTGAGAGAAACCGATGCATCCGATGCTGACCATCGCCGTGCGTGCTGCGCGCAAGGCGGGTAATGTAATTGCCAAACACTATGAAACCCCGGACGCTGTAGAAGCGAGCCAGAAAGGCAGTAACGATTTCGTGACTAACGTAGATAAAGCTGCAGAAGCAGTGATTATCGACACTATCCGTAAATCTTACCCGCAACACACCATTATCACCGAAGAAAGCGGTGAGCATGAAGGCACAGATCAGGATGTTCAATGGGTTATCGATCCACTGGATGGCACCACCAACTTCATCAAACGTCTGCCACACTTCTCCGTTTCTATCGCTGTGCGCATTAAAGGCCGCACCGAAGTCGCGGTCGTTTACGATCCAATGCGTAATGAACTCTTCACGGCGACCCGTGGTCAGGGCGCGCAATTGAACGGCTATCGTCTGCGTGGCAGCACTGCGCGCGACCTGGACGGCACCATTCTGGCGACCGGCTTCCCGTTCAAAGCCAAGCAACACGCGGCGACCTACATCAACATCGTTGGCAAACTGTTTACTGAGTGCGCGGATTTCCGTCGTACCGGTTCTGCTGCGCTGGACCTGGCCTATGTGGCTGCGGGCCGCGTCGACGGTTTCTTCGAAATCGCCCTCAAACCGTGGGATTTTGCGGCAGGCGAACTGCTGGTTCGTGAAGCAGGTGGTCTGGTGTGCGATTTCACCGGTGGTCATAACTATATGACAACCGGCAACATCGTTGCAGGTAACCCACGCGTCGTGAAAGCGATGCTGGCAAACATGCGCGAAGAGCTGAGCGACGCGCTCAAGCGTTAATGTCTGATAACCGCTTGCGGCCTGGCTGCAAGCGGTACTCTCTTTCGGCGAATCAAAAAGGCCGAAGCCCTCTTCCCATTATTTCCGCACTGAGCCACATCACAACCGATGCGGTGACAAGAATCGCCCCACCCGCCAGCGCGAGCGTCGTCCAGCCAACCTGCTTCCATAAGGCGGGGGCTTTATTCGCACTCAATTTCACCGCCAGTTGACGAAAACTGTGCACCAGTAGCGCCAGCGTCGAGATAGTCAATGATGTCCCGGCCGCCATCGCCATCGCCGAGGCAACCCCCCAGCCGAAAACGCCAATCACCTTACTGAACAGCAGTACCATAATGGCCCCGGAACAGGGTCGCATCCCCATCGAGAGAATGATCATCAAACGCGCGCGCCAGTCGTCGCCCTGCTGTAGCTGCTCCGCCGTGGGCAGATGCTGATGTCCACACCCGCAGTGTTCATGATGCTCATGATGTGGCGTGAATGCGGTAAACGTAGGTTTGCGTAGCAGGCTGCGGAGTTTATTGACAGCACGCCAGCAGAGCAACAGGCCCAGTACCCCCACCAGCGCGTAGCTACATTTCTCCAGCCAGAAGCTGCTTAAATGAAGCTGACGGGCCGGTAGCGCCAGTACGCTCAATACGACAAACACCAGCGTCACCGCCACCAGCCCTTGCAGTAGGGAAGAAGCCAGCGTCAGCCCAATACTGGATTTCAGGCGTGAAGGATGCGTTGCAAGCCAGGTGGTGATCACCACTTTGCCATGCCCCGGCCCAAGCGCATGCAGTACGCCATACATAAAGCTCACCATCAGCAGAGAGCCACCCGCAGTGGTCGGGTTTTCTGCCACGGCCTGAATCAGGGCGCTCATTTGCCGATTAAACGCACGCTGCCAGCCGACACTTTCACGCAGTACCTGAGGCCAGACGTGCCAGAGCCAGAAGACACTCGCCAGCGCGAGCACGATAAAGAGGGCCAGAGGCCACCACTGCCGCCAGCGCCGCAGCGGTCGGCGTGTTGTGTTAATTACGGACATTGTACCGTCACCGTCTGCGCGAACTGTTTACCCAACTGCATGTCTTCCTCCGGCGCATCCGCTTTATCCAGCGATTGTGCATAGTTCAGCACATCTTCCCCCGGCTTCGGTGTTTTAACTGTAAGTTTGCATGTCTTCTGTACGACATCCGGCAGCGTAGCATCGCTCTCACTGGCGTAACTCATGTCGACAAAATAGGTCGGATCATAGGTGGAAAAAGTATACGTCTGCCCGCTCAGCGGCTGTGGTTCTGCCAGCGGCAACACAAAGGTTAACACTGCCTTATGCCCTTCTCTCGCAAGGCCATAGCTTAAGGGTCGATTTTGAAATTTCACTTTTTGCCCGTTATGCCAGACTTCGGTGAAGTAATGCTGCCCCAGTACATTGGCCATCACTTCCGCCGCCAGCTTTTTCCAGATCTCGTCACCCGGTTTGGCATCACCCGCATCATAGAGGAGATCTGCGGAGGTAATTTCATCCATCGTCCAGCGCATATTCAGCCCGGTCCATTGCCCGCTATCCACCACAAGCTGCATTTTTATGCGGATGAAACTGTGCGGATGCGCCAGCGCACTGAATGATAAAAATGCGAGAAAGAGCCCAAAAGCGCATTGTTTAACTGCTTGCATGTGTTCCTCACGAGAAAAATTCTGTGATGCTCTCCGGCAATCCTGAAGGAAAGGGCTGCGGCTGCGCTTTCACCAGACATACCTTTAGCTATTCTTATCAAACAACCTTACTGGAGCCTGACAGATGACTATAGAAATGACACCGCCATCTGTGCTCTCCAGTCCGCAGCGCCGCTGCCAGGTGCTTTTGATGCTCGCACTCCCAGGGCACACTGTCACCACGGAAATCATACGTGCCATGAATGGCGTGGATGAAGAGGTCACCCGGCAGGATATTGCCGAGACCGACCATGAGATCCAGCGTTTTCATCGGCTGACTATTACGTCCCGACAGGACGGCAGCTACCGGATTGAAGGCACAGCACTCGACCAACGTTTATGCCTGTTGCAATGGCTCCGGCGTGGGCTGCGCTTATGTCCCCATTTTATCACTCAGCAGTATGCGCCAGCGCTCAAAGCCGCCCTTAAACAACAGGGGGTTGCCCGCACGCTGTATGACGACACAAATTTGCGCGCGTTGATTAACCTCTGCGCCCGGCGCTTAGAACGGTCATTTGAATGCCGCGACATTCAGTTTCTGCGTCTCTATCTCCAGTACTGCCTGTTGCAAAGCCACTACGGTTTTACGCCGGAGTTTAACCCGGTTCAGCAGGCATGGACACAGATGCGCGCAGAATACGCAGCGGCGCATGAAATCGTGCGTCACTGGCGCCGTCGTGTTACCGCGTTACCTCCCGGTAACGAACATGCCTTTCTCTCACTGCTGTTTATGATGTTGCGTACCCCGGACCCACTGAACGACAGTCAGCAACAGGATAAACGCCTGCAACAAGCCATTGCGCATATGATTGGCCGTTTTCGCGCGCTTGCCGGGCTGCGTTTCAGCGATGAGCAAGGGCTGGCGGCACAGCTCTATGTTCACCTGGCCCAGGCGCTGGATCGTAATCTCTTTGGAATTGGTATTGATGACAGCCTGCAGGAGGAGATTTTCCGTCTTTATCCACGGCTGGTGCGCACCGCCCGCGAGGCGTTATTGGTGGTGGAAAAAGAATATGGCCTGCGTTTTAGCGATGAGGAAGCGGGACTGGTGGCGGTCATCTTCGGGGCATGGCTGATGCAGGAAAGCGACCTGCATGAAAAACAGGTCGTACTGCTTACCGGCCACGAGCCAGAGCGCGAACAGGAAATTGAATTGCAACTGCGCGAACTCACGCTGCTGCCGCTCAATATTAAATATCTTCCGCTACAGGACTTTCAGAAACAGGGGGCTCCGCGCAATGTCACGCTGATCGTGACCCCGTACACGACCCCACTCCCCCTCTTTTCACCGCCGCTGATCCATGCGGATCGCCCGCTGACCGGTCATCAGCAGGCGCATATCCGCGAAATGCTTGAAGCTTAAGGCTGAGCAGCAATCTTCGGGCGCAAAAACAGTGCAGGCACTGCCAGTAGCGCCATCACCCAGAACAGCCCCTGATGCAGATGCTGGAATAAGAATCCGGAGAACATGGTCATCACCGCAATACTTCCGCCCATCGCGACGGCCGAATAGACGGCCTGCAAGCGGATTATCTCGTTGTCTTTGCGGGCAGCGATGTAGCGCATACCGGCCAGATGGCAGACGGTAAAAGTTCCGCAGTGCAGAATTTGTACGACGATAAGCCACGACAGGTCGGTCGTCCACCCCATCAGTCCCCAACGCACCAGCCCACAGACAGCAGACAGTAAAAGCAAATCGCGGGCGCTAAAGCGACGGAACAACCGGTTACTGAGCGTAAAGACAACGACTTCTGCGACCACCCCAAGAGACCAGAGATAGCCCACCGTTGAAGCGGAATACCCCGCTTCCTGCCAATAGATGGCGCTGAAACCATAGTAGGCAGCGTGCGCCCCCTGCAGTAGCGAAACGCAAACCAGGAAACGCCAGCTTTTTACGACCAGATCGCGCCATGCCTTCCAGCCGGTGGCATCCTGATGGCGGGCATCTCCCTGCGGTAAAATCGACGGGCGTAGCAGCATTCCCAGTAGCATAGAAGCAACCCCCAGCGTCAGCATCGCCAGCACCGCACGATAATCAAACTCGCTAACCAGTTTTCCGGTTGCCGCCGAGCCAATCACAAAGGCGATAGAGCCCCAAACGCGAACCCGACCATAGTCCATGGGAAACTGTTTCTGCCAGGTGTTGGCAAGCGCATCCGTCAGGGGAACCAGCGGTGAGAAAAAGAGGTTAAAACCGATAATCACCACCATGAGCCAGGCCACATGAGTCCCGGCCCAAAAAGCGAGCGCGAATACCAGCGTAACCAACGCAAGGAGACGTAAGGCGTTAATGAGAAGCGAGGGGTTACTGACGCGTGGTGCAATAAGCAAGCTGCCGAGGAAACGGGCTACCAGGCCTGCACCGAGCAAGATCCCGATGGTTTCCGGCGTGAGTCCTGTGCCTTTGAGCCAGACGCTCCAGAAGGGCAAAAAGATGCCGTAACTAAAAAAGTAGGTGAAATAAGCGAGCGCCAGCCAGCGCGTGGACTGCAAAACCATGATTCCCTCCTGAATGAGGCGATAGTCTGGAGGTAAATCAATAAACTGGCAAGTAACAGTTATATAACAGGTTGGAGAGGCGTGTTATTCCCTTACCGTTAGCGGATATAGGAATCCAGCACACTCAGCACCACATCAAGGTCGGCTTCACGTTTGACTTCGTCATTTTCATGAACGATATGATCGGTCAAATGCCCTTTAATAACCTCACGCATCAAACCGTTAACCGCCCCGCGAATAGCCGCGATTTGCTGCAAAACCTGTGCGCATTCATGCGGTTCATCAAGCATCTTTTTCAGCGCCGCAACTTGCCCTTCAATCTTACTCGCCCGTGCTTTGAGCTTTCTTTTATCCCGAATGGTATGCGACATACTGGCCTCACTTTCGCGTCTGCTGAGTGGAAAAATCATATCACAGAACAACTGGGGGGGAGTTTCTTTCTACTGGGGGATAGTATTTTTTACTGGGGGGGAGTAGATTTAAAAGAGATAACAATTAGCGAGAATTATTCTCATGACCGATTTTGCGACCCTCTTTCAGCAGGGAAATGGCTGGTTTTTCATTCCGAGCGCCATTCTGCTCGGCGCGCTGCACGGCCTTGAACCGGGGCATTCAAAAACGATGATGGCAGCCTTTATCGTGGCGATCAAAGGCACCGTAAAACAGGCCGTTATGCTCGGTCTTGCGGCCACGCTGTCTCATACGGCGGTGGTCTGGCTTATCGCGATGGGCGGGATGTTTATCAGCCGTCGGTTCACTGCCGAAGCCGTTGAGCCGTGGATGCAGATGATCTCAGCGGTAATTATTCTGGGGACAGCCGCATGGATGTTCTGGCGTACCTGGCAAGGTGAGCGCCAGTGGCATGCGGGTCACCACCATGATCATCACCACGAACATGACCACCATCACGATCATCCGCATCCCCACCCTCATGCTCATGTTCAAGGTTTGATTTTCCAGCCTGCACAAGCCGCCAGCCTGAGCCAGCCGGTGATCCTCTCTGCGCGGAAAGTGGTGAAACAAGAAGAGTATCGTGACGCGCACGAACTGGCCCATGCCCGGGATATCGAGCGCCGCTTTAACGGCACAAAGGTAACCAACGGGCAAATTCTGCTGTTTGGCCTGACAGGTGGACTCATCCCCTGCCCGGCAGCGATTACCGTGCTGCTGATCTGTATTCAGCTTAAGGCGTTAACGCTGGGCGCTACGATGGTGGTGTGTTTTAGCATCGGTCTGGCATTAACCCTGGTTGCGGTAGGCGTGGGAGCGGCAGTGAGTGTGCAGCATGCGGCGAAACGCTGGTCAGGATTCAATACTCTTGCGCGGCGCGCGCCCTATTTCTCAAGCGTATTGATTGCACTGGTAGGGATTTATATGGGCGTTCACGGCTATTTCACCCTGCGATAAGGTAAAAAAATGCCCGCAAGATGCGGGCATTTTTGTATGCTTTCAGGGCTTATGCATAAACCGGGAAGCGTGCGCAGATATCCAGAACTTTACCTTTGACGCGCTCGATAACCGCTTCATCATTGATGTTGTCCAGCACGTCACACATCCAGCCAGCCAGCTCTTTCACTTCCGCTTCTTTAAAGCCGCGGCGCGTTACGGCCGGGGAGCCGATACGGATACCGGAGGTGACGAACGGGCTCTTCGGATCGTTCGGCACGCTGTTTTTGTTAACGGTGATGTTGGCGCGGCCCAGCGCGGCGTCAGCTTCTTTACCGGTGAGGTTTTTGTCCACCAGATCCAGCAGGAACAGGTGGTTTTCCGTACCACCGGAGACCACTTTGTAGCCACGGTTCAGGAACACTTCCACCATTGCTTTCGCGTTCTTAGCAACCTGCTGCTGGTAGACTTTGAACTCTGGCTCCATCGCTTCTTTCAGCGCGACGGCTTTCGCGGCGATGACGTGCATCAGCGGGCCGCCCTGTGCGCTTGGGAACACAGCGGAGTTCAGTTTTTTGTACAGCTCTTCGTTACCGCCTTTCGCCAGGATCAGGCCACCGCGCGGACCCGCCAGGGTTTTGTGCGTGGTCGTCGTGACGACGTGAGCGTGTGGAACCGGGTTCGGGTAAACGCCTGCCGCAATCAGACCGGCAACGTGCGCCATATCAACGAACAGGTATGCGCCGATGCTGTCTGCGATTTCACGCATTTTTGCCCAGTCAACGATACCGGAGTAAGCAGAGAAACCACCGATGATCATCTTCGGTTTGTGTTCCTGAGCCTGCTTCGCCATGTCTTCATAGTCAATTTTACCGGACTCATCGATACCGTAAGGGATGATGTTGTACAGTTTACCGGAGAAGTTAACCGGGGAGCCGTGAGTCAGGTGGCCACCTTGCGCCAGGTTCATACCCAGCACGGTATCGCCCGGCTGCAGCAGCGCGGTGTAGACCGCAAAGTTAGCCTGAGAACCGGAGTGCGGCTGTACGTTTGCATAGTCAGCGCCGAACAGCTCTTTTGCACGGTCGATAGCCAGTTGTTCAACGATATCGACATACTCGCAACCGCCGTAGTAGCGTTTGCCCGGATAACCTTCGGCATATTTGTTGGTCAGCTGAGAGCCCTGCGCCTGCATTACACGCGGGCTGGTGTAGTTCTCGGAGGCGATCAGTTCAATGTGTTCTTCCTGACGTACTTTTTCCTGCTCCATAGCCTGCCACAGTTCGGCATCATAATCGGCAATGTTCATTTCACGTTTTAACATCCGCATCTCCTGCTCAGCTAACAATAAAGCAACTCAAATTTGAGGGCCCGTTTTGGGGAACGGCTCACAGTATAACTGATTCATATCGCGATAACAGGTCTTGACAAAGGTTTTTACGCAAACGATTGGCTGCGCGCCAGACAAGGGTTTGAGAGATAATGCACTTTGCCTTTGCAACGGAATTCTTTTCACGTTTGTGATGCAACTTTTTCACGTTGAAATTCATCGCCACAGCCGCTTTCCTCTTTACAACCCCGCAGCCTCGCCTATAAGATGCATTTTAAATACATCTTATAAATCACCTGACAGGAAGCGACTATGCTTGACGTTCAAACCATCGCGACAGTGAAAGCCACCATTCCTCTGCTGCTGGAAACCGGTCCAAAACTGACCGCCCATTTTTATGACCGGATGTTTACGCACAATCCCGAGCTCAAAGACATTTTCAACATGAGCAATCAGCGTAACGGCGATCAGCGCGAAGCGTTGTTCAACGCTATTGCGGCCTATGCCAGCAACCTTGATAACCTCGCCGCGTTACTCCCTGCGGTGGAAAAGATTGCCCAAAAACACACCAGTTTTCAGATCCAGCCTGCGCAATACGATATTGTCGGCCATCATCTGCTGGCGACCCTTGATGAGATGTTCAACCCAGGCCAGGAAGTCCTCGACGCATGGGGTAAAGCTTACGGGGTATTGGCTGGCGTCTTTATTCAGCGAGAAGCGCAACTGTATGATGAAAATGCGAGCAAAACCGGCGGCTGGGAAGGAACGCGCCCATTTCGTCTGGTGGAAAAAACCGGGCAAAGCACGTTAATCACCAGTTTTGAATTCGCCCCTGTTGATGGGCAACCCGTTGCTGATTTCCGTCCGGGACAATACATCGGCATCTGGCTCAAACCGGAAGAATTTGCTTATCAGGAAATCCGCCAGTACTCCCTGACACGCGCCCCTGACGGTAAACATTACCGTATTGCGGTTAAACGTGAAGAAGGTGGGCAGGTCTCAACCTGGCTGCATCAGCGCGCGCAGGTCGGCGACGTGGTACATCTGGCGGCCCCGGCAGGCGACTTCTTTATGAATGTCGAGGGCAACACCCCGGTTACGTTCATCTCCGCAGGCGTCGGCCAGACACCCATGCTGGCAATGCTCGATACACTCGCCCGGGCTGGACATAAAGCCCAGGTAAACTGGTTCCATGCAGCAGAAAATGGCGATGTTCACGCCTTTGCCGATGAGGTGAAAACACTGAGCAGCAAACTGCCTCGCGTGACGTCTCATGTCTGGTACCGCGCGCCTACCCATTTTGATAAGCAGGCGCAGGCCTTTGATAGCGAAGGGTTGATGGATCTGAGTAAGCACGAGTCAGCATTCAGCGATCCGGCCATGCAGTTTTATCTTTGTGGCCCGGTGGCGTTTATGCAGTTTGCCGCGAAGCAACTGGTCGGGCTGGGGATAAAGGCAGAGAACATTCATTACGAATGTTTTGGCCCCCACAAGGTGCTGTAAGAGCAGGAGGAATAGCCCTCACCCGACAGGGTGAGGGAGAGGATCAGATAGCCGCGTCGTCTTCTTCGCCGGTACGGATACGTACCACGCGGGCAACATCAAAGACAAAAATCTTACCGTCGCCGATTTTACCGGTCTGGGCCGTGCGGATAATGGTATCTACGCAGGTCTCAACGATATCATCGGTGACAACGATTTCGATTTTTACTTTCGGCAGAAAGTCCACCATGTACTCTGCACCACGGTACAGTTCGGTATGGCCTTTCTGGCGACCAAACCCTTTCACTTCGGTCACCGTCATCCCGGTAATGCCGACTTCGGCCAGCGCTTCACGCACGTCATCCAGTTTGAAAGGTTTAATAATTGCATCAATCTTTTTCATGGTTGGTCCTTAAAAACGCTTGCCAGTAAGCTACTTCGTAATCGGTTGCTCACACTACCATATTCACTACGCCATTACTCTTTAAAGTCGTTGGCATCCAGCTCATGGCGCGAGAGCAATTTGTAAAATTCAGTACGGTTGCGCCCGGCCATCCTCGCCGCGTGGGTGACGTTACCTTTGGTGATTTGCAGCAGCTTGCGCAGGTAATTGAGCTCAAACTGATTCCGCGCCTCCACAAACGTGGGCAGGGCCGTGTTCTCACCTTCCAGCGCCTGCTCAACCAGCGCGTCGCTGATGACCGGCGATGAGGTCAGCGCGACACATTGCTCAATGACGTTGACCAGTTGGCGCACGTTACCCGGCCAGCCTGCGGTCATCAGCCGTTTCATCGCATCGGTGGAAAAAGCGCGCACAAAGGGTTTATGTCTGTCAGCCGCCTGACGCAACAGATGGTTGGCCAGCAGCGGGATATCCTCCGCACGTTCCGCCAGCGCCGGGATTTTGAGGTTAACCACATTCAGGCGATAAAACAGGTCTTCACGAAATTCGCCGCGCGCCATCGCTTTAGGTAAGTCGCGGTGGGTCGCGGAGATAATCCGCACATTGATGTCGATATCACGGTTGCTGCCGAGCGGCCGGACTTTGCGTTCCTGCAACACACGCAGCAGTTTAACCTGTAGCGGAATGGGCATATCGCCGATTTCATCAAGAAACAGCGTACCGCCTTCTGCCGCCTGGAAGAGCCCCTCACGGCTGCTGACCGCGCCGGTAAAGGCACCGCGCGCGTGACCAAAGAGTTCAGATTCCAGCAACTGCTCCGGTAACGCACCACAGTTGATGGCGATAAAGGCATTTTTGCTGCGCGGACTGGCATTGTGGATCGCCTGCGCCAGGATCTCTTTCCCGGTGCCGCTCTGGCCGTTAATCAGCACGCTGACATCAGACTGCGCCACCATTCTCGCCTGCTCAAGCAGGCGCAGCATGACCGGGCTGCGGGTAATGATCGTATCGCGCCACTGATCGTCTGAGGCGGGTGCAGAATGCTCCAGCGCATCATCAATCGCCTTGTACAATGCGTCTTTATCGACCGGCTTGGTCAGGAAGCTGAATACCCCCTGCTGCGTTGCGGCGACCGCATCCGGAATGGAACCATGCGCGGTGAGAATAATGACGGGCATACCCGGCTGCACCTTCTGGATCTCCGTGAACAGTTGCATACCGTCCATCTCATCCATACGCAGGTCGCTGATGACCAGGTCAACTTTCTCGCGAGCCAGCACGCGAAGCCCCTCCTGCCCGCTCTCGGCAGTGACAATGCTGTAGCCTTCACTGGTCAGACGCAAACCGAGCAGTTTTAGCAGGCCCGGATCGTCATCCACCAGCAGCAGATGGGCAGGTTTTCGGCTGGTCATGGTTTCGCGTCCTCTTGTTTCGTTTCGGTCCTTGCGGGGCGCGCGCTATCCGGTAGATCATTGCCCGCCGGTTTGCGACTGGAGAGTCGACGTTCTATATCGGTCAGGTTTTCCAGTTTGCGCGTGGTCGTGTCCAGTTGCTCACGCAGAAATTGTTGCTGCTGGCGTAAGGTATCCAGCTCGGCATCCGTCGACTGCTGGAGCTTGCCATAACGACCACGCTCTTCTGCAAGCTGGAGCTGTGATGTCTGACCATCGCGCCAGAGCTGATAAAGCGGACGCACAGGTGCGGGAATTTGCGGGCTTAACACATCAAGACGCGTGATATTCTCACGCCGTTCCAGTGGGGTAATTTTCGCACTCGACAGTAAAATGCCGCGCTTAAAGGCGTCCTGCCACGTATCGTCGGGCCAGACGCGCGCCTCAGCACGCGCTTCTGCTGGCGCCAGGCGCCCGGCGCAATCCATACTGCGCAGCCAGAATAACGGGTTGGTATCGAAAGCCTGGCCGGTTAATGACCAGATATTACCGCAGTCCGTCAGCAGGAAATCGGCCAGTTGATGTTCCGGAAGCTGCTCTTCGAATTGTTCATGTACAGCATGCTCAGGCGTCTGGGATACACAACCTGCCAGCAGCAGGCAGGGTAATGCACGAAGCATTTTCTTAGGCAACAACACCGCGCCAGCCACGCGGGAAAAAACGTGCAACATACTCACCTGATTTCGCTTCATTTGTTGGATTTTTCCGACGCATTAAGCGGTAGCTCAATGCGAAAACAGACATCTGCATGATCAACGTCCACCAGATGCAACTCGCCGTGCATACGGCGAACACAGTCTCTGGCGATGCTTAACCCCAGGCCACTCCCCTTCACCGCGCCTTTTCGCTGATGGCTCCCCTGGAAAAAGGGTTCAAAAATCATACTGCGTTCCGCCTCAGGAATCGGCGTACCGGTATTGGATACCTCAATACGCAGCCGCGAGCCTGCAAGATAGCTGTGAATATAAATGTTACCGGATTCAGCCCCATAGTGCACCGCGTTCGAATAAAGATTATCCAGCACGCTCATCAGCAACATCGGCTCAGACCAGCATGAAGCCGCATCCAGCACAACCTCGGTATGCATCATTTTAGCTCGCGCGGGCAAACTATGAGCCGTAAGAACCATATCCACCAGCGGCTCGATCTCAACGTCTTCCAGCTCAACCGCACCATCCGCCAGTTTCCGGTTGTAGTCGAGTAATTGTTCAATCAGTTTTTGCAGATTACGGCTGCTGTCATCGAGGATAGCCACCACCTCTTCCTGCTCCACTGTTAACGGCCCGACGACCTGATCGGCAAGCAGTTCGGTCCCTTCACGCATGCTGGCAAGCGGGGTTTTCAGTTCATGAGAGATATGACGTAAAAATTGATGACGCTGTGATTCAAGCCAGGAAAGGCGTTCACTTAGCCAGATGATGCGTTCCCCCACGTAGCGCAACTCACGCGGGCCTTTAAAGACTACCGTATGCCCAAGGGAGCGCCCTTCCCCCAACCGGTTGATCATCCGTTCAATGCCCTTCACCGGGCCAATAATCATCCGTGTAAACAGCAGCACCATCGCGAGGCTAACCAGAAACAGCACCAGTGCCTGCCAGCCGAAGAACTGACCGCGCTCGGCAATTTCCTGCTGCAACTGCTGTCCACGGGAGAACACCACCTGCCGCGTTGACTGCACCATCTCGGTATTCGCCGCCGCAAAGGCTTCGAGTCTTGCGGACGCCTCTGCGGTTGGGCCACTGCTTTTGCACTGTAACTGAGCGAGATCGTTCAAATCCTGACGCAGCGCCTGGTAGAGTTTTTCGTCCGGTAACACGCCTGCATGGGCATCCAGCATCTCGCTGTAGCGTTTACGTTGGCTCTGATACACCTTTGACAGGGTTGCGTCGTCCAGCACACAGTACTGACGGTAACTGCGTTCCATTTCCAGCGCGGCATTGGTCATCGCCTCGCTGCGTCGGGCATCGATAAGCGTGGTGCGATTCGTTTGTGCCGCCTGGGCGCTCAGGGCATTCAGGCTTTGCCATGCCTGCCAGGCAAGCACCAACAAAGGCAATAAGATCAGTAAGAACGCCATCATAACGACCTGGCGTAGGGAGCGGGGAAAAATGGGCCAGCGTTTCAACGCAATACTCTCGCAAATCAGGTTTAACAGGATGCTAGCTGAGTAATGTGCTACGGGGAAGCCAGAAAAAGCAAAGCCGGGTATAAACCCGGCTTTGCTTAGAAATTAGGCGGTGCCTAACTCGACGTTTCGCCCGATATCTGAAAAAGCGAACTTTTATCAGCAGTTGGACGGCAGGCACCTTTAAGTGCGTCATTCGAAGTTTATGTAGCACGTCCCGAAGGGGCTGACATAAGGAGGTGAATGAGCCACTGGTTATTATTATGCAACACTTATGCCAAAACGCAAAACAAAATATTAACCAACTGAAATATAAGAAGTTAACAACATTCTGGCGTTAAATAGCGGTTGAATGATTTTCACGCTAACTGTCTCCGATCAGCAACACCCTTGCACCTCAAACTCATCAACCATATAAATCAAACACTTAAATGTCTCCTTTTGGAGACATCAGAACAATGGCTTTGTCGCGGTTTCCCGACACTGCAACATGACACAGATAACATTTAAAACATCCGCGCCAGAATCATAATCAGCAGCACAATGATAAGCACCCAGAAAAAGCGTAATGGGGAACGAGAATTATCAGGCACCTGACCGACATGAACATCAGGCTGCGCGTCGAAATGCAGCTCCTCTGTCGCTGATGATGTCGCCTTTTGCGTTGCCTGCTGCTGCGCGGTTTGTTCCAGAACGGGTGGCGGGGCTTCTTGTGCCTGCCACCAGTTTTCACGTGGCGATTCCCCACGGGCGGCTTTTGCCCGGAATAACCTCTTGTTCAGCGCTGTAATTCGCCCCGGCTGGGTTGTGTATCCATATTGTCTTTTCAGGTCGGTGACCTGCTTTTGCAAAACAATGCCCTTCTCAGGGGTAACCATTGCCACGAAATTAGCATAGCCTTCAAGGGTCGCCATCAGCTCGCCCGATCCCCAGCGCTTTCCTTCCAGTCCATCTTTTGCAATCTGAAACAGCAATGCGCGAAAGCGTTTTAGTGTTTTGCGATCCACGGAGGGTTTTTCATTCACCACAATACCGGTGACTTCCTGCTTTTGCGGCTTGCGCATTACCCGGGTTTTCTCAGGGTGGATCTTAAAACCTTCATCCTTAACAATCTGCTTGCAGCGCCATAATAGCTGTTGCACGTTGGCGGACGGCTGCGCACTGGAAAAGGTCATATCGTCAGCATAACGGGTGTAAACAAAGCCAAGCTTCTGTGCCATTGCCTGCAAACGGCTGTCGAGACGACGGCAGATGATGTTGGAAATCGCCGGACTGGTTGGCGCGCCCTGCGGCAGGAAACGGGCGTCTTCCTGCACAAACCAGGTCTCGCCATCCAGTGCCACCTGCGTAACCTCAGGTTCCGTAGTTAACAAAGCCAGTTCAGTGGCCAGTTGCTCGGCATAACCTAACTGGCGAAATAAACCTTTTACCCGGCGGTAACTCACCGTCGGGAAGAAGTTTTCCATATCCAGATTGACCACTATTGCCTGATTCACATGCGGCAGCGCATTACTCAAAATGCTGCGCCCGGTAACAAAACCGTGGGCTGCTTCGTGTAACTTCACACGATTCAGAATGTTTTCCAGAATCCAGTACTGCGCGCGCTTCATGCGTGGCATAGGCGCCGAAATCAGTCGCTCACCGCCATTTTTTTTGGCGAGGGAAAAACGCCGGTAATGGTTTACTCGGGAGACATTTTTCTGGAAGCAAAGAAAACGCAGCTCATTGATCGTGATGCCCATTGCAGATGCCAGTGCCTGGCTGTCCGCAAGTTCGGGCAGCTTCTGCGCTTGTAATCGGGCTTCGTTGTGCGCGGTGTCGGCGAGGCCAAATGAAAACCCCTCCCCCAGCCAGGTTATCTCTGCTTGCTGCTTTTGATGCCATTGCAATGCTCGCGCATAGCGCGCTTCGTTACGGGCAATGCGGGTTTGCTCGCGTTTCTCCAGGGCCGCTTTTTTGCGCGTCTTGTGCAATTCCCGCAATGCTTTTTGCGGGTCATCATAAAGCCGTTGTTTCTGCCCCAGCTCCGCAAGCTGTTTCTGTAACGCCGCACGTTGAGCGATAAATTCTGCGGTGAGAGCGGGTTTATCCTGCGTTTCATCCCAGAAACCCAGACGGATCATTTCAGCGAGGATGTACTCCTCTTTACTGGTTTCGCGGATGCGCTCGTAAATTTGCTGGCGGGTCAGCTTTGCAGATTCAGACATAACGAACGCTCCCTGGCCGTGTTAGACAAGAGAATACGGGGATGACCGGGAGGGATAGCGGCGTGGCGAATAAGGCCTTCGAAGCGTTCCTGGTACTGAGGTTATCCACTCGACGCAGAGTGGAGTACCTGTCACTCATTGGCTTCGTTGAAGCCATACTGCAATAGTGACAGGTACTCACACTCTGCCCAGTGAAGATGGCATCAGTGACGCGTGGGCAGTCATAAAACCTGAATGGCGATCCACCATCCGGGATGCAAGGTTTCCTTGCCACGCCGCTATTAACGTCGAGTATAACAGCAGAAAAAGTCCTTTTCATCATGCTTTTACCTTTACTGCCAGCCGCAATGCCAGCATATGTTCACACGGACCACGACGCAGTCGGTTCTGATGGAAATAGTGACAATTGCACTCACCCACCGTCAGCCGCTGGTCTGTATCCAGCATAAGGGAAACGTTGTACCGTACGGCATTATCCAGAACCTGACCGCGCATTTGCGTTCCGGTGGCATTACTCAGGGCGCTTTCTACCTGCACCAGGCCGGCGTTGACGAAGTTGATAGCCTTCTCTTCCCGTTCGTTACTAAAGCGCAGTTGTTCCAGTGGGATCGGCTCGCGGCAAAGCGCGCGAATACGATAGAGATCTTTGTTAAGGTCATAGAGCACCTGACCATGCTGGCTGTAGGCTGCCAGCGTCGCTTTTACTATGCTTTCGTCCAGCCCCAGTTCGGTGGCAAGAGAGGCGCATGAAGCCATATGGTGCTTGCTCAGTGCCTGATAAACCCGCTCCAGCGTCAGGGTATCGACTGTCTGGCGTGGCGCGAGCAAATCAAAATTGCCCTGAGCCGACCAGTCATTCGCGCTCCAGCCGGACAGGCCGAGCGTAAAACTCATCGCCCCTAAATCTGCGGTCCAGAATGAAGGCATACCATCGTCAAGAAGGCAGACATCGAATTTTTCAGCTATCGGGATCAGACGTTCGAGGATATGCAGTCTGCGCCGTCCCCAGACACGTATGGAACGCGGCTGGTCGCCCTTGTAGAGCGAACGTGGGCAGACCAGCGTTTCATTCCACGGCTCAAAAATCACTTTGACGGGCTGCCCCGGCGTCAGCTCAAAACGCAGCGAGCGCGGCCCGCTACGCTCTTTTTTACGCCTGAGCCGGAAGCAAATATTGTGCATATCCATGGGCGCAAGCGAGAATTTCACCATCGGCAGGGTCATCGCCGAGCTGACTTGTAAAAAACCGCGCACCCAACTGTCCGGCAGATCGATTTTCTTCTCTTCACACTCGCTGCCGTCCGTCTGAATGGCGAAGCCGTCCGGATCAATTTTCAACTGCGTCGGGTGATAATCACGGATTTTCTGAAAGGCCTGGTAGAGCCCTTCGGAATAGTCGATGTTAGTGGTCCCAAAGGCACGCTCGCTGATGTTGTCAAAAACATCGTACTGACAACTCAGTTTGCCGTAGCTTGATTCATCCTCAGAAAAACATTCAAAAAAGACTTCGTCGGGATGTACGGTGATCACCGGATCCAATACATACCAGGCGTCAATATCGTTTTTATAGAGATAATCGAAATAGGCTTTTTGCGCCTGATGATAAGGTGCAAGCAATGTTGCAGCCTCTTTGTTCAGCACATGTAATCGCCCGCTAATCTCATTCGCTTCTTGCTCAAGCTGGCTTTTCTGCGCAATAAATTCCGCTAATAACCGCTGTTCCTCTCCTGCCAGCCAGCGCCGATAGTCGGTTTTATCTTTCGGCTGAAAACGCATGTCCGATACCACCACGTTATGCAGCGCGGAGATGGCCTCGCGAAACGCCAGTTTCTGCCTGAGCTCACCGACGAAGAACGCCGGTGGGCGAAGACTATCTGGCGAGAACGTCAAACCAGCTTCCGAGGCCTGACTCTTTCCCTGATAACGATAACTAACCTGCATGAGGCGCTCCTTGTTCGGGTCGGGCAATAATTTCCAGCGGCAAATTCAAATGGGGATACTGTCTTTGCAGTTGAAGCATGGCCTTGATCAGCGGCGCTTTGTCTTTTTGCACAACTGTCAGCGACAGGCGAGTCAGCAATGTCGCCACCATCTCAAGCACCAACGGGCTGGCAGCCGCCTGCTGCGTAAGAAAAGCAAGCGTCCTGTCTTTAGCGACACGCCCACGGTTAACCTGGGAAAGGATTGTCAGGAAGCAAGGTTTCAGCGCCAGGATGACGTCGGGCTTTCCGGCGGCATACTCTTCAAAAAAATGGGTCACAAAGGTCTGTACCGTCAATGATGGATGCTGGCTCAGCTTTAACAGGTACGCTTCCCCCTGCTCGCGCTGGAAGAACGTTTGTAACAGTTCCCGACCATAAGCCTGCACATCGTCGCGGTTGCTGTCGCAGACCTTGACGATCAGTTCCGGGGTCCAGCCTGGAGAGGTGTAATTCTGGCGGAAATACGCAAAACCAAATTCTTGGGTTGCGGGCCAGTCACTTTCCAGTAACTCCAGCGCAGCACTGCTCTGTTCGCGGACAACATCTACATGTGAGGTGAAGGCCTTCAACGCATAATCACGAATATGATGATCAGGGTGATTTGCCAACGCCACCCATTGATTCACACTCCACGCCAGCGGAGAACGGGTCAGAAGACATTCACGCCCCAGGCTTTGTGCTGCCAGCGATCTGGCATTAATCAGCCGCCAGATGGTGTCTTTGTCCAGGGACATCAGGCAGGCATTAAGCTTGTGCGTGAAGAACGTTAACAGCGCCTGATGTGCGCCCTCGTAGGCTTCTTTTTGAAAGGCTAATGGGAATAATCCCGCAAAGACCTCAGCAGCATGCTGCTCTGCCAGTTGCCCCAGTAGCATGTAACAGGCTTGCCGCTCTTCTGCCTCCCCGCACTGGAGCAGATCAATTAACTGCGGTAACTGCAGCAAGACTAATTCCGGACTTTGTTTGCCTAACAGCGCGATGCCAGCGGCGCGGATAGCCGCGACAGGCGAGTTGTGAATCTGAACCAGCAGGGCTTGCGAAAGCGGGCTCTGCGTCAAATCGGAACTCACCAACAACCGGGCGGCTAAAAGCTGCACACCCGTATCGGGATGGGCGAGTAGCTCGCTGAAATTCTCAATCGTCAGCGACGGGACCATGGCAGGCAGATGGCTCACCAGGCACATCGACAACCAGAGGGCATGTTGCTCAGAAAAGGTGGTCTGCGCGTCGGTAAGCCGCAGCAAAAGCGCCCGCCTTAACGTCTGCTGTTGCGAGGTGGTCAGAGGCTGCCGGGAAAAACGCTCTTCTAACCACGCGCTGATCTGCGCATCGTCAGCCAGCAAAAGCGCGGTAACCAGTTCGGTTTCATCAAACAGTGCGCTAATGCTGTTTAAATGGGTCAGCGCCAGGCTGCGCGCTTGCGGGTGGACACTGTTAATCAGCCCCAGCAGCAGCTCAGGAGTGAGCGAACGCGCAGTAAGAAGCGAGAGCACAAAATCGGCAATGAGCGGGAACGGACGAGCCAGCAACTGCACCAGTTGGCTATCGGTGAGGGCCTGGCAGAAGGAGACATTATCTTTCATTGCCCTGAGCGCAAACGTGCAAACGGCTTCACTCTCGCTCAGGCACAATAACGTCAGCAGTGCATCAGGGCGCTGATCCCAGAGTTGTGGAAATGCCTCGACGCGGCGTTCATCCTTTTCATCGCTGACCCGAATCCATAACGCTCTCTGCCTGTGGCGCTGATAGTGAGGATGTTGTAAACGCAAAATGGCGTTCCACGCGAAAAGATGCGCATCGCTGGCGAAAACGCCTGAATCACTCTGCTTTTCTGCAACCAGGTATTCTTTCTTATACTGGAGCAGAAGCGCGCAGGCCATATCGACATAGCGAGCGTCGCCACGGGCACCGAGACGCCGCAAGGCACGCCAGCTACGGCGCCGCAGGTAGTCGCGCGTTTTGCGCGAATAGGCCAGCCTGCTATCGTCGCGCAGAAGTTCCTGACTGGGTTTGAGATAGCCCACGCCGTTCACCCAGACGCCGTCCCACTGGGCAGAATAAAATTCCCGCGTAGTATCAAAACGCCAGGCCAGCAGGGCAAACATCGGCGCATCCAGGCGGAACTCGGCCATTTTGAACAGGTAGCGCACACCTTTAAACAGATGAGGGCGCAGAGGCAGAATGTATAGCAGACGAATCAGGCCTTGATGCAATAGCGGGTTGTCCAGCGCCACCCGATAGAGCGTTTTGAGTAATGTACTCGCGTTGGGATTCTGTTCATTAATGTGGCGCTGAAGTTGTGCATCGATTGCCTCAATATCGCCAACAGCTAATGCCTGGGACAGCTCTGACGGTAATGAGGCCAGCAAGTTTTGCCGCAGCCCAGCGATATCGTCATCGTCACCCAGACGCAGATACACTTCATAAGCAAGGTTGTTTAATGGCGGATATGGGCTTTCAAGAAAGGGTCTCACACGCGCCAGGTTGTGCTGATTCCCCGTGCGCCCCAGCGTCCAGAGACGGGCGTAATTTTCCAGCCAGTGATGTTCCTCGTTAAGCCCCTTTTCCAGCCAGTCTGCCAGCATAGCGTTCGGCTGCTGAGGGAGTCGCCATATGCTTCTGGCTCGTTGTTCGCTCTCTTTAATGCGATCGATTTGGCGTATTAAGGTGTGTAACGAAGAAGAGAAAGTGCTGACAGCGAAGGGGGAAAGTGAACCGGCCTCAACGTAGCCTTTGTTGGTTTTGGCAACCACCACGCTTGCGAAAATAGCCTCGGCATTGGTGAAATCAACGGGGGCAGGCGTTTTTGTCCCTTCCCGTAACGTGCCGCCACGCCGTCCGTAGCGAAAATTAACCCAGTAACGATTCACCTCGTTGCCTGGCTGTTCACAGAGATCCACCTCATAGACCTTGTCTGAGGCTCCCTGCGTAAAGGTTAATTTTACCTTTTTAATCAGCTTCATAACCGTTCCCTTCCCTGTTAGCGCCGGAAACGATTGTACTCAATATCGTCAGTTCTGTCTTTTAGATAAGCAACCGGAAAGAGGAAGCACGCCCGACCATGTGGGCCGGGCGTGCTGGATGGGGTTAACCTAACTGCTTACGCGCATTGCGGAAGATACGCATCCACGGGCTGTCCTCGCCCCAGTTTTCCGGGTGCCAGGAGTTAGAAACCGTACGGAACACACGCTCCGGATGCGGCATCATCAGCGTCACGCGACCACTTTCGTTGGTAACCGCGGTAATACCGTTTGGCGAACCGTTCGGGTTAGCCGGGTAGGTTTGGGTCACTTTACCGAAGTTATCGACAAAGCGCAGCGCCACCAGACCTTTGCTTTCAAGCTGAGCCAGATGGGCATCATCACGCACTTCCACGCGGCCTTCACCGTGGGAAACCGCGATAGGCATTTGTGAACCGACCATACCCTGCAGCAGCAGCGACGGACTTTGCGTCACTTCGACCAGGCTGAAACGCGCTTCGAAGCGGTCAGAGTGGTTACGCACAAAGCGTGGCCACAACTCACTGCCCGGCACCAGTTCACGCAGGTTAGACATCATCTGGCAGCCGTTACAGACGCCCAGCGCCAGCGTCTGCGGACGGTGGAAGAAGGTCTCGAACTCATCGCGCACGCGGTTGTTGAACAGAATCGATTTCGCCCAGCCTTCACCCGCGCCCAGTACGTCACCGTAAGAGAAGCCGCCGCAGGCCACCAGCGCCTGGAAATCTTCAAGCCCGGTACGCCCGGCCAGCAGGTCGCTCATGTGGACGTCGATGGCATCAAAGCCCGCACGGTAAAACGCTGCCGCCATCTCCACATGGGAGTTAACGCCCTGCTCACGCAGTACCGCCACTTTCGGGCGCGCGCCGGTCGCAATATACGGTGCCGCAATGTCTTCGTTAATATCGAAAGAGAGCTTCACGTTCAGGCCCGGATCGCTATCGTTAGCTTTCGCCTGATGCTCTTCGTCAGCGCATTCCGGGTTGTCACGCAGGCGCTGCATCTGCCAGGTGGTCTCTGCCCACCACATACGCAGGGTGGTACGACTTTCGCTGAACACAGCCTGACCTGCCGCCTCGATAACAAACCGATCGCTCGCCGTGGCCTGACCCAGGTAGTGAACACAATCCGCCAGACCGTTTGCCGCCAGCAGCGCTTCTACCGCTTCGCGGTCCGCTGCACGAACCTGAATGACGCCACCCAGTTCTTCGTTAAACAGCGCCGCCAGATGATCCTGGCCCAGTGCGGCGATATCCACATTCACACCGCAGTGACCGGCAAACGCCATTTCGGCCAGCGTCACCAGCAGACCACCGTCGGAACGGTCATGCCAGGCCAGCAGTTTGCCCTCTGCCACCAGCGCCTGCATTGCATTCCAGAAACCTTTCAGTTGCTGGACATCACGCACATCGGCAGTTTTATCGCCCAGTTGACGGTAAACCTGAGCCAGCGCGGTTGCGCCCAGCGCATTGTGGCCTTTACCCAGATCAATCAACAGCAGGGCGTTGTCTTCGGTAGAAAGTTGCGGCGTCACGGTACGACGCACATCTTCGACGCGGGCAAAAGCGGTGATCACCAGCGACAGCGGCGAGGTCATCTCGCGCTGCTCGTGACCTTCCTGCCAGCGGGTTTTCATCGACATAGAGTCTTTACCCACCGGAATGGTCAGGCCCAGCGCCGGGCAGAGTTCCTCACCCACGGCTTTTACCGCGTCGTACAACCCGGCGTCTTCACCCGGATGACCGGCTGCGGACATCCAGTTTGCCGAGAGCTTAATGCGGTTGAGTTCACCGATTTGCGTGGCCGCCATGTTGGTCAGGGACTCACCGACAGCCAGACGGGCAGAGGCCGCGAAGTCCAGCAGTGCAACCGGCGCACGTTCACCGATGGACATCGCTTCGCCGTAGTAGCTGTCCAGGCTGGCGGTGGTCACCGCACAGTTAGCGACAGGCACCTGCCACGGGCCAACCATCTGATCGCGCGACACCATACCGGTGACGGTACGGTCGCCGATGGTCACCAGGAAGGTTTTCTCGGCGACGGCAGGCAGATGCAGCACACGGTTTACCGCGTCCGCAATAGAAATGTCACGTGAATCGATGGCTTCACCGGCCGCTTTACGTGTCTGCACGTCGCGGGTCATTTTTGGGGTTTTACCCAGCAGCACATCCAGCGGCAAATCGATCGGCTGGTTGTCGAAGTGGCTGTCGCTCATGGTCAGATGTTGCTCTGCCACGGCTTCACCAATCACTGCGTACGGGGCGCGTTCGCGGCGGCAAAGTTCATCAAACAGCGGTAACTGATCGGCCGCAACGGACAGGACATAACGCTCCTGGGATTCGTTACACCAGATTTCCAGCGGGCTCATCCCCGGTTCGTCGCTAAGGATGTCGCGCAACTGGAATTTACCACCGCGCCCACCATCGCTTACCAGTTCCGGCATGGCGTTCGACAGACCGCCCGCCCCCACGTCATGGATAAACTGGATCGGGTTGGCATCACCCAGTTGCCAGCAGCGGTCAATCACTTCCTGGCAACGACGCTCCATTTCCGGGTTGTCACGCTGCACGGAAGCAAAATCCAGGTCCGCGTCAGACTGGCCGGAGGCCATGGAGGAGGCAGCGCCGCCGCCCAGACCGATGTTCATCGCCGGGCCGCCGAGGACGATCAGTTTCGCGCCAACGGTGATCTCACCTTTTTGTACGTGATCGGCGCGAATGTTGCCGATACCGCCTGCCAGCATGATCGGTTTGTGATAGCCACGCAGCTCTTCGCCGTTGTGGCTGTTCACTTTCTCTTCGTAAGTACGGAAGTAGCCGGTCAGCGCCGGACGGCCAAATTCGTTGTTAAATGCCGCGCCACCGAGTGGGCCTTCGGTCATGATATCCAGTGCGGAAACGATACGTTCCGGCTTACCGAAATCTTCTTCCCACGGCTGTTCAAAACCCGGAATACGCAGGTTAGAAACGGAGAAGCCCACCAGACCCGCTTTCGGCTTCGCGCCACGTCCGGTCGCCCCTTCGTCACGAATTTCACCACCAGAACCGGTTGCCGCGCCCGGCCACGGAGAAATCGCCGTCGGGTGGTTGTGGGTTTCCACTTTCATCAGAATGTGCGCCGCTTCCTGGTGGAAGTCATAACGACCATTCTCGTGGTCAGCGAAGAAACGCCCGACCTCAGAACCTTCCATCACCGCGGCGTTGTCTTTATAGGCAGACAGCACATAGTCCGGGGTTTTCTCGAAGGTGTTTTTAATCATTTTGAACAGCGATTTTGGCTGCTGTTCGCCGTCAATCACCCAGTCGGCATTGAAAATTTTATGACGGCAGTGTTCAGAGTTCGCCTGCGCGAACATGTAGAGTTCGATATCATTCGGGTTGCGGCCAAGGCGGCTAAACGCATCCTGCAGATAATCAATTTCGTCTTCCGCCAGTGCCAGACCGAGACGCACGTTAGCGTCGATCAGCGCCTGACGCCCTTCACCCAATAAATCCACACTTTGCACCGGCGCAGGCTGATGATGTTCAAACAGGCGTGCCGCATCCGCTTCGGCGGTAAATACGGTCTCCATCATGCGGTCATGCAGTTCAGCCGCTACGCTTGCCCATTGCGCTTCGGTCAGCGTTGAGGCCTCAACATAGTAGGCCACGCCGCGCTCAAGGCGATTGATTTTGCCAAGGTCGCAGTTGTGCGCGATATCCGTTGCTTTAGAAGACCAGGGGGAGATGGTGCCAGGACGGGGCGTAACGAGAAGTAATTTTCCGGTTGGGGTATGGCTGCTCAAGTTCGGACCATATTTCAGCAGGCGTTGCAGCCGCGTGAGCTCTTCCTCGTTCAGCCGATCGTTCACATCGGCAAAATGGACATACTCAGCGTAAATATTGCTCACCGGGAGCCGGGCTGCCTGAAAACGCGCCAGCAGTTTGTTGATACGAAATGCGGACAGTGCAGGCGAACCACGCAGAATTTCCATCATAAGTCTCTCGTCTTCGAAGCTTTAAGTGTGCATCAGGGGGAAAACGGGCGTCATTATAGAGAATCCTGAGCGGTGACGAAACCGTTTGCGTCGAAATAAAATCATGAGTGGCATTTGGCAGCAAACCGTAGCGGCTTCGCTAATTAGTTGCCAACTGGCGTATTGTTGCGCAAAATGCCGCTCAACGACCGATAAACATCCTTGTATTCATGGCGGCTATTTATTGAGGCATCGCACGGCGCAGAGAATTAACTAATTGAAAAAATTTAAGATTAATTATCTGCTTATCGGCATCGTCACCCTGCTGCTGGCAGCGGCCCTGTGGCCTTCTATCCCCTGGTTCGGCAAAGCCGACAACCGCGTTGCGGCCATCAAGGCGCGGGGCGAGCTTCGCATAAGCACTATCGCGTCCCCTTTGACGTATGCCAGTGTAGATAATAAACCTTACGGGCTTGATTACGAGCTCGCCCAACAGTTCGCCAGCTATCTTGGCGTTAAACTGAAAGTGACCGTACGCCAGAATATCAGCCAGCTTTTTGATGATCTCGACCACGGCAAGGCCGATATGCTGGCAGCCGGGCTGGTCTATAACAATGAGCGCCTCGAAAACTACCAGCCGGGCCCGGTTTACTATTGGGTTTCGCAGCAACTGGTTTACCGCGTTGGCAGCTACCGCCCCCGCAGCCTGGCTACCGTCAATGACACCCAACTCACCATCGCCCCAGGCCATGTGGCGATCAACGATTTACGTGAACTTAAAGAGAAAACGTTCCCGGATCTGAGCTGGAAGGTGGACGATAAAGCAGGCACCAACAATCTGCTTGAAGACGTGGTGAACGGCAAACTCAGCTATACCGTAGCGGATTCGGTCGCCGTGAGTCTGTTCCAGCGCGTCCATCCGGAACTGGCCGTCGCTCTCGATATCAGCGATGAGCAGCCGGTCACCTGGTTTAGCCGCCGCGATGACGACAATACCCTGTCGGCGGCGATGCTCGACTTCTTTAATAACATTAATGAAGACGGGACCCTGGCGCGCCTGGAAGAGAAATACCTCGGTCATGGCGATGATTTTGATTACGTCGACACGCGCACCTTCTTACGTGCGGTGGACAGCGTTCTGCCCGATCTCCAGCCGCTGTTTACGAAATACGCGCAGGATATTGACTGGCGTCTGCTGGCCGCGATTTCATATCAGGAGTCCCACTGGGATACCCAGGCGACCTCCCCCACCGGCGTACGCGGCCTGATGATGCTTACCCGCAATACCGCGCAAAGCCTGGGGCTGAGCGACCGCACGGATGCCGAGCAAAGCATCAGCGGCGGTGCGCGCTACCTGCAGGATATGATGGATAAAGTACCTGACAGCGTCCCTCGCGACGAGCGTATCTGGTTTGCGCTGGCAGCCTACAATATGGGCTATGCGCACATGCTCGACGCCCGGTCGCTCACGGTGAAAACAAAAGGCAACCCGGATAGCTGGGCGGACGTAAAACAGCGCCTGCCGCTGCTGAGTCAGAAACCCTATTACAGCAAACTCACCTATGGGTATGCGCGTGGGCATGAAGCTTACGCCTACGTGGAAAACATCCGTAAATACGAAATCAGCCTGGTGGGGTATTTGCTGGAAAAAGAGAAAGAGGCGGCGAAGAAATCACAACTGGCGCAAGGGTATCCGGCGGTGGCGGCGGAGGAGTTCAATCGTGCGCCTTACGGTATCATGCCCTTTAGCGCTTTTACGCCAGGCGAGGCCTTCCCGCGCAATCCGCTGACTGTACCGGACAAACTGGTGGTGCAAGTGCCAGGCGCGGCTAAATAAGCGGCTCCGGCCCTTTTTTCTGCGCTTTCTTCTCCAGCCGACGCTGACGGAAAAAATCGCTTAGCATTCCGGCGCACTCATCGCGCAAAACCCCTTCGACAATCTCAACCCGATGGTTCATGCCCGGGTGGTGCAGCACATCCATCAGCGAGCCTGCCGCACCGGTTTTCGCATCACGCGCACCGAAGACAAGCTGGCCGATACGGCTATGCACCATCGCCCCGGCACACATCACACAGGGTTCAAGCGTAACGTACAGCGTGGTATCAATCAGACGGTAGTTTTGCAACACCATCCCGCCCTGGCGCAGCGCCATGATTTCCGCATGTGCGGTGGGATCGTGGCGGCCAATGGGACGGTTCCAGCCTTCACCAATAACCTGATTATTGTGGACCAGCACCGCGCCAACCGGCACTTCGCCTTCTTCCCACGCGCGTTTTGCCAGCGCTAACGCATGGCGCATCCAGTAGTCGTGGTTAAGTTCAGGGTTGGACAAAGGGGGTCACTCCAGTTAACAAGCGGGGCGCATTATACACAGCCGTTATGTGTTGCACACGCTCATTCCAGTTGCTGGAGCTGTCCACGCGGCGTCACCCGCCAGCGATGCTGGCAAAAATAGAGCAGTGGGTTGTCCTGTTTACTGTCGCTATAGCCACTGTACAGACGCAGCGGCGTGCCGATTTTGCGCTCAAGCTGAGCAACTTTTTCATGCCCCAGACAGCGTAATGTAAGCACCCACCCACCGTAGCGGCGCTCAATCTGGCTGGCGATAATATTCACTCGCGGCAGCCAGGGGGTATCAAAATAGACCTGTTCCACCAGCGGCTGCGGCGAACCGGTGATAAGCCAGATATCTGCATCGGAGGCCAGAAGATAGTTGGTGAGTCGTTCCTGCACCACCGGAAATGCCGTGACATGCCCGCGAAACCAGGTGGCAAATTTCTGCTCAAGCCGCTTAAGATGCGTTTCGCCGTGACCGAAAGTACATGCCCATAACAGCAGACTCATTGGCCAGCGCGCGGCGCGCCCTTTGACTAACAGGGCGACGCCAATGACGGGCAGTAAAGGCAGAACCAGCAAGACATTCAGAGGGTGATGGCGCAACGTGTAGCGCAGGAATGTGCCGAACATATCCTGCTGATGTAAAGTGCCATCAAGATCAAAAAAGACAATGCGACGCTCGCTGGTAGCCAAATGTTACTCCTCAGGATCGGTGAAACCCAACAGCCAGGTAAACAGGAACCCGGCAATCACTGCTACCAAATAGCCTAACAGATAGAGCATCACTTTTCCGGTAACAATGGTTAACGCAAGCGGTAATCCGGAGATGCCGAAGGTGATAACCGTCGCCACTTTCCAGTAGCTTATCAGCGCACCGCCAACGGCGCCGCCTAAACACGCGCCGAGAAAAGGTTTCCCCAGCGGCAGGGTGACACCGAAAATCAGCGGCTCGCCAATTCCCAGTAATCCCACCGGGAGTGCACCTTTAATCATCTTTTTCAGGCGGGCATTACGGGTTTTCATGAGCACCGCAATCGCCGCCCCCACCTGCCCGACACCCGCCATCGCCAGAATCGGGAACAGGGCGTTGTAACCGTGCGCCTGTACCAGCTCTACGTGGATGGGCACCAGCCCCTGATGAAGCCCGGTAAGCACGAGCGGTAGAAATGCGCCTGCAAGGATAGCCCCCACCAGCAGGCCGCCGCGATCAATAGCCCAGGAAGCCCCGTGCGCGATGCCCTCGGAAATCACGCCGCCCAAGGGTTGTAGCGCAATAATCGCCACAGTCCCTGCGATAAGCGTGGTCAGCAACGGGTTAAGGATAAGCTCGATCGAGCCGGGCAGAATGTCGCGAAATTTTTTCTCAATCCAGCACATTAAGGCCACGACCAGTAACACCGCGATAACCCCACCGCGGCCCGGCTGCAGCGCCTCGCCAAACAGGGTAATTTGCGCCAGTTGTGGGCTGGAGAGGATCCCGGCCATCACCCCGCCCAGCGCCTGCGAGCCGCCAAATACCTTCGCGGTATTTACCCCCACCAGAATATTCATGATGGCAAACACGGCGCTGCCAAAAATGGCCAGCAAACCGAGCATATTGGGGTATTGTGTTGCAAAATCGCCGACGATGTCCGGACGTTTGAGGATATTGATAATACCCGTGATCAGCCCCGAGGCGATAAACGCCGGGATCAGCGGAATAAAGACGTTTGCCAGCTTACGCAGCGCATCACTCATCGGGGCTTTGTATTTGGCTTTCGCCTGCGCCTTGTTACGCTCGACATTATCTAGCGCCGCGTCCGCCCCGCTCATTTGTGATCGCATCGCATCCACCACCTGCGCCGCCTTACCCGGCCCGACAATAAACTGATGCTGCTGGCCCTGTTTGACATAGCCGCTCACCCCTGGCAACTGTTTTGTGGCCGCCTGGTCCAGCTTCGCGTCATCGAAAAGTTCGACACGCACGCGGGTCATGCAGTTTTCAAGACGCTGAATGTTACCCTGCCCGCCCACCCCGTTGAGGATGGCGCTGGCGAGCGCTGCTGTTTTGTCCATACACGCCTCTTTAGTTTTCTAACGCCGCCCGTAAAAAGCCCTGATGCGCCGTCAGTTTCGCGCGTGCCGAAGGCGCATCAAGCCCGGTCAACACCATCAAAATGGCCGGTTTGACGTCGAAATCAGTCTGTTTCAGTACGCTTTGCGCGACATCGCGCGTGACGCCTGTTGCCTCTACTACCATGCGACAGGCACGGTCCACCAGCTTGATATTGGTCGCTTTCATATCGACCATCAGGTTTTGATAAACCTTGCCAAATTTCACCATCGCCCCGGTGGAAATCATATTGAGTACCAATTTCTGCGCAGTGCCCGATTTCAGACGCGTGGAGCCAGTGAGCGCCTCCGGGCCAACCACCGGTGAAATGGCAATATCCGCTTCATGGGCAATAGGGGAATCCGGGTTACAGGAGATCGCCACGGTGGTGCAGCCCACGGCATTGGCATATTTCAGGCCGCCGATGACATAGGGCGTGCGCCCGGACGCTGCCAGCCCCACCACCAGATCCGCAGCGTTCAGTGAGAGGGCTTTCAAATCGTCCTCGCCGAGCTGTGCATTGTCTTCCGCCCCTTCAACGGCTTTGAGCAGTGCCCCAGGTCCACCGGCAATCAGCCCGACCACCAGACCGTGTGGCACGCCAAAGGTCGGCGGGCACTCAGAAGCATCCAGCACCCCAAGTCGCCCACTGGTACCGGCGCCCATATAAATAATTCTGCCGCCCGCTTTCAACGCCAGCGCCGCCGCATCCACCGCCCTGGCAACTTCCGGTAGGGTGGCTTTTACTGCCTGAGCGACCAGCGTATCCTGTTGGTTAAAACGGTTAACTAATTCGATGGTCGTTAATGCGTCTAAATCCATAGTTTCTGGATTGCGTGTCTCGGAAACCAGTGCGCCAAGATTCATTTTTGCTCCTAAAGAATTTTTTATTCATAATAATAGCAAGATATGGAATATAAAATTCATTTGCCTGCGTCAAATGCGTATTTGTAATTGTGGTCACATTTTGCCTCAGGAGACGTGATGAACTGTTTACTTAGTATTCGCCAGCGTTATGCCGGATTTGCACAGAGCGATAAGAAGCTGGCGGATTTCTTGCTGGCCGAGCCCGATCGCGCTCGTCATTTAAGCTCTCAGCAACTGGCGCTGGAGGCGGGGGTGAGTCAGTCGAGCGTGGTGAAATTTGCCCAGAAGCTGGGGTTCAAAGGCTTTCCGGCACTGAAACTGGCGATCAGCGAAGTACTCGCCAGTAGCCCGGATCCCCTCTCCATCACCGTACACAATCAGATTCTCGGTGACGATACGCTGCGCGTGGTTGGCGAAAAGCTTATCAATGAGAATCTGAGCGCCATGCGCGCCACCCTGGATGTGAACAGCGAAGAGAAGCTACAGCAAAGCGTGGAGATGCTGCGCACGGCAAGACGCATTGTGTTGACCGGGATTGGCGCGTCTGGTCTGGTGGCGCGTAATTTTGGCTGGAAGCTGATGAAAATTGGCCTGAATGCCGTAGTCGAGCAGGATATGCACGCCCTGCTGGCCACGGTGCAGGCGATGGATCCACAAGATCTGTTGTTACCGATCTCGTATTCCGGTGAGCGCCGCGAGATCAATATGGCCGCCGATGAAATGTTGCGTGCCGGTGGACGCATTCTGGCGATTACCGGTTTCACTCCTAACGCCCTGCAGCAGCGCGCCAGCCACTGTCTGTACACGATTGCCGAAGAGCAGGCGACCCGCAGCGCGGCTATCTCATCGACCAGCGCCCAAACGATGCTCACCGATCTGTTATTTATGGCCCTGGTTCAGCGCGATCTGGAACATGCGCCGGAGCGTATTCGTCACAGCGAGGAGCTGGTAAAAAAACTGGTTTGAACAGGGAATGATCGTATAATGCCCGCCCTGTTTGTGTGAGGTTTCTGAGATTTTCCTGATGGCGCTGTTAATCACCAAAAAATGCATCAATTGCGATATGTGCGAGCCCGAATGCCCTAATGAGGCCATTTCGATGGGCGAGAGCATTTATGAGATTAACAGCGATCGCTGCACGGAATGTATTGGACACTACGAAACACCGACCTGCCAGAAAGTGTGCCCGATCCCCAATACCATTTTGAAAGATCCGGCACATGTCGAAAGCGAAGAGCAGTTGTGGGACAAGTTTGTACAAATGCACCACGCGGATAAAATCTAGAACCTGACTCAGGGCTATTTTACTTGTCATTTTAAACCTGGGCAGTGCTCGCAATCCTCACGTACCTGAGTACGTTCCGGTTTCTCCGCGCTGTCCGAGTTCAAACTGATATCGCCAATGACGCCCTGAAATAAGGTCCTTAACTCTCGATAATCACCGTCGCGCAGGCATAGCGGCGCTCATCTGCCAGCGTGACATGCATGTGCGCCACGCCCAGTTTTTCCGCAAGCGCTAACGCTTCCCCCCACAGTCGCAGACAGGGCTTGCCCAGCTCGTCGTTAAATACTTCAAACTGGTTAAACGCAAGCCCGTTGCGGATACCCGTTCCAAACGCTTTTGCCGCCGCTTCTTTGACGGCAAAGCGTTTGGCGAGAAAACGCACCGGTTGCTGATGCCTCTCCCAGATGGCCCATTCATTGTCGCTTAACACGCGCTTTGCCAGGCGATCGCCGCTACGGGCAATCACCGCTTCAATACGCTCAATTTCGACAATATCCGTTCCAATGCCAAGAATAGCCATTACTTACGTGCTTCCACCATCAGGCGTTTCATTTCCGCGACCGCCTCTTTCAGACCGCTCATGACAGCACGACCAATAATGGCATGGCCAATGTTCAGTTCATGCATTTCCGGCAGGCGTGCGATAGCCTGCACGTTATGGTAGGAGAGGCCGTGGCCGGCATTGACTTTCAGCCCGAGGCTTGCCGCATAGGTCGCCGCTTTAGCGATGCGATCCAGCTCTTTTGCCTGTTCTGCTTCGTCTTTCGCGTCGGCATAACAACCGGTGTGAATTTCGATGTACGGCGCGCCAACATCGGCAGCCGCTTTGATCTGCTCAACATCGGCATCAATAAACAGCGAGACCAGGATACCGGCATCCGCCAGACGCTTGCAGGCATCACGCATTTTGTCACGTTGCCCGGCCACATCCAGACCACCTTCGGTGGTCACTTCCTGGCGTTTCTCCGGCACCAGGCAGCAGAAATGCGGCTTCGTTTCGACCGCAATCCCCAGCATCTCTTCTGTGACGGCCATTTCAAGGTTCATTCGCGTGTCCAGGGTCTGGCGCAGTACGCGAACATCGCGGTCAGTGATATGGCGACGATCTTCACGCAAATGCACGGTAATACCGTCCGCACCGGCCTGTTCCGCAATAAATGCCGCCTGTACCGGGTCCGGATACGCCGTGCCGCGCGCATTGCGCAGGGTGGCAATGTGGTCAATGTTGACGCCTAACAGTAATTCAGCCATCACAATCCTCGTTTTCTTTTTCGTTCGTCTTTACGTTCTACTCACCCCGCCCTTCTGCTCACATGCGCACAGGCGAAAGCGAGTCGGAAATTCGGCTCCGTTAACGTTTCGGCATAAACTGGCGAAACAGTTCCCGGCTCTTGAGCGGTTTGCCCCCAAGATACGGCTTTAACGCTATGCGGGTAAAGCGTTTCGCCGCCCTGAGCGTATCCATATCGGGAAATTCGCGTTCGGCAAGCGCTCGCAAATGCCGCCCGGTAAAGGTGCTGTTATCCACCACCACGCTGGCAATAAATCCCTTCTCTTCGCGATAACGGTAGGTCATGGTGTCGTCAACAGGTTCACCACTGCCAGCACAGTGCAGAAAATCCACGCCATATCCGAGGTGCCCCAGCAACGCGAGTTCAAAACGACGTAAAACCGGTTCGGGCGTACCGATTGCGCCAGCCAGTGCCTGGATACAGTGCAGATAATCGAAGAAAAGTTCAGAGAAGCGAGTCTCATGTTCAAGAACCCGTGACAGGAGCTCGTTGACATACAGACCGCTGTAAAGCGTAATCCCGGAAAGGGGAAGTGCCAGAGAGACGGCTTCAGCGCTGCGCAGCGTTTTGACTTCGCCGCGTCCGCCAAAGCGTACCAGCAAGGGGGTAAAAGGCTGTAACGCGCCTTTCAGGTTGGAACGTTTTGAACGTGCGCCTTTAGCGACCAGGCGCACGCGACCCGACTCTTCCGTGAAGACGTCCAGCATTAAGCTGGTTTCGCTCCAGGGGCGACTATGCAGTACGAATGCGCGCTGCCAGCCCTCCATCATACTCGTCGTCTTTCAAGCTGCAGGCGCGTTAGCTGCGCCAGCTCCCCCCAGTCACTTACCGATGTAAGCTCCAGGGGATTCACGGTCTTGCCGCCTTCCTGCAACTCGAAATCCATAGAGTATCAACTCTTAAAGATCATCAACGTAGCCGAGACTACGCAGTGCACGCTCGTCGTCGGCCCAGCCCGATTTCACTTTCACCCACAGTTCCAGGTGAACCGGGGCTTCGAACATCTCCTGCATGTCTTTACGGGCTTCGATACCGATGGTTTTAATTTTGGCCCCTTTGTTGCCAATCACCATCTTCTTCTGCCCTTCGCGTTCAACGAGGATCAACCCGTTGATATCGTAACCACCACGTTCATTGGTAATGAAACGCTCAATTTCGACGGTAACAGAATACGGCAATTCAGCGCCCAGAAAACGCATCAGTTTTTCACGAATGATCTCGGACGCCATAAAACGCTGAGAGCGGTCGGTAATATAATCTTCCGGGAAATGGTGAACCGCTTCCGGCAGATGCTTGCGCACAATGCTGGCAATAGTATCAACGTTAAAGCCGGTCTCAGCAGAGATTGGGACGATATCGAGGAAGTTCATCTGGCTACCCAGGAACTGCAGATGCGGCAGCAAATCGGCCTTTTCCTGCACGTTATCGACTTTGTTGATAGCCAGGATAACCGGCGCTTTCCCTTCACGCAGTTTGTTGAGCACCATTTCATCGTCCGGCGTCCAGCGGGTGCCTTCCACGACGAAAATGACCAGTTCAACATCACCTATCGAGCTGCTCGCCGCCTTGTTCATCAGGCGGTTAATCGCACGTTTCTCTTCCATGTGCAAGCCGGGGGTGTCCACGTAGATGGCCTGGTAAGCCCCTTCGGTGTGAATACCCACGATGCGGTGACGGGTGGTCTGCGCTTTGCGCGAGGTAATGGAAATCTTCTGCCCGAGCAGATTATTCAACAGCGTGGATTTACCCACGTTAGGGCGGCCGACGATGGCGATAAACCCACAATATGTTTTTTCAGTTTCAGTGCTCATTCCAGCTCCAGTTTTTTCAGCGCCTGTTCGGCTGCGGCCTGCTCTGCCTTACGGCGGCTTGAACCTGTGCCTACTACCGGTTCTTTCAGGCCACTGACCTGGCAGTGGATAGTGAATTCCTGATCGTGTGCTTCGCCACGCACCTGCACCACCAGATAAGACGGCAGTGGGAGATGGCGACCCTGCAAAAATTCCTGCAAACGGGTTTTTGGATCTTTTTGTTTATCACCCGGACTGATTTCGTCCAGACGTGTTTGATACCAGTTCAGGATCAGTTTCTCGACAGTCTGAATATCGCTGTCGAGGAATACCCCACCGATCAACGCTTCTACGGTATCGGCCAGAATAGATTCACGACGAAAACCACCGCTTTTCAGTTCACCAGGCCCTAAGCGCAGACATTCACCCAGTTCAAACTCACGGGCGATTTCCGCCAGTGTGTTTCCGCGAACCAGCGTTGCGCGCATACGGCTCATATCACCTTCGTCCACACGCGGGAAACGGTGATATAGCGCATTGGCAATCACAAAACTTAAAATGGAGTCGCCTAAAAATTCGAGACGCTCGTTATGCTTGCTGCTGGCACTGCGATGCGTTAATGCCTGCTGCAACAGCTCCTGATGATGAAAAGTGTAGCCCAGCTTCCGCTGAAGCCGATTTATTACGATGGGGTTCATGCGATACCAATAGATGAATGCGTCAACAATGCAGCACACGAAACCGACCTGAAAGTACATATCATCGATTGGCAGCCTCTTTTAATCGATGGCGCGCATGATGAAGTGTAAGAACCAACGCGGTTTCGTGTGCTGTGGCGCCCTGAGGAGCCAGCCTGAAACTTCGGGGGAACATTCTATACGCAACGACATGGGATGTCGTTAGTCTGAACGGATTTATCGCGGAAATAATTCGGGGTGCGGATATTCTGTCCGCACCCCGTTGAATTAATGAATGCCACCAATGCGACTTAAGCGCACGCCGGTTGGCCATTCACCTTCTTGTTTTTCAAAACTCATCCAGATCGCGGTAGCTCTGCCCACCAGATTGGCTTCTGGTACAAAGCCCCAATAACGGCTGTCAGCGCTGTTATCGCGGTTATCGCCCATCATGAAGTAATGACCCGGCGGAACAATCCACGTCGCCAGCGGCTGGCCCTGCTGTTTGTAATACATGCCCAGTTGATCCTGCGCGACCGGCACGGTCAGAATACGGTGGGTGACATCCCCCAGCGTCTCTTTGCGCTCACCCAGACGAATACCATCATCACGGTTCTCGCCTTTCGGCAACTGGAAGAAACCACTGCTGGCTTCCCCGCCCGTGCGGCGCCCGAAGGTCTGCACGAAATCACTCGGTTCAACATTACTGTAGGTGATTGGCAGCGCGTTATCACAAGCCTGGCCGGAGCTGCATTTTGGCTGTACGGTAACCTCTTTGGCGACCGGATCGTAACTCACTTTATCGCCCGGCAAGCCGACAACACGTTTGATGTAATCAAGACGCGGATCGTCCGGATATTTAAATACCGCGATGTCACCCCGTTTCGGATGACCGGTTTCGATCAGGGTTTTCTGGTAAATCGGATCTTTAATGCCATAGGCGAACTTCTCAACCAGAATAAAATCACCAATCAGCAGCGTTGGCATCATCGAACCTGACGGGATCTGGAAGGGTTCATAAATAAATGAACGCACGACCAGAACAATCGCCAGCACCGGGAAAACCGATGCGCCAGTTTCCAGCCAGCCCGGTTTCGGGCCGACTTTTTTCAGCGTTTTGTTATCGAGGGCATCACCTGTTGCCAGTTGGGCAACAGCCTGACGCTCACGGCGTTTGGGTGCAAAAATAAACTTATCAAGGCACCATAGAAATCCCGTCGCCAGGGTCGCAACGACCAGGATCAGGGCAAACATGTTCGCCATGCCAACTCCTTAAGGGTTATTTGCCGTCTTTACCGACATGCAGAATGGCGAGGAACGCTTCCTGCGGCAGTTCGACGTTACCGACCTGCTTCATGCGTTTCTTACCTTCTTTCTGTTTCTGCAGCAGCTTTTTCTTACGGCTAACGTCACCGCCATAGCATTTTGCCAGAACGTTTTTACGCAGTTGTTTTACCGTCGAACGGGCAATGATGTGGTTACCAATGGCCGCCTGAATGGCAATATCAAACTGTTGACGCGGGATGAGCTCTTTCATCTTCTCAACCAGCTCGCGCCCGCGGTATGGTGCGTTGTCGTTGTGGGTGATCAGCGCCAGCGCATCAACACGCTCACCGTTGATCAGCACGTCCACACGTACCATGTTGGAAGCCTGGAAGCGTTTGAAGTTGTAATCCAGTGACGCATAGCCACGGGAGGTTGACTTCAGACGGTCGAAGAAGTCGAGCACCACTTCCGCCATCGGGATTTCATAGGTCAGCGCCACCTGGTTACCGTGGTAAACCATGTTGGTCTGCACGCCACGTTTCTCGATACAGAGCGTGATCACGTTGCCCAGGAACTCCTGTGGCAGCAGCATATGACACTCGGCAATCGGCTCACGCAGCTCATAAATATTGTTCAGCGGTGGCAGCTTGGACGGGCTGTCGACGTAGATAACCTCTTTCGAGGTGGTCTCAACTTCGTAGACTACCGTTGGTGCGGTGGTGATCAGATCCAGATCGTATTCACGCTCCAGACGCTCCTGAATGATCTCCATATGCAGCAGACCAAGGAAGCCGCAGCGGAAACCAAAGCCCAGCGCGGTAGAACTTTCCGGTTCGTAGAACAGCGATGCATCGTTCAGGCTCAGCTTGCCGAGCGCATCACGGAAGTTCTCATAATCGTCGGAGCTTACCGGGAACAGACCGGCATAAACCTGCGGCTTCACCTTTTTAAAGCCCGGCAGCGCTTTGTCAGCCGCATTTCGCGCCAGCGTCAGGGTATCGCCCACCGGCGCGCCCATAATGTCTTTAATGGCGCAAACCAGCCAGCCTACTTCGCCGCAATTCAGTTCAGTACGGTCAACCTGTTTCGGTGTGAAGATGCCCAGACGGTCAGCGTTATAGACCTGGCCAGTACTCATCACTTTAACTTTATCGCCTTTACGCAGCGTACCGTTTTTCACACGGATCAACGACACGACGCCCAGGTAGTTATCGAACCAGGAGTCAATAATCAGTGCCTGTAACGGTGCATCCGGATCACCTTGAGGTGCCGGAATTTCGCGCACCAGGCGTTCGAGGACATCAACAACACCCACACCGGTTTTTGCAGAGCAACGCACCGCGTCGGTGGCATCGATACCAACGATATCTTCAATTTCTTCCGCAACACGTTCCGGATCGGCTGCAGGCAGGTCGATTTTATTCAGTACCGGCACCACTTCCAGATCCATTTCCATGGCGGTATAGCAGTTTGCCAGCGTCTGCGCCTCTACCCCCTGGCCGGCATCCACCACCAGCAACGCACCTTCACAGGCGGCCAGCGAACGGGAAACTTCGTAGGAGAAGTCAACGTGACCAGGAGTATCGATAAAGTTCAGTTGATAGGTTTCGCCATCGGACGCTTTAAAGTCCAGCGTAACGCTCTGCGCCTTGATGGTAATACCGCGTTCACGTTCGAGATCCATAGAATCAAGAACCTGAGCTTCCATTTCGCGATCGGACAAGCCGCCACAAATTTGGATAATGCGGTCAGACAGCGTCGACTTACCGTGGTCGATGTGAGCAATGATCGAAAAGTTACGTATATTCTTCATATAGGGAGATTTTTTGCCTTACGAATAACTAAGAGGCCGCGGTTCGGAGCCTGACGTCAAAAGTCTGAAACGCCGCATTCTACACTACAACCACAATGCGGGGAAATGCTCATACTGGCAACAAACCAGGCCGCGTATTCCCCCCGGTAAGACAGGAAAATCACTGGCATTATTCGGCAGGTGAATTGTCGATGCGCACCAGGTCGGGAGGGAGGCCAACGCTGATAATCACCGGCTGCCATTCGGAACGATTCGCCAGTTTTGGCGAAAAACTCCGCGCCAGTAAAAAACCGCCAACCCCACCCAATATGGCGCCGCACAACGTGGCCAAATCCTGATTAAACAAGGTCTGGAAGAGCGCCGACAACAGGAAAAGACCAACCAGCGGAGACATATACACCAGCAGCGCTGACGTCAATAAACTGGCTTCGCCAATCCCCAGCTCCACTTTTTGCCCGGCAACCAGCGGCTGAGCGCACGGTACGGACAAGGTATGGGTCATTTGCGGCCCAAGTTTGTTCAGTACGCGGCTCCCGCATCCACTTCGTGAAGCACAACTGCTGCAGGAGGCTTTAACATCGCACTCCACCAGCGCTTCACCGTTTTTCCATGAGACGACGGTCGCCCACTCTTTGATCATTGTGCTGCCCTGAATTTGATGCTGTCCGCAATACGCTTGGCCGTTTGTGGAGGTAATTCACCCACAATAGTAATTTCAGCGTTATCACGGATGGTTGTACTCACGGTCCGGCGTCCGGTACGCAACATCTGATCGGCACTGTTCTGATTAGCACGATTGACGTTCACCGAGAAACTAAACAGGCCATCGGAATAAAGACGGGATTCGACAGGCATGTCTATGGTAGGAAGCTGGCGACGACTGCTGGAGACTTCACTAAAACCTTGCGGTAACCAGGAAGGCAACCAGTTAAAGGCAACGCTGTCGCCCTGCGGAACGGACAGCAACGGCGGCAAGTTGGCGTTTGCCAGGGTCTGCATACTGCTGGCGATCTGTTGCCCGTTTACGGTGTAGGCAATCACGCGGAACTGTTCCAACGTTTCGCCATCTCTGTCGAGCAGATCCACGCGCATTGGCAGGCGCGTTTCCGCATCCATCCAGACAATGTAGCTATAACGCGTTCCGTCACGGGCAACAACCCGGATCACTTCACACAAGCGATCGGCAATACGCGTACGTCCGACAGAAATAAAATCGTAATAAGGCGCAAGGCGTTTGAAATCGGTATATACCAGCGAAGGGAGCGAATCGACAATGTAGTCGCCATTCAGCGTAAAGGGCTCAAGACCCGGCTCAAAGTAGCTTATCTCATTGCCGCGCTGTACCACTTCCCGGCGGGGGCCGTCCATTTGCAAAAGCTGAGCGAGAGGCTGATTGTTTACGCGCGCGTGGCGGTAACGCAGAGACTCTACCCCTTGCTTGTTAATGCTGATAAAGGACAGTTCATAGTTGAGTGACTGGCTCGCCACGTTCATCTGCTGCAACAACGCCCCGGACGAGGTATCTGCCGAGGCGTTGCTTGAGAAGAACAGGCCTGCTGCCACAAAAGACATGGCACACCAAAGTTGCTTCATTACTGCGATTGGGTTCCTAACGTTTGATTTCCTGGCACTTGCACAGCAGCCTGCTGCGTTTGTGCCTGCTCAAACTTAAGCTGTTCGGAGTGCAGACGACGTTGCAGTTCGTAATCCTGCAACATGGCGTTAATACGGCGACGCTGTTCCTGCACCTGCTGTTGCTGACCGACATCCGCCGTTGCATCAGCCGGAACACCCAGACTTACCGGGCTGGCTTTGCCCATCATCGGCAGTGTATTAAACACTGGCGCTTCTGGCTGCTGGGTGGATTCAGACTGGCCATTATAGTGCTGGACACCCACAATAACTGCAAGCGATACGCATGCAGCCACGCCCATTTGCGTCAATTGACTGGCCCATGGACGGACTTTTGTCCAGAATGGCATTTTCTGCCACTGGTGCGGCGCAGGCTGAGCCTCAGGGATTAATGGTGTCGTCGGTTGAACAGACTCATTTTCAATCGCGGCCATAACTTGGGCTGAGATATCGAAGTGGAGAACATCAGCCGTATCACCGCGCATTGCGTCGCGAATGAGATGGTAGCTCTCCCAGGTTTTCTGCATTTCAGGATCGCGAGACAGCTCAGAGAGCAGCTCCCTATCCAGCGTTTCACCGTCCATTAAAGCGGAAAGTTGTTCTTTCTGCATGCCTAATACCTTTTCCAGTATCCCGCTATCGTCAACGCCTGATAAGCGGTTGAACTTTATTATCAATAGCTTCCCGCGCTCGGAAGATACGTGAACGCACTGTACCTACCGGGCAATCCATGATAGCGGCTATCTCTTCATAGCTCAGACCATCCAACTCCCGTAACGTAATTGCCATGCGTAAATCTTCCGGGAGCGACTCAATAGTACGGAAAACTATTTGTCTCAGTTCTTCTGACAACATTAAGTTCTCAGGGTTCGAAATTTCTTTCAGCGCTCCGCCACTTTCGAAGTTTTCTGCTTCAATCGCGTCGACATCACTTGATGGCGGCCTGCGTCCCTGAGCAACCAGATAATTTTTTGCTGTATTCACAGCGATACGGTATAGCCAGGTATAAAAAGCACTATCTCCCCGGAACGAGTCCAGCGCGCGATAAGCCTTAATAAATGACTCTTGTACGACATCAGGCACATCGCCAGAAGGCACATAGCGGGAAACCAGACTCGCCACTTTATGCTGGTAGCGCACTACCAGTAAGTTGAACGCCTTCTGATCTCCTTTCTGGACCCTCTCAACAAGGACCTGATCCGTTAACTGCTCGCTCATCCGAGGTAAAATCTCCCCAAAACCTATTTCCACGCGTAAATGAAACGCCACTCCAAAACTGCACTATATGAGCAAGCAGCCATTTAGAGCGAAGGTTCAGTAAAAAGTTCCGTTACGCCTTTGTTTTTGTGAATCGTTCTGCAGACTTTTCATTATGACTCATTATAAGTCCACAAACTCTGTATCGGGTATGTTGATTATGAAAAGACCCGAAGACCGCCAGAGAGTAACGCAACACAGCCTTTTTTTCATCACCTAATCCATATCAGCTAACAATCTGCCAGATAACGATTTTCTTGCGGGCATCGCATTTATGCCGCCCTCGCATGTTTAGCCGTTAGTACAAATCATTAAAAAATGGCTACGCCAGGGCGGAATACGGTGCTATGCTGCCCGAACCTTGTTTAGTAAATTAAACACACCATCATGAAAACAACCCCCGAACTTTCGTGCGATGTGCTGGTCATCGGCAGCGGTGCCGCGGGCCTGTCTGTTGCTCTGCGCCTCGCTGAACGCCACAACGTTATCGTGTTAAGCAAAGGGCCGGTGAGTGAAGGCTCAACTTTTTACGCACAGGGCGGTATTGCCGCTGTGTTTGATGAAACCGACAGCGTTGAGTCTCATGTCGAAGATACGCTGATTGCCGGGGCTGGCATTGTTGAACGTCAGGCAGCAGAGTTTGTTGCCAGTAACGCCCGTCAGTGCGTGCAGTGGCTGATCGATCAGGGCGTCGCGTTCGATATGCAGGTGGATGCACAAGGAAGCGAAAGCTATCACCTGACCCGCGAAGGCGGCCACAGCCACCGCCGCATTCTGCATGCCGCCGATGCCACCGGAAAAGAGGTTGAAAACACCCTGGTCAGCAAGGCGTTGAATCACCCAAACATTCATATCATTGAACGCAGCAACGCGGTGGATTTGATTGTTTCCGATAAAATCGGCCTGCCCGGCACGCGTCGCGTCGTAGGCGCATGGATCTGGAACCGTAATAAAGAGATTGTGGAAACCTGCCATGCAAAAGCCGTCGTGCTGGCGACGGGCGGCGCATCAAAAGTGTACCAGTACACCACCAACCCGGATATCTCATCCGGCGACGGTATCGCCATGGCCTGGCGTGCCGGATGTCGCGTGGCAAACCTGGAGTTCAATCAGTTTCATCCAACGGCCCTGTTCCACCCACAGGCGCGCAATTTCCTGCTCACCGAAGCCCTGCGCGGTGAAGGGGCGCATCTTAAACGTCCGGACGGCACCCGTTTCATGCCCGATTTTGACCCTCGCGGCGAACTGGCACCGCGCGATGTTGTGGCTCGTGCCATCGATCACGAGATGAAACGTCTGGGGGTTGATTGTATGTATCTCGACATCAGCCATAAGCCTGAGGATTTTGTCCGCCAGCATTTCCCGATGATTTATGAAAAACTGCTGGGGCTGGGGATCGATTTAACCAAAGATCAGGTTCCTATCGTGCCTGCCGCGCATTACACCTGCGGCGGTGTCATGGTGGACGAACATGGTCGGGCCGATGTCGATGGATTGTATGCGATTGGCGAAGTGAGCTATACGGGCCTGCATGGCGCCAACCGCATGGCGTCTAACTCGCTGCTCGAATGTCTGGTTTACGGCTGGTCGGCGGCAGAGGATATTGATCGTCGGATCGGCATGACCCGCCCTGCCCCCACGCTTCCCGCCTGGGATGAAAGCCGCGTCGACGATGCCGATGAACGTGTGATTCTCCAGCATAACTGGCATGAGCTGCGCTTGTTTATGTGGGATTACGTTGGCATTGTGCGTACCACCAAACGTCTGGAGCGCGCCTTACGACGTATTACTTTGCTCCAGCAGGAAATTGACGAGTACTACGCCAATTTCCGCGTGTCGAACAATTTGCTGGAACTACGTAACCTAGTACAGGTGGCAGAGCTTATCGTGCGCTGCGCTATGGAACGTAAGGAAAGCCGCGGTTTGCACTATACGCTGGATTATCCGGATCAGTTGCCTGAATCCGGCCCAACGGTGTTGTCGCCACGCACTTACATGAATAAATAGAAAGCCTGAGTGAGCGCGGTGTAACTTTCAGAATAATGCTGATCGGCACCGCGGATCGCCAGCCAGTCGGTAAAGCATTCCCCCGGTGTTGGCGAAAAGGCCATTAATACGCGATGCGGCGGGCGATTTTCATACTCCGCCACATCCGTACGTAACCGTAAGTGCCAGCCTATACCCTGCGCTTTTTGGGCAAAGGCTTCACTCACGTCCACCGGGAGGATCACGCAGAAGAAACCGTCTTCGGTGATAAGCGACGCCGCACAGTCCAGCAACATTGCGTGATCCAGCGTCGTGGTATAGCGCGCCTGTTCCCGCTCCGGGGTCGCACACTGCACGCCCTGCGCAAAAAAAGGCGGGTTACTGACAATCAGATCGTAACGTGCCGTTTGCCCCGCACACCAATCGCGAATATCCGCATGATGGACATGAAAACGCGCAGCCCAGGGTGTCGCCTGCCCATTCTCCTGAGCCTGTGCTGCTGCTTGCTCATCGAGTTCTACTGCATCGATGACAACCGCATCGGTTGTTCTCTGCGCCAACATTAGCGCCACCAGCCCGCTGCCCGTGCCAATATCCAGCACCCTTTTCGCCCGCGAAACAGGCGACCACGCACCGAGTAAGATGCCGTCGGTGCCGACTTTCATGGCGCAACGATCGTGTGCAACAAAAAACGCTTTAAATGTGAAACCATCGCGGCGCAACTGCGCCTTCTGGTGGGGCATCTTTACAACCTCTATACGGAAACAGACGTAGCATAGGTGAAAGCAAAGCGCCGGAAAAGTAATAAGCTTACAAACAGATGAAGATTGCAGCCGTAACGTCTATAATCAGCGCCCCACACAGAGGTAGATCATGACTGTAACGACTTTTTCCGAACTCGAACTCGACGACAGCCTACTGGACGCGCTCCAGGAGAAAGGTTTCACACGCCCGACCGCCATCCAGGCCGCCGCCATTCCGCCTGCGCTTGAAGGGCGTGATGTACTTGGCTCAGCGCCGACCGGTACGGGTAAAACGGCGGCATATTTGCTGCCAGCGTTGCAGCACCTGCTGGACTTCCCACGTAAGAAATCCGGCCCGCCGCGCATTCTCATCCTGACGCCGACTCGTGAACTGGCGATGCAGGTTGCCGACCACGCCCGCGAGCTGGCAAAAAATACCCACCTGGATATTGCCACCATCACCGGCGGTGTGGCCTATATGAACCACGCCGAAGTGTTCAGCGAAAACCAGGATATCGTGGTCGCAACCACAGGCCGACTGCTGCAATACATTAAAGAAGAGAATTTTGACTGCCGTGCGGTCGAAACATTGATCCTCGACGAAGCGGATCGCATGCTGGATCTGGGCTTTGCGCAGGACATCGAGCATATTTCTGGCGAAACACGCTGGCGCAAACAGACCATGCTGTTTTCCGCAACGCTGGAAGGTGAAGCGATCAAAGACTTCGCCGAGCGTCTGCTGGAAGATCCGGTTGAAGTTTCTGCAACTCCGTCCACCCGCGAGCGTAAAAAGATCCACCAGTGGTACTACCGCGCGGACAATTACGAACACAAGCTGGAACTGCTCAAGCATTTGCTCAAGCAAGACGGCGTGACCCGTTCAATCGTCTTCGTGCGTAAACGCGAGCGTGTCCATGAACTGGCGGAGCAGTTGCGTGCAGCGGGTATCAACAACTGCTATCTCGAAGGCGAGATGGCACAGGCGAAACGCGTTGAAGGCATCAAACGCCTGACCGACGGTCGCGTTAATGTGCTGGTTGCCACCGATGTCGCCGCCCGTGGTATCGATATTCCTGACGTGAGCCATGTGTTTAACTTCGATATGCCGCGCAGTGGTGACACCTATCTGCACCGAATCGGCCGTACCGGTCGCGCGGGACGCAAAGGGACCGCGATTTCACTGGTCGAAACCCACGATCATCTGCTATTGCAGAAGATTGGTCGCTACGTTGAAGAACCGCTGAAAATCCGCGTGATTGATGAACTGCGCCCCACTACGCGCGCGCCGAGCGAAAAAATGACCGGCAAGCCGTCGAAGAAAGTGCTGGCTAAGCGTGCAGAGAAGAAAAAAGAGAAAGAAAAAGAGAAGCCGCGCGTTAAACAGCGCCATCGCGATACCAAAAATATTGGTAAGCGCCGTAAGCCAAGCGCCGCCGCGACAGAACAACAAAATAACGAAGAATAAAAAACGCCGGGATAGCCCGGCGTTTTTATTTCTGCAGCCTGCGGATTACAGGCTTTCAGTAAAGGTACGAGCGATAACGTCGCGCTGCTGTTCCGGCGTCAGAGAATTGAAACGTACGGCATAGCCAGAAACACGGATGGTCAGCTGTGGGTATTTTTCCGGATGTTCTACAGCATCCAGAAGCGTTTCGCGACGCAGCACGTTTACGTTCAGATGCTGACCGCCTTCTACACGAACTTCCGGTTTCACTTCCATCGGAATTTCACGGTATTCAATGTCACCCAGTTTGCTCACAGCAACGACTTCATCTTCGGAATAACCGGCTTTTGCACAAACACAGCGCGCTTCGCCTTTTTCGCTGTCGAGCAACCAGAAAGAGTTCAACAGATCATCGTTTGCCGCTTTAGTAATTTGGATACCCGTAATCATGATGTGCCTCCCTTAGGCATTATTTTTGATTTGATCGGCCTTGTGGCGGCCAATTGGTAAAACCATTGTTGCTTGAGTGTATATATACCCTCCACACACCCCTGATTCTTTGATTAAAATCAATAAAAACCACACCACTAAAAAGGTGATAGGCGGAATTTATTGTTTTACATCAAGTTAGCAACTTTCCAGCCCTTAAAATTTTTGTAAATTTTCAAATTTTTTTAAGCTTCTAACGTTCTGTTTTACGTGTCGATTTTGCGCCAGCGGAAGAAGCAGTTAAGCTACAGTCACTGAAATTGGCAGGAGAGCGGGATGACCACCTCATTAACATGGCACGATGTGCTGGCAGAAGAGAAACAACAGCCTTACTTTATCAATACCCTCAGCGCGGTAGCGACAGAACGGCAGTCCGGTGTCACCATCTATCCGCCGCAAAAAGATGTCTTCAATGCGTTCCGTTTTACTGAACTGGGCGATGTCAAAGTCGTGATCCTCGGTCAGGATCCCTATCACGGCCCCGGTCAGGCTCATGGGCTGGCATTTTCGGTGCGTCCCGGTATCGCCATCCCACCATCATTACTGAATATGTATAAAGAGCTCGAACAGTCGGTACCCGGGTTCGTTCGCCCGACGCATGGTTATCTGGAAAGCTGGGCGCATCAGGGCGTGCTGCTTCTCAATACTGTCTTAACGGTGCGCGCCGGGCAGGCGCACTCCCATGCCAGTCTTGGCTGGGAGACCTTTACCGATAAAGTAATCAGTCTCATCAATGAACACCGTGAAGGTGTGGTGTTTTTACTTTGGGGATCGCATGCGCAGAAGAAAGGGGCAATTATTGACGGTAAACGCCACCATGTATTGAAAGCGCCCCACCCGTCACCGTTATCCGCACATAGGGGCTTCTTCGGGTGTAAGCACTTTGTTCTGGCAAATGAATGGCTGGAAAAACACGGCCAGACACCGATCGACTGGATGCCTGTGTTACCGGCGGAAAGTGAATAAATATCGCAGCTCACATCCCGCAGCAACGGCGGGATGTGTTGGACGCATTTACAGGTACTCTTCTCCCGCCGCAATTTCCCGCACGGCCCGTTCCCGGAACTGACTGGGACTCACGCCCGTATGTTTGTGAAAGAAACGGGTGAAATAAGCCTCATCGTTAAATCCCAGAAAAGCAGCCAGTTGTTTGATGGTCTTTGAGGTATAAACCAGCTCGCGCTGCGCTTCCTGAATCACCCGCATATTAATCACATCCAGACTCGACATGCCCAGCGTTAAACGGCACAGACGCGAGAGATGTCCGGGCGACATTCCCATTTCACAGGAGTAATCATTCACCGTCAGCCGCTGGCGAAATTTCTGGTCAACGATGGCGAGGAATTTGTTGATCTGCGATGCCTTGCGCGACGAGTTATCCATCTGCTGATCGACGAGACCAGGCTCGGTAATCCGCGATAGATGAACAAACATAGAGATAAACAGCGACGCGCACATTGCTGTCTGGTTAATCATGGGCACGCGTAATTCATTCAACATAGAGTAATAAAATGCCCAGATGGCATCCTTCTCGTCGGGGAAATACTCCAGCGAAATAATGCACGGTTTATGCACCAGCTTGAGGATATCGGGTGCCAGCACGCCAATGACCGACTCAAGCGGTCGCTGCGAAGCCGTGATGGTGAGTCCTTCGGTATCTGGCGTGTAGTGAAAACCGTGAACAGTCTGCGCGGGGACCAGAATAAGGCAAGGGGCTTTGGCCAGTTGTCGCGTGCAGTTCATCAGTACTTCGACCTGCCCTCGCTGGATGAATAGCACCTGAATCAGCGAGTCATGTACATGCGGGCTTGCCCGCCAGTTCAGATCCTTTGATCGCAAGGAGATCATCTCGACATTGAAAAAATTCTCCCAGCTTAGCCCAGACTGCTCACCGTATAATGCATAAGTAGGAATAGTGGTTGCCATCAATGCTCCTCTACTCTTCTCAGTGCTGCTGCACGGCCTGGCTGGTCTGTCGGGAACAGTGAAAACAGCGGACTTATTCCGCAATATCTGCATTCAGCACTCGAAGACCAGCGCAGCAAACGATTTAAAAAACGAGATCGTCAGGCGGGTAAAATGACTGCGCCCTCCTGACGTAACAACTCGATATCTTTAGCTGAGTATCCATATTCACTCAGAATTTGTTGTGAGTGATATCCCAGTCGCCGGGACGGTTTGATCTGCGCTTCTCCCATGCCGTGGATGGTAACAGGCGGCGTCACCAGCACCCGTTTATTTCCCGTGGGGTACTCAACGTTACGCAGGCAGTCGGTCGCCCATGCCTGATCATCTTCCAGAATCTCATCCGGGGTATATCCCTTCTCATGGGCAAAATCGTTTTCTTTTAAGAGCCGCATCATCTCGCTAAGCGGACGTTTGGCAACCTGCTCACTGATAATATTGATAATGTCCCGATTACGGCCAAACTGGTTCACATCGGCAATACGGCAAAATTCCGGACTGTCGACCAGATCCTCACGACCAAGAAGCACCATAAACTTATTGAAGAAGCGATCGTATTCAGGAATACAAATGACCATCCATCGCCCATCAAGGGTTTTATAGGTGTTGTTGAACGGGTTGGAGACTTCACAGCGCGACTTCGGATAGACGTTGCCGTACTGTGCTGAGGTCACGGCAATGCTCATCATAAACAGCGCCGTATGGTGCAGGCTAACCGTCACCTTCTCGCCCGTTCCCGAAAGCGTACGCCCGTACAGCGCAGCGCAAATACCCGACACCAGGCACATGGACGCCTGAAAATCACCAAAGCCGTTTACCGAGTTGATCGGGGTTTCGCCGCGCTCATTGGTTGACCCAAGGATCCCGCCGCGACAAACGTAAGCCGTCGCATCAAACCCGGCGGTGTCTTTTTCCGGCCCTTTTTCGCCATACCCCAGGATCTGCGCGAAGATTAAGCGTGGAAAGCGCAAGTGCAACTCTTCCCAGGAAAACCCAAGCCGTTCAAGCGCTTTTGTGCGATAGCTGGTCACAACGACATCTGCCGTCGAGAGAATGCGGTACGCAATAGCTTTCGCGCTCTCTTTTTTCAGGTTCAGGCACAGGAATCGTTTATTAGCATTAGAGATATCAAATGCCGGGTTTTCGTCATCCTCGTAAGGCATGTTGAACACAGAAGCCTGAGTACGTCCCGGATCGCCAGACGGCGGTTCGATTTTGATCACATCCGCCCCCCAGTCACCCAGAATACGTGCCACTGTGGGTGCTGCCAGGAATGACGTTAAATCCACTACTTTAATGCCTTCTAATGGCCTCATAAGTCATGCTCCTTCATTTTGGAAAAACCCTGTCGCCCCGCCAGTCCGCCCGCGCCGCGCAAATTCCCGTGCAATCCTTTCTTTTCAATGGGTTTAATCCGGGCGATAAGCATGAAGAATGCGCCCAGAATGGCGATGCTTGCCCCCAGATAGAGCGCGTACTCATACTGTCCGGAAACATCAATAACCCATCCCGCCAGCACCGGCGAAAGAATACCCGCCAGCGTGCCAAATACGCCGTTCAACCCCACCAGCATGCCGGTGTTTTTCTGGGAGAAAATAATCGGAATGGAGAAATGCGCAGCCATGGTGAAACAGAGGAAAAAATTCGAGGCGGAGATGAGCGTAGCCGCGCTCCAGAGGCTATTTGCTCGCGTCCCCAGAATCAGAAACACCCCGGCCAGCAGCAATCCGGCAACCGGAGAGAGCTTACGCCCGATATTTTGCCCAAAGCGCCGACAGGCCGCATCCGTGACCAGACCGCCGAGCGGGTAGGCCAGAATGGCCACCAGATACGGGAGCATGGAGTAAATCGCGCTTTGTTTAAGATCGATACCGCGTCCCATCGCGAAATAGGTCGGCAGCCAGGTCATAAAGAGAAAAAACAGATAATTCGTACAGAAGTAACACAACGCGCAGGCCCAGATGGAGGGCGTTGACAGGATATCGGCTTTCGTCAGATCGCCCCCTGCCGTCTCTTTCTGAGCGGAATGTTCCGCGTTAGCAACGGCCTGCCCCGCCTGAATATACGCAAGCTCCTGACGGTTGATGCGATTATCCATTTGCGGGCGACTGTTACCCAGCCACCACCACAGCAGGCACCACACTAACCCCGGCACAGAGACGATGTAAAAAACGGATTTCCAGCCCCAGGTTTGAATAATCCAGGCCGCCAGCACCATGGCAAAGGCGATCCCCGCAGGACAACCAACCTGTAGTAAGCCGGTCGCTTTACCGGATTCACTTTTAGGCACCCATCTGGCCGCCAGCGAAAAGTTCGCCGGAACCAGCAGACCCTGCCCGACGCCAACCAGAATACGCAGAAGCATCATGATGCCGAGCGTGGAACCTAGCGGTGTTAAGAAGGTAAAAACGACCCACCACAAGGTACCGGTTACCAGCACAATCCCACCGCCAAAGCGGTCAGCCAGCAGCCCTGCCGGCAACATTGTTATCGCGTAACCAATAAAAAATGCGGTGGAGACCCAGCCAAACTGAATGGCGGTCCAGCCATATTCATGCATCAGTGCCGGCCCGCACATCGACATACTGCTACGGGCAACAAACATAACGAAATAATCAATAATCAGCAGAACAATAATGCCCCAACGTCTATTCCCAGGTGATGTACTCATAGGTCACTCTCGCGAGAAAATAAGAATGATCGCACCCACGAAATCACGCGCAGTGTGCGATCACAGGCGGGATATAACGGAATAACACCCCGTGATATCCCTTCGTTGCATGGGCTCAGGCGGGTTAGCGAATTTCACCCGCGGCGGCAATCAGCGGACGTGCAATCGTCAGGCGCTGAACGGTACGTGGGCCTTCTTCAAACCACAGCGCGCGTGCATCGCGATACATTCTTTCCACCGGGCCATACGGGTTATCTTCGAAGTAACCAATCCCACCGAAGATTTCCAGGCAGCTATCCGACACGGTTCGCACCGTATCAATACCGTGCAGTTTGCACATCGCCGAAACCATCTCGATGTCTTCGCCGCGATCGAATTTCTGCGCGCAATCACGCAGCATTACGCGTAGGGCATGAACCTGAGTGCCCATGTCAGCCAGCGTTTGCTGAATGGCCTGACGCGCTACCAGTGGCTTACCGAACGTCACACGATCCTTCGCACGGGCAATTGCCAGTTCCAGGAAGCGCTGCGACATGCCCAGGCAGGTGACAGCAATCATCGCTCTGGAGTGCGCCAACGCATCCATGAAGATATCCAGACCATCGCCCTCTTTGCCCATAATGTTGTGCGCAGGCACTTCGCAGTTTTCAAAACGCAGATATGCATGGCCCGCGCCACGGCAGCCCATCATGTGTGGCATCGGATCGATGTAATAACCCGGCGTGTTGGTTTCGATAAAGAAAGCGGTTAATCCCCCTTTTTTGCGTTTGCTTTCATCCGTTACCGCAATAACGTAGCTACCGTCAGAAATATCCGTATGGGAGATCAGGGTCTTGGTACCATTGAGAATGTATTTATCCCCTTTCCTCACTGCGGTTGTCCGAATATCCGCCCCGGAACCACACTCTGCTTCGGTCAGTGCAAAGTTGATGTAAGCATCTTTATTGGCCAGTAACGGCAGCCATTTAGCGCGAAGGTCGGGGGCGCCATGGTCATACATGATGCGCCAGTTCAGGCCGTTAGCATGGTGCAGGTTCATACGCATACCGCCAGGGCCACGGCAGAACTCCTCCATGACGGAAAAGAATTGCTCGCAGTTCAGTCCCAGACCGCCAAACTCTTCAGGAATGGCCAGGCGAAATAAATCATTTTTGCGACATACATCGTAATAGGAGTCCGGGAAGACATTAGTTCGCTCAACCACCAGTTGGATTTCCTCCAACTCTGTTTCCGTGACTTTTCTGACTTTTTGTTTCAGTGCTTCCAGTTGCTGTTGAGATAATATAGCCATATACCAACCCCACTTCATATTAAATGATTAAATAACCATTGAAGAATTCAGACGATACCAATGTAAGTTGCAATAAATCCTGGGCCCCTTTTCGTCTTTCTTCACGAACTGACACCGGGATTATAAAAAGTGGCGCAAAGGCTTGATATTGACATATCCGACCAATCATTGGACAAATCGAACATACATGATGTAGCAAGAACACACAAAACAACAATAAAAACAAACAGATAAATAAAATAATCAGGCGATAAAAAATTTAAAAATTACCAACACGCATCACAAAACGGGCTTTAATGTTCGTTTTGTCCAGGATCAAGTGAGATATGTCTATATATCATCACAACACCTGTAATTATTATCCAAGATAAAACAACATTCGCACCAGTAATTATAAAAGCTGGCGAACCGGACAGAATAATTGGCGATAAATAATGCCGGGGAGTGCTTTATTTTATAAATCCCCACCAGAGAACCTATCAAGAGGATGTGTCATGGACTTTAGCCTGACCGAAGAACAGGAATTACTATTAGCAAGTATTCGGGAGTTGATTACCCGTGATTTTCCCGAAGAGTATTTCAAAAGATGCGATGAGACACGGACTTTCCCGCGCGAGTTCTTCAATGCCTTAGCCGAAAGCGGCATTGGTTTATTGGGCATTCCGGAAGAGCTGGGCGGCGTGCCCGCCGATATGATGACCCAGGTACTGGTGCTCGAAGAGATTGCCCGCATGGGCGCCCCGGCCTACATCATGACCGAGGGGCAATGCATCCATAACATGCAGCGGTTTGGTAACGCAGAGCAACTGGCCAAAACCGCAGAGGTGGGCCTGACGGGGATCCCCGCCTACTCTCTGGCATTTACCGAACCCCAGGCCGGTTCAGACAACAATCGCATCGCCACCACCTACACCCGTAAGAACGGCAAAGTGTATCTGAATGGTCAAAAGACCTTTATCACCGGTGCAAAAGATTACCCCTATATGCTGGTGCTGGCACGCAATCCCGAGCCGGAAGATCCTAAGCGCTGTTTCACCTTATGGTGGCTGGATCCCAATTCCCCCGGCGTCAAACGCAACAATCTGCATAAAGTCGGCTGGCATATGGTCAGCAACTGCGAAGTCTTTCTGGATAACGTTGAGTTAGAAGAGAGCGACATGGTGGGCCGGGAAGGTTATGGCTTTATCCATATGATGCAAAACTTCGATATCGAACGCCTGGTCATTGCCGCTCACTCGCTGGGGGTGGCGGAATGCGCCTTCGAAGATGCTGCGCGCTACGCCAATCAGCGCATTCAGTTCGGCCAAAACATTGGCCAGTTCCAGATGATACAGCTCAAGTTGACCCAAATGGCCGTCAAAATTCAGAACATGAAAAACATGGTCTACCGCACCGCCTGGGAGTGCGACAACGATTTATCGATGCGTCTGTCCGCCCCGATGTGCAAGTTGTACTGCGCTCAGTCGGCCTGCGAGGTGATTGACGATGCGATGCAAATTCTGGGCGGGCTCGGCTACACCGATGACAGCCGCGTATCCCGCTTCTGGCGCGACACCCGCGTAAACCGCATTGGCGGCGGCACCGACGAGATTATGGTTTACATCTCCGCTCGCCAGATCCTGAAACAGTATGAAAAATAATAGGATATGCCATGAGATTTATTGCCTGCTACAAACTGGTTCCTGAGGAACAGGATATCGTTATCACGGCTGACAGAACCCTGGCGACAGACAAGGCCGGGGAAAAAATCAGCCCCTTTGATCTCAATGCGATTGAGGCCGCCGTTCAGCTCGCGGGGGAAAACCATGAAGTGGTAGCCCTGAGCGTAGGGGGAAAAGCGCTCGATAACGCCAAATTGCGTAAAGACGCCCTTTCACGTGGTCCCAATGCGCTTTACCTGGTTCGCGATGATCGTCTGGCCAGTTCCCTGCCCTATGACACCGCACGCGCTATTGCTGCCGCGAGCCAGAAAATCGCCTTCGACCTGCTGATCTGTGGCGAAGGTTCCGGCGATATGTACGCCCAGCAAACCGGGCTGCTGGTCGGTGCAATATTGCAGCTCCCGGCGGTGAACGGCGTCAGCAAAATTGAACTCAAAGAGGGCTTCGTCACCGTTGAGCGCACGCTGGAAAATGAAATAGAAGTGCTGGATGTGCCACTCCCGGCGGTACTGTGCGTCTCATCGGATATCAACCTGCCACGCATCCCCTCGATGAAAGCCATCCTCGGCGCCGGGAAGAAAAGCGTCACCCAATGGAGCGCGGGTGACATTGACTGGGCACCGGATTCAGCGCGGACTGAATTAGCTGGCGTCTACGCGCCGCAACAGACAGAACGCAAACACATCATCATTGAAGGCGACGGGCAGGAAGAGGTCTCTCGCCTGCGTGATTATCTGACCAACGCGTTGAGCTAAGGGCAGCGGAGAAGCATCATGGGCAAAATCAATAATGTTTGGGTATTCAGCGACAGTGCCGATCGCTATGCAGATCTGCTCGCTGGCGCACGGCAACTGGGTGAACACGTTAACGCAGTGATATGGGATGAGCGCGATGTCACTGAGGTTAAACAGGCAGACGCGGTCTGTTTGCTGTGTGGCAAAACCGATAAGCAGCGCGTCGAAAACTATGCGGAAACATTCGCCTCTCTTATCAGAAAAGAAGACGGCAAAACGCTGATCCTGCTGGCCGCGACACGCCGTGGCAAAGGCCTGGCGGCAAAACTCAGCGTGCTGCTGCAATCCGCGCTGGTGAATGACGTGACCCTGCTGGAACGCAACGGCGACGACCTGTACGCCGAACATCGCATGTATGGCGGGCTGGCATTTGGGCGTGAAAAAGTGAATACCCCTGTCGCCGTCATCACGCTGGCGAGCGGTGTTTATGAGCCGTTGGCCGAAGTAAACGCCGCTACTCCCCCACTCACTCAGGTGGATTACATCCCACCCGCCAATGAAATTCTCTGTCGTGAACGGCGGTCAAAAACGGCCAGTAACGTCGACCTTGGCAAAGCGCGCCGTGTCATCGGTATTGGCCGTGGCCTACTGGCGAAAGAGGATCTGCAAATGGTCTGGGATCTGGCCTCTGTGCTGGATGCCGAAGTGGGCTGTTCGCGTCCGATTGCCGAAGGCGAACACTGGATGGATCGCGAACGTTACGTTGGCGTTTCCGGCGTGCTGCTGAAATCCGATATCTATCTCGCCCTGGGCATTTCCGGGCAGATCCAGCATATGGTCGGTGGCAATGGCGCCAAAACCATTATCGCCGTTAACAAAGATAAAAACGCGCCGATTTTCCAGTACGCCGATTATGGTCTGGTGGGCGATATCTATAAGGTCGTCCCCCTGTTAACGGAATTATTAAAACGATAAGACGCAAGCCGCCAGTCTTTATGGCGGCAATGGAGTAAAAGTATGGCGGACGAAAAATTTGACGCGATTATCGTGGGGGCCGGAGTGGCGGGATGCACCGCCGCGTATGTGATGGCGAAAGCCGGGCTGGACGTACTGGTCATTGAGCGGGGGGATACCGCAGGCAGTAAAAATATGACAGGTGGGCGGCTCTATGCCCACAGTCTGGAAAAGATCATCCCCGGTTTTGCGCAAAGTGCCCCCATTGAACGAAAAATCACCAAAGAGAAGATCTCTTTTCTGACCAATGACAGCGCCGTCACGCTGGATTATCAGGCGCCGTCTCGCGATGCGAACCCAGAACAAGCGTCCTGGACAGTTCTGCGTCATGGATTCGATAGCTGGTTGATGGAACAAGCCGAAGCGGTTGGCGCACAGTTCATCACAGGCGTGCGGGTGGATGCGTTAATCCGCCAGCAGGGGCGGATAACCGGAGTTCAGGCCGGGGAGGATGTCCTTGAGGCAAACGTGGTGGTGCTGGCCGACGGGGTAAATTCACTGTTAGGTCGTTCAATTGGACTGGTACAAAAATCGAACCCTCATCATTACGCCGTCGGGGTTAAAGAGCTCATTTCGCTGCCAGCCCAAACCATTCAGGACCGCTTTGGCGTAACGGGTGACGAAGGCGCGGCCTGGCTGTTTGCCGGTTCCCCGTCGGATGGCTTAATGGGCGGAGGGTTTCTCTATACCAACCGTGAATCCATTTCACTGGGTCTGGTGTGCGGCCTGGGGGGCATTGAAAAAGCGCAAAAATCGGTTCCGCAGATGCTGGAGGATTTTAAACAGCACCCTGCGGTTCGCCCCCTTATCGAAGGGGGAACGCTGCTCGAGTATTCCGCTCATCTGGTACCAGAAGGCGGAATCGAGATGCTGCCAAAACTGGCGGGCGATGGCGTGCTGGTCGTGGGCGATGCCGCCGGGATGTGCCTGAACCTCGGCTTTACCGTGCGGGGTATGGATCTGGCGATTGAGGCCGCGAATATCGCAGCGCAAACCATCATTGCCGCAAAAGAGAGTAATGATTTCAGCTATACCCGACTTGAAAAATACGCGCAGGCGCTGGAGAAAAGCTGCGTCTTGCAGGATATGCGGCACTATCGCAAGTTGCCTGGCCTGATGGAAAACCCGCGCCTCTTTACGCAATACCCACAGATGGCGGCCAATATCATGTCCGAACTTTTCACTGTGGATGGCGCCAAACCGACGCCCTTCTGGAAGACGATATTGAAACAGGGAAAACGCGTCGGGTTAATGAATTTATTAAAAGACGGCATCGCTGGAGGGCGCGCATTATGAGCACCGTAAATGTCGATGTGAAACTGGGCGTCAACAAATTCAGAGTGGATGAAACTAACCCACATATTATTCTTGTGGCCGACCCTGACAAAGCGCAATTTCGTAAATTGATCACTGCCTGCCCTGCCGGGCTATATCGCGAGGATGAGGCAGGAAATATCCATTTTGATTATGCCGGCTGTCTGGAATGTGGCACATGTCGTGTGTTGTGCGAAGGGACAATATTAGAGAAATGGGAATATCCGCAGGGGAACTTCGGCGTTGAATTTCGTTTTGGCTGATCCCCTCTTTCGCTCGCGTCACCCTTTGTGGTGAACGTCACTCTCCCGTGCGGGGAGGATTTATGTCAACTCAGGAAAAAATTGATATCAGTACCGTTCTGGATAAGCACCCGATTAGCCGACGCCAGTGGCTGATAGTTTTTTTAGGGTTCTTTGTATTAGGTATTGATGGCTTTGATGTTACCGCAATAGGTTTTATTGCTCCGGCCTTGATCGATGACTGGCAGATATCCCGCCATATGTTAGGTCCGGTGATGATGAGCGGCTTATTTGGTTTGGCTGCCGGTTCACTTATTTCCGGGCCGCTGGCTGACCACTATGGGCGTAAAAAACTCATCATTGGCTCTGTCATATTTTTTGGTGCAAGCAGCCTGCTTTCTGCGTGGTCGTGGAATTTATCCAGCCTGACCTTTTTTCGCTTTATTACCGGCCTGGGGCTGGGGGCTGCGATGCCCAATATCACCACGCTGGTGGCAGAGTATGCCCCCTGGCGTTATCGCTCGCGCCTGGCAACCGTGATCCACTGCGGTTTTAATACCGGTGCGGCATTGGGCGGTCTGCTCAGCCAGCAATTACTCGGTACCTTTGGCTGGCGTTCCGTCTTAATTACCGGCGGAGTATTACCATTAATATTCGCGCTGATCCTGATACGTTACCTGCCGGAATCGATGCAATATCTGGTTCAAGACCCCGCGAATAAACAGCGTCTGACGCACTTGCTGAATAAATTCGTCCCCGGCATTGCCGACGAAAAGACCCATTTTTATACCTCTGAGCCGCAAAAAGCACATGCCAGTACTGCCAGATCGCTTCTGCATCCGCCATACACCTTTGGCACCCTCGCGCTGTGGCTAACACTGTTTGCCGGTTTGTTCTGTGTCTATCTGTTATCAAGCTGGCTGCCGCTGATGGTCAGGGACACCGGGATGACGCTGTCACAGGCCGTCATCATGGGTTCTGTATTTCAGATTGGCGGCATGATGGGCAATTTCTGCATCGGCATTGAAATGGACCGCTGGGGCAGACATTGCGCCATCATTCTGACCCTGCTGGGGGGCGCCTGCAGTGCACTGATTCTGGGGATGCATATCCCGTCACTGCCGGTGCTATGTGTTCTGGTTCTGATGCTCGGGTTTACCGTCAATGGTATCAGTCCCGGTTGTTATGCGCTGGCCGCCCATTTTTACCCAACGTCCATTCGGGCCACCGGCGTGAGCTGGGCGACGGGAGTTGGCCGTCTGGGTGCCATAACCAGCGCAGGCGCGGGTTCAGCCATGCTGGCGGCGGGCTGGACATTCAGTGAAGTCTTTATGTTTCTGCCGCTTCCTCTGGTGGCAGGTGCGCTGGCGCTGTATTGCAAAAAGCAACGAAGGGCTATCGCCAAAACTCATTAGGCCAGGTTATGTCCAGGGACAACGACGGAATGACAACCATGAAAATCAACGAGGCGCTGAAAATGCGTTATCGACAGCAAGGATACTGGGGTGACGCGACGCTGGCGGATTACTGGCATCTGTCGGCAAAGGCGTCGGCGGATAAAATCGCCGTCAGCGACAACCACGGCACAGCATATACCTACCGTGAACTCGATAACGCAGCAGGCGCACTGGCGACGTGGCTTGTGGAAAACGGTATCCAGCCGGGTGATCGGGTCGCCCTGCAACTTCCCGGCTGGTGTGAGTTTACCGTTATCTATCTTGCCTGTCTCAAATGTGGCGCCGTCGTCGTGCCGCTGCTCCCGGCATTTCGGGAGTCTGAACTGGCATGGATCATGAACAAATGTCAGGCTCGTATTCTCTTTACCGCAACGCGCTTTAAAAATGTTCGTCCCATTCAAATGCTGCCCGCGCTGCGCCCGCTGCTTCCCTGGCTGGAGAAGGTGATTGCGGTCGATAAGCTCGAGCCCGCCCGGCACGAATTGTCTTTGAACCAGATACTGGCAAACACGCCACCATTAGCTCAGGCCATTGCGACAAAAAGCGATGACCTGGCCGCACTGCTGTTCACTTCCGGTACAGAGGGCCACCCTAAAGGGGTAATGCTGACGCACAATAATATCATCGCCAGCGAACGGGCCTACTGCGCAACGCTTAATTTGAACAGCACGGATATTATGCTGATGCCAGCACCACTCGCCCACGCCACGGGTTTTATGCATGGGGTAACCGCCCCGTTTATGATGGGTGCCCGCAGCGTATTGCTGGATATTTTTAATCCGGAGCAGTGCCTTGAGATCATTGAACGGGAAAAATGCACCTGCATTATGGGGGCAACACCGTTTGCGTGCGACCTGCTTAAGGCGATGCAGGCCCGCCAGTGCGATATCTCTTCTTTGCGCTTTTTTCTGTGCGGCGGAACCACCATTCCGGGCAAACTGGTGCGTGATTACCACAAAGCCGGAGTTCCATTGCTGGGGGTATATGGCAGTACGGAGAGTGCGCCACATGCCATCGTCCGTCCCGAAGACTCGCTTATTCGCCAGGTGAATACGGACGGAGCGGCGGTGAACGGAGTGGAGATCAGAGTCGTCGATAAAAAGAGAAACACTCTGCCGGAATATACCGAAGGTGAAGAGGCTTCTCGCGGCCCCAATGTGTTTGTCGGCTATTTCGATGAACCGGAATTAACGGCACAGGCACTTGATGATGAAGGCTGGTATTACAGCGGGGATTATTGCCGGGTCGACAAGGCAGGGTATCTTAAAATTACCGGGCGAAAAAAAGACATTATTGTTCGCGGCGGTGAAAATATCAGTAGCCGGGAAGTGGAAGATATTCTGTTGCAACATCCAGATATTCGAGACGCCGCCGTCGTCGCGATGCCAGATCAGCGGCTGGGAGAACGTTCATGTGCCTATGTAGTACTGACCCATAAAGAACAACCTCTGGTACTGGCTGACATCATCCGTTTCTTTACTCATAAACGCATCGCTAAATATAAATATCCGGAGCACCTGGTGGTGGTCGACAATTTACCGCGAACGGCCTCCGGGAAAGTCAAAAAGTTCATGTTACGCAAAGATATCGTTCAGCGCCTGGCCCTTGCCTCCCGAGAAAACGCATCCCCGGCACTCGACGAGGCCATATCCAAATAAGGATACCAATGTGCTTATTAACAATAACCTTTCCGGCAGAACACAGCCGAAAACATCGACACGAATAAAAAACAGCACCAAGCCGTCTTTTATCCAGGGGGAGCCTACGTTTTATCACTGTCCCCGGTGCGGACAATTTCTTGTGACCATTAATAACAACGGCGGCGAGACACAACTACGCTGTTGTGACGAAACGCTGAGTGCATTAACCCCGCAGAATACAAACGATGCACTGGCAGAAGACCACCTGCCGCAGATGACGATTTCCGGCGGCTTTGAATCAAATACCCTGACGGTGAATATCGGTATAACGCCACATCCGATGACAGACGATCACCGCCTGCTGTGGATCTACGTTTATACCTTTCAGGGTGGCCAGTTTAAATTCCTCAGGCCTGGCGATCTGCCAGAAGCCACCTTCGCACTGGCCGAAAACGATGCGTACGTCTACTGCGATCGTCCGGTCTGTAAAGGCAGCCGATGCAAATTTAACTGTAAACGAGGATTCACCGCATACAGTTGGTGCAATCAGCATGGGTTATGGAAGCATTCATTTTGATGATGCATCTGCTCTGGGGATAAAGCGAACAGACAGAGGAGAGAAGAAATCAGCATGCCGTGAAGGCATGCTGATCGTGGTTTTATCAGGCTTTGTTTTGACGCCACCATTCTGCCAGCAACACACCCGTTGCTACAGACACGTTGAGACTCTCAACGTTGTTGGTGCCGTTAATCGAGATGCTCAGATCCGCGTTATCTAGCGCAGCATCGGAAAGACCGTCACGCTCCTGACCCAGCACCAGCACCATTTTCTTCGGCAACGTGGCGCTAAACAACGGCGTACCTTTATGGCTGGAAGTGGTCACAATGGCATAACCGGCTTTGCGGAAAGCATCCAGCGCCTCGAGAACGCTATCACCCGTAATGGCCTGCACGTGCTCCGCACCGCCTTCCGCCGTACGAACTGCCGCCCCGGATTCGATAACGGCCGCATCCTGCAACAGAACGCCTTTCACGCCGAAATGCGCGCAACTGCGCATCATCGCACCCAGGTTATGCGGGTTACCCACATCTTCCAGCGCCAGAACGCAATCTTCGGCGCCGGCCTGTGCCACCCACTGCTCAACACTGGTACCGTTACGTTTTTTGATCAGGAAGCAAACGCCACCGTGATGTTCAGTACCGGACGCTTTTGCCAGCTCAGCCTCATCAACCACATGGTAGGCTTTGCGGTTAGCCGCCATCCAGCGCAGTGCTTCTTTAAAGCGCGGGGTTACGCTCTGAACAAACCAGGCGCGCACGATGCAGTCAGGACGGCTGGCAAACAGTGCCTGACAGGCATTCTCGCCATAAACGCGGGTCTCTTCCGCACGCTGACGACGCAGTACTTCCGGATCGATAAAGCTTTTACCGCTGATACCGCCGTGATCCGGCTTTGTTGGCGTCTCGTCACCCGGCGCGCGGGAAACGGTACGCCACGGGGAATCACTCTGTGGACGGTCACGGTCGCGACCACGATCATTGCTTCGCTCTTCGCGAGCAGGACGGCGGCCACTGTTTTTCTCTTCGCGAGCGGGGCGACGGCCAGCATCGGCACGAGACGATCCGCTACGAGCAGGCCCTTTCCCGGTACGCGGGTTTTGGCTGCGTTTATCGGAATCATCATCACTGCGGACATACATCACTTTGACTTTGCCGCTTTTGTTTTTCAGTTCATCGTTCATGCTTTTCTCCACCAGCGCTGCGCGAGCGCGCAGATTACCTGATGTGTCGGCGCTTAGCCATTAATTCGTTCAAAAGCTATCGACTATTGTACTCATTGAATAAAACGCGTTGTCGTTTAAAACCACTTCATCAATAATATGTAACATATTAGAAACATATCGGCCTTGTGCCACTCTGTACCACTGCTCTCCCGAGGTTAGTTATGAATACCGTATGTGCAAGCTGCCAGGCGCTTAACCGCATCCCCGAAGCGCGCATTAGCGATGTCGCAAAATGCGGACGCTGTGGACATGAGCTGTTCGACGGCGATGTGATTAACGCCACTGGCGAAACACTGGATAAACTGCTGAAAGATGACCTGCCGGTCGTTGTCGATTTCTGGGCACCCTGGTGTGGTCCGTGCCGTAGCTTCGCGCCGATTTTTGAAGACGTGGCGGAAGAGCGTAGCGGCAAAGTTCGCTTCATCAAAGTGAACACCGAAGCCGAACGCGAACTCAGCGCACGCTTTCGTATCCGCAGCATCCCAACCATTATGTTGTTCAAAAATGGCGAGGTTGTCGACATCTTAAGCGGCGCCGTTCCCAAAGCCCCTTTTAATAGCTGGCTTAACGAATCTCTCTAATCCTGGCGGGGCACATCTTGTGCCCCGTTTTCAGCTCTGCGACAATGGCGTTTTTCACGCGATTCTCATGACTGATAACGCCGTACTCACGCTCCGGGCAATGCGTATTGCTCGTTCCACTCGCCCTTTCCTCGCCCGAGGCAATCGCGTTATTCGCTGCCAGCGCTGCCTGCTGCCAAAACAACAGTGCCTGTGCGACACCTTGCAACCCAGTACGGCCCGCAGCCGGTTCTGCCTGGTGATGTTCGATACGGAACCCATGAAGCCCAGCAATACTGGCAGACTTATCGCCGATATTCTGCCTGACACAACGGCGTTTCTCTGGTCACGTACTGAGCCACCCCAGGCGCTTATTGATTTATGCAACAGCGAAGACTATCAGCCGATGGTCGTCTTTCCCGCATCCTATGCAGGAAACGAACGGCAGGTATTATCCGCACCGCCCTGTGGAAAACCGCCGCTATTTATCATGCTGGATGGGACCTGGACCGAAGCACGCAAAATGTTTCGCAAAAGTCCCTATCTGGACGCCCTGCCGGTTATCTCTGTCGATCTGTCACGGATTTCAGCCTATCGTCTGCGCGAGTCGCATGCCGACGATCAGTACTGCACCGCCGAAGTCGCGATTGCGCTTCTCGATTTAGCAGGCGATCAAGCTGCCGCGAAAAGTCTGGGCGCCCATTTTTCCCTCTTTCGCGAACGTTACCTGGCGGGTAAAGCGAATCATCAGCGTAGCGTCACAGCAAAAGAAGCAGAAAACGTTTAAAATCATCAGGTCACTCTTTACTGGAGGCCGGTATGAGCCAACGTGGGCTGGAAGCGTTGTTACGTCCCAAGTCGATCGCCGTGATCGGGGCATCAATGAAACCGGATCGCGCCGGTTTCCTGATGATGCGCAATCTTCTGGCTGGCGGTTTTGCCGGGCCGGTTTTACCCGTGACACCCGCGTACAAAGCCGTACTTGGTGTACTGGCCTGGCCCGATATCGCCAGCCTGCCCTATGTGCCGGACCTCGCCGTGCTCTGTACCAATGCAAAACGTAATCTGCCTTTGCTGGAAGAGCTTGGCAAGAAGGGCTGTAAAACTTGCATTATTCTTTCTGCCACCCCTGAGCAACACGCCGAACTGCTGAACTGTGCAGGGCGTTACCAGATGCGCCTGCTCGGGCCAAACAGTATGGGGTTACTCGCGCCCTGGCAGGGTCTTAATGCCAGCTTTTCCCCGGTACCGATTACCCGTGGCAAGCTTGCATTTATTTCGCAATCCGCCGCCGTCTCCAACACCATCCTGGACTGGGCTCAGCAACGTGAGATGGGGTTTTCCTATTTTATTGCGCTGGGTGACAGCCTGGATATCGACGTCGATGAACTGCTGGACTTCCTGGCACGTGATACCAAAACCAGCGCCATTCTGCTCTATCTCGAACATTTAAGCGACGCGCGCCGGTTCGTCTCGGCGGCTCGCAGCGCGTCACGCAATAAACCCATTCTGGTTATCAAGAGTGGCCGTAGCCCCGAAGCCCAGCGGCTTTTACAAACCCGTGCCGGGCTGGATCCGGCGTGGGATGCCGCCATTCAGCGTGCCGGTCTGCTGCGTGTGCAAGATACCCACGAACTGTTTTCCGCCGTCGAAACGCTCAGTCACATGCGTCCGCTTCGCGGCGACCGGCTGATGATCATCAGTAACGGTGCCGCCCCTGCCGCACTGGCGCTCGATCAGCTGTGGTCACGTAATGGCAAACTGGCAAAGTTGAGTGACGATACGCTGGCAAGGCTTCGCAATGGATTACCCGATTATGTCAATGTGGGTAATCCGCTGGATTTACGCGATGATGCCAGCAATGATCGCTACACCACCGCGCTTGAGATCCTGCTCGACAGCCAGGATTTTGATGCGCTGATGGTTATTCATTCTCCGAGCGCCGCCGCCCCCGGCAGAGAGAGCGCGCTGGCGCTCATTGAGGCGCTGAAAAAACATCCGCGCGGTAAATACGTTACGGTGCTGACAAACTGGTGTGGCGAGTATTCTTCCCAGGAAGCGCGACGGTTATTCAGCGAAGCGAGCCTGCCGACCTACCGTACGCCCGAAGGGACGATCACCGCATTTATGCATATGGTCGAGTACCGGCGTAACCAGAAGCAATTACGTGAAACACCCGCCTTACCTACTCACCTGACGGCCAATACGGCCGAAGCCCATCAGTTACTGCAACAGGCGATAACAGAAGGGGCAACCACGCTTGATACTCATGAAGTGCAGCCGATACTCAGCGCCTGGGGTATCCAGACACTGCCGACATGGATTGCTGGTGATAGCGCCGAAGCGGTACATATTGCCGAACAGATTGGTTACCCCGTAGCGCTAAAATTACGCTCGCCGGATATTCCGCATAAATCTGAGGTCCAGGGGGTTATGCTTTACCTGCGCACCGCGGCAGAGGTCCAACAGGCTGCAGATGCGATTATCGACCGCGTCAAAATGAACTGGCCGCAGGCGCGTGTTCACGGCTTGCAGGTACAAAGCATGGCAAACCGTGCCGGCGCACAGGAACTTCGTGTGGTCGTCGAATCCGATCCGGTGTTCGGTCCGCTTATCATGTTGGGAGAAGGCGGCGTCGAGTGGCGCGCGCAAGAGCAGGCCGCCGTTGCGCTACCACCGCTGAATATGAATCTGGCGCGTTATCTGGTTATCCAGGCCATTAAAAATAAGAAGATCCGCGGGCGTAGCGCACTGCGCACACTGGATATCGCCGGGCTAAGTCAATTCCTGGTGCAGGTCTCAAACCTTATTGTGCACTGTCCGGAAATTCAGCGCCTGGACATTCATCCTCTGCTTGCCTCCGGCAATGAATTCACCGCACTTGATGTCACCCTCACGGTCGGGGCGTTTAGCGGCAACGGTGAAAGTCGTCTCGCGGTTCGCCCCTATCCGCAGCAGCTAGAAGAGACCGTTGAGCTAAAAAACGGCGAGACCACGCTTTTCCGCCCTATTCTTCCTGAGGATGAACCGCAGCTACAGGCGTTCATCGCCAGGGTAACAAAGGAAGATTTGTACTACCGCTATTTCAGCGAGATCAACGAATTTACCCATGATGATTTAGCGAATATGACGCAGATCGACTACGATCGGGAAATGGCATTTGTTGCAGTGCGTCAGGTAGAAGGAAAGGATGAGATCCTTGGCGTAACCCGCGCCATCTCTGACCCGGATAACATTGATGCCGAATTCGCTGTGTTGGTTCGTTCCGATTTGAAAGGATTGGGTCTTGGGCGACGGTTACTGGAAAAGCTCATCAGTTACACTCGGGATCACGGACTTAAGCGTTTGAATGGTATTACTATGCCAAACAATCGCGGCATGGTGACTCTGGCGCGTAAACTGGGATTCGAGGTCGACATTCAGCTTGAGGACGGGATCGTTGGATTGTCCCTGAATCTGAAGCAGACCGGTGAATCCTGAGTAAGGTACTGGAAATGTTGACCACTTTCACAGGTACTGGTGTTATCATTGTCCGCTTCTGTCGGGGTTATCGGACAGAAGCCCTTTCAATAAACAGAGAAGAAACGCACTGTGATGTTGTCAAAATTTAAGCGTAATAAACATCAACAACACCTTGCCCAACTACCCAAGCTTTCCCAATCAGTTGATGATGTAGAGTTTTTCTACTCTCCCGCTATTTTCAGGGAGACATTGCTGGAAAAAATTGCCAGCGCAACACGCCGTATCTGCATCATCGCTCTTTATCTTGAGCAGGATGATGGCGGTAAAGGTATCCTGAACGCCCTCTATGACGCCAAACGTCAGCGCCCTGAGCTTGAAATCTGCGTGCTCGTCGACTGGCACCGGGCACAGCGTGGTCGTATTGGCGCGGCAGCATCCAACACCAATGCCGACTGGTATTGCCGTATGGCGCAGGAAAACCCAGGCATTGATATTCCCGTTTACGGCGTGCCAGTCAATACCCGTGAAGCGCTTGGCGTACTGCATTTTAAAGGCTTCATTATCGACGATAGCGTGCTGTATAGCGGCGCGAGCCTGAACGATGTCTATCTCCACCAACACGATAAATACCGCTACGACCGCTACCAGCTTATCCGCAATCCCAAAATGGCCGATATCATGCTGGGCTGGGTCAAACAAAACCTGATTGAAGGGCGCGGCGTAAATCGTCTCGACAACGCGCAACGTCCTAAAAGCCCTGAAATCAAAAATGATATTCGTCTGTATCGTCAGGAATTACGCGACGCGGCCTATCATTTTGAGGGCGATGCCGATAACGATCAGCTTTCGGTTACGCCATTAGTTGGACTTGGAAAAACCAGCCTGCTGAATAAGACCATTTTCCATTTGATGCCCTGTGCGGAAGAGAAGCTGGTTATCTGCACACCTTATTTCAACCTGCCAGCTGTGCTGGTACGCAATATTATTCAGCTCCTGCGTGAAGGCAAAAAAGTCGAAATTATCGTTGGCGATAAAACGGCTAATGACTTTTTTATTCCAGAAGATCAACCGTTTAAAATTATTGGCGCCCTGCCTTATTTGTATGAAATTAACCTGCGCCGTTTCCTGAGCCGTCTGCAGTATTACGTCAATACCGATCAATTGGTCGTGCGCTTGTGGAAAGACGACGACAACAGCTATCACTTGAAAGGGATGTGGGTTGATGACGAATGGGTGCTGCTGACGGGGAATAACCTTAATCCGCGTGCCTGGCGCCTGGATCTGGAAAATGCCATTCTGATCCACGACCCGAAACATCAATTAGCGGCTCAGCGTGACAAAGAGCTGGATCTTATCCGTACCCATACCACGGTAGTTAACCATTATCGCGATCTGCAAAGTATCGCCGACTATCCGGTAAAAGTACGCAAGCTCATTCGCCGCTTACGTCGAATTCGTATCGATAAACTTATCAGCCGCATTCTGTAACACCCGGCCCCGTCATTTGATGGGGCTTTTTTTTCAGGTTCCTCTATGATGCGATGCTTAATATTGACGAGTGTACTGTGTTTAACCGGATGCGCGCACATGGCAAATGACCAATGGAGCGGGCAGGATAAAGCACAGCATTTTATTGCTTCTGCCATGCTCTCCGCTGCGGGCAACGAGTATGCACAACATCAGGGAATTAGTCGCGATCGCAGTGCCGTTTATGGCCTGATGTTTTCTGTTAGCCTTGGCGCATCAAAAGAGTTTTGGGACAGCCGCCCGGCAGGAAGCGGCTGGAGCTGGAAAGATTTTGCCTGGGATGTTGCAGGCGCTACCACGGGTTACGCCGTCTGGCAGCTAGCCAATCACTAAAGACGAATACCTTTACCTTTCCGGTGTAGCATCAACGAAACGATAAATGCCAGTGCGCAAAACGCAGTGACATACCAAAAGAAGGCCGTCTCGATACCTGCCGATTTCAGCGACAGCGCAACGTACTCAGCCGACCCGCCGAATAACGCATTGGCAACGGCGTAAGATAAGCCCACGCCCAGCGCACGGACCTGTGCCGGGAACATTTCGGCTTTCAGGATACCGCTTATTGATGTATAGAAACTCACGATGAGCAGTGCCGTCATCACTAATGCAAAGGCGGCATAGGGTGATGAGACATACTGTAGCGCACTTAAAATAGGTAGCGTGAAGAGCGTCCCCAGCCCACCAAAACAGAGCATGGAAGCACGGCGACCAATGCGATCGGATAAGGCACCTATCAGGGGCTGAATAAGTATAAAAACAAATAACGCCACGGTCATCACAATGCTGGCCACATTGGCATGCATACCGGTCGTGTTAACCAGATATTTTTGCATATATGTCGTGAAGGTGTAGAAGCTCAGTGAACCGCCTGCGGTAAAGCCGAGCACCATCACAAACGCCCGGCGATTACGCCATAACCCTTTAAGCGACCCAGCCTCTTTTAATACTCGTACCTCTTTTTTCGATGTTTCATCCAGTTGACGACGCAACCAGAGCGCGACTACAGCCAGTGCGGCGCCAATTGCAAAGGGAATACGCCAGCCCCATGCACGTAACTCAGCATCATCAAGGATCTGCTGAAGAACAACGACCACGAGAAGCGCCAGCAATTGACCCCCAATCAAAGTTACGTACTGGAAAGAAGCATAAAACCCTTTACGTCCTTCAACGGCAATCTCACTCATATAAGTTGCACTGGTGCCGTATTCGCCACCCACGGATAACCCCTGGAACAGTCTTGCCAGTAATAACAATGCCGGGGCCCACGTACCAATGCTTTCATAGCCCGGTAAGCAAGCGATCACCAGAGATCCCAGACACATCATGCATACTGATATCAACATCGACTTTTTGCGCCCATGCCTATCAGCAATACGCCCGAACAGCCAGCCGCCAATCGGACGCATGAGAAATCCGGCGGCGAAAATGCCTGCCGTCTGAAGTAGCTGGGTCGTTGTATTTCCGGCAGGGAAAAAGATGTGAGCAAAGTAGAGCGAACAGAATGAATAAACATAGAAATCAAACCACTCCACCAGATTTCCCGATGACGCACCAACGATTGCCCACACTCTGCGACGTACATCGGTCAAATCGGTTGTTTTATGCTCAGGACGAGTGGTGACATCTGCCATATTTCCCCCTTTGATTGGACATCTTCGATTTTTTATATAAATCAGATTACGCCGGGGTAAAAAGTTAATACAGTGTTAATGATTTGCCTGCTATCATTTCAGAATGTTAGCCTAAGAATGCGCTTAACCCCAGCGTGTGATATGTTCGCGCTTGCGTCGGAGATAATCTTTATCCTGGCGGATCTTATCCCACCATTTTTTAAAGATCGCCGCTGCGGCTGCTTTTACCGGGTCATTTTCTCTTTGCTGAATGCTACCGTCCTCAGCATACTTTTTACCCCCTTTATAGTTGGCGTAACGCCGGGCGCGGGTATACCCCATTTGTATAAATTTGCGGGCCATATCCATGCCAACAAAGTCATTTTGCTCTCGATAGGTTTCGAATAATTGGTAAATTTTTTCAGCTGATGTTGTGGCGGATTCAGGATCTTTGTAACGCCACCAGGGAAGGATTTCACTCTTATAGGGCTCAACCAACAAAACGCCTTGTTCACCACGTCCCACCTGATAGCACTCAGGATGATCACGAAAATTAATGCTGGCGAAATCTTGCTGGTAATTGAAGGAATGGCTGGTCAACTATCGTCTCCTTAAACATCTCGAATGGATAAGGATAGGCTATTTAAAAGGCAATGCTATACAGGCTGCAGAGAAGGAAAATTATCGGAAATCGTTTTCAGGGGATAAAAACGCAAAAAGCCCATCCGTGAGGATGAGCTTCTTACTTATTTGATGCCTGGCAGTTTATGAATCACGTTGTGATTCACCCTTCGGGCCGTTGCTGCGCAACGTTCAAAAGCTCTCGCTTTTGTCCTACTCTCTGTCGAGTAGCGAACTGCCCCGAAGACTGGTGCAGGTCTTTTAATTTGATGCCTGGCAGTTCCCTACTCTCACATGGGGAGACCCCACACTACCATCGGCGCTACGGCGTTTCACTTCTGAGTTCGGCATGGGGTCAGGTGGGACCACCGCGCTAAAGCCGCCAGGCAAATTCTTTGTGCTCGTCCTGTGTCTTTTGCGCTCATACTGCGTTGGCTGCTCTCGCGAGTGTCAGTCACATACTTTTGTATGCTCCTTCCATCGCCTCGTTTGCCGCCTTGTCTCAGCGCAAAATCCTTCGGACTCTGAATCCAAGCTGAAAATCGTCTCAATCCGCCAAAACATCTTCGGCGTTGTAAGGTTAAGCCTCACGGTTCATTAGTACCGGTTAGCTCAACGCATCGCTGCGCTTACACACCCGGCCTATCAACGTCATCGTCTTTAACGTTCCTTTAGTGGACTTAAAGTCCAAGGGAGAACTCATCTCGGGGCAAGTTTCGTGCTTAGATGCTTTCAGCACTTATCTCTTCCGCATGTAGCTACCGGGCAGTGCCATTGGCATGACAACCCGAACACCAGTGATGCGTCCACTCCGG